>CABYJE010000001.1 GCA_902519235.1 uncultured Prochlorococcus sp.
ATATAATCCCAATATGTTTGGCTATCCAGTTGAAGGTTTCATTGGAACAACAGATCAGAAAAAAGGCTGGGAAAATAATTGGATAGATTGTTTTTTAAACTTAAGGATAATGCCTCAATTATTAATTCTTAAAACGACAAATTTAGATAAAGAAATTATAAATAAAGTTAAAGAAAAAATTAAATCAGAATTGCTGAATCATAAACCATTAAATGCTCTAGTTCATGGTGATTTATGGTCAGGTAATGCAGGAATGAACAAAAATGGAAAGGGGGTTATATTTGACCCGGCATCTTGGTGGGCAGATAATGAAGTAGATATAGCTATGACAAAACTATTTGGAGGTTTTAGAAAAGAATTTTATGAAGAATATCATAGAATTTTTCCAATAAAAAACGGATTTGAAAAAAGAATTATTATTTATAATTTTTATCACATATTGAATCATGCCAATATGTTTGGAGGAGCGTACTTAAATCAAGTTAAAGATTACATAAAAGCAATACTAAATATGTAATCTTTAACTACCCTAAGTATGTCTTTTTAAGATTTTGCACCTTATCTAAAACAGCTTCACGATTTTCACTGGTACGAAGATTTTGCCAGCTCCATTGACCGACAACAATTACGCCTAGAAGTTCTAATAAACCAGGGAGAATTGGGAAAAAGTTTATCGTGTCAATGACAACTTTAATTATTATCTGAGCTATTACGACAACAGCAATTATGCCAGCCGCCTTGCCATACTTACCCATTTGAGTCCAATCAACATTACCGAGAGTTTCGTTGACTTTTCCCATTACATCAGAGTACTTCTCTGATAAGCTTTTGGTTTCTGAGCCGGAATCTTGGTTTGACTCTGGAGTGTTATCACTCATGAATTCAGTAAACTTAATATATGAACCAGACAGTATCGGAAAAAACGTCTGTTGACTACCTTTTTGTTGTGCAAAATTCCGAACCGAAACATTTTGTATTTTTTTAGAGGCGTTTGTATATATAGTTTCTGAAGATATTTAAACTTAAAATTGATTTATAAAAACTTCACATTATCGTCTTGTTATAACAAAAACATTAATAAATTAAAGTAATAAAAAAATTTAAAAGGCTAAAATTATTATTTTCATTATTATATTTCATAGTTTAACTCGCAAAAATTAAAAGATCGATATGTCTAAAGATATCAAATTTAATTTCTTAAACTCTGATGAAGAAGAAAGATATCAAAAACATTTAACACTTAAAGAGATAGGTTATGAGGGTCAACTAGATCTTAAAAACAGCTCAGTATTATGCATTGGAGCAGGTGGGCTTGGATCTTCCGTTTTGCTTTATCTAGCCGCAACAGGAATTGGGAGAATTGGAATAGTTGATAACGATCAAGTTGAAAAGTCTAATCTCCAGAGACAGATTATTCATGATACAAATACTATTGGCAATCTTAAAATTGATTCTGCAAAAGAAAGAATTAAAAAATTTAATCCTAATTGTGAACTATTAACCTTTTCAGAGAGAATTAATCCTAAAAATGCTCTCGAAGTAATAAAGGAGTTTGATGTTATTTGTGATTGCTCTGATAACTTTGGCACAAGATATTTAATAAATGATTCATGCCTTATATTAAATAAACCCCTAGTTTTCGGAAGTGTACAAGGCTTTGAAGGGCAAGTGAGTGTTTTCAATTTATATAAAAATAGTCCTAATTTAAGAGACTTACTTCCAGAATCACCTTCAAAAAATGCTGCCCCTAGTTGTGCAGAATATGGGGTTGTAGGAGTTTCAACAGGTTTAATAGGAATTCTTCAAGTTAATGAAATAATCAAAATCATTTTGAAAAAAGGTGAAATTTTAGATGGGAAGATTTTAATTTTTGATCTATTGAATATGAATATGAAAAAATTACATCTAAAAAGTGATCAGCTAAATAAACAAATAAAAAATCTATCTCAGTTTGAGGGTTTTTATAATATCGATGAATTTTGTGAGAAAAATAATGAATTAAATAGTATTAATCCTTATGACTTTAATAGTTTATACAAAGCAAAACCCGACAAAATTCTTTTAATTGATGTTAGAGAAAATGAAGAATTTTCTACATCTGCAATAAAGGGATCTGTATCAATTCCCTTAAGTCATTTGAACCAAGATTATGACTTAAAATTTATTCAAAAAGAAAGTTTAAGTAAAGAGGTTTTCACTATATGTAAATCCGGGAAACGTTCTGCAAAAGCGTCAAGACTCTTATCTAAATATAAAATTCAGTCAAGATCTATTGAAGGCGGCATTGAAAAGGTAAAAAAAATATTGTGCGATTAATAATATAAGAATATTTAGTAATCTACACCTCGTTTCAAATCAACTCCAACATTTGCATAATGCTTATGACAAACCATTTCAGAATAGACATCTGCAAGTTCAAAGTATGAAGGTTCATTTTTACATCTCCCAGTAATGACAACTTCTGTATCTGCTGGTTTTTTTAAGAGCGTTTGATGTATTGATTCCATAGGTAGTAGCTCCAAATCAACAGTTGGATTCAATTCATCTAAAATAATTGTTTTGTACAAACCAGATAAAATAGCAGCTTTAGCAATTTCCCATGCTCTCTCAGCCTCAACATAATCAATTGGTTGTTGCTGACCTCTCCATACGATGGCATCTCTGCCTGATCGCAAATGATCTACTAAATGGGGGTAACTCTCTCTCAAAGCTTCTATGGCAGCATCTTCGGTATAACCATTTCCACCTTTTAACCACTGTAATATTAAAACTCTATGACTTTTATCTTGAGATATTCCTTTACCAATAGCTTGAAGAGCCTTACCAAGTGCACTTGTGGATTTACCCTTTCCTTCACCTGTATAAATCTCAATTCCACCACTAGAACTACTTTGTCTTGTTGGTGTTGATAAGTCTCCTGTCAAACGCGGCCTCATTTCTGAATGGAGTTGAGATATTCTTACCAAAGTGGAAGGGGCTGCCCTTCCGGTAATAATTATTTCTAATCCATCTGGACGCTTTTGAAGAGAGTCAACTACTTCATTGATATCAAGCATTCCTAAATCAAGAACTGGGTTTAACTCATCTAGAACAACCACAGAATACAGAGAACTAGCAATTGCTCCTTTAGCAATATTCCAACCTCTCTCAGCCTCTCCAATGTCAAACTTTGTCACTTGGTCAGCAGTAAAGAATTCAGATCTTCCTGTTCTAACATGGTCAATTAAATGTGGGAAGCCTCTTTGCAAAGCCTCTATAGCTGCATCCTCGTCATATGGTCTCTCAGGACCTTTTAAAAATCTTAGGAGTAAAACTCTTGACTGTCTTTTTTCGCATATTCCTAATCCTATTGTCCTTAGAACTACTCCCAAAGCAGCCTGACTTTTTCCCTTACCCTCTCCATCATAAATATGTAATTGACCTTTTGATCTCTCTTGACTGTCACTTGCTGTGACAATTCCTATTCCTCTATTTCTACTCGTATTTGCCAATTGAACAAAATTAATAGATTTAATCTAATATATAAATAATAATATTATTAAAGACTTAATAATAAATTCAACCTATTTATATTTAATTTCAATTTTAAAGTAATTAACATGTTCAATCAACTAGAAATTCTCTCTGATGAACAAAGTGAAAAGCTTTATACAATTAGAAGTTACATTAAGAATCTTGAAAGTGTTTGCATTGCTTATTCCGGAGGAGTTGACAGTACATTAGTAGCATCATTAGCATTCGAACAATTAGGTAACAAAGCAATAGCAATAACTGGTATTTCTCCTGCGTTAGCCGATACTCTTCGCGAAGAAGCAAGAAGTCAAGCAAAATGGATTGGAGTAAAGCATTTAGAAATTAAAACATCAGAATTAGACCAATCAAGTTACAGTAAAAATCCTAAGGATAGGTGCTTTGCATGCAAAAAAGAGCTCCACAAACATACAACCTACCTCTCTAAAAAATTTAATTACAATATTGTTTTAGATGGCGTCAATCTTGATGATCTTAAAGATTACAGACCAGGTATACAAGCCTCAAAACAAGCAGGAGTTATCTCTCCCCTTGCAAAATTTAAATTTTCTAAACAAGACATAAGGGATATATCAAAAGCATTAGGTTTTCCATGGTGGGATAAACCTGCTCAACCTTGCTTATCATCAAGATTTCCTTATGGCCATGAAATAACTAGTGAGCGGCTAAAAATGGTTGAGAAAGCAGAAGAATTCCTTAAAGAAGGTGGCTTATCCGAAGTTAGAGTTCGATGCCAAGGCTCAACTGCAAGAATAGAAATTCCCCAAAATGAATTAAAGCATTTTTTTGAAAACTATAATTTTAGTGAGTTAGTTAAACATTTTTCTGATTTAGGATTTAATTGCACAAGCTTAGATCTTGAAGGACTAATAAGCGGAAAATTAAATAGGTGAAATTACATTAAACAGCTGTTCTGATCTGTTTAGTTACTGCTAGAGGTGGATTTCGCTCAATAACACGCAAGGTATGTTCTTTAGCTATTAAAGATTCAATTAAATATTGACTAGCTAGTTCAGGCATCATATTTTGACCACATGTAAAAATATCTACTGCAGAATAATTAGATTCAGGCCAAGTATGTATTGAAATATGAGATTCTGCCAGTAATGCAATTGCGGTAACCCCCTGAGGCTCAAATTTATTACTTATCAAATTCAGAACTGTTGCATTTGCCAATTTCGCAGCCCTGTTTAAAATACAGCGCAAAAAGGATTCGTCATTTAATTTTTCGCAATCACATCTATAAAGTTCCAACAAAAGGTGTTTACTTTGATGACTTAATTTTTGCTCATCACTAAAAGAACTTAAAATTTGACTTTTTTTGTAGATTTCCATATAAGAAATTTATATAAATTTAAGATTAGCTAAAAACCATACCTTATTGAAATTATAAGTGAATCTTTTGTGATGAGCCTAAGAAAGACTGATTAAATTTATCTAAATGTGTCGCACTTATAAAACATTGACTATCTTTGCCAACAGAATTCAATAACAAATTTTGCCTGGTTAAATCTAATTCCGCCAAGACATCATCCAATATAAGTATTGGAGGGACATTTAATGTTTTAGTTAATAAATCTAGTTCAGCCATCTTTAAAGCCAAGATAAAAGTCCTTTGCTGTCCTGATGAGCCATATTTTCTGACTGAAACATTATTGATTAAAAACTCAACATCATCACGATGAGGACCAAAATTACATTTACCAGTCAATGCTTCTATTGAACGCTGATTCAAGAGTTGTTCTGCTATTTTTTTACTAATAACTTCTTCTTCTTCTTCTTCTGGAGTTATATTTTGTATCCCCGAAAGATAATTTATGTCTACTTGCTCTTTAGATTTACTTAAATGATTATGCCAATATTCAACATATGGTTTTATTTTTAATAGAGCCCTTCTTCTGCGCCTAAAAATTCTTGTACTTATTATTGACATTTGAATATCAAAGCTTTCAACAATATCAGAGGATTGGGGTTTCAAGAAACTTTCTGAACGCCAATAATGACTTCTTTGCTTTAAAAGCCTATTAAACCTACTTATCAGATCAAAATATACTGGTTCAAGCTGAGATACGACTTTATCAATCCATGTTCTTCGATAACTTGGTTCACTTCTTACAATATCTATATCTTGAGAACAGAAACATACGCTCCTAATGTAATTCTTTATTTCACTCTGCTTTTTCAAAATCGATTCATTGACATAAATTTTTTTAGGGCCTTTTCGGAATAAATTTAACTTTAAATCATCTTTAAAATCTATTTGTCCTATCACTGCAGCCATATCACTATCATTTTCTATTAAATCTTTATCACTTAATGCTCTATTGGATTTTAATTGACTTAAGAATTCAACAGATTCAAGCAAATTTGACTTGCCAATCCCATTACAACCAAGAACAATTGTTCTTTGCTCTTCAAGGTCAATTTCAAAACTTTTATGGTTTCGAAAATTTTTAATTTTTAATTTATTTAAAAAAATTTTTTTTATGCATTCACTAGTTAAATTAGCTAAGTTTAAGATATTTAGATTTTCTTTAAAGAAATTGAAAAATTAAAGGGCATGTAGCTCAGTTGGATAGAGCATCAGATTCCGGTTCTGAGAGTCGTGGGTTCGAATCCCTCCATGCTCGTAACATGAATTTAAAGTTTATATCCCATTACTCTTATTCCATTTGGATCTAGTATGAATCCACTTTCTTCTAAACTTTTAAATGAAGAAACTGGCGCCTGGACAGAAATACTACACCCTGGCATTTCTCGATTTATTTTCTCAAGAGTTACTTGAAGCAATATCGAATAATAAAGTTGCTGATTAATACCTGATGCTGCGCTTAGATTCCATAAATTAGCATTCAATCCTCTGTCGGATGTAACCCTTACAAAGCCATATAGTCTATTTTTCAATTCATTCTGTATTGTGAAAAAGAAATTACTATTCTTTATGGCTTCAGAAAAAGTTTTTATTGGGAATGTATCACAACCACAATTTGCTAGAAGTTTATTAACTTCTTTTGCTAATGGAATTTGCGAAGAGTTAACAAAATAACCTTCTGGAAGAATAAGTTTTTTTTTAGAGAAGTATTGCAATTTTTCAACCTGTATTTCTCATACCAGCTGCTATCCCATTAATAGTTAAGAGTGCTCCCCTCAAAAGTTCACTTCTACTGTAAGCTCTTTTAGATTCATCTTTCTCAATAAAAAATTCACTAATTGGTGGTTGTCTTGTTTGATCTCTAAGTCTTCTTAAAAGTGAAACCTGCAAAAATCCCAACGGAATAATCGTCTTATTTCTCAAACTTACTGATGATTTTAAGTCTCTATCTGATTCAAGGAGATTTTTTTTTCCAGTAATTTCAAGAATTAAAGATTTTGTAAGATTATATTCTTTAGAAATAACTTCAAAAATATTATCAAAAGAATCTTTATTTTCTTTGCTGCCAAGAGTATCAACATAATATCTAGCAACTTCCAGATCCACCTTCGATAATGTCATTTCCACCTTAGATATAAGCATTCTGAAAAATGGCCATCTTTGATGCAGAACTCTTAATAGTTCAATTTGTTGTGGATCTGAATTTAATTCAGATGACAATGCAGTGCCTACTCCAAACCAACTTGGCAAAAGAAATCTACTTTGTGTCCAGCCAAATACCCATGGTATAGCTCTTAAACTTGACAAATCTTTTGCACCTTTTTTTCTTCTAGCAGGCCTACTAGATATCTGTAATTTACTTATTTCTTCTATTGGAGTGACCTCTTGAAAGAAATTTAACAAATCAGGATTCTCATGCACTAATTTTCTGTAATGAGATCTTGATGTTTCTGCCAGCCTAGACATTAATTGATTCCATTCTGGAGTAGCGTCAAGTCTATTATTTACCAAACTATTTTGAATTACCGCTGTAGTTACAGTCTCAAGATTGTACAAAGCCAGTTCGGGAAGACTATATTTAGAAGCTAAAACTTCACCTTGTTCTGTTATTTTTATTCTTCCTTTTAAAGTGCCGCTTGGTTGAGCTAATATTGCCTGATAGGCTGGTCCTCCTCCTCTCCCAACAGAACCTCCTCTTCCATGAAAAAGTCTTAGCAATATGTTATTTCTGCTTGAGAGATTTTGAAGAGCTATTTGGGCTCTATGAATTTCCCAATTACTAGAAACAAATCCTGAATCTTTATTACTATCAGAATATCCAAGCATTAATTCTTGCAGAGGTTTAAAAGACTCTCCTACTTTTGGCAATAATGATTTATAGAAATCTAATTTAAACAACTTTTCCATTACTTCTGGAGCCCTTTTAAGGTCTTCCACAGTTTCAAAAAGAGGAACAACTAATAATTTTGACTTTTTTGAATTTTGATCAAGAAGTCCCATTTCTTTTGCCAGTAAGAGAACTTCAAGCAAATCAGATGCACTATGACTCATTGAAATTACATAAGAATGACAAATGCGACTTCCAAATTCTTGCTGTAGTCTCTTAACCATTTTAAAAACTGAAAAAGTTTCTTCTGTAGTTTTTGTCCAATTAACGTCAGCTGGAATTAAAGGCCTTTTTGTATTTAATTCGTCTATAAGCCATTTAATTTTCTCTTCCTCAGACATTTGGTCATATTGAACAGATAAATCAAGATAATTTGTAAGCTCTTGAATAGCGTCACTATGCCTTGTACTCTCTTGACGAATATCTAAACTTGCTAAAGAAAATCCAAAAATATGAACCTGAGTAAGTAAGTTGTTCACAGACTCACACGTTAAATCGGTACTAATTAAGCTATTTTTAATTAGCTCTAGATCATATGTAAATTCGTTTACTGACTTGTAATATAAATTTTCAAGTTTATCTATATTTTTGTTATCAATTTCTCCCTCCAAGTCAAATTTCCACCCACTATCAGCTAATAAATTATTTCTTTCTTGTGTTAACCTTAATTTCTCTAAAATATAACTTAATTTTAATCTGTAGGGTTCTGATCTATACCTTGTAGCTCTAGCTTCATATATTTCAGGAAACTTAACCCTGTCAGTTTCGAGTGATTCTAATAAGGAAGAACTTACTTGACTCCATTGCATCGACACACTTAATTGATCTCTAAGATTAGACGTCGCAAGAATATATCTTTCCAACATCAACTGCCTTTGGTAGCAAGCAGTCCCCCATGTTATCTCCGGAGTTACTGATGGATTACCATCCCTATCAGAGCCTACCCAAGAACCGAAGTTACAAAAAGATTCTGGGGGCAACTGAACATCTGGATAATTTTCGTTAAGTGCTTCAGTGATCCTGCCTCTCAATTGAGGCATCGCATTAAATAAAACTTGCTGAAAATAATGCAAGGCATAATCAACTTCATCTAAAACTGAAGGTTTAAATTGATGCAATTCATCTGTTCTCCACCAAAGTCTTACTTCCTCTTTTAATTGGGTTTTTAAAGAAATTTTTTCTTCTTTTGTCAGAAATTGCTCAATCTGTATTTTTTTTAACAAATTTGCTACTCTTGTTTGCTTATGTCTAATCGTATGTCTTACTATCTCCGTCGGATGCGCAGTAAAAACTAAACGAATATCCATTTCCTGTAATAACTCCTCTAATTTTCCTGGTGGTACATTTAATTTTCTCAGCCTGTAAAATAATTCTCTAAAAGTTACTGGAGCATTTTGCCTAGCCAATGCTGGGGCAAAAGGATCAAGATTATCGGGCGATTTTTGAACATCCTTATTGGTAAAGCTTTGAATATATCTATCTTCCTCAACTCTTTGTTCCAAAATATTCACTAGTTGAAAATATAATGAAAACGCCCTGGCTGCAGCTATGGATTCGGCTAAATCCATAGAATTTACGATATCAACTATTTCATTTTTAAAAGTTTTTGAACTATCACTATCAATTTGTTTTGAATAACTTAATTCTTTAAGCTGTATCAATCTCTCTGCTTGATCATCTGGGCATTCTTCTCTGAGCACAGATTCCCAGAGATCTTCAATTAAAAGACGATTTTTATCGAGTGGATCATTGTTACTTATCAGATCCACATTATTATTTTTTATCTGTCGAAAAGATTCCATATAATCATTATGTCACAATTGAAAATGTTCAGATCAAATATTTATTCAAATAATCAAATATTATAGTCTTCACTCTTGATCATATCTTCGATAGAGATTTTCATTATCTGCTCAATAGAAAGACCTTTTTCATATTGATTTATCCATTTCATAGATTGATTGCCTTCTTCAAGCACTTTATAGATAGGATCTAAAAGACGTTTCATACCATAATTTTCTGCTGTGGATGACAAATCTGATAATAAGTTTTGAATCCATTCTCTACAAATAACTTTTTTGCCATCTTGCCAGTGAATTAACTCTGAATTAAGACTATCTTTAGCAGCATTTATTTCATTTTGATCACATATTTCTGATAATTCATCCATAGAAAAAATACTGGCACGCAAAGGATCTAAGGAATTAATATTTTCGAAAAGATTTAAAATTCTTAGTTCTATCATGGCCGTTATTCCTAAAAGCAGATTAATATCGTGAACAAAATCACAAATTCTTAATTCCAAACGATCAAGCATTAAAGGTCTCTGGGGACCATTTGGTCGGATTGAAGACCAAAAATGCCTAATATTTTGCATATTTTTATTAGATATATTTTCATCTATCCAATCGATATAAGAATTATGATTTACAAAAAAAGGCACTCTAATTGGTGTTTTAGGAAACTGGATCCATCTCTGAGAATGATTATCCGTAATTTTATTATTTAAAAAAGGTGAACTAGCACTTAGAGATAGATATAGAGCCGCCTCAGATCTTATAAGTCTAATAGCTGTAAAAAGCTTATCTAAATCATCAATGCCTATATTTATATGAACACTTGAAGTTGCAATAGATATTCCATAATTATCTTGAATAAATTGATGATAAACATTGTCAATATCAGATCTTTGAAATTGAATATCGTGTTTAAAACAAAGAGTGGATGAAGGAATTATTGTTAACTCTTTTTTGTTTAGCCATCGTCTTAACTTTTTTCTTGGAGTTATTAATTTCTCATATAAAGAATCGTAGTCTTTTTCAGGTGTTGTTATATATTCAACGTTTCTGTTATCTGGCTCTTTTACAAAATCAGGAAATCTTTTCTCAATTTCAGCCGAAACACCAATATGAGAATTTAAAGAACCCGTGAAAAGTTCCACCTCAAAACCCTTATAAAGATTATTTTGACTCATTTATTTATCCAAACAAGCTAATGCTTTAAGTATCCCCTTTGCTTTATTTATCGTCTCTTGATATTCATTTTCAGGAAAAGAATCAGCAACTATTCCAGCTCCTGCTTGCACTGACACATCATATTTCCCATCTCTTAAGGGTTTAACGATCATGGTCCTTATCGTAATTGCTGTATTTAATGCACCATTAATATCAATAGATCCATATACACCCGCATAAGGTCCTCTAGCATCTTTTTCAAAATGCTTAATCAATTGCATAGCTCTTATTTTTGGAGCGCCAGTTACTGTCCCAGCGGGAAAGGATGCTTTGAGCAAATCCCATACATCAGCATTGTTTTTTAAGATTCCCTCAACTTGACTGACTATATGCATAACATGTGAATATTTCTCAATAACCATTAAATCCTTGACCTTGACAGTACCAATTTCACAAACTCTTCCAAGATCATTTCTCCCAAGATCAATCAACATTACATGCTCAGCTATCTCTTTGGGATCCTTTAATAATTCCTTTTCTAATTCCAAGTCTTGTTGATTATCAATACCTCTAGGTCTCGTGCCAGCTATTGGTCTTAAGCTTGCGACAATCTGACTATTTTTATTTTTTTCAGCTTTAACCATTACTTCAGGACTTGAACCTATCAGATACCATGAGCCGAAATCAAAAAATGACATGTATGGAGATGGATTAACCATCCTCAAACTTCTGTATAAGTTAAAGGGATCATTATTGACTTGAGTTTGGAATCTCTGACTTATAACTATTTGAAAGATATCGCCCTTTCTTATGTATTCTTTTGCAGAGAGAACTGCATCCTCAAAATCTTTTTTCTCCCAATTACTTTCTAGATCTAAATTCAAATTATTATTTTCATTCCAATCTAAAAACTCATTTTCTTTTAGAGGAACTCTCATTAAATTTCTAGTTTCCTGAATTTTAGATATTGAGTTTAGATACAACTCTTCAATCGATGAGTCTTTAGAAGAAGTTGTATCTGCATAAACCACTGCAGTAATACATCTTTTTATTTGATCAAAAACAACTAATTGATCAAAAAACATCCAGGAACCTTGAGGGATATTGTTTTTTGGTATTTCATTTATTGGAACGCTTGGCTCTATTCGATTTATTAATTCATAACCCCAAGAGCCATATAACTGTCCAATTGATGGTAATTCTTCAAGCATGGTTGACTTATATTCCATTGTCCAATTTTTTAAAATATCAAAAGGATCACCTTTATGTGTTTCAGTTTTGCCATTATTCCAAGTTTTAACTATTTCTTCTCCATAACAAACTGCTTCCCAAAGAGGTTTAGTAGCAACAATACTCCACCTGCCCAAATTCTCCCCACCTTCAACAGATTCAAGAAAAACACCATGGGAATCTTTTGAAGATAATTTTAACCAAGTCGATAATGGAGTTTCTAAATCAGCTGGCCAAGTTTCTACTATAGGTATAAAATTTTTACCTTCTTTGTAAGCCTTTAAAAAACTATTTTTCTGTGAGCTGATCATATTAATAAAGTCAGCCCAAATTATAATTATTTTCTTCTTTTATATCAACTTTAAAGAAGTTAATCAAAAGTATTCTTAGTTGTAAATTTCAAACCAGCTGGATTAGGATTCTCACCTATTCTTCTAGGATTATGACCTACTTTCTCTCTGCCTTCATTTACTTTTTCAGGGAAAACACCATCCTTTGGATGTAAAAATTCAATATCGCCACCTGGGAAAATTCGGTAGATTTTAAAATCTTCAATTCTTGGCTTG
Source organism: uncultured Prochlorococcus sp. (assembly GCA_902519235.1). Taxonomy (GTDB): domain Bacteria; phylum Cyanobacteriota; class Cyanobacteriia; order PCC-6307; family Cyanobiaceae; genus Prochlorococcus_A. Next base: position 12,541 of record CABYJE010000001.1, read on the forward strand.
AAGGCTCTTAATTGTGTTCCTAATGCAAGACATTGTTCTTTTCTTGCAAAGTACATTAAATTATCGCCTTCATGCATAATAGCTGCTCCACCGGTGGGCAATTCAAATGCTTGTTCCTTTGAACTTTTCCAAACAATTGCATATTTTTCTTCCGTTTCTGCTGAGTTTAATAAACCACCAGTACTTCCTATATGCTTTGGAAATTGACCAACTAAAGTTTCAGTCATCCTTAATTTTGAGTTATTTATAATAAGAAATTAGCATTCATATTTTGCAAAATTCAAAATTTACAAGGAATTTTCTACATTATTTAATATATGGCAAATTTATTTCTCATTTATTTTGAATCTGAAATCGGGAAAAATACTGTCAAACCTGAGTCACGCCTTTTTGTGACATGCCCTCCTAAACTAGCTAACAACTTTTGAGTAGCATTTTGACTAAGTTGTAAACTACCTGTTTGAGGGTTCCAATTTAAAACAGGACCAATATCAGAACCATTATCTTTTTTAAGAATTTCTTTTTGATTACTTTCTAATTTCTGTACTTTTAATTGAAGTTTAAGTTTTTGACCAGCTGGTCTTAATTCTAAAATTAATGTACTGCCTTCTTTTAATCCTCTAGTATTTTTATCAATTAATCCACTTAACATCAATTCCAATTTTTCAGAATCACTCAAAATTTGCGGAAGTTGATTGGGAATATCAATCTTTAAAGAAATCCCTCGTCTATTTAATTGTTTATTCCACAAAGGAGAAAGTTTTTTAAAAATTTCAGCTAAATTAATTTTTGCCAGGTTATTTAATGACGGAACTTCATTACTCACTAATTCTGCTGCATTGAAGATTAAACCAAACCTATCAATTTGTTCATTACATTCATTATCTATTTGAATTAAACGATTTTTCATTGACTCATCCATCTTATATTTTTTTAAAGTAGAGCTTATGAGGGTTCTTATTGTTGCTAAAGGCGTTCTTACTTCATGAGATATGGCACGTAATAATTTTGCTTCAGTTATTTGAACATTTTTTTCATCATTTTTTACAGAATTCTGAATATTATGATTTGGCCCTATGTTTGCCAATTTTGCCGATAATATTGGCCAAAATAATTTTTCAAATTGATTATTGATATTAAGGTTTCCTAAATTATTGATTGCATTACGAAATTTTACTCCTTCCTCATAATTTTCTTGATTTAATTTTTCATGCATTAATTCAATTGAAAGTTTTAGACTTTCTTCATCACACTTCATTAATAAAATTTTCTTGTCCTTTTCTCCCACAATTGACAATATGCATTGAAAATTTGGGGTGATTATCATCAAAAAAGGTTCATAACCATCTTCTTGACTAAGATTTAAAACTTTATAATTACTAACTAAATCGAAATCTTTTTTTATCTTATCTGAATTATTGACTGGTAAAAAACCTGCATTCTCATTTTGAAAGTATGGAAACCCCTCAGGAGACCAAAGCCATCCATGAAGTTGATTTAAAAATTTTTTTTCATTAAAAGCTGGCAAAGGCGAGGCGACCCAAATCCCCCCATCTTTATAATTCTGAGATAGAAAATCTTTTTGAATAACTTCTAAAGAAGCCCACCACATTCTTCTGGATGTATCATCATCTACATGTATAGTCTGGACTCCTTTAATCAAAAGGTCTTGAATTTTTTTTATAGTTATTTGTGATTTCATCAACTTCTTAGTGATCTAGAACGTTTCAATATAGATAAAACAAATCCAATAGATATAAAATTAGTCACCAATGAGGTTCGACCATAGCTCATAAAAGGAAGGGGAATTCCAGTAACTGGTCCTAATCCAATAGTCATAAATAAATTAATGATTATTTGAAATAAAAAAGTTGAGGCTATTCCAATAACAATTAGAGATTCATAGTTAGTCCTAGCAATTGTTGCAGTATTAATAAGTTTTTTAATCAAAAAAAAGAACAAAAATAAAACTATAACGCACCCCACAAAACCTAATTCTTCCCCTAAAGCACTGAATATAAAATCAGTATGTTGTTCAGGTATAAATTGCAAATTAGTCAGCTTACCTTGCAGTAAACCAGTCCCAAATAATCCTCCAGAACCAATTGCAATTTTACTCTGTATCAAATGATATCCGCCACCTAATGGATCTCTACTTGGATCTAAAAATAAAACTAATCTATCTTTTTGATATTCTTTTAAGCCATATTGCCACAAAATTGGTGTAAATTTTGCCACTAATAAATGGAAAGAAATAGCGAGAGCAGAAGAAATAATTTTCTTTTTTGAAGATCTATAACCAAGATATCCTATAGCTGGAATCCAGAAAATAAGAAGAGTTGGTAAGGTTAGATATAGTATTGATGTGATAATACAAAACACTAATATCAAAATCCACTCTATGGGCATTTGAGACCAATAGAGCATCACACCTGTCAAAACAATTAAAACTAAAGAGGTACCTAAGTCCGGCTGAAAGAAAATTAATAACCAAGGAATAATTACTACTAATAAGGGCAATACTAAATCTCTTATTGATAGGATTATTTTTTTGTCGAGTACTAAAGCAAGAGTTAATACACTACTAAGTTTAGCCACCTCTGAAGGCTGAAAAGAAAAGATTCCCAAGTTTATCCATCTTTGAGCTCCAGAAACTGAAATCCCAAAAAAATAAATAAATATTAAGGAAATTAGAGTACAAAAATAAAATGGAACCACATACTTTCTAATTCTCTGTAACGGTATATAAGAAATAAAAAATGCTAAGAAATAACCTAAAAAACCAGTTAAAATATGGGCTAGATAGTTTGATACTAAAAAATCACCCTGAATACTTTTTATCAAAAAACCCGAAATAATAACTAAAAATAGGGGAATAATAAGTAGCGGAGAAAATAAAAAACCTCTATTAAAGTTGTCTTTTTTTTGTAAAAATCCTCTGTTATTTAATGAAGAAATTCTCTTAAACATCAATAATTATTAACAAATTGGTTCTTGATTAATTGAGCTAAATTACCAAATACTACAGAGCTTTCTTTATTGGGCTGACTTATTGAGATTGGTATACCTTTATTACTATCATCAACGAGAGGGATTTCAATTGGAATTTGCGCTAATAATGGTAAGTCATTTTCGCTAGCTAATGTTTGTCCACCACCTTTACCAAAGATTTCATATTTTTTACCTGGCATATCTGGCGGAATAAATACTGACATATTTTCTACAATGCCCAGTAAAGGTACTCCGAGTTGTTTAAACATTGCCAATCCCCTCCTTGCATCTTGCAAAGATACTTGTTGAGGAGTAGTGACAACTATAGCTCCAGAAATAGGCACAGATTGAGAAAGGGATATTTGAGCGTCTCCTGTTCCCGGAGGCAAATCAATAACCAAAAAATCAAGATTATTCCATTCAACTTGGTACAAAAATTGTCTGATAATACTATTAAGCATTGGTCCTCTCCATATAACTGGCTGACCTTCTTCGATTAGGAAACCCATTGATACCAGTGAAATTCCATATTTATTTATCGGTATTAACCTTTGATCACTGCCACTTCCTTCTGTAACCTTTGGATTCTGTTCGGCAACTCCCATCATTGAGGGAGTATTAGGTCCATATATATCCGCATCCAGCAAACCAGTTTTCAAGCCTAATTTAGCTAGAGAACAAGCGAGATTAACTGCAATGGTACTTTTCCCAACTCCACCTTTACCACTGCTAACAGCTATGATATGCCGAATACCATCAATCTTCTGCAACTCAGGAGAATTACTTTGATTTTGAGATTCTGTTTTGGAAGGATTATTATCTACTTCTATTTGAACATCATCAATATCTTCAAAATCCAGTAGTACGCCTCTAACCTCTTGTACAATTCTATCTCTCTGGGAATTTGCAAACGATGGTAATGATAATGTTACGATTACTCTCGGTATAGTTACTCTTACATTTTTAATCCAAGCTAATTCAATTACATTTTTCTTTGATCCAGCATCTAGAACTTTTTGTAAAGCAAAATTCGCATCTTCTATTGTGGTCATTAAATTTTTAAATATTTTGACAAGGTAGTCGACTGTTTAAAAGATTAAGAACTATGTCGAACTATCAAATAATAGGCAATAAGGACCCCCTAAGAGAAATTATAAAGAGAAACTTATAATTAACCAAAAAAATTTTTTTCTTCAAGATTTACTAAATACATGTTGAAAGAACCTCCTAAAAACTCGAGAGAAAAAACTAAAAATCTCTTATTAAATCTACAAGACAAAATTTGTTCAGGACTTGAAAATGTAGATGGCAAAGGAAAATTTACAGAGGAATCCTGGCTAAGAGACGAAGGTGGCGGTGGAAGATCAAGAGTATTGAAAAATGGTTCTATTTTTGAGCAGGCAGGTGTTAACTTCTCGGAAGTACAGGGAAAAGAATTACCTCAATCTATAATCTCTCAAAGGCCCGAAGCAAAAGGTCATGAATGGTTTGCCACGGGGACTTCTATGGTTTTGCATCCTAAGAATCCCTACATTCCTACAGTGCATCTGAATTATCGATATTTCGAAGCTGGTCCTGTTTGGTGGTTTGGGGGAGGTGCAGATTTAACCCCTTTTTATCCTTATCTTTCTGATGTAAGGAATTTTCATAATGAACATAAAAAAGCTTGTGAGAAAGTTGATCAAGATTTGCACAAAGTTTTCAAACCATGGTGTGATGAATATTTCTTCTTGAAGCATAGAAATGAATCTAGAGGCATAGGAGGTATTTTTTATGATTATCAAGATGGTTCAGGCAATATTTATAGAGGAAATAATCAAAATGGAGAAGCATCAAAAGCTTCACAAAATATTGGCAGATCTAATTTAAATTGGGATGATTTATTATCTTTAGCGGAAAACTGTGGGCAGGCATTCCTCCCTTCATATTTGCCTATTATTGAAAAAAGAGATTCTCAAGCATATTCATCGAAGGAAAGAGAATTTCAGCTATATCGAAGAGGTAGATATGTCGAATTCAATTTAGTTTGGGATAGAGGGACAATTTTTGGGCTACAAACAAATGGCAGAACTGAATCTATATTAATGTCCTTACCGCCTTTAGCTAGATGGGAATATGGATATAAAGCTAGAAAGAATTCTCGAGAGGAATTTCTCACATCAATATTTACAAAACCCCAAGATTGGTTAAACGATAAAGAGTTAGAGAAATTCTGTATAGAGAATAATATTTTTGATTAAAAATTATCGAATAAACATTTAAATTATCTTAAATAGGTGTTTTAAATAAAGAGCCGTCACTTTTCAATTGAAGTTTTTCTCCGAGTTCATTTTCTAAAGAGATTAATTCATCCCTATGGGCTCTTAGTCTCATAATAGTTGAATCATTTTCATTTTCGTTGATCAACCTCAATTCAAATTTCTCCTCTCTTGCGGATTTTTTAAAATAAACAATTCCAGATAAAGGTCCACCAATCAATCCCAAAAGAATAGGCCACCAACCTAATTCAGGATATATTTGAATAATTACTAATCCCAAAGCACATGAACCAAAACCGCCAAGAAAACCTAAAAAAATTGCTAAAAGTTTACTAGAAACAACTTGACCTTTGAATATTAAAATTCTTTGTTCATAATCTCCTCCTGTTTGCTTCCATCCCCTCAAATTAAGCCATTCACATAAACCATTTAAAACTTTAATTGGCTGCTGAGAAGATGAAATCTCAACTATGGTTGTTCTATCTTTACTAGAAGCCCTAAGAAAAAAAAATAATCCTATGGCCAAGAGAATTGTCAGCAATAATGTTGAATTTAAGGAATATGACATTAAATAATTTTTTCTAGTAACTCGAGAATAAAAATTAAAGTTACATCATATTATAATTTTTTAGAATTATTCTGTAAAATATTCCTATTAGAAAAAAATTCTTAATTAAATAAAATCTAAAGTAATATTCTAAACCTTAAATTTCTTTAAATACTTATTAACAATGACTATTGAAAATAAAAATATTGAACTTCTTTATAACGATTTAACAGTAGATTTATACAATTTTTATAAAAAATCATCCTACCTAGCTATTGATACTGAAGCAATGGGTTTAATTCATGGAAGAGATAGACTCTGTTTAGTACAAATATGCAATGAATTTAAAAGAACATCGTGTATAAAAATCGAACTTAATACATCTTCTTCACCTCATTTAAAAAAACTTCTTGAAGATAAAAAAATTACTAAAATATTCCACTACGCGAGATTTGATGTAGCAGCTCTAAAATGCAATCTTGAAATTAATACAAAAAATATTTTTTGTACAAAAATTGCTAGTAAGTTGGCAAGAACTTATACAAATAAACACGGTTTAAAGGATTTAATTAATGAATTGTTAGGCATAGAACTAGACAAAAGCTCGCAAAGTAGTGATTGGGGTAGCAACGAAGATTTAACAAAAGATCAATTAGATTATGCAGCAAATGATGTTAGATATTTAATTGAAGCTATGCATAAATTAAAAGTTATCTTAGAAAGAGAAAATAGATATGAATTAGCTCAAAAATGTTTCGAAACAGTTTCTGTATATGCTGATTTAGACATACTAAAATTCTCAAATATATTTGAACATTAAGAATCAATCTTCAGTTAAAAAATTATCTTCACCATCAAGAGTTTCCATAAGCTTATCAAGTATTCTTGAAGAACTTAATTTATCTCCATCATTTTTTTCACAAATTTTTAAAACATTTTGCGCAACTTGTATTTTTTCTTGAATAGTTTTTGAGCCTTCTTTTGCAATTTGAATTTCTACTTTCTTTTTAGCAGAAGATAAGCTTATACTCATAAGTTTTGCAATCTCTGCACAAATTTTTAGATATTGCCGATCATTTATTGGATACATAAAAGAATTAATAATTAATAAGCTAGTGCCATTTACTAAGATAACAAATGAAGGTTTATGGCATCTACGATTTTCTTACTTGCTCCGGGTTCCCCCATTCTTTTTTTCCCAATTTTTGCTTGTTCTAACCTATCAACTTTTCCTTTCAAAAGTAAACTTAAACGTTCTAAAAGAATTTTTTTGTTCTTGCAAACTAGAACACTACCTCCTAATAATCTTGATTGCCTTTTTGCAAATGATTTAGTAAATTGTGGGCCAGGTCCCGGTAGAGAAAGAGATGGAATTCCAAGGCCAGCAATTTGCTCTGTAGCAGTTCCTGCATTAGACAAGCCAACTTCTGCCATACTAGCCCATGAATTGAATTTACCTTTTCCAATCACTACATATTGATCTTTCTTTTTCCATACTGAATCTTCATCAATTAGAAATTTAACTTTACTCTGTTTTTTAAAACCATATTTATTTAAATAATTTTGAATTTGAATCACATTCGCATTAGTGCTCAAAGGCAAAAGTATTAACAAATCCTTTGATAAATCAAAATCTTGCAAACAATTTAGAAAATTACCAAGATTTTTAAGAGCTTCAGGGTATCTACTTCCAATTAATAAAATAATCCTTTTAAAAGAAATAATATTTGATATCTTATCGTTTGTTACATTAATAAAATCCATCATTGGATTACCCAAGTATTTTGCATCAATATTTTTTTTATACAAATTATTAGCTGTAATTTTATCTCTCATAATTAAATTTTTACATCTTGGAGATTTCATTAAAAACATTTCCCATGGATCCCATTCAGAACCTTTCAACTTATGATAAAAATCGCTTAAATCCCAACCTGGCCCACTACTCCAAGTATGATCACTTTTGGGAGTTCCAATGAAACTAAAGTCGCATTCTGAACTCCAAGCGTAGAGTAACGGCAAGAAATCCCCTACTGCGATAATTTGGCAGTTATGTTTTGACTTCTGTTTTACAAGTAGAAAATTTCTTAAATTATCGATTAAAAATCCTGCAAACAAATCAAGTACAAATCCCTTCAGACTTTGATTACTAAAACCTCCACTAGGCAGCTCTTTTAAATATCCTATTTTACGAAAATTGTTTGATTTTATGGAATTAAATACATCTCCATTTCCTACTAACGGTAAAACTTCAATATTTTTATTTTTAATTTTTAGTAATCTTTTTATTATCTCCGATGCGATTACATCTTCCCCATGACCATTGCATATAAATAATAGAGAATGAGACACCTTACTGTTAAGATCATAAAAAGACTCAATCGAATCTTTTTCGGCGGCATGGCCAAGTGGTAAGGCAGAGGATTGCAAATCCTTTATCCCCAGTTCGAATCTGGGTGCCGCCTTATTTAATTTTTTTACGCATTTAATTATGAAGTTTTCTAAGAACTTCAATTTCAAATAAAGGGTATAAACTTTCAATTACTTATTGATATGTAGAGAAATAATCTTTTCTTTATTTTTTTTAAATAATACCCGATATCCATTAATAAATAAAATGTAGTTGATTTATTAATTATTTTCATAATATTATTTATATAAGAATTTGAATTATTTTAATAATCATTATCTGCTACACACATTCCTAAACATCTAACACCATTTGATGCAGTCCTTTTGCAATGATTACATAAAATGGGATCTTTCTCTGAAGTAAGGTTAATTTTTGAATTATTTTGGCCTTTAATACTTATTAACTCTTGTGTTGAATCAAATAGAGTCATTCTTGGAATCATCACTTGAATCGATACTAACAACAAGTGAAGCATTAGTGTTGGAAGAGGGTATATCCATAATTTTTACAGTTTCTTTAGGCTCATCAATAACTTGATTTTCTTCAGTACTTTCATCAACTGCACAAGCTTCAAGAGCCTCTCGAAGTAGTGAATCAAAAGTTGCTCCAGGCAATCTATGTCTGGCAACCTCAAGAAAAGTTCTCGGTAACGATTCAGATGCAGCATCTCTTAAAGCAGGATTATTCTTTCTATGTTCTTGTTCTTCTTCTATTGATTTAATAAACCTCAGTGTGACATCTCTTTTGGTAGAAGCTTTTATCAAGGTATCGTTTTCTGGATTACTAACATTAGGTTCATTTTCGAGTTCACTAAGTCTTTTTTCCAAACTATTTAAAACTTCATTAGCTTCTTTACTAATATGCGCTAATTGACCATCAGACAAATTAGGTAAATCAGCGACAAAAACTTTCCCATGATCCCTTAGTGTCAAGAAAGTTGGTCTTGGGCCTTGAGCCTGTCTACCATTTGATTCGGAATTATTACCTATTGGTCTTTTTGGAGGTGTAGGGCCAGCTGAACTACGTCTACGTGTAATTCTTTGATTATTTGCAAAGGGCATTGAATAAAGGTTAAATCTTAATACTTAAACTTCCGATATAATTCGGTGGTAATCTTATTATATTACACCTAACTTTTTCATTTGGGTATAAAAAATAATTTTTTAAACTCGTTTAAAAAAGATAAACAAATTTAAGTTAAAATTTCTGGCAAAAATTTACTAATTGTTGAATTATTTTTTCGCACTATCTTTCCAATTTCCCAACTATCTATTTCATAATCTTTACAGATACTTAATGTCGCGTCCTTAAATTTTTTATCAATAATTAAACAAAATCCAACTCCAAGATTGAAAGTATTCCAAAAATCTTTTTCAGGAATAGATCCTTTGTCTTTAAGGAATTTAAATAAAATAGGTATTTCCCAAGAACTGGTATTGATATAAGGAATAAAATCAGAAGGAATACATCTTGGTAAATTTTCTGGAATTCCTCCTCCAGTTATATGAGACATTGCTTTAATTTCTATATTTTCAGATAACATTTGGTTAATCACATTATTGTAAATTTTTGTCGGTTTCAATAACTCATCATAAAAACTTAAGTTAGAAACTTTTTCAAATTCCTTTTCTATTTGATTATTGTTTTGAATAATTTTTCTTACTAAACTAAAGCCATTACTATGGACTCCATTACTTTTTAAAGCAATTATTAAGTCATTTTCAGAGACTTTTTTACCATTAATAAGCTTATCCTCATCGACTATTCCAACACAAAATCCTGCAAGATCATACTTATTTTTTGAATAAAATCCTGGCATTTCAGCAGTTTCTCCGCCGAGTAATGAACAGTTATTTTCTCCGCAGCCATGTGAAATTCCTTGAACAACCCTCAATAATTGTTTCTTATCAAGCTTACCAGTAGCAATATAATCCAGAAAAAATAACGGTTTTGCACCACTAGTAATGATATCGTTCATGCACATAGCAACTAAATCAATACCAACCTCAAAGTGAAAGTTTTTACTTTGGGCTAATTCTAATTTTGTTCCAACACCATCAGTTCCTGAAACAAGAACTGGTTTTTTAAAACTATCGATAGGAATTCTAAACAAGCCTCCGAACCCGCCAATACCCTCAATAACATTAGATGTATGAGTTCCTTCAACTGCCTGTTTAATTTCGGAAACAAATTGTCGTCCAGCTTCTATATCAACACCTGATGTTTTGTAATCCATTAAATAAAAATGATAGACTTTCCTTATATAGATATTCCTCCTAAGATTGCTTTTGTCCAGTAATTATTTATCAAATAGATTTATTTTTTAAAAGAAAGTGAAGAAAGTAATAATCAGGAAAACTGAAGAAATAGAAAATTGGAGGAGAAATATAAATAGTGAAATTAACTTTATTCCAACAATGGGTAATCTTCATAATGGACATATTAAGTTAATATCAACAGCAAAAAATGACAACTCTAATGTTAATTTAGTAAGTATTTTTATTAATCCACTTCAATTCGATAACAAGTTAGACTTAGAAAATTACCCCAAAACAATTGATAATGATATAAAAATCTCCTTTTCAAATGGCGCGGATGCCATATTCATCCCTAGTAATGAAGATATATATCCACCAAATAATAAAAATATTAAATTCCTAAAAGCTCCAATAGAATTATCTTCTGCATTATGTGGATTAAATCGAATTGGACATTTTGATGGCGTATGTACAGTAGTTTATAGATTACTTAATCTCATCAAGCCTAAAAATCTTTACTTAGGAGAAAAAGATTGGCAACAACTTTTAATTTTAAAAAATCTTGTCCTAAAAAAGAAATTAAATGTTGCTATTAAATCTATTCCTACACAAAGAGATTTTGATGGAATTCCTTTAAGTTCACGTAATGTACATTTATCAAAAAACGAAAGGAAATTGGTAAGGTTTTTTTCAAGTGAGTTATTAGAAGCAAAAAAAAATTTTCTGCAAGAAAAAAATATCAATTTAAACGAAATAATTAAAAAGTTATCAGCAAAAAAAATTTCAATCGAATATTTAGAACACTTACACCCTCATACACTCCAAAAAGCAAGACTTGAGGATAATATTTCGTTACTGGCTGGTGCGATAAGATGTGGAGAGACAAGATTGATTGATCACGTTTTCCTAATGAAAAGAAGGCCGATTATTGCAATTGATGGTCCTGCAGGGTCAGGTAAAAGTACTGTAACAAAGTTAATAGCGAAGAAACTTAAACTTCTATATTTAGATACTGGCGCAATGTATAGGGCATTGAGTTGGCTGATACTTAAGGAAAATATTGATTATAAAAAAGAAAAAAAATTACAGAATATTCTTAATGATATATCTATTGTTTTCAAGTCAAATACAAATTCACATCAGGATGTTTATGTTAATAACTACTGTGTTACTGAAGAAATTAGGTCGCAAAAGATAAGTGCCATAGTTTCTAAAATTTCCTCAATAAAAGAAGTAAGAAAATTCTTAGTAGAAGAACAAAGAAAAATTGGAGAATCAGGTGGACTTGTAGCTGAGGGTAGAGATATAGGAACTACTGTTTTTCCTCATGCAGAACTTAAAATATTTTTAACTGCTAGCATTGATGAAAGAGCAAAAAGAAGAAAATCTGATAAAAATAGTAAAGACTTACAAGAAATAGACTTTAATACATTAAAAGAACTTATAAAGAAAAGAGATTTTGAAGATTCCAATAGGGAAATTTCACCTCTAATAAAAGCTAATGACGCAATAGAAATTATTACGGATGGATATGCAATAAATGAGGTGGTGGATAAAATTATTAATCTTTACAATGACAAGATTCCTAAAGAGACTGAGATCAAATAAATTCAAGAAATACTTTCCAAAAAACCGTTTACAGAGTCTTCTAAAATATCAAGGACATAATCAAAGCCCTCATCACCTCCAAAATATGGGTCAGGAACTTCTTGCTCATTAAAAACCGATCTAAAATCTTGTATTTTTTTAATTGATGCAAACCCAGTTGAAGCTGTTCTATTTTTAAGATCTTGAATATTTCTAAAATTTGAATCGTCCATCGCAAGAATATAGTTAAATTCGTCAAAATCTTTGCTAGTAATTTGACGAGCCCTGCTTAAGATATTTATATCTCTTCTTTCTGCCGCAATTCTCATCCTAGAGTCAGCTTTTTTCCCAATATGCCAACTCCCAGTTCCAGCAGAATCTACAATAAAGCAATCGGTTAATCCCTTCTTTTCGAGTAGACTTATAAAGATAGCTTCTGCTGCAGGAGACCTACAAATATTTCCCAAACATACAAAAAGAACAGAAATTTTATTCATTTGATTGCAAATTCCAAAAGATTATAAGACTTTTAAGTGGCAAATAAAACTTCTTCAATTAAAGATTCAGTAAATTCTTTACCAAACAAACTCGACAACATTGGCCTTGCTGGATCGTTGTCTCTTCTATAATTCAAATAATTATTTTGACCGTTTATTAATTCTTTTTGCAATTCAATATTGACTTCTTTGCTTTCGAAAAGAATTTCCAAATACAAATCAAGATATTCCTTAAATGAGGTATAAAGTTGATTAGTTATTAAAAAATCGCTTCTTTCTTCTTTTGGTAATTTTGACCATATTACTCCTGGAGAAAAAAATCTAGCTACATCCGAAGACATTTTTTCAGCTAATGGGAGTGATGAATGACAATGATTTTTGAGTTTTTTAAGTTTTTCTAATAACTCATTATTGTATTGATTTTGTATTTTTAATGAAGGCTGAAAATCTAAAACTAATAAATAACTATTAGGCAGAGAAACAAAATCTACCCCAAAAAATGGGACGTTATAAATAGTATTAGGAATAATTAAAAAATTTAAAACAGAATAATTTGGACTATTTATACAAACTGCCCTTGCGAATTGAATTCTTTCTTTATGCGTTACTCCCCAAGTAGATAGATTCACATTTTTTTTTGATTTTTTTGAACCATAAGTTGAATCTTTATAAGAATATTCCGAGGGTATTGTTTTTTCTAAACAGTTATATTTAATTAAATTATTTGTTAAATATTTTAAAAAATTATGCCATCTCCAATCTGGCCTGTAAAAAATGGTATCTTGTATTAACATTTAATGAATAATCTCATTATTTAATGTAAATAGAAATTTATTGATAAATTTTTTTGTCCATTTTTCTCCAAAAAAAGATTTAAACAATTTATCTGCAGGGTCTTTTTCAAAACTATACTTATCGTATTTAATTTGATTAATCTTTATTTCTTCTGCATTTAAAAATTGATTAACGAGATTAGATTTATAAATATTCAAATAATTATTTACGAATGAATGGAATATATTATTTAAATCTCTATCAAGATTTAATTTATTTCCTCTACATATAATCACCCATGGGGAAAAATACTTTTTTGAATCATATATATTCTTCATTTTATTGTTGTCAAATGCAGAATATTTTTTCTTAATACTACCTAAACTTGAACAATATTTTTCAAGATATTCGCTTTCTTGAATTAAAGGTTGATAATCAAGTATTGCTAATAACTTTTGAGAAGTACCAAACCATAAAATATCAGCTCCTAAAATAGGCAATTCACTATCAAAATTAGGATATGCGACCGTATTAAACACTTGCAGTTTTTTGCCCCCATCTAATCTTGTTATTCGCCACTTTCTATATTCGGGAGATGAAAAAAGCCAATTTTTAATAATATATTTTGAGTCTTCATTGTGATGTTCTTTGAATTCACTAGATATTTGTACTTCATGTCCATTTAATTCATCAATATTGGTTTTAAGGAAATCAACTAATGAATCAAACATAAATATTAGGTTTCGGTACTTCCTTTCCTAACTTTTTTTGTAATGTAGTTGAATACAATCTTGCCTAAAACAGCAATCAAGTTACCTTCAAGCTCCTTGAACATTTTCATATTGTAAGAAAAAGCTTGATTAGCTTCATCAATAATTTGATCAGCCATCTTTTGATTTATTGGAAGTTGATTCAAAGTAAGGGAATATTCTTCCTTGAATTTCTTTTCATCAGCAATTAATTCAAACTCATAAAAATTTAAACCATCATTTCCCTTCAAATTTAATGCTTTTTTAGCGATCCTTTTCAAGATTTGTCCCCCAGATAAATCTCCTATATAGCGAGTGTAGTGGTGTCCAACTAAGAGCTCTGGTGAATTTTTTGCGACCTCTCGAATTCTTTCAACATATTTTTTTGCTGAGTGAGAAATATTAATTTCGTTCTTCCAGTTTTCACCAAAATAAAATTTAAGATCATTTACAAGAGTTTCTTTCCTGAATAATGATTTAAAACCTATAGGTTTTATTACAGGATGTTCCTCATTGACGAGTCTTTCGATTTCTTCTTCCATAGCTTCATAAACAAAATATAAATCACTAATTAATTTTCTATAAGATTTTTTTTCAACAACTCCTTTTAAAAAACAAGCCACAAAGCCAGTATTTTCAGCCATAGTATGGGATTTTTTTGTCCCTTCTCTTAATTGTCCTGCAAGAGCAACTGCCATATATTTTGAATTATTTTTGTATGTGTATTTAATCTACAAGAAAAATACATAAAACAGCTAATTTTTGTTACCAGCGGATGTTGTAGAGAATAGCTTATAAAGTTCTTTACAAACTAAAAAAAGATTATCTTTTTGTTCCTTTTGCGGTAGATGAGTACCAGTCATTTCCCAATCACCGATAGTAGCCACTCTCCATCTCTCGGAGGGAACAATCATACCTCGCATTATTATTCCCAACAATTTCGGAACTCTACCATTATTATCATTTTCAATTCTTAATTGTAAGAGTATTGCTCTACATTCAATAAGAGGACTCCATCCAGGGAAATGAAACGCAAAATCAATAGTATCTTGCATGGATTCATTATTTGAATAGTCCCAGGGACTAAAGTTTACGCTTGCATCTGGAAAATATTTCCGAAACAAAGCTGCAGTGGAAGCAATTTTATTAGCTATTTCAACATTACTTACATTTGAACTCGCATTCATAAGTAGCTGAGTATTTTTTTGAAAAATGACATAATTTGCTTTAACTTGCTTATTAACTACTTTTTCTTTTAATAAAGATGTTGAAATGCTGATCAATAAAGTATTCTCTATTCACATTTGAATAATAAATTTCTAGGTTTTAAAGAAAATAACTCATCGCAAATTACAATACGAGGAACTTCAATGAGTTATCTTTTATTAATTCAATGCTATGCCAAAATTTGAAAAATTAACTTTACCTAATGAAGGCGAGATAATAACTTTTAATCAAGGCAAGCCTAATGTTCCTAATAATCCAATTGTCCCATTTATTAGGGGTGATGGTACTGGAGTTGATATTTGGCCTGCAACTCAAATCGTTCTTGATTCAGCCATTAAGAAAAGCTATGGAGATGAAAGAAAAATTAATTGGTTTAAAGTCTATGCAGGCGATGAAGCTTGTGAACTTTATGGAACATATAACTACCTCCCTCAAGATACTATTGAAGCAATCAAACACTTTGGTGTAGCCATCAAAGGTCCTTTAACGACTCCCATCGGTGGAGGTATTAGATCCCTTAATGTTGCATTAAGGCAAATATTTGATTTATATAGCTGTGTTAGACCATGTAAATATTATTCAGGAACTCCAAGCCCTCATAAAAATCCCCAAAATTTAGACGTTATTGTTTACAGAGAAAATACTGAGGATATCTATATGGGAATTGAATGGGAAGCGGAGGATAATAATTGTCTTGAATTAATTAATCACTTAAATAACATTGTCATACCAAAAAGTAAAAATTTAAAAAATAGATCTATACCCGACGGATCAGGTATTGGAATAAAACCGGTGAGTAAATCTGGTAGCCAAAGGCATATTAGAAAAGCTATTGAACATGCCAAAAGATTATCAGGAGATAAAAGGCATGTGACTCTTGTACATAAAGGGAATATTATGAAATATACAGAAGGTGCTTTTAGAGATTGGGGATATGAATTAGCAGTAAATGAATTTAGAGAAGATTGCATTACAGAAAGAGAAAGCTGGATTTTAGATAATATTCAGAAAAATCCAGAAATTACAATTGAAAATAATGCTCGAAAAATTGAACCAGGTTTTGACAAGCTTACAAATAACAAAAAAGCATTCATTTGCGAAGAAATTAAAGAAGTTATTGCATCAATATCAAATTCTCACGGAGATGGAAAATGGAAAAAACTAATTCTAGTTGATGATCGGATAGCTGATAGTATATTTCAACAAATTCAAACTAGACCTCAAGAATATTCAATTCTTGCAACATTAAACCTCAATGGAGACTATGTTTCTGATGCAGCTGCAGCTATTGTTGGTGGCCTAGGTATGGCTCCTGGTGCAAATATTGGAGATAATGCAGCAATTTTCGAAGCTACGCACGGTACTGCGCCAAAACATGCAGGCTTGAATAAAATTAATCCAGGCTCAGTAATTCTTAGTGGTGTAATGATGCTTGAATATTTTGGTTGGGATGAGGCAGCTAACTTAATTACTAATGGTTTAAGTAAGGCAATAGAGCAAAAAAAAGTCACCTATGATCTAGCACGCTTAATGGAACCAAAAGTAGAACCCTTATCCTGCAGCAGTTTTGCTGAAGAAATTATCTCAAATTTCTAATTTAAAAAATTACTTTTATTTTCAAAAGCTTTCCAAATATTAACCAGTGAATCTTTAGTGCCAATGTTTCCAGGATGAGTAACAATGGGGAGTTTTTCGCCATTTTTTAGATTGTAAGTCACCACTGAAATGCCAGTTAAGATCTGTCCTTCAAGATAAACATAATCTGCATTTAGTCCTTTACTAAGAATCAAATTTGATGTTATTCCACCTTTTGAAATCAAATATCCTATTTCATACTTCAAATCTGCGACTAATTCAGCAATAAAACAAGCAAGTAAATTATAAAAATTAAATACTTCAGAAGCATCTAGAGACATAAATTTTCTTGAAGTAAACAAAACAGGAGTTTTTCCTTTCTCAAAAGAAAATCTAATTTCTTTCAAAAATTTATTTTTAAACAAATTCCTTCGCTTCTGATTATTATCTGATGAAGTAATTTTAAAGAATTCAAAAACATCTAATTCAATTGGACTGCAATTACTTATCTCTAATAAATTATTCAATTGTATTGTTGTAAGTTCTACATAAGATCCAACAATTATAAGTCCTGGAAGAAAACTCTTTTCTTTATTTCTTATTCTTAAATTAGAGAAAAATATTTCACTCTGAGAGACACTTTTTTTCTCAGAAATTGAACTTATAAAACTTGCTGCAGTTCGAAAAAGGAATTTTTTTTGTTTTATTAATTTTTTAATTACTAAAGAGAATTTTTTTAGTTGAGAATAATTTGCTATATCTACAACTACATGTTTATTATTCTTCAAGTTCTTTAGTGTTTTTAAAACAATATTATTTTCTTCATCATTCAGCATTTCGATATCTGAGAATAAAAGATTTTGAATATCTTCAAAATTTATTTGCGATTTACTCTGCTGAAGTAAAAGATTCTTGACATTACTTGTCTCATATCCAAATATTTTATCTCTTGCAAAAATTGTTTGACTAATAGGAATCTTATTAACAAAATGAGATCCATTAATTGTTAATCTTTTACCCTCTATGAAAGCTGGAATATGAAAAGTAGCATCAAAAGGACCTAAGCAACTATTTAATGCAATTGGCTCTAAAAAGTTATGTCCTCTAAGAGTAGAGTCTCCTCTACTTATAAAAATAATTTCTTCTTCATAGGCTTTAGAAGTAATTACAGTCTTAAGATTTTTGCAAATTTCCTCTATTGTTAATTTCGCATCATTTTCCGATAGTGACCTTGTGTTAGCCAAAATAAAAAATAAATTAGATTTAGATTCAAAACCTTTGACTAAAGTTGAGTAGTCCCACTTAAGAAGTAATAAGCAATCGTGAACAGTTTGAGAGCCTGTGGGGTCATCATCTATAACTACAAATTTCATAAGTATTACAAAATTACTTAAGAGATTTTATTTGTATTGAGGCATTTAACCTTTTACTATCATTTGAAGGAATCATAATATTTCTAAATCCATCAACAAAAGAATTTCGTGGACTAGTCCAAGGTTCGAGACATATCATTCTTCTTGGAGGATCACTCCAAATAACGCCTAGATTAAAAGGATATGGATGATTTAAAGTTACCTCTCTTTTAAAAATCTTATCTCGAAAAGAGCTTCTACCGGAAGTATACATAAGTAGATCAACTCCTAAATTAATATTATTTAATTCATCCAAAGTATTACTTATAGTATTTCTTTCTTGATCCTGACAATTAAGTGGATTATCAACAAACACTAAATTTTTGAAATCTGAAACATTAAAATAAGGATGCAAACCAAAATTTATAGGCATAGCAAAATCTGTTTTGTTATAGATTGTAATTTCAAATTTTAAAAAGTTAATTTTTAAGGTAACTTCTATTTTTAGTTCGAAATCGAAAGGATAATATTTTTTGGTTTTTTTTGATGAATTTAAGAATAAATATAAAATTTTTTTATTTTCATTGAAGGAGTATTGCCATTGCAAATCCCTAGCGAAACCATGTTGTGGTAATTGCAAATAACCATTTCCAAATACTGAACTAGAGGTATTGAGATTTCCACAAATTGGAAACAAGATTGGAATGCCTCCCCTAATACTTTTTGTCTTGTCCATAAATCTTGTTTCATCGAAATAAAGTATTTCATTACCATCCGAAACCCAATTTGTAATAACGCCACCTCTTTCAGGACAAAATTTAATGTAATTATTTTTATCTAATTGAAAGACAAAAATTCCTTGGTCCTTATTAGATAATGAAAGCTTCACGATTATTAATTAAAGAGAATCAACCCAATCCAAAATATGCTGATTAACTAGTTCAGGGATCTCATCATGAGGGCAATGTCCTGCATCAAGAATAATTTCTCTTGTATTCTTTGGTGTAAATTTTTCATATAGATTCCTTTTTTTTGGAGTGTTCATCCATGGATCTTTCCCTCCCCAAAGAAGTAATAATGGTGCATTTAGTTTTGAGAATAACGTATCCAACGGCAATCCTTGAGGACCTGATGGGTTAAATACACTTCTAAAGACATTAAAAGCTCCGAAATCTAGAGAAGGCTTCCTTATTGACTCAACTAAAAAATCATCAACATTTTTTTTATCAACATAAACTTGATTCAAAGTTTTTTTAATATTTTTTGGATTTCTCATATTCTCAAAAATCAAGCGTTGAAGAACAATATTTTTCAAAAATATGCCGGCAATTGTTTCAATTGAAGTTTGCAACATATTCTTTTTGATAGTTTTTTCTTGACTAAAATATCCAGCCGCATTAAGTAAGATCACTCCTGCGTTTAACTCATTTAATTCTGCACCAGCTGCTAATGCAGCATAACCACCTAATGAATTTCCAACAACAATTGTAGGTTTTTTTATTTTCTCTTTTACATAAGCGACAACCTGATCCTTCCATAAAGATCCTGAGTATTCGACGTCTTGAGGCTTAGGACTTTTTCCAAAACCGAGTAAATCCATAGCATGAACTTCGTATTTTGTACTCAAAACAGGAATATTAAATCTCCAATGATCCGTAGAAGCACCGAAACCATGAATTAATAAAATTGCACATTCTTTTGATGTATTCTCAGGCTTAGCAGAAACAATATGTATTGGGTAATTTAAAAAATTCCAGTCATAATTGACATCACTATCTATCAGAGCTGACTTTTCCATTTATTAAAGAATTATATTGTTTAATTCTAATAAACTTATTTCCTAAAGAAGACCCACAGGATCAGCTGCAACATCATCTGAAATTTTATTCCCATCATTTGGGGGCTTATCTTTTAGAACAATTCTCAAGAGAACAGGTGCAAGAAATGTAGTTCCAATAACCATTAATAAAATAGCTGCCTCAAGAGAAGGAGTTAACAACTTCGCGCTCGTTCCTAGTCCAAGGAAAATTAAACCAACCTCTCCTCTAGGCATCATACCCAAACCTACAACTAATCTATTTGTAGGTTTATTACTTGAAAATACCCATCCTGCCGCAATTTTTCCAATTATTGCTACGACTAATAAAAATCCTGCAACCACAAGAGCTGATCTACTTGTTGGATCAAGTGGATTGATAACGGATAAATCCATTCCAGCTCCTACCAATACGAAGAAAATAGTTGCGAATAAGGATACTAAAGGTAAAACGGATTGTTGAATTGCGTGATTATTTTTAGAACTACTTAGTATTAGTCCAGCTGCAAAAGCACCTAAAGCTGCTTCCAATCCAATTGCCGTTGCGACAAAACAACATAGTACAAGTATTACAAAAGATGCCACCACTACAGCTCCAGGGGCTTTCAATCTATCTAATAACCAATCAAATCCAGGTGCTGCAGTTCTACTTAATGCGATAGCGGCAATAACAAATACTACTGCTGCCGCAACTAATTTAACAATGGGTGCAATTTCTAAAGATCCTCCTGCAGCAAGAGCAACAACAACTGCGAGAATAACAATTCCCAAAATATCGTCTAGCACTGCTGCACCAATAACAATTTGTCCTTCCCTAGTTTTTAAATATCCTAATTCACCAAAAACACTTGCAGTAATTCCTATACTTGTTGCTGTCATAGATGCTCCTGCAAAAACTGCTGGAATCAAATCTACTTGAAAAATAAACATTAATCCGAGAGTTCCAAAGGCAAACGGCAAAATTACCCCAGCCATAGCGACAGTAAAAGCCTGCGCACCGACAGCTACTAACTCCTCTAACTCACTTTCTAATCCTGTTAAAAATAAAAGGGCATATAAACCAAGTGTTGCAACTGCTTGAAGGGATGGAAAACTTTCGAAATAAACATCTGGTACTGCTTCAGGAGGAATTGAAGCTAATGAACTTATAACATTTACAAGTCCTGCATTCAACTCAGTTCCAGCTGAGGGCGGTATCAATAAATGGAATCCTGATGCGCCTATTACAACCCCTGCAAGAAGCTCTCCTACAATTGTTGGTAAACTTAGTCTTACTAATACTTCTGCTAATGCTCTAGCTGCTAAAAAGATCAATAAAAACCTTATAACTCCTATCAAGGTTTCAGCAACTTCTAAATCATGTGCACTTAATTCAGCAAGTAAAGAATACATATGAAATGAGAAAAAAATAAACTACCTAATTGGAAGATAGTTTATTGAGGGCCCACTTTAAGAAATATGTAAGAAAAAAGCAAAAATACTCAACAAGTGTGGATCTGAAGTTACAACAAAGAAATTTTCAAAAAAATGGCTATTGTCTGTTATATGGCCAAACCAATGAATTCCAACGAACCATTCGATCTACGTTTGCCTACCCCAGGCTGTTACCTAGATCCTGAAAAAGCCGGAATGGATTCTGATGCTGTTTTCCAAGGAATGACGGCACATCTGTTCTATACTCTTGGAAAGTTAGCTACTTCTGCAAGTCCTCACGACTTATATATGGCTTTAAGTTACGCAGTCAAAGATAGGCTAATGACAAGATATTTAGCCAGTCAGGAAGTCATAAGAAAAAAACCACAAAAAACAGTTGCTTACTTATCTGCAGAATTTTTAATAGGCCCTCAATTAAGTAATAATCTTCTCAATCTTGGAATAACTCAAGAGGCAGAAGAAGCTCTAAAGAGGTTTGGCATTGAATCATTGTCAACAATTCTTGAAGTTGAAGAGGAGCCTGGATTAGGTAATGGTGGACTTGGCAGACTTGCAGCATGTTACATGGAATCATTAGCATCACTACAAGTTCCAGCTGTTGGTTATGGTATTAGATATGAATTTGGCATATTTAATCAGTTAATTAGAGATGGTTGGCAAGTTGAAGTAACTGATAAATGGCTAAAAGGTGGATGGCCATGGGAACTTCCTCAACCAGATGAATCATGTTTCGTTGGTTTTGGAGGCAGAACTGAAAGTTATAGAGATGATAAAGGGAACTATAGATCAAGATGGATCCCTTCAGAACATGCAATTGGAGTACCTCATGATGTTCCAGTTTTAGGATATAGAGTCAATACATGTGACAGATTAAGGTTATGGAGAGCTGATGCAACAGAAAGTTTTGACTTTTATGCATTCAATATTGGTGACTATTATGGTGCGGTAGAAGAAAAAGTTGCATCTGAAACACTTTCAAAAGTTCTATATCCAAATGATGGAACTGACGAAGGTAGAAGATTAAGACTCAAACAACAACACTTTTTTGTCAGTTGTTCTCTTCAGGATATGTTGAGAAGCCTTGAAAAAAGATCAATACCAATAACAGAATTCCCTAAACATTGGACAGTCCAATTAAACGATACACATCCTGCTATTGCAGTTGCAGAATTAATGAGACTTCTCATTGACCAATATCAAATAGGTTGGGATAAAGCTTGGAATATAACAACCTCATCAGTTGCTTATACCAATCACACTTTACTACCAGAAGCTTTGGAGAAGTGGGATTTAGGTTTATTTAATGATCTTCTTCCTCGTCATCTAGAAATTATTTATGAAATTAATTGGAGATTCTTACAACAATTAAGACTACGTTATCCTGGTGATGACAAAATCCTTCAAAAACTCTCAATAATTGATGAAGAAGGCTCCAAATCAGTTAGGATGGCTCATTTGGCTACAATTGGAGCACATCATATTAATGGTGTCGCAGCTCTTCACTCAGATCTAATAAAAAGACAACTTCTTCCTGAATTTGCAGCGCTATGGCCTGAGAAATTTACAAATGTAACTAATGGGGTTACTCCTAGAAGATGGGTTGCACTATCTAATCCATCATTATCTAACCTTCTTGAAGAAGAAGTTGGTCCTAATTGGATAACTAATATGGAACTTTTAAAGAAGTTAGAAGGGAAAAAAGATGATAACAATTTTTTACAAAAATTTGAAGAAACTAAATTAAATGGCAAGCGAAAATTAGCTAGTTATATCCATTCAAAAACTGGAATATTAGTTGATCCTTCCAGTTTATTTGATGTTCAAGTAAAAAGAATTCATCAATATAAAAGACAACATTTAAACGCTCTACAAGTTATTGCGCAATATCTAAGAATAAAAAACGGTACGAATAAGTTTGCAGTACCAAGAACAATAATATTTGGGGGTAAAGCTGCTCCAGGTTACTTTATGGCAAAACTAATGATTCGATTCATTAATGGTATAGCTGATGTAGTGAATTCTGACCCAGATATGGACGGTTATTTAAGGGTTGTTTTTTTACCAGACTATAATGTAAAACTTGGTGAAATAGTTTACCCTGCAACAGATCTTTCCGAACAAATTTCAACTGCAGGAAAAGAAGCATCTGGAACTGGGAATATGAAGTTTGCCATGAATGGAGCCTTAACTATTGGAACTCTGGATGGAGCAAACGTAGAATTAAGAGATCTAGTGAAAAAAGAAAATTTCTTTCTTTTTGGTAAAACTGAAAGTGAAATTATGGATTTAAAAAATAATAATTATTCGCCAAGAGATTTTATTGACAATTGTCCAGAGCTTAAAGAGGTAATACGTCTAATTGAAATTGGGCACTTTAGCAATGGGGATAAAGAGTTATTTAAACCTTTATTAAATAGTTTGACTGGACATGACCCATTTTTCGTAATGGCTGACTTCGAAGACTACTTAAATGAACAGGATGTAGTAAGTAAATGCTGGAAGAATAAAAACTCTTGGAATAAAATGGCATTATTGAACACAGCTAGATCAGGATATTTTTCTTCAGATAGATCTATTCGAGAGTATTGTAAATCAATTTGGAAAGTCTCGCCAATGCCTGTAGAAATTACATGCGATGTAGAAGAATTAACTAATTAATATTTTTATTGTCTGATGAATCGGAAGCTTGATGAAATAATCTATTCAAAATTAATCTATCCATGTTTAATGGGTCAGGTGCTAATTCTTTAGCTATCTCTTTAAATCTCGATTCGATATTGTTCGAAATTTTTGTATCGAAAATTCTTTCCATTATTGCTTCAATTGAATATAAATAAGCATTAACACTTTCAAGTTCATCTAAAGTTTCAGAAATTTCTGTGTCAGAAATATGTTTTTCTTCTTGACTTACATCTTCTTTTGATTCTCTTTCAGATAATTCTCGCTGCAAATCATTAGTAACCTTCGTACAAAGGGTTCTGAAAGATTGAATCGATGCCCAATTCAATTCTTGTTGCTGCTTGAAAGTTGGAAATTCTCTAATCAGACGATCATGCTCTTTGTAAAATCTCTTGCAGTCAGAGCATTGACATAGTTCTTCAGCCAAAAGAAAAATATAAATCTTTTTATATCATCTCACTATTTGGGCGAAATTGTAGGACCATCCAATAATTCGTCATTTTCATCAAGTGAATCTGGACTATCTGGCAAAGGTATTTCAATACTTGTAACCAAATTGATGACATCTCTTAGTCTCATAGAATCAGCAAACCATCCCATTGCTTGTTCAGCATCTCCTCTTTTTTCAGCATCATTTGCTTGATCTTCGTGAGCTTCTGCTAATAAAGCAAGCCAGCACAGACACCTTGCTTGAACTATTGAAAGATCTAAATCATTAGGTTGGGATTTAGAAATGCGTTCATGCTCTTGTTGAATTAAGAGCTTTAAACGCATATCATGCAACTTAGCCATAAAAGATTTATTACTAACTATACGCTAGCTAGAGAGTAGCAAGTTTGCACATATACTACATATAGTTTTTTACTTTTACGGGACTGGCGGGAGTCGAACCCGCGACCTACGGTTTAGGAAACCGTTGCTCTATCCTGCTGAGCTACAGCCCCAATAGATGATTTTTGGAGTATTTAGCACTATGCTAAATGAAAGCAGGAGAGGCAATCGCAAGAAAGTTTTATTTTGTTTCCAAAATAAAACTTTCTTGAGGAAAGTCCGGGCTCCCACATGGTCAGGCTTGCTGGGTAATTCCCAGTGCGGGTAACCGTGAGGATAGTGCCACAGAAACATACCGCCTAATACTTTATGTATGGCAAGGGTGCAAGGGTGCGGTAAGAGCGCACCAGCAACATTGAGAAGTGTTGGCTAGGTAAACCCCGGCTGGGAGCAAGGCTTAGTAGATTTATGACCATTACACAATCTACTTTTTAAGCGCCGCTTGAGACTGTGAAGTAATTCCAGCCCTAGATAGATGATTGCCCATCTTATTAAGATGAACAGAACCCGGCTTATGACCTGCTTTATAATTTTTGCAATCACTTGAATCATATGAAAAATATCATTAACGAAAAGAGAATTATTCAAATAACCACTTTTTTAAAGTCTTTAAATATAAAATCAAAAAGATTTTCTGAAATAATTAGAACACAAAATATTTCAGTAATTCAAGATTTCAATCAAGTATTTATACATTCCTCTGAGGACAAAATATTAAATTACGAAAAATTAGAATTTTTTGGAGATGCAGTACTCAGATTAGCTGCTTCTAATTTTATTGAAAAAAAGTATCCTCAAATGAGTGTAGGTGAAAGCTCAGAGCTAAGAGCACAAATTGTAAGTGATGCGTGGTTAATTAAATTAGGGAAAAAAATCGAAATTGAGGCATTAATTATTAAAGGACCTAAAGCTCTTGGTGATGAAAATTCAAAAAATACCATTATTGGTGAAACTACAGAAGCTTTAATTGGTGCCATTTATAAATGCTTTAATTCTATTCAGGAAATAAATCTTTGGTTAGATGATATTTGGGAAGAAGATTCAGAGATATTTTTACAAGCTCCATATAGGTTCAAATCCAAAACAGTATTGCAAGAGTGGTGTCAAAGTAAAGGTTTTGAATTGCCAGTCTATAAGATAATTCAGGTCTCAGATAAAAATGGCGACCCTGAAAGATTTTCTTGTGATATATTTATCGAGGGATTCAAAGAATCATCTGCATTGGGCAAATCCCATAAACAAGCAGAAACAAATGCAGCCAGAGTTTTGATAGAAAAGTATATAAGTATAGGAAAATTCTAATTTTTATACTATTTCTAAATTTGTTAGCTGAAAAGTTATGAGTTTATCCCAATTACCCCCTTCAAAAAGAACAGCTGCTCTTTTTTTTGTCACTCTCTGGACAAACCCTTTATACCCCCTATAAATAGAGTTAGTGTCTTTTACGACAACAAAAGAACCGGGAAGTATGGGTTTATTAGATAATTCCATAAAACACTCTTTCTAATACAATATATGATAAATAAAAATGAATGGCTGATTGTTGGGTTGATAACATCATGCCATGGAATTAACGGACAGGTAAAGGTTAAATCTTTAAGTGATTTTGAAGAAAGATTTTTAAAACCGGGAATGCGATGGTTGCAAAAAGAAAATGAACCTCCTTTAAAAATAAAACTTCTATCTGGCTTCAAGCAGTCTGGTAAAGAGACCTTCATATTAAAATTCCATGGAGTAAATACAAGAAATAATGCAGAGCAACTTAAAAAATTTAAAATTCTTGTAAAAACCGATAAACTGCCTAAATTAAACAAGGAAGAATACCATTTGTTAGAACTAATAGATCTGGAGGTCAAGACTTTAGAAAATGATGAATTAAAAATAATTGGGAAAGTTATTAATTTAGAAAATGAGAAAAATAATTTACTTGTTATTGAACTTTTTAAAAATCAAAAAAAAGTTCTTATCCCATTTGTTAAAGAAATAGTCCCATTAGTAGATGTAAAAAATAATTTTCTAATCATTAATCCTCCAAATGGACTTTTAGAACTTTAAATTAAAGAAATTAAAATTCACAAGAAACTAATCATTCCACTGTTACACTTTTAGCTAAATTTCTTGGTTGATCGACGTCAAGTCCTCTATGAGCTGCAATATGGTAACTCAATAATTGTAAAGGCACTATGTTGAGTAAAGGTGAAATCCATTCATTTGAGGAAGGAACTTTCATTAAATAGTCAAAAATTTCGGTTCCATTACATTCAGGTGCTATCCCAATTAAATATGAATCTCTAGCTTTTGCTTCTTGAGCATTACTAATAACCTTGTCAAAAACTTCACCAGGGGATGCGATAGAAATTACAGGTACTTTTTTATCTAATAAAGCTATTGGCCCGTGTTTCATTTCACCAGCTGGATATCCAGCCGCATGTATGTAACTAATTTCTTTCAGTTTTAACGCTCCTTCAAGAGCAATAGGATAATTAATACCTCTTCCTAAAAATATAACGTCTTTAATATTAAAGAAATCATGTGCAAGCTTTTCTGAAGATTTATTATGTTGCTCTAAAAGATCCTCTATTAATGGAGGCAGTTTTATAAGTTCAGTTATTAATTTACCTATTTCATCTGAGCTTTGACTACCTTTAATTTCTGCAAATTTTATTGCTAATCCGTAAAAAGAAAGTAATTGTGCAAAAAAAGTTTTTGTTGCTGCAACTCCGACTTCTATTCCTGCACATATATCAATTATATTTGATACCTGCCTTCCTATAGAGCTCTCTTTTCTATTTGTTATTGCAACCAGATTAGGTTTAAATTTTTTATCTTCAATTGAAGACCGTCTTTTAATTTCCATATCAATAGCTGCAATTGTATCAGCAGTTTCTCCTGACTGAGTAACTCCAATAGTTAATGTATTTGGCAAGAGTGGAGGAGGTGAATATCGAAATTCGCTTGCATAAAAAACATTAGTAGGGATACCTGCAAATTGTTCTAATAAAAAACTACCCACCATTGCAGCATGTTTACTTGTACCACAAGCTATGATTTCTATTCTTTCAATTGATTCAAAAAAATTTGTATCAAATGGGTAATTTATTTGATATTGGCCATCATCTAAGTTTTGAATTAAATAATTTTCCAACCAGTTTTTGGCAGTTTCTGGCTGGTCGTATATCTCTTTTAACATGTAATGTTTGAAATTCATCTTATCCATTATTTGCTCTGAGACTTTTAGAGAAATTGGATTTCGATATTGCCTTTCGTTGTTTATATCGTATATTTCTATTCCAAGAGGAGTTAATAAAGCTATTTCTTCATCCTCCATAGGCAAAATAATATTTGTAAAGTTTGCAATAGCTGGAGTATCACTTGCACAAATAAATTCTCCTTCGCCCAAGCCAATAATCAAGGGTGCTTGTCTTCTTGCAACTACTAGAGAGGTTGGTGCACCAGCCCATAACACAGCCAAGGCATACGATCCTTCTAGATCAGATATTACATTTCTCACAGCCACCAATAATGTTGAACCATTATTCTCAAGATTAAGTTTGCCTAATATTTTTAATTCTCTTTCAATTAAATGAGGAATTACTTCGGTATCTGTATCAGAATTAAAAGTAATACCCTCTTTCTCTAATTTATTTTTTAGATCCTGGAAATTTTCAATAATACCATTTTGAACAACCGCTATGGTTCCAGAACTATCGATATGAGGATGTGCATTTTTAACCTCAGGTTTACCATGAGTTGCCCATCGAGTATGACCTATACCAACAGTTCCTGGAATATTCTCATCGTTAAGATTATTTATAAGGTTCTTAAGTTTTCCCTCTGCTTTGTTACAAGTGATTGAATTAGTTTCAGAATTTATAATTGCAATACCTGCAGAGTCATAACCTCTATATTCGAGCTTTTCTAAACCATTCACTAATAATGGTAAAGCTTTTTTATATCCAGTTACAGCAACTATTCCACACATACATTAATTTTTTTTCAATTATATTGAAAAAAAATAAGTATTTATAAAAAAATGGACTCTCTTAAAACTGCACTATAAAATTAGTAAGCTAAGCCCATACTTCTAGAAGTTTCATCACCTAAATAAACACGAATACTTAAAAAATCTGTTGGACAAGCTGTTTCGCATCTTTTACAGCCTACACAATCTTCAGTTCTAGGAGATGAAGCAATTTGGCCAGCTTTGCAGCCATCCCAAGGAACCATTTCTAAAACATCGAGTGGGCAAGCCCTTACACATTGGGTACATCCAATGCAAGTATCGTAGATTTTAACTGCGTGTGACATGTAAAAATTGTCTTTTGAACCTCGTTATATAATACTATTGTCTTACAAAGAAATTAAAAAAATTAAGATATGCTTCACTCTTGTTAACTCTAGGGCATAAAATCTTATAGATAATTAGTAAATTCCATAAACTATGTCACAAGAAATCCTCGAAAAAGTCTGTTCTATTGTTTCAGAGCAATTAAGCGTTGAAGCAGGCGAAGTAAAATCAGATTCAAATTTCCAAAATGATTTAGGTGCAGATTCTCTAGATACCGTTGAATTAGTCATGGCTCTAGAAGAAGCATTTGATATTGAAATTCCTGATGAAGCCGCTGAAGGAATCGCTACAGTTGGCGATGCGGTAAAATTCATCGAAGAAAAAAAAGGTTAATAAAGGATGCCAAATTTCCATCGAGTAGTTATTACTGGTATCGGGGCAGTAACTCCAATTGGTAATAACATTGATGAATATTTAGTTGGTCTTCAAAGGGGAACTAATGGAGTCTCAAATATTTCTCTCTTTGATCCTGAACAACATCCCTGCAAATTTGCTGCAGAAGTTAAAAATTTTCAATCTGAAAATTTTATTGAAGCTAAAGAATCCAAAAGGTGGGACCGGTTTTCACAGTTTGGAGTTATTGCAGCAAAACAAGCTTTTAATGATTCTGGACTTGAAATTACTGAAGCTAATGCATCAAGAATTGGAGTGATTATTGGCTCTGGTGTTGGAGGCTTACTAACTATGGAAAGTCAAGCTCAAATACTGAGTCACAAAGGGCCAAAAAGAGTAAGTCCATTTACAGTCCCAATGATGATTCCCAATATGGCAACTGGACTAGCTGCTATCGCTTTGGGTGCAAAAGGACCAAGTTCATCTGTTTCAACTGCCTGTGCTGCCGGTTCTAATGCAATAGGTGATTCTTTTAGATTACTCCAACTTGGAAAAGCAGATGCAATGATTTGTGGAGGAGCAGAAGCAAGTATTACTCCCCTTGGAGTAGCTGGTTTTGCCAGCGCTAAAGCTCTTTCTTGCAGAAATGAAAGTCCTCAAACCGCTAGTCGGCCTTTTGATGCAGAAAGAGATGGATTCGTTATTGGTGAAGGCTCTGGGATTCTTGTTTTAGAAACTTTAGAAAATGCAAAAAAAAGAGATGCAAGAATCTATGCAGAAATTATTGGATATGGAACAACATGTGATGCTCATCACATTACTGCTCCATCCCCAGGTGGGGTTGGAGGCGCAGAGGCTATCAAACTAGCAATTAAAGACAGTTCTATTGATCTTGAAAAAGTAGATTACATAAATGCTCATGGAACAAGTACATCAGCTAATGATAAAAATGAAACTTCTGCAATTAAATCTATTTTTAGAGACAGATCTTACCTCATTCCTGTAAGCTCTACTAAGTCGATGACTGGTCATCTCCTAGGAGGCTCAGGAGGTATAGAGGCTGTAGCTTGTATACTTTCTTTGACACATAATTTTATCCCTCCTACAATTAACTACGTCAATCCAGATCCTGAATGTGATCTTGATTATGTACCAAATAATGCAAGAGAAGCTCAAGTAGGAGTTGCTCTTTCTAATTCTTTCGGCTTTGGTGGTCACAATGTTTGCCTTGCTTTCAGCAGCATGAATTGAAGACAACCAATTCTGTATTTCCAACTTCACTTTTTTTTAAAACAATGGTCGCTGCATCTGTTTCATTAGAATCACTTTGTGTAAATAGTATAAGAATGCTTGCTGTAGATGCAGTAAATAAATCTAATAGTGGACATCCTGGATTGCCAATGGGATGCGCTCCTATGGGTTATGCATTATGGCAAAACATACTTAATCACAACCCAAATAACCCAAAATGGTTCAATAGAGATCGTTTTGTATTATCAGCTGGTCATGGCTGTATGCTGTTGTATTCCTTGCTTCATTTGACAGGATATAAATCAGTTTCTATAGAAGATATTAAGGAATTTAGGCAATGGGGATCAAAAACTCCTGGACATCCAGAAACATTCGAAACTGAAGGTGTTGAAGTCACAGCTGGGCCTCTTGGTGCTGGAATTTCCAATGCTGTTGGTTTAGCAATAGCAGAAACTCACTTGGCAGCCAAATTTAATAAGCCTGATTGCAATATTGTTGATCACTATACTTACGTAATAATGGGTGACGGTTGTAATCAAGAGGGTATTGCATCAGAGGCTTGTTCATTAGCTGGTCATCTAAAGCTTGGAAAATTAATTGCACTCTATGACGATAATCAAATTACAATTGATGGGCGAACCGACGTTTCTTTCACCGAAGACGTATTAAAAAGATACGAAGCTTATGGATGGCATGTACAACATGTTGAAGATGGAAATCATGATGTTAAAGGAATAACTGAAGCTATCGAAAAAGCAAAATTAATTACAGACAAGCCTTCAATTATAAAAATTTCTACAACCATAGGTTATGGTTCGCCCAATAAATCAGATACTGCTGGGATTCATGGAGCAGCTGTTGGAGAAGAAGAAGCTGCATTAACGAGAGAGTTTCTAAATTGGGAATATCCTCCATTTGAAATACCAGATGAAGTATATGCACATTTTAGAAAATCAATAAACAAAGGCGAAAATTTAGAGAAAGAATGGGATTCTAAATTTGAGGAATATCAAAAAAAATATCCCTCTGAAGGAGCCGAGTTAAACAGAATGTTAAAAGGCCAATTACCTGAGAATTGGGACTCAGATCTCCCTTCCTATACACCGGATGATAAAGGTTTAGCCACCAGAAAGCATTCACAAATATGTTTAGGTGCCTTAGGACCCAACCTGCCTGAGTTAATTGGTGGATCAGCAGATTTAACCCACTCTAACTATACAGATATCAAGGGGGAAAGTGGATCTTTCCAATCTGATAGTCCTGAAAAAAGATATTTACATTTTGGTGTAAGAGAGCATGCTATGGCAGCTGTACTTAATGGTATTGCGTATCACAATAGTGGTCTTATTCCTTATGGAGGAACTTTCCTTGTTTTCGCCGATTATATGAGAGGTTCAATGAGGCTCTCAGCACTAAGCGAATTAGGAGTTATTTATGTATTAACCCATGATTCAATTGGTGTAGGAGAAGACGGGCCAACTCATCAACCTATTGAAACAATCCCTTCTCTTCGTGCTATGCCTAACATACTAGTTTTTAGACCAGGAGATGGAAATGAGACAAGTGGAGCTTATAAGCTTGCTATTCAAAATCGAAAAAGACCTTCTGCCCTTTGTTTAAGTAGACAAGGTATGCCAAATCAAGAAAATACTTCAATTGACAAAGTTGCTCTAGGTGGATATGTAGTTTCCGATTGTGAAGGAACTCCAGATCTAATATTTATTGGTACCGGAAGCGAACTAAATCTTTGCATTGAAGCAAGTAAGGAAATTTCAAACTTAGGTAAAAAAATTAGAGTTGTTTCTATGCCTTGTATAGAACTTTTTGAAGAGCAAGAAGAATCTTACAAAGAAAGTGTTTTACCTAGTAGCGTAAAAAAGAGAGTTGTAGTAGAAGCTGCTCATTCATTTGGTTGGCATAAATATACAGGTTTTGATGGAATTTGTATTACTATGGATAGGTTCGGTGCATCAGCACCAGGTGGAGAATGTATGAAAAATTTTGGATTTACAGTCGAAAACGTAGTTAATAAAACTAAGGAAATTCTATAACTACTAATTGATAACTAAACTGAACTATTACATTCTTCAAGCTTATCTTTTAACTGATCAAGTGATTCATCAGAAATCTTTGAATTCATTGGACAATGTTTAGGGCCACACATTGAACAAAACTCTGCCTTTTTAAAAATTTCTTCAGGTAGTGTCTCATCATGATACTGCTTTGCCCTTTCTGGATCTAATGAAAGTTCGAATTGTTTATTCCAATCAAAGTTATATCTTGCATGACTAAGTTCGTCATCTCTATCACGAGCTCCAGCTCGATGTCTTGCTATATCAGCAGCATGAGCAGCTATTTTGTAAGCAATTAATCCTTCACGTACATCTTCTGCATTGGGGAGACCTAGATGTTCTTTTGGAGTTACATAACACAACATAGAAGTCCCATACCAACCCGCCATCGCTGCTCCAATAGCACTCGATATATGGTCATAACCAGGAGATATATCTGTTACCAAAGGTCCAAGGACATAAAAGGGAGCTTCTGAACACTCTTCCATTTGCTTTCTAACATTAAATTCAATTTGGTCCATAGGTACATGACCAGGACCCTCTACCATAACTTGAACATTATGTTCCCATGCTCTTCGTGTAAGCTCGCCTAAGGTCTTCAATTCGGCTAGCTGAGCATCATCCGAAGCATCATGCAAACAACCAGGTCTTAATGAATCTCCTAGAGAAAAAGTACAATCATATTTCTTAAAAATTTCACAAATATCATCAAACCTTGTATAAAGGGGATTTTGCTTAAAATGATGCAACATCCATTGAGCTAAAATTCCTCCGCCTCTACTGACAATTCCAGTAATCCTTCCTTTGACTTTTGGTAAATGCTCTATTAATAATCCAGCATGAATAGTTTGATAATCTACACCCTGCTGGCAATGTTTTTC
This sequence comes from uncultured Prochlorococcus sp., assembly GCA_902519235.1. Classification (GTDB taxonomy): domain Bacteria; phylum Cyanobacteriota; class Cyanobacteriia; order PCC-6307; family Cyanobiaceae; genus Prochlorococcus_A. The sequence goes on from CABYJE010000001.1 coordinate 46,414, forward strand.
AATAATATGAAGAAAATCGTCTTCAGTTAGTCTATCTATTGAGCCATGTACACTTTCTAAAGCTTGATAAACAGGCACCGTTCCTATGGGGACAGGAGATTCGTGAATAATTGCTTGCCGCACTTCATCTAAATTTACTCCTCCCGTAGAAAGATCCATTACCGTATCAGCCCCATATTTAACGGCCAGCTTGAGCTTTTCTACTTCTTCATTGATATCACTTGCATTTGGGGAAGCACCAATATTTGCATTAACCTTGCATCTAGAAGCAATACCTATTGACATTGGCTCAAGATTCAAATGATTAATATTAGCTGGAATGATTAATCTGCCTCTTGCAACTTCTTCCATTATTAAAGAAGCAGGTAGATTTTCTTTTTTTGCCACATAATCCATTTCTTCAGTGATATATCCATTCCTCGCAAAGTTCATCTGAGTTACATTTACTTTGCCGATGCGAGGCTTAATCCAAGAACTTCTCATAATTTCTTAATTTTTAAATTGTTATTACTAAAGTTTGATCAAACTTCCACTTCCCTGCATCAGGATTAATGATTTAGGTTCAAAGGGTATGATCTCAGCTAAGTTAAATGTCTTAGCACCCCTAGTATTAATTTTATTAATAGCTCTTTTCTAAAAAATAGTCATCCAATATTGCGTAAAAATAAATAAAATTATTTATTTATTTATTTTTTTTATAGGACCTTATCTTTTTTAAAATATTATCCCTATCCAGTCTTCTTCGTACTTCTTTCTCCAAAATAATTGAAATTCCCATTAATCCAATAGGTAAATAAAAAATTTTTCTAGTATTGTCCTGCAATATCAAGCCAACAGCAGACATGAAAATCATAAAAGGAGCGACTAAAGACAAAATAAATCTTTTATTAATTTTCATTTATCAACTTCATTAATTAATTGGTTGTTTAACTTTAATATGGATTCTGTGATTACTTTAATTCCAATAGCAATAGCTCTTTCATCTGGATCGAATTTGGAACTATGTAGCGGAGCACACCCTTTTGTACTAGAGACACCAAGCCGAAACATTGCTCCAGGAATCTCATTCAAAAACTCAGCGAAATCTTCAGCACCTAATGATGGTTTTTGTAATTCAATAACATTTTCACGACCCAAAACAATTACCGCCGAATCTCGTAGGACTTTATTAATTTCAGAATTATTATTTACTGGTGGAGTAATTTCTTTAAATATTACTTTTGCATCAGCTCCACAACTATTCGCTAAAGAGGAGATATTTTCATTGAGCCAATGACCAATATTTTTAAATAATTTCAGATTAGTGCATCTTACCGTACCAATTAAATTAACCTTTTCTGCAAGAACATTAAATGCATTGCCACCATTTATTTTACCAAAAGTTATTACTACAGGATCTAGAGGATCTAACTTCCGTGTAATTAATTCTTGAATTCCCGAGATAACTTTAGAGGCCACCCAAATAGCATCAACTCCTTCATGAGGTCGAGCACCATGGCCTGATTTTCCTTTAATCTCTACCTTGAGTTCTCCGGCGGCGGCAGTTAAACTGCCTTCTTTAATCCCAATAGTCCCTACAGACAAATCGGGGTAGACATGAACTCCCAAAATATGGGTTAAACCATTAGTTGCTCCATCTTCAATCATCCATCTAGCTCCACTCGCAATTTCTTCAGCGGGTTGAAAAATTATTCTAGTCCCAAAATTAAGTTTTAAATCCTTAATAATTTTTGCTACACCCAATCCAATTGATATATGCAAATCATGACCACAAGCATGCATAACACCATCTACTTTTGAAGAAAAACTTAATTTAGTCTCTTCAAATATTGGCAAAGCATCCATATCCACTCTTAAGCCTATAATACCTTTATCTAAAGGACCAAAGTCACCTATAACTCCAGTTCTCCCAATAGATTCTCTAACCTTCCAACCAATATTTTTTAAATAACCGCTGATTAAAATTGCTGTTTGATTTTCAAGTCCACTTAATTCCGGATGAGCATGGATATGTCTTCTTAAATTAATTAATTCATCGTTAAACGAATCAATTTTATTGAAAAACTGATTTCTGTTCATTAATTATTTTAAATCGATAAAGTGCATTAAATCTTCAATTGGTTTTGGAGGCCATCTTCTTATTGTTTTTAACCATTCCTCATCACTATACCTAGGATCTAGTTCTGATACTGCGACCCAATTACTCTCTGCTTGACCAGATTCACCCTTGGACCAATTCAGAGCTGTATAAGCTGCCCTAGCATCTACAAACGTAGGATAACGTCTAATTAATTTTTTTAATTCTTTTTCAGATTCCTCAATATTTCCCAACTGATAATCTACTAACGCCATACTTGACCTAGCCATAGCAAATCCAGGATTATACACAGATGCTTTTGAAAATAAATCTCTTGCTTTTTCCCATTGTGATGTAGAACCTTCAACATTTGCCAAATTATATAACGCAGAGAAATTCTGACTATCTTGAGAAATAACAAACATATAATCTTTTTTCGCCTGCGACCATAAACCTAATGCTTCCTCTGCTATGCCTCTATTGATATAAGGATCAATTTCATTAGGATTTAAATTTATTGCATTATTTTGGTCATCTATTGATCCCTCTATATCTCCAAGAACAAGTCTTACATTGCCTCTGTTACTCAAACCTGCAGCATCATCAGGGTAAGAATCGAGATAACGATCCCATTCTTGTAAAGCGAGATTAAATTTTCCACCCGAACTTAAATCTAATGCGTTTTTAAACAAATCCTCTCTTGAAGATAATGAATAGCATGGTGCTATATATAGAATATTGACCAAAACAAAAATTAATAAAAAACAAAGCTTAACTTTTTTAAAAGTTATCATTTTTTGAATTAATGTATTTTTTCCCTAAAGTAGTAAGCAATCTTCCTCGAGGAGTTTTCGTGAGAAAACCAATTTTGATTAGATATGGCTCAACTACAAATTCTAACATTGAAGGATCATCACCCAATCCAGCTGCGATGGAATCGAGTCCAGTTGGGACATTATTATTTTGGTTTAAGAAAGATAAATATTGTCGATCTAGAGAATCTAATCCTTTTTCATCTATTTGGTAAGAATTTAAAGCTTTTTTTATTAAATTAAAATCTACATTATTAGTTTCTTTAACAACTTGAGCATAATCTCGAACACGTCTTAATAATCTTAAAGCAATTCTTGGAGTCCCTCGAGATATCTTTGCTAAATAATATGATGCTTCATGATCTAAATTAATGTTTATTAATCGGGAGAAATTATCAATAATTTGTTTTAATTCATCGTAGGTATAAAGTTCAATTTTTTGAGCAATACCAAATCTATCTCTCAGTGGGGCACTAATTGAAGCTAATTTAGTTGTCGCGCCAATCAGAGTAAACTTTGGAAGATAAATTGTTCTACAACGTGCTCCTCTATTAGCACCCATAGTTAAATCCAGTCTAAAATCCTCCATTGCAGAATATAAAAGCTCTTCAGTGAGCCTATTTAATCGATGTATCTCATCGATAAACAAAACTTCACCTTCTTTTAGTCCTAGCAGTAAACCTACAATATCTCTTGGTCTTTCAATTGCAGGTGCAGTAGCTATCCTACATTTTGTATTCATTTCATGAGCTATCAAAAAAGCTAAGGTGGTCTTACCTAAACCAGGCTTTCCATATAAAAGAGTATGCTCTAAAGGTTCTTTTCTGTAGATTGAAGCATCTATAGCTATTCTTAAAGAAAACTTAAGATTTTTTTGGCCAATAAATTCTTGTAAAGAATTAGGGCGAGCTAAGTTTAAATTATTATTTCTCTTTTCTTCTGGAATAATTTTTGAATCAACTAGCCTAAGCTCTTTTTTACGAAGAGAAAAGTCATCATCGCCTAAATTGGAGGATATTATTGCCATAATGAAAGGTTAATTGCAATTGTTCTTAGAAGAAAGATTTTTATAACAAAAATGGCAAAAAATTCAAACAAAGTTAAAAAAAATACTAAAAAGGAAAATACTTTTAAGCGTTTAGCAGAAAATAGATATGCAAAATTTCAATATGCAATATCTGAAACAATTGAAGCTGGAATTGAACTTTTAGGGACTGAAGTAAAGTCTATTAGAAATGGAAAAGCAAATTTAAGAGATGGTTATTGTTCATTTAGAGAAAATGAGATTTTATTATTAAATGTTCACATTTCACCACACAAAAATGTGGGTTCTTTTTTTAATCATGATCCATTAAGAAATAGAAAATTGCTTCTACATAAAAAAGAAATAATAAAACTGAAATCCAATGCTGAAAAAAAAAGGGATGACTATAGTCCCGTTATCTCTATATTTAAAAGGTTCATGGATAAAACTAACTATTGGAGTTGGCAGAGGGAAAAAATTACATGACAAACGACAAGATGAAAAACAAAAAAATTTAAAAAAAGAAATTAACTCTGCCCTTAGAAGATAGAAAAATTATTTAGTTTTAGTTAAATTATCAATCTAAACTTACTGAACTTGGAGGTGGGGATGGATCTGGATCTGCAATTAACATATGCTGCAAGACAGTTTCAGGTCTCTCACTATCTCTCCAGCGAATTTTATACGCAGGCATTTTCGTACCCCTGCTTGTAGTTTGCTCTACTGGTTCAATAACCCATCCTCTTCTTGATCTACCTTGAGGATTTCTTTTTACTACTGCATCCGCGTGTTTGAAACGGAAACCAACACGTTCACCACTCATTTAAAAAATTTCGTATTGGATTAATTAGTTTATTTTACTTCATTCAAGGTTAATTTTTCATTTTTATTAGAAGTTATTTCTGGTTTTAACAATGGAAAAGGTATTACATCTCTAATAGATGGGCTATTAGTAATTATCATAATAAGTCTATCTATGCCTATGCCTAACCCTCCAGTAGGAGGCATCCCAATCTCTAAAGCATTCAAAAAATCTTCATCTATACAATGAGCCTCATAATCTCCTTCATCTCTAAGAGATTGCTGCAATTGCATTCTCTCTCTTTGATCTACTGGATCAATCAATTCACTAAAAGCATTTGCCAGCTCTCGACCAACAATAAATAATTCAAATCTCTGAACCATTTCTTTATTATCTATATGAGGCCTAGCTAATGGGGAAATTTCAACAGGATAATCGATAACAAAAGTAGGTTCTATAAGTTCCGACTCTACTTTTTGCTCGAAGACTTCATTTAAAAGTCTTCCCACAGTGTTTACTTTATTAGAGAATTCAACATTTATGCTTTTAACAGCTAGTTTTGCGGCTTGAAAATCTCCTCTGAAAGAATCAAAATCAATGCCTGTATATTTTTTGACTATATCTTTCATAGATATTCTTAACCAAGGTTTAGAAAAATCAATTTTATTATTTTGATAATTTATAAGTAATGAACCACATGCATCAGCTACGATTTCTTTAATAAGTTCTTCTGTTAAATCCATCATATCGACATAGTTAGAAAAAGCTTGATAAATTTCAACCGAAGTAAATTCTGGATTATGCTTTGTACTTATCCCCTCATTACGAAAAATTCTTCCCAATTCATAGACTTTCTCAAATCCTCCAACAACCATTCTTTTTAAATGTAATTCTGTTGCTATTCTGAGATACAGTGGAATATCTAATGTATTGTGGTGAGTTATAAATGGTCTTGCTTCAGCACCACCAGCTTCAGATTGCAAAATTGGAGTCTCTATCTCTAAAAAATTTCTATTATCCAACCATTTTCTAATAAAACTGATACATTTTGCTCTTGTTTTAAATACATTTTTGGATTGAGGATTCACTATTAAATCTAAATAACGTTGTCTATATCTTTTCTCAATGTCAGTCAATCCATGCCATTTATCGGGTAAAGGCTGTAAAGATTTCGATAACATTTCCCATTTTTCTACTTTAATTGAAAGTTCACCTTTATTAGTTTTTTTAATGCTTCCGTGTACACCTAACCAATCACCAATATCTACTATTTCCTTAATATCTTCAAAAGAAAGTAATTTTTGATTTTCTAAATTAGAATTAATAATCCTTTTATCTAAATAAAGCTGAATGTGGCCTTCTTGATCGCTTATTGTGAAAAAGGCAATTTTGCCCATTACCCTTTTGGCCATGACTCTACCAGCAAGAGAAACACTAAAATCTACCTCTTTGCCATTTTCTAAATAATTAAATTTTTGAATCAGAAATTTTGTAGTATGTGAAACTTTAAAACTCTCTGCGTAAGAAGCAAATCCTTTACTAACTAGTGAGTTAGCTTTTTGCAAACGTGCTTCTCTTATTTCAGACAAAATTTAATTCAGTTTATTTGTTGTATTTAATAAAACTATCAGACTAATGCTCAACTTGCCAAAGATGTTGCTGTTTCGCCAACTCTCTGAGATGCATACCCTATTCCTCGAACAGTTAGTATTAATTCTGGATTTCTTGGGTCAGGTTCTAATTTACCTCTTAGCCTTGCTACATAAACATCAACAACTCTTAAATCAGCCGCTCTCCGAGGAGGATAACCCCATAACTGTTCTAAAATTTCTGCTCGCGGAACAACTTTACCTGGCTCGTCAAATAATAATTCTAGAAGGCTAAATTCGGTATAAGTTAGGCTAATTCTTTCACCTGCTCTAGAAACTTGTCTGCGATTAGTATCAACAACCAAACTTCCAAATTTCATAACTCCTTTACCAGATGGAACTTCTTTAGTTTCAGTAACTGATACAGCAGGTCCCATTCTTCTCAAAATAGTAGCTATCCTAGCTTCTAACTCTTTTGGACTAAATGGTTTAGATAAGTAATCATCAGCCCCTAGATCTAAACCTGCAACCCTCTCTGAGATAGCCTCTAGTGCAGTTAAGAATATTATCGGTACTACTGATTCAGCTCTAATTCTTCTGCAAACTGCAAATCCATCCATTTTCGGGAGCATAACATCAAGAACTATTAAGTCTGGGGAATCTCTATGAAAAGAATCAATAGCCTCTTCTCCATTAGTAGCTGAATAAACTTGATATCCTGCTAGTTGAAGCCTAGTAACTAATACCTTCAAAACTGCTGGTTCATCATCAACGACTAAAATTCTTGCTTTTGACATAGTTAAAAAAGATTTCTAGATATTTCAAAGCAAAGAATCATTGCATTGAACATTTATTCTAACAATTAAAAATATAACATTACGAACCCTCAAAGAGATATTCCGTAGATCTTCAAAAATTTTAAATAATTTGAGGATATGTATTTTTTTCGAACACTTGATCAATATTTACGAAATTTATTATTATGATTTTCTACTTGAAAATTTAAACATTCTTAAAAGTTGGGAGCAAATAAAAGGAGCAAAAAAACCTGTCAGAAATACTTCAGCCAAGATATTTTTAAAACTTGGGATAAATAGTAAAAAATTACTCTCTAAAGAATTTTTAAACAAAATTTGCAAAAAATAAAGAGTCCCACATAAAAAAGTTCCTAAAGAACAAATTAAACCATACCTAAAATGTCCTACCAAAACATCACTATGCAATTTAATTCTTCCAAACAAAATTCCACATAAAATTAAGCCTGGTATTTGAGTAAAGTTGTTATCTATAGTTAAAGAATCTAAAATAAGACCTAAAAATAATCCAAATATTAGTCCATTAAATGATCCATTAATCATTGACCAAGGCAATAACCAAAATAACGGCCAATATGGCTGAACTCCTAAAAATCCAAGCCAATTTGGGTGCCACAAAAAAATAATTGGGATAAAAATAAAGCATATTATGGATAATTTTTTTTTAAAAAATTTATTCATTAAATATTTACTTTTACAATTTGCACCCAATCAATTGCTTGAGGTTTTGCCAAAAGCGAAATTTTTACCCTTTTTTTTGAGTTCAATGAGTCATCTATAGATTGAACAATACCAATAGGGATATTTGGCGGCAATAAAGTACTAGCTGGAGAAGATGATACAAAATCTCCAACTTTAATATCGGCATCTTTTGAATAAAGTATCAAGCTAGGATAATCATCTCCTAAACCGACCAGTAATCCGTGAATTTGAATTCTTTCCAACCAAACGCCTAACTTACTTTCTGGAGAAGTTATTAAAGTTACGGAGGAAGTAAATAAAGAAGTATTTTTTACTCTTCCTAATAATCCACCGGGACCAATAACTATGCTACCAATTTCTACCCCATCTCTTGAACCTTTGTTTAATAATATTTGTCTCCACCAACTACCTGTTTTTCTCGAAATAACTGCAGCTGAAATATTATCATCATTCGATGATTCTTGAAGAGATAAGATTTCGCGCAATCTTATATTATCCTTTTTAAGAAGATTTAATCTTATTAAGGATTCTTGGTTTATGCTCTCAAGAATAACTTCTTTTTGAAATTGACCAGGCCAAAAAGGCCTTGAAATAAAATAATAAAAATCCTTATAAAAAGATCCTTTTGATATCCTTACAAAAAATAAAAATAAAAAAATTCCCAAAAAAACCCAACTTTTCTTTTTATGCCACCAACGACTATTAGAAATTCGTCGGATTTCTAACATAAAATTAATCTCTTATTGCGTTCCTTATAAAGTCTGGAGTATCAACAACCCTTTTCAGTTTTTTAAAATCATCTAAAACCTCTCCACAACCATTAACTACGCAAAGGAGTGGGTTTTCTGCTATGTGAGTAAAAATTCCCGTTTCGTCGCTTAATAAATCATTAATGCCTCTTACTAAAGCTCCTCCTCCAGCAAGCATAATTCCCCTATCAACAATGTCTGCAGCAAGTTCAGGGGGGGTTCTCTCTAAAGTTCTTTTTACAGCTTCCACTATTTTGCTAAGTGTTTCAGCCATGGCTTCTCTGATTTCTCCTGATGTCAAAGTGACTGATCTAGGTAGACCAGACAAAAGATGTAAACCTCTCACTTCTAAAGTAGTTTTATCAAAATCATCATCTGGAAATGCAGATCCAATTTTGATTTTTATATCTTCTGCAGTTCTCTCTCCAACAACTAAATTATGTACTTTTTTAAGATATAGCGCAATTGATTCATTTATTTCGTCGCCAGCTATTCGCACAGACTCACTCAATACAGTTCCACCTAAACTTAATACTGCAACCTCAGTAGTACCGCCCCCGATATCAACAATCATTGTTCCAATTGGCTCAGTTACTGGTAATGATGCTCCTATTGCTGCTGCAACAGGTTCATCAATTAAGTGAACTTCTCTCGCTCCGGCTAATCCAGCTTCTCTCACGGCTCTTCGTTCAACACTAGTAACTCCGCTTGGAATGCCAATAACTATTCTTGGAGCTACTATACCTTTCCCTTCGTTACATTTTTGAATAAATGTTTTTATCATTTGTTCTGCCGCATCAAAATCCGCGATAACTCCATCTCTTAATGGTCTTACAGCTCTTATATTGCCAGGAGTCCTTCCAAGCATTAACTTTGCTTCTTTACCAACAGCCAATGGAATCCCTTCTTCTAAATCCATAGCTACTACAGAGGGCTCTTGCAAAACAACACCCTTACCTGACACATGAATCAGAGTGTTGGCCGTTCCTAAATCTATGCCAATATCTCTAGAAAATTTAAATCTGTTAAAAATCACAATAAGAATTCTTTTTATAAATAATATATCTATTTTTTGTTAAGCTCTCAGAATTCTTTCGTTTAGTTATGAATAGCACGCAAAACTTTTAGCAGAATCTATAAAAATGAGTATTATAAAAAAAAAAAAATTATGGAAATTAACACTGTTAACCTAGTTGGTAGAGCCGGAAGAGAACCAGACGTCAGATATTTTGAATCAGGAAGCATCGTTGCAAATTTCACTCTTGCAGTGAACAGAAGAAGCAGAGATGAAGAGCCAGACTGGTTTAATTTAGAAATTTGGGGCAAGCAAGCACAGATAGCAGCAGATTACGTTAAAAAAGGATCTTTGATTGGAATTACAGGAAGCTTTAAAATTGATAGCTGGAAAGATAAAAATACTGGGGAAGACAGATACAAACCAGTTGTTAGGGTTGATAGATTAAACTTGCTAAGTTCCCGAAAAGAGTCCGAAAATAATCAAAATAATAACTCAAGCGAAATCCCTTTTTAACTTCTATTTGTTTTGAAAAATCTAGTAAGCAGTTTTATAAAAAAATATAAGAAAATTAAAATTAAAATTGGCTTTACAACATACTTTATTTGATCTATATAAGTTTCAATGATTGGATAATTTTCTCCAAATAAGTAGCCTGCATAAGTGAGGAGTGTAACCCATATAAAGCTACCAAATGTAGTCCAAATCAAAAATTTTCTTAATGGCATAAGTTCTATACCAGCAGGCACAGAAATTAAAGTTCTTATACCTGGTACTAATCGACCCCAAAATACTAGAGAAACCCCGTATTTCTCAAACCACCTTTTACTTTTGTTTAAATCATTAGAAGAAATTCCTAGATATTTTCCTTTCTTATTTAGAAAATTTGAAAGTTTTTTTTCATTTACTAATCTACCCAAGTAATACCATGGCAATGATCCTAAAATCGTTCCAAGTAATCCCCAAAAAATTAAAATATAGAAATTAAGTTTTTGTTGATAAACAAAAAATCCTCCCAATGGCATTATTATTTCAGAAGGGATTGGGGGTATTATATTTTCTAAAAACATAGCCAAACAAATAGTAAGGTATGCAATTGTTGAATTCTTTTCAACAGCCAAACTGATGTAGTCAGGAATTGAAGTAAGAAAATTTACAGAAATTAAAGTCAAGCCTAGTATCTATAAAGTTCTGGTTTATAAGGCCCCTCAACAGAAACATTAATATAATCAGCCTGTTCTTTGGTTAATTTTGTTAATTTTGCTCCAATTTTATCTAAATGTAATCTGGCTACCATTTCATCTAAATGCTTTGGTAACACATAAACTTCTTTCGCATATTGCTCAGACTTATTGAAAAGCTCAATTTGAGCTAGTACTTGATTAGTAAAAGAATTACTCATAACAAAACTTGGATGTCCAGTAGCACAACCTAAGTTAACTAATCTACCTTCGGCTAAAAGGATTATTTTATTGCCACTCGGTAAAGTTATATGATCTACCTGCGGCTTAATATTTTCCCATGGATAATCTTTCAAGGAAGCCACATCAATTTCATTATCGAAATGGCCAATATTACAGACTATGGCCTCATCTTTCATCTTGACAAGATTGTCATTTGTTATTACCTGATAGTTCCCAGTTGCTGTAACAAAGATATCTATGTCTTCCACAACATCGTCTAATGTAACAACACTAAAACCTTCCATTGCCGCTTGAAGAGCACAAATTGGATCAACTTCAGCAACTTTTACAATTGCACCAAGTCCTCTTAGAGACTGGGCTGAACCTTTACCAACATCTCCAAAACCCATTACTAAGGCCACCTTTCCAGCAATCATCACATCAGTGGCACGCTTTATGCTATCTACTAGAGATTCTCTGCAGCCGTATAAATTATCAAATTTGCTCTTGGTTACTGAATCATTAACATTGATAGCTGGAAAAGGTAAAGCATTTTGCTTTTGAAGTTGATAAAGTCTTGCAACTCCTGTTGTAGTTTCTTCAGTAACACCAATGATATTACTCTTAATTCTTGAATAGAAGTCACTATCAACTTCTAGCTTAGACTTAATAGAATTGAATAAAGCAATTTCTTCTTCATTACTGGGATTATCTAAAACAGATAAATCTTTTTCTGCTTTACTACCGAGTATTAATAAGCCAGTTGCATCTCCCCCATCATCAAGGATCATATTTGGAAAGTCCGAACCCCAATCAAGGATATAGTGAGTATATTGCCAATATTCATCAAGAGTCTCACCTTTTTTTGCGTAAACAGGAATTCCTTGATCTGCGATAGCTGCAGCCGCATGATCTTGAGTTGAAAAAATATTGCATGAAGCCCATTTAACTTCTGCACCAAGATCAACAAGAGTTTCTATTAAGACTGCAGTCTGAATAGTCATATGAAGACTTCCAGCTATTTTTGCACCTTTTAGTGGCTTTTCAGATTGATATTTATCTCTAAGAGCCATTAATCCAGGCATTTCCGTTTCAGCAATTTTAATTTCTTTACGACCAAAATCTGATAAAGAGATATCGGCAATTACGTAATTTGGAGTAGAGGTTTTAACTGAGTTTGCTATAACCATAACTAGTAAATACTTTTTCTATTAAACTATATATGATTTTTGTGTAATTTTGTGTTTGTTGAGAATTTAAAAGAGACTTTAAATTTAGGGGAAAAACTCTCAAACAAATTAAATCCTCAATCAATTGTTTTATTACAGGGTCCAATTGGTGCTGGGAAAACTTCATTTGTTCAAGGTATTGCTAAAGGCTTATCTATTTCTGAGGACATTACAAGCCCTACATTTGTTTTATCGCATCACTATAACTCCGGAAAAATTCCACTAATTCACCTTGATTTATACAGGTTAAAAAATGTTTCCTCAGCAAAAGAAGTTTTTTTTTCAGAAGAAGAAGAGGCAATACAAAGTCAAGCTATTTTAGTTATTGAATGGCCAGAATTAATAGAACCAGTTATTGATAATTTCTGGAAAATAAAAATTAGATACGCAAAAAATTATGGAAGACACTACGAAATAAGAGATCCCAAAAATTTATTAACTTTTTCATAATATGGCTGTTGCTCTATGGCACCTTCACCAAGACAAGTTAATAATCCACAAACACCTGCGAACTTAATGCAATCTTCTATCTCTATTTCATTTGAAGGATAGCCAGAAGAAATTAATTTTGAAATTAAGCCAGCTAGAAAAGCATCGCCTGCGCCAGTTGTATCAACAATATTTTGTGAAGTAGGAGTTTCGGTAATTCCCTGCAATCCATTGACATACCATGCAACGGGATTTTCTCCATCAGTTATTATGACATCTGGTCTATTAGACAATTGTTCAGATATTGGAAAGGGATTTTCAACCTCAAAAAACAAAGTTGCTTCTTCCTTCGCAAGTTTTAAAACATTTGCATGATTTAAAAATTTCTTGATTAAATTAACTCTCTCGGCTTTACTAATTTCTGATGAAAAACTTGAATGATCCCAAAAGACCTCCCTCCAATTTAAATCAATAACTATTTTAACTGCATGTTTTTTTGCCTGTTCAAAAAGAAAAAAGATACTCTCTTCTGATATAGGAGATGATAATACGATAGTTCCAGTAACCAAATATTTTGTTTCTAATAAAGATTTCTCCAAATTTAAAATTTCTTTTTCGATTAATTTCTTACTGAGAACTTCGTCTGCAAAGCATGAATATGAACTTTCCTCAAAGCCTGAAAAAAAACGCTCTCCAAATTGATCTCTATCTACATTGACTACGCGAGTAGATGAATCATTATCTAATTGCAAGAAATCCAAATTAACGCCCAATTCATTAAATTTTGTAATAAATTTTTTGCCATAATTATCACTACCTAAACTTCCTATAAAAATTGAATCTATTTTTAATTTTCTTAATGCACAAGCAACATTAGCAGGCGCACCACCCAAAAAATCTGTAAAGCCTTGATTCGACTTATTTCTAATTCTGTCTATTAAAGCCTCTCCAATACATATGACCTTTTTCTTTTTCATAAAATGAACGCCTTTTATTAACTAAGAATAATTTATTAAAAACGAATAATTTTTTTTTGAATTAAAGTTTAATCAAAAGCATATTGATAGTGTCTTTAAATAAATCTGAAACTTGGAAGTGGAAAGATTGGGAAATTTCTTGGTCTTTATCTAAAAAATCTAATTCTGAAAAAAATATTAAAATTTTATTGGTTCATGGATTCGGGGCATCAAAAAACCACTGGAGACATAATCAAGATTTTCTTGGTCAATTTTCTAACTGCTATGCAATTGACTTATTAGGATTTGGAGAGAGTAGTCAACCTAGTGCATTATTAAATTACGAGCCTGAAAAAGAAAACTCAATTAAATATTCATTTGACTTATGGGGTAATCAAATATCAACATTTTGTGCAGAGGTAATAAAATCTCCTGTTTACTTGGTTGGTAATTCAATTGGTGGTGTTATTGCATTGAAAGCTGCTGAAATTCTTAAAGATAATTGCAAAGGTATCATTTTGATTGATTGTGCACAAAGAACTATGGATGATAAACGTTTAAAAAAAAGTGATATCTTAATGAATTTCCTGAGACCGGTCCTTAAAACGATAGTCAGACAAAGAGTGATTAGTAATACACTTTTTACAAGAGCTGCCAATCCAAAAGTTATAAAAAAAATACTTGAACAAGCTTACCCTTCAGGCAAAAATATAGATAATGAATTGATTAAAATACTTTATCAACCCTCACAAAGGGAAAACTCTAAAGAAGCATTTCGTGGTTTCATTAACTTATTTGATGACTATCTTGCTACTGAACTTTTCGATAAAGTTGATGCTCCAATTCAATTGATTTGGGGAGAAAAAGATCCTTGGGAATCTTTAAATGAAGCAAAGGATTGGAAGAAACAATTCAGAAATATAAAAAGATTAGATATTATTCCTGGAGCTGGCCATTGTCCTCATGATGAAGAACCTGAAAAAACTAATAATCTAATCAATGAATTTATTCAAGATACAAAATAAGCTTCAACATTATCACTAAGTCTTCTCAAACCTCTTAATCCATCACGCTCTAGGTTTCTTACACGATCCCTGCTTATACCTAGTACTCTTCCAATACCTGTAAGGGACATTGGCTCATCACCATCCATTCCGTATCTCATTCTTAAAACTCTACATTGCAGATCAGGCAATTGATGCAAAAGAGAATGGAGATCACCTCTCATACAGTCCATTTCTATTTGTTCGTCAGGCAAATCCTCGCCCCCTGCCAGTAAGTCTAATAAAACAGTATCTTCACCATCACCAACTTTAGTTTCAAGACTGACTGGTTGCCCAGCTTTACACATTAAATCTTTAACATCATCTTCAGGAAGCTCAACGTATTTCGCGAGTTCACTAACAGTTGGAGTTCTAGACATTTCTTGACTGAGCTCTCTTTGACCTTTTTTTAATTTGTTAAGCATTTCTGTTATGTGGATTGGTAGTCTTATCGCACGACTCTTTTCAGCTATTGCTCTTGTAATACCTTGTCTAATCCACCAATATGCATATGTTGAAAACTTGTAACCTCTGGCTGGGTCAAATTTTTCGACTCCTCTGACCAATCCTATGGTCCCCTCTTGAATTAAATCCAAAAGTTCCATATTTCTTTTTGTATATTTTTTGGCAACGCTTACTACCAATCTTAAGTTCGCTGCAACCATTCTTTCTTTGGCTCTTTGCCCAGCTCTCAATCTTTTTTTAATTATGGAAGTGGTTAAGTTTAATTTATTCGATAATTCATCAATACTAGGCTTATCTCCTGTTAATTCAATAATTTCTAATTCTGCTCTTTCAACTTCCATGTACTCTTGAACTTGTCTACCAAGAGTAATTTCTTGCTCATGCGATAATAATGGGACTCTTCCTATATCCCTCAAGTATGATCGAACAAGATCTACATCATTACTAGCTTTTATACTTGCAATTGACGCCAATTTATTTTCATTTATTGTTTCAGAAGACATTAAATTCAAATGATGTTTTGTAAACAATACCATTAAGAAATGTAAAGTTAAACAAAAAAATCCACAATTTTACAAAAATGAGAATAAATACCTAGTGAATTTAGACTAATGAAGAGCTTAATAGCCATTTTGCGGTACTGAGATAAATAAAGACACCCGCAATATCAGTGACAGTTGTTATAAAGGGTGAGGACATTAAAGCTGGATCCAATTTCATTCTGTCAAACAATAAAGGAAGAATCGCACCTGTTGTAGCAGCTAAAGTTGTTATAGATATTAAACTTATGCCTACAGCAGAAGCTATTAAAGGCCCTTCTCCTTGCCACCAAGCGAAGGGAAATACTACAAGCATCATCAAAACACCTAAAAGAGCACCTGTTATTGACTCCTTAACTACTGCCTTAATTGCACCAAGAGACTTCAACTTTTGAGTACTTAAACCTCTAATGACAACGGTTGAGCTTTGAGCGCCAACATTTCCACCAGTACCTATAAGGAGTGGAATAAATGCAGCTAACAAAACTATTTCTTTTAATATTTGATCATTCATAGCTATAACTTTTGTCGTTAAACCATTTGCTAAAACCAAAATTAATAACCATAAAATTCTCCTTCGAGCAATAGTGAACAAACTACTTTGGAAATAATCATCTTCATCTCCAGGTTGCACTGCCCCCGCAGCATATATATCTCTTGTTGCTTCTTGCTCGATGACATCAATTAAATCATCAACAGTTACTATCCCAACAAGTCTTTTTTCCTTATCAACAACTGGGAGAGCCAAAAAATCATATCTTTGTATTGCTCTAGCAACCTCCTCTTGGTTCGTATTAGTAGAAATATTAACTACATCTCTCGTCATGACGTCACCAATTGGCTTAGAAGGATCAGCAGTCACAAGGTCTCTTAAAGAGAGAATACCAGTTAAATGTCTTTCTTTATCTGTAACATACAAGCTATAGATAGTTTCAGTGAATGGGGCTCTTTTTCTAACTAGCGAAAGAGCCTCTTCTGCTGTCTGCATCTCTTTAAGATCTATAAATTCAGTTGTCATTAATCTTCCAGCAGTTTCAGGCTCATATCCAAGTAATTCAGCTGTTACTCTCCTTTCTCCAGGACTAAGAGCAGACAAAAATTTTCGCACAACTTTTGCAGGTAATTCATCAAAAAGTTGCACCCTATCATCAGGAGACATTTTTTCAACGATTTCTAAAACTTCTCCTGAACGAAGTCTTTCTAATAAAGTTTGCTGAACTACTGGATCTAAATATTCATATACCTCGATTGCTTCATTTTTCTTTAATAATCGAAATGCTAATGCCTGCAATATTAGTGGAAGGCTTCCAATAGCATCTGCAATATCCACAGGTTGGGAAGGCTCTAAAAGTAACTTTGCCTCATCATAGTTCCCAGCAATAAGCAATTCCTCAAGTTGAATAGTAATATTTTCTCTTGTACTTAAATCTGAAGATAACGATGTAGCTGTTTCAAGATTATTTTCATTCATACATATAATCCTCTCATCAAAGTGACAACACCATTATATGAAATCTAAGTAATTTTTCTACTTATCCAGAACCCGAAAAGCATTGTGAGTAAATTTACGATAATAATTAAATTAAAAAAAATGATAAATTTTATCCAATCCCCTTGATTCAAAATTTTATATAAAAAATATATAAATCCGCTAAAAGATGTAAAGCAAGAAAAAAAACCACTAAATAAAATTTTTTCAATTGAATAACTAAATCTTTTACTGATAAAAAAACCCATTAAAAATGATCCAATTATTGAAATAAAAAAATTATTATTTATAAATAATCTTAAAAAAGTTGCTAGATAAGCAGATAAAAAAATATAAATAAAATAAGTTTTTTTCACTTTAAAATAACTTAATAAAAAAATAACCCAAATAAAAAAAAAGGAATGAAAAAATTATCACTTCAATGTAGTGGAAAAATAATCTTAGGAATTTTCTATTTTTAAATAGGATAAATAGTTGATATATAAAGGATGAAAATGTACTAAAACATCCTAAAAAACCACTATAAAATAACATTAATATTTCGTTATTAATAAAATTTAAAGCTACTAAAATTCCTAAAAAAAAAGATGATAAAAAATTTACTATTGAAGTATTTTGAATATCAAAACCTATACTTCTTTTAAAATTATTTTGTATGAATATCCTAAATATTAATCCAACAGTACTGCCTAATAAAATTACACTTATTGAACTAAAACCCAAAATTTAGATTTTTATCCAACCCTTTAAAATTTTATTAGGATCATCTAAAAATTTATTGGAAGCTAATTCAACCCTAACCCAAGTTTCACTTTTGCAGACTTTCCAATTACGTAAGACTGATAAACTTGTCCCTACATCAAGAACTAATAATTCCTTTGCATAAATTTCTGGATAAGAATATAGAGAGGTATTAGAACTCAATATAATTTCATCTTTATTATGAGGAAACTTATTTTGATTTAAACTTTTTTGGATTCCACCTGCGGGTAATGTAATTGGAGCAATTAATGCAAAAGTAATTAAGCAAAAATTCTTGAGAAGATTATTAATCATATATCTAGAGTTGCCATATCTAAGTTACTACTATGAGTTTCAATAAACTCTCTTCTTGGGGCAACTTTATCACCCATTAATATATTGAATATTCTGTCAGCTTCAAGTGCATCTTCTATTTCGACCCTCTTCATCATCCTAGTTTGGGGATTCATTGTCGTATCCCATAATTGTTTTGGCATCATTTCCCCCAAGCCTTTAAATCTTTGAATATTGTAATTAGCATTCTCTCCAAAACTTGCAACAGTATCTTTTAATTGATTCTCGTTATAACAATATTTATGATTTTTACCTCTTTCCACCTTATAAAGAGGGGGGCAGGCTATATGTATAAAACCTTTCTCAACAAGTTCTCTCTGATATCTATAAAAAAATGTCAATAATAAAGTTCTTATATGTGCTCCATCAACATCCGCATCAGTCATAATTACAACTCTATGATATCTCAAAGAGCTTACATTGAACTCTTCACCTTTAATGCCTAATCCCAGAGCAGTTATTAATGACTGAATTTCTGTATTTTTGTATATTTTAGTATCGTCAGTTTTTTCGATATTCAGAATTTTTCCTCTTAAAGGCAAAATTGCCTGAAATTTTCTATCTCTTCCTTGTTTTGCTGAACCTCCAGCTGAATCTCCCTCCACGATATAAATTTCTGATTCTGAGGGATCTCTAGAACTACAATCTGCTAATTTACCTGGCAGGGTAGAACTTTCAAGAACACTTTTTCTTCTGACTAATTCTCTAGCCCTCCTAGCAGCTTCAGCTGCATTAAATGATTGTATTGCTTTTTCAAGAATTAAGTCCAAAACTCCAGGATTGAATTCCATGTATTTTGTCAGGGATTCCCCTATAAGAGAGTCAACAATTCCTCTTACTTCTGTATTCCCTAATTTCGTTTTTGTTTGTCCTTCAAATTCGGGATCTGGAACTTTCACTGACAAAACTACTGTCAAGCCCTCTCTAATATTTTCACCAGCTAAATTTTTTTCAATATCTTTTCTTTTGCCCCTCTTTTTAGCGAGATTATTGAAAGTTCTTGTCAACACAGTTTTTAATCCTTCAATATGAGTACCTCCATCAATAGTTCTTATATTATTTGCAAATCCTAAAATATTATCTGAATATACATCTGAACACCATTGCAAGGCCGCTTCTACGTAAACGTTTTCTTTCTGTGAGTCAACATAAATTATCTCAGGATGAATTGGGTCCTTTTCAGCATTCATATAATTAACATATTCTTTGATACCTCCCTCATATAAATAAATTTCTTCTTTAAAAGAACCATCTGATAATTCATTTCTCTCATCTCTAAAAACAATTTTTACACCACCATTTAAATAAGCTAGTTCTCTTAACCTGGAAGATAGGAGATTATATTCGAATTCAATTCCTCCAGAAAAAATTGTTTTATCAGGTTTAAAACAAATAGTGGTCCCTTTTTTAAAAGGTTTTACAGACTGCTTTTTAGTTTGCAATTCACCTTTTGATACACCTTTTTCAAATCTTTGATTAAACTCACTATTCTCCCTATATACAGTTACATTAACCCATTCGCTTAAAGCATTAACTACTGATATGCCTACACCATGTAAGCCTCCTGAAACCTTATAGCCTCCACTTCCAAATTTACCTCCTGCGTGAAGAACAGTGAGAACTGTCTCTAAGGCACTTTTCCCAGTCCTTGGATGAATATCAGTTGGAATACCACGCCCATTATCAGAGATTAAGGCTGATCCATCTGCCTTAAGAACTATTTCTATATGATCACAATGTCCTGCAAGTGCTTCATCAACAGAGTTATCAACGACCTCATATACTAAATGATGCAAGCCTCTAGGACCTGTAGAGCCTATATACATCCCCGGACGTTTTCGAACAGGCTCTAAACCCTCTAAAACCTGAATCTGTTCGGCACCATAGTCATTTGAAATTTTATTAGATCTTTTGTCCTCACTCATTTAATATAAAAAAAAAACATTAAGCTTTTAAAATGTTATTTTTAAAAGGTCTTTCATTAAACTTAACACCGCTATAAGAGAAAGGCTCAAGTTCTATGTAAAAATTAATCACTTTAATTATATATCTAATAGATTTTTCTTCAGAAATTTATATGTCTCTTTATCCACCACATGTAATAGTTCTAATAGGACCAACAGCAAGTGGCAAAACAGAACTCGCTATGGAAATCGCAGAATATTTAAAAACTAATATACATAACATTGATTCAAGACAAATTTACAAGTTTATGGATATTGGAACAGCTAAACCTTCTGAGAGTCAACAAAAACAAATAAAGCATTTTTTAATAGATATTGAAGAGCCTATTAATCCAATGAATGTCAAACAATTTCAAGAAATTGCTCAAAAATCAATTAAAAAAGAAATAAAAAAAAATAATTTACCTTTTCTTGTAGGAGGCAGTGGTTTATATATGAATTCAATAATAAAAGGTTTTTTTGTACCAGATATCCCTCCGCAAAATAATTTGAGAAAGCAACTAGAAGAACTTGGTCAAAAAGAATGCTGGGAACTTTTAAAAAGTTGTGATCCAATATCATCCAAAACAATCAGTTTCGCTGATCATATCAGAACAATAAGAGCTCTAGAAGTCTTTTACGTCACAGGTAAACCTATATCAACTCAAAGAGTTCAAAAACCCCCTGAATGGAGAATTCTAGAGCTTGGATTAGACAGAGAAAATTTAAAAGAAAGAATTTTACAAAGAACTAAAAATATGTTTTTATCTGGAATTGTTGAAGAAACCAAACACCTTGTTTCTCAATATGGATCTGATTTGCCAATATTAAAAACCATTGGATATCTTGAAGCTATAGATGTCTTAAATAATCGTTTAACAATTGATAAGGCAATTGAGTTAACTACTAAAAAAACTATCCAATTTGCTAAAAGACAAAAAACGTGGTTTCGTAATAAAAATAATCCTATATGGCTTAATAACAAAAACCTGCTAAAAGATGCAATAATTAAAATAGAGTCTTTTTTAGGCTAAATTTATAAATATTAGATTTTGTTTATCATCAAATCAATTTTTAACTGAACTGAATGCCACCACGCCCACGCTTTGACCGACGCGCTCCTGTTAGAGAGCTTCCAAATATTAATGAAAGAATAAAATACCCCCAATTGAGAGTCGTTGATTCGGATGGGAAACAATTAGGTGTAATAGATAGATTAAAGGCATTAGATATAGCCTCTCAAAGGGAACTAGATTTAGTTTTGGTAAGCGAAAAAGCAAATCCTCCTGTCTGTAGAATCATGGACTATGGAAAATATAAATTTGAACAAGAAAAAAAAGCAAAAGAAGCAAGAAAAAAATCTCATCAAACAGAAGTAAAAGAAGTAAAAATGAGATACAAAATTGACAAGCATGATTATGACGTGCGAATAGGCCAAGCTACTAAATTTTTAAAATCGGGAGATAAAGTAAAATGCACTGTATTTTTTAGGGGTAGAGAAATTCAACATTCAAATTTAGCTGAGACACTCCTTTTAAAAATGGCTAATGATTTAGAGGAACAATCAGAAGTACAACAAAAGCCAAAAAGAGAAGGGAGAAACATGATTATGTTTTTAAGCCCTAGAAAAACTCCTCTAATTAAAAAAGATGAAGGTTGATAAATTGCTATAGAAACTATGCCGAATGTTAAAGTGGCACTATAAATTAATATTTATTAAAAAGGATTTTTAAAAGTGAGATTCCATATTCAACAAGAAAGTGATA
Source organism: uncultured Prochlorococcus sp. (assembly GCA_902519235.1). Taxonomy (GTDB): domain Bacteria; phylum Cyanobacteriota; class Cyanobacteriia; order PCC-6307; family Cyanobiaceae; genus Prochlorococcus_A. The sequence continues at coordinate 68,356 of CABYJE010000001.1, forward strand.
TCCCAGCATCTAGTCAACTATATAATCAAATTTGCTTTGCAATAGCAGCAAGACATTATCCGCCAGGTCACAGACTTCCAAGTACTAGGCAGCTTGCGATGCAGACTGGTCTACATCGGAATACTATCAGCAAAGTTTACAGACAACTCGAAATGGATGGGGTTGTTGAAGCAATTGCTGGGTCAGGTATTTATGTAAGAGATAACCTTACAAAAAAAGAATTTAAAAAATCAATTTACTCAAAGGACAAAATTAATAAACCACCAGATCAAGAAGCAAAAAAGGCCATTGATAATTTCATCAATCTAGGCTGCACCTTACAAGAAACTAGAGAAATGTTAACTAGTGAAATTGATTGGCGTATTAAATGCGGAACAAGAATTATAGTCAGTACTCCTAGAGAGGATATAGGCGCCTCTATGCTAATTGCGGAAGACCTATCTCCCAAAGTCAATGTACCAGTAGAAGTAGTTCCTATGGAAGAATTAGAAAAAGTTCTGAGTAGCGCTAATAATGGTACTATTGTCACAAGCAGATATTTTTTACAGCCTCTAGAAAAAGTTGCGAAACAATATGGCATTCGAGCTATTGCAGTTGATTTAAGCGATTTTCAAAAGGAATTAAAAATTCTCAAAGAATTAAGTCCTGGAAGTTGTGTTGGTATCGTTAGTATTAGCCCTGGCTTATTGAGAGCAGCAGAAGTTATTATTCATAGCATGCGAGGCAGTGAATTAATTCTAATGACAGGAATTTCGGATAATAACGCTAGATTACTTTCTCTATTAAAGGCTGCAAATCATATAGTGTGTGATGGACCCAGTTTATCAGTAGTGGAAAACACCTTATTAAAAAATCGTTCTCAGCTCATAAGATTGCCTCAAATAATTTGCGCTAAAAATTATTTGAGTATAGAAACAATAAATCAACTAAAAAAAGAAATTGGGGTTTTTAACTAGACCATGATACTAAGAACTTTTAAATCAGATATAGAAATTATCAAAGAAAGAGATCCAGCTGCTAGGGGAATATTAGAGATTTTTCTTTGCTATCCAGGTTTTCAATCAATAGTTATTCATAGGTTTACACATAAATTATGGCGACTAAAAATTCCTTTACTTCCTCGCTTTTTAAGTCACCTAAATAGATTAGTTACAGGAATTGAAATTCATCCTGGGGCCAAAATTGGTAAAAGGGTTTTCATAGATCATGGAATGGGAGTTGTAATTGGTGAAACAGCTGAAATAGGAAATAATTGTCTACTTTATCAGGGCGTAACGTTAGGAGGTACTGGTAAAAGTCATGGCAAAAGACACCCAACTTTAATGGAAAATGTTGTAGTTGGGGCAGGGGCAAAAGTTCTTGGATCGATTACCGTAGGTTCTAATACTCGTATTGGTGCGGGTTCAGTAGTTGTTCGAAATGTTGAAGGCAACAGTACTGTAGTTGGAGTTCCTGGCAGAATAGTACATCAAAGTGGGGTCAAAGTTAATCCATTGGCTCACTCTGCCTTGCCAGATGCAGAAGCTAATGTGATTAAAAATTTAATGGATAGGATAGATTTACTTGAAAATGAAATACTTAAATTACAAAAAACTCTACAATGTTTAGCTAACTCAGAATCTATTGATATTTCTCAACTAGGTAGTTCTCAAAATCTTAAAGACAAAGAAATAATAGAATTTCTTGGAGATGATTAAATCTTTATTTAATTTTTATCATCTGTGTTAGTTTTTGGTTGAAACATAAACATAGAATAAATCACATTTCGCCTCATATTAGTCATCATTTCGAGAAACATATCATATCCTTCATTTTTATATTCGATTAAAGGATCTTTTTGCCCATAACCTCTTAAACCAACTGATTCCCTTAAGGAATCCATAGATTGCAGATGTTCTCGCCATAAGTTATCAATTTGCTGTAAAATAAAAAATCTTTCAGCTTCTCTCATTAAGCCTGGTCTTATATTTTCTATTTGTGATTCCTTTAAATCATAAGCAACTCGTAACTGCTCCTGTAGATAGTTTTTTAATTCTTCTATTGATAATAAATTAATATCATCAGCTTTAAGATCTTCTAATAAATATATAAATTCTTTTACTTTAGAAATCAATTGAGCAATATTCCATTCTTCAGGAGGAAGATCAGGATTAATGTAAGCCTCTACAATTTCACTCATCGTTCTTTCTCCATATCCTATGACTTGGCTCTTTAAATCAATTCCTTGCAAAACTCTTAATCTTTCACTGTAAACTGCTTTTCTTTGATTATTCATTACCTCGTCATATTCAAAAACTTGTTTTCTAATATCGTAATAATAGGTTTCTACTTTCTTCTGAGCACTTTCTAGTGACCTGGTAAGCATTCCTGACTCGATAGGCATATCTTCATCTACCCTAAATGCATTCATTAGATTTGCGACCCTATCACCTCCAAAAATCCTTAATAAATTATCTTCTAAAGATAAAAAGAATCTTGTACTTCCGAGATCACCTTGCCTTCCTGCTCTACCTCTAAGTTGATTATCCACTCTTCTTGATTCATGCCTCTCGGTACCAATGACATGTAAGCCACCAACTTTTCTCACTTTTTCTTCTTCAAAAATCAAAACTTTTTCATATTCTCTTTTGACATCTATTAGTGACTCTCTCAGAAGCTTTATAGAATTATCATCAGTTGGTGCTTTTTCTGAAGCTGTAGCTATCTTGTCATCTAGCTCTAATACAGAAAGTTGCCTATCACCCCAATTTTTAACAAGTAGATTAGATAAAAGAGAAAGTTTCTTCTCAATTTCTTCATCCAATTTGCATGGGAATAAATTTGTTGAGGGGTCTGGCGTATTCTTTTTCAAATTTTTTCCGTCTTTTGAAGAAAAACCAGCTTTAGATTTAGATATTCTTTGTTTAGGGATTGGTGGCTTATGTTCGTTATCTGGCTTTACTAACAAAGGAACTAAAATCTCTTTTAATTTTAGTCTTGCCATATAGTCACTGTTTCCGCCAAGAATTATATCTGTACCTCTTCCGGCCATGTTAGTCGCAATAGTGACAGCACCTGCTCTTCCTGCTTGAGCAACAATTTCCGCCTCACGCTCAACATTCTCTGGCTTAGCATTTAACAAATTATGTGGAATATTCTCTTTGGATAAAAGTGAACTTAATAACTCACTTTTTTCAACACTTGTTGTACCAACTAAAACAGGTCTTCCTTCTCTATGGATCTGTGAAGTTTCTTTGGCAACGGCTTTCCATTTGCCGATCTCTGTCTTGAAGACTTGGTCAGGCCAATCTTGTCTCTTCCTAATTTGATTTGTCGGTACAACTGTTGATTCTAATTTATAAGTTTTTTCAAATTCGACTTCCTCAGTTTTTGCAGTTCCTGTCATACCTGCTAGACCAGGATATAAGAGGAAAAAATTCTGATATGTAATAGATGCTAATGTTTGAGTTTCCGGCTGAATTTTAAGATTCTCTTTTGCTTCAATTGCTTGATGCTGTCCGTCACTCCAACGCCTTCCTGGCATTACCCTTCCTGTAAATTCATCTACTATCACAGCCTCATCTTTTTTAATAATGTAATTAACATCTCTAATAAATAATTCTTTAGCTTTTAAAGCATTAGTTATGTAATGTGCCCATGGATCTTGCGGATTATATAAATCACTAACTCCCAAATACTCTTCACATTTAGCAAAACCTTGATCTGTTAATATACAACTTCTCTGCTTTTCATCAACTTCATAATCTCCTTCTGGATCAATCCCATCTTTACTTAATTCTTTAGCTTTAACTAATGCTAAAGCTAATTCTGAAGCTTTTTGATATTTTTCTTGGGGTCTTTCAACTTGGCCAGAAATAATTAGAGGCGTTCTAGCTTCATCAATTAGTATTGAATCAACTTCATCAATCACACAGTAATTGAATTTTCTTTGCACTACTTCATTAATATCGGTGGACATATTATCCCTTAAATAATCGAATCCTAATTCGGAATTAGTAGCATAAGTGATATCACAGTCGTAATTTTTCTTTCTCTCAACTGGGCTCATATCTTGCTGAATCAAACCAACGGATAAACCCAAAAAACGATGAACTTGTCCCATCCACTCAGCATCTCTTCTAGCTAAATAATCATTTACGGTAACAACGTGAACCCCCTTTCCAGTTAGGGCATTTAAATAGCAAGGTAATGTTGCAACAAGAGTTTTACCTTCTCCAGTCTTCATTTCAGCAATTTGACACTCATGTAAAACCATCCCGCCTATTAACTGAACATCAAAATGTCTCATATCAAGAACACGTTTACTCGCTTCTCTAACAATTGCAAAAGCTTTAGGGAGAAAATCTTCTAGAAGTTCCTTTTGTTTTTTAATATCTAATTCTGATGAGATCTTTGATTTAAGATTATAAGTTTCTCTTCTCAATTCATCATCACTTAATTTAGAAATTTCTTCTTCTAAAAAATTTATCTCCTCAACTAATGGTTGATAGCGCTTTAACTTTCGTGTATTCGGGTCCCCCAACAAAAGTTTTAGCATAAGTAACAGTCCTAAAAAATTAATTTTATTACAAACATTATAAAATAGAGCGTTACAACAGAATGAAGAAAAATTATATCTCTTTATTTTAAAGAAATGATCGACTAAGGTATTTAAATTGAAGTCACAAAAATAGCCTAGCTGACATCACTTTTCAAAAATCTTTTTAATAAATGAAAGAAATATCTCTAATCAAACATGCCAAAGGTGCTTTAGGGTTAAGGGTTTTTGGATTAGGTCCTAATCTTAAACCAACAAATGGATTAATTAAGCTACAAAAATTACTAGATACCAATGCTTTCTGGGCAAAAAATAGAACAATTAATGATCTAAAAAAATGTCTTGCTAACAGTGATGTCGTAATAAGTCTTTGGGTTGGCAAGGAAATAGTTGGTTTTGGTAGAGCTTTAACCGATGGGATTTACCGCGGAGTGCTTTGGGATATTGTTATTGATCAAAATCACCAAGGCAACGGTTTTGGCACATTAATTGTAAAAAATCTTTTATCTTCTAAAAAAATTAAAAATACAAAAAAACTATATTTAATGACAACAAATAAAAAATTATTTTATTCTCAATTTGATTTTAAAGAAGTTACTTCTCAAAATTTATTGATTCGTGAAATATAAAGCACTTTGTTTCTGTAGAAAAAAAATCAAGAAACAAATTTATTATAAAGCCATTTTATAAAAGGTCCTAAAATAGGAACTGGTCCAAAAGTTGGTCCGCAAAAATCAAAGTAATCTCTATGCTCTTTGATTAATCCATTTTCACCAAATAATAAACGGGTAGTTCCAGGATAAATAAATTCTTTACCCATAATTTTTAAACCCATTGTCCATTCAACAAATCCACAATCCCCAGTGATGGAAATTGCATGAGTTTCTAAAAAAACATCATCACATCTTTTAACTAGCTTTTCTTGAGCTTTAACATAAGAATCTAAGCCCTCTGTTTCCTGAGTTGGATCTGTAAAAATAACATTCTCATTATAAAATTCAGCCCATTTTTCTTTTGTTGGTGCATCTGTACCATAAGGTTTAGTAAATAATCCCTTTAAATCCTCAATAGAAATTACTCTTGTCATTACGAAATTTTTATTAAGAATATCCTAAAAGATACAAACATTAAAAGCGGATGAAGAGATTCGAACTCTCGACATTCTCCTTGGCAAGGAGATGCTCTACCACTGAGCTACATCCGCATAACTTTTTTATTTTATCTCAAAGAAGGGATCAATGATAAAAATAATTAAATTTTTTTCAATTAATTTAAATTTTTAATTAAGGATCCCATCTCAATTGCTTGTAAAGCATAATTCCAACCAAGATTATTTTTAATCCCTGCTCTTTCTAGAGCCTGCTGCATAGTATCAGTAGTTAAAACTCCAAAAATAATTGGAACATTATTTTCATTTGAAACTTGCGAAATACCTTTACTCGCCTCAGATATAACTACATCATAGTGGGAAGTTTCACCACGGATGACTGCCCCAAGAGCAATTACAACGTCATAACTCTTTTTTTTCATGAGGGTTTTAGCTGCGATTGGTAATTCGAATGAACCTGGAACCCAAGCTATGTCTACTTGATCGCTTAATTCTGAAGTATCTAAACCATGTCTTTTTAAACAATCAAGACAACCAGATAGAATTTTATTTGTAATTAAATCATTAAATCTTGCTATTACAATCCCAACTTTTAAAGTAGAGGCATTAGTAAAAGAACCCTCAAAAATAGCCATTAAATTTTACTTAGATATATTAATAGACTCTCACGAAAAGGTATTAAGTTCAAACTAATGAAGAAACTATCCCTGTAACAAAAACCAAAACAACCCACACAGCAGCAATAGAGTAAATTTTTCTCCTACTTTCTCGCTGCCCTTCTTCAGTAGAAGGTTGAGTCACATATAAAACGGGTACTCCAACTACCGCAATTAAAGAAGCAAATAATAGAGCATTTACGAAGAAAAAGTTAACAGCCTGCATAATTCAGTATTAGGTTTAATCATTATAAATACTATAATCTCATGAAAATGATAATTTTTAGAGAAAATTTACATACTTTAGCCACTTTAAATGCAAAAAAAAAATTTCTACCTAATATCTATTTAGGAATTAAAAAAGTATGCAAGAAAATACGATAATTCAAAAGAATTTATTTGCTATTGATAATGATAATAATGAACAAAAAGAAATAACAAAAATTCCAGAAGATTTTTCTTTGGAAGATTTAAAAAAAGAATCGAAAAAAAGACCCAGACAAAGAAAAAATTCAACTAATTTAATAAATAAATTCAAGACTGATTTAATTTCAAATAACAAAAATGTTTGCATCAATGAAGAATCTTATAGCTATAAAACAGTTTCAAAACTGAAATTAACTCCTGTAATGAAGCATTATGTAACTCTAAAAGAAGAAAATAAAGATAGGTTATTACTTTATAGATTAGGAGATTTTTTTGAATGTTTTTTTGAGGACGCTGTATTAATATCTAACCTTTTAGAAATAACGCTTACTAGTAAAGATGCTGGCAAAGAGATTGGTAAGATCCCTATGGCAGGGGTTCCACATCATGCAATGGAAAGATACTGTGCTGATTTAATTAAAAAAAATTATTCTGTTGTTATATGCGATCAATTAGAAAAAAGTTCTGGAAATTATGGGACTCCAATTAAAAGAGGAATAACAAGAATAATTACTCCTGGAACTGTAATTGAAGAGGGGATGTTGATAGCAAAGAAAAATAATTGGATTTCTGCTATTTACTTATCAGGAGAAAACTCAGATGAATCTTATGAATGGGGTATATCAAAAGCTGATGTAAGCACAGGAGAATTAATAACTTTAGAAGGCCAATCTCTTTCAAAACTATTTGATGAAATTATTAAATTAGATTCTTCAGAAATCATTGTAGGAAGCAATGCAGTAAGAAATTTACTAATTAAAGGAAATAGTCAAATTACATATACTGTTTCTCAAGAGACTAATTTTGAAATTCATGAAGCAAATTATCTAATAAAAAATTATTTCCAAATTGCAAATCTAGAGGGAATAGGACTTAAAAATTTAAAAAATGCAACCAGATCACTTGGAGGTTTATTAAATTATTTAGAAAAAATTAATCCTTCAAATCTAGATAAAGATTCTTCTTTAAAAATCTCATTAGACTTTCCACAAATCCAATATGGTCACAATAAATTAATTATTGATTATCAAACTCAAAAAAACTTAGAAATCAAAAATACACAACGAGAAAACAATTATGTAGGTTCGCTACTATGGAGTATTGATAGAACTTATACTTGCATGGGTGCAAGGTGTTTAAGAAGGTGGATAGATTCACCACTATTAAACGTTAATGAAATTTATAAAAGACAAAATATAATTACAAACTTTCTTGAATCTAAAAAATTACGTACAGATACCCAAAATTTACTTAGAGCAATGGGGGATTTAGAAAGACTTGCAGGTAGAGCTTGTGCAGGTCATGCAAGTCCCAGAGACTTAATCGCAATAGCTGAAGGTTTAAAAAAATTACCTAGACTAAAATCCATAATTGAATTATTTAAATATGATCTTCCAGATTGGACTGATCAATTAAAAAATATTGATGAAGGACTCTTAGAATTAGCTGATACTGTAAGTTTTAAACTAGTAGAAAATCCTCCTCTAAATATTAGTGAAGGAGGCATGATCCACGATGGTGTTGACAATATATTAGATGGTTTACGCAATTTAATGGATGATTACTCTGAGTGGCTAAATAAAGAGGAATTAAAGGAAAGGAAAATTAGCAAAATTTCAAATCTAAAAATTCAATTTCATAAAAATTTTGGTTATTACATTTCTATAAATAAGTCAAAAGTTAATTTAGCTCCACAACATTGGATCAAAAGGCAAACACTTACTAATGAAGAAAGGTATATCACTTCAGAAATTAAAAATAAAGAAAATAAGATTTTCCAAATAAAAAGTAGATCTTCATCAAAAGAATATGAAATTTTCTGCGAATTAAGAAATATAGTTGCTGAAAAAACAAAACAAATAAGATCAATCGCAAAATCCATAGCATCTCTTGATGCACTACTTGGTTTATCAATTACTGCAGTAGAAAACAATTTTATAAAACCTTCATTAATACCAATAAATGATTCAATGACAAAAAATAGTACAAAAATTATCGAAGGAAGAAATCCAATTGTAGAGCAATTGTTAAGTGATAAAAAGTTTGTGGCAAACGATATCTCTTTTGAGGATAATCAAAAATTAATTATATTAACGGGTCCCAATGCAAGCGGAAAAAGTTGCTTTATAAGACAACTTGGTTTAATACAAATTCTCACACAAATTGGTAGCTTTGTTCCTGCTAATAATGCTGAAATCAAGATTGCAGATAGGATTTTCACAAGAATTGGGGCAGTTGATGATCAATCATCTGGACAATCAACATTTATGGTAGAAATGTCTGAAACTGCATCAATTCTAAATCAGGCAACTTCTAGCTCACTAGTTTTACTTGATGAGATAGGCAGAGGGACATCTACTTTTGATGGACTTTCAATAGCTTGGTCAGTAAGTGAATATCTTGCAAAAAAAATTCAATGTAATACTATTTTTGCTACCCACTATCATGAGCTGAATTATTTAAAAAATTCAAATAAGAATATACAAAATTTTCAAGTTTTAGTAGAACACAATAACGATCAACTAATCTTTAGCCACAGGATTGTTAAAGGGGGCTCAAACAAAAGCTATGGCATAGAAGCAGCTAAATTAGCAGGAGTTCCAAAAGAAGTTATAGAAAAAGCAAAATCAGTTTTAAATTCTTTAGAAGAAAATAACAAATTAAATTATGATATTAAGTAGATTTTTGACAATTTTTATTAAATAAATACTTTTTAAATTGTTTCCCTCAATAAGGCGTTAACCGCAGCAGCTGCCATGGCAGCACCTCCTCTAGTTGAATTCAAAACAATTCTATTAAGATCAGTGGAAATCAGTTTGTTTTTACTATTCTCTACTCCAATAAATCCAACAGGCATTCCGATAATTAAACTAGGTAAATCTTTTGCATTTTTTAAAATATCAATTAAATAAGTTAACGCTGTAGGCGAACTGCCAATAACTACAATAGGAGATTTGCTCCCAGAATTTATAGCAGATAACTCCTTCCAACCTTCACTTAAGCCATATGCAGTTTTAGTTAAGTGTGTATGATTATTTTTTCCAAACCACATTCTAGCGGTGAATACTTTATTCCTAGTAGTATTTTCTGCCATGGATTTTATTGCTGCTGCTGCCATATCGGTATCAGTTAAAATAGGAGCACCATTTTTAAGTGCCTGAAGACCCTTTTCACAAGCACCTTCACTAAAATTTACAAGATTTTGAACTGTAAAATCACCTGAAGTATGAACTAATCTCTCTAATACTTTTTTTTCCAAATAATTAAGATCATTAGCTAATAAATGAGATCTTATGAATCTGATGCTTTCCAAAAAAATTGGATGATCTATTACCATTAAATTTAATTTGTGTTAGAAGTAATCATAGTTAATATATGGTTTTTATTGAGCTATTATGCCAATACAAATATTATGGGGTAATGATTTAAATGCTCAAAATACATTTATTCAAAATTTAATTGATAAGGAAGTATCCAAAGAATGGAAAGAATTAAACGTAACAAATTTAAATGGAGATGATGATGAACAAGTCAATAAAGCTTTTGATGAAGTTCTTACGCCTCCCTTTGGAGAGGGATTCAGAATAGTTACATTGAAAAATAATCCAATTTTTACTGCCAAAAATGAGGATCTAAGAATTAAATTTGAAAAAATTCATGACAATATACCTCAAAATACTTATTTCATTTTACAAAATACAAAAAAACCAGACTCAAGACTAAAGAGTACTAAATTTTTACAAAAACTTATCAAAAATAATTTAGCTAAAGAAAAGTCATTCCCTTTACCAGAAATCTGGGACAATGAAGGACAAAAAAAATTTTTAGAAGATGCAGCAAATAGAATGAATATCAAAATTGATAAAAATGCAGCTGAATTAATAATTGATTCAGTTGGTAATGATAGCTTTAAACTAATAAATGAATTAGCAAAAGCAAAAACATACCTTTCTGCAGTATCAAATGATTCGGATTCACAACTTTTTCTTAAAAGTATTGATGTAAAAAAAATATTTAGTGATCATCAATCCAATATTTTCAAAATCATTGATCTTCTCTTACAAAAAAATATTAATGAAAGCCTCATAGAAATAAATTATTCCTTACAGAAAGGAGAACCTGCTTTAAGACTAAATTCAGGTTTAATTAGTCAAATAAGAATTCATACCATTATAAAATTAGCAGTTAATTCAGGTAACGATAATGCAGAAAAGATTTGTAATCTTGCAGGCATTTCTAATCCAAAAAGAATTTTTTTTATTCGAAGAAAAGTCAAAAATGTATCTCAAGAATATTTAATTAATTTAATGAGTAACTTAATAGATATTGAATCATTTCTAAAACAAGGTAATAATCCTATGAATGTTTTTTCAGAGAAATTAATTAATTTAAGTTAACCAAATTATAAGTTTAAGAATTTACATTATGATTTAAATATGGCTTTACTAGTAAAAAAATTTGGCGGTACTTCTGTAGGTGATATTGAAAAAATTAAAAATATTGCAAGTAGCATCTGTCAAAGTAAAGAAGCAGGAAATGAAATTGTCGTAGTTGTCTCTGCAATGGGGCAAACTACAGATGATTTAAATTGTTTAGCGGAATCAATTAGTAAAAATCCTAATCGAAGAGAATTGGATATGCTTCTCTCAACTGGAGAGCAAGTAACCATAGCTCTTCTCTCAATGGCATTAAACGAATACGGAATACCTGCAATTTCAATGACCGGTAGCCAGGTTGGAATTATTACTGAATCAATTCATGGGAAAGCGAGAATTCTAGATATTAAAACAGAAAGGATCCAAAATTATATAAATCAGGGTTTTGTAGTTGTAGTGGCTGGATTTCAAGGAACAACATTAAGCCATACGGGTTCGATGGAAATTACAACTTTGGGTAGAGGTGGGTCAGATACTTCCGCAGTAGCTTTATCAACAGCTTTAGGAGCTGAGACCTGCGAAATTTATACTGACGTTCCAGGAGTTCTTACTACTGATCCAAGAATTGTTCCTAATGCAAAACTCTTAGATAAAATTAGCTGCGAGGAAATGCTTGAACTTGCAAGTGTCGGTGCTTCAGTTCTGCATCCAAGAGCAGTAGAAATTGCTCGCAATTATGGAATTAAATTGTGTGTCAAATCAAGCCAAAATGACTCAAGTGGGACTCTCTTAGAAAGTCAAATCCAACCTCTCCCGCTAAAAAGAGGAAGCCTAGAATTAACAAAAACAGTCAATAGTCTTGAGATATTAGAAAACCAAGCAGTATTCAGTCTCTCAAATATTCCTGATAGGCCTGGAATTGCTGCACAAATATTTGAAAAACTTTCAGAAGCCAGTATTAGTGTAGATTTAATAATACAAGCGACAAATGATGGAAATAAAAACGATATTACATTTACTGTTAGTGAATTAGAAGTTAAAAAGACTAAAGAACAATGTGAACTTATAACTAGTCAATTAGGAGGAGAATATAACTTAAAAACAAACATGACTAAATTAAGTATTCAAGGAGCAGGCATTATGGGCAGGCCTAGTGTTTCAGCTGATTTATTTGATACTTTATCTCAAGCGAATATAAATGTCAGGTTAATAGCTACTAGTGAAATTAAAGTCAGCTGTGTAATTGAAATAAATAATATACCAAAAGCTATAAGATTTGTTGCTGAGAAATTTAAGTTATCCGATACACAAATATTTGTTAATCCAATCAATGAAAAACAAGATCAACCTGAAGTAAGAGGAATTGCATTAGATAAAAACCAAGTTCAAGTAAGTTTTCGAAAACTGCCTGATCGTCCAGGTGTAGCAGCATCGATATGTTTAGCATTAGCTGAAAATAATTTACTTATCGATACTATCGTTCAGTCTGAAAGAATGTCCTCTTTAAAAACTAAAGATATTAGTCTTACAATGAATAAACAAGATAGAGAAAAAGCTAACTTAGTTTTTGAGGCCTTAACAAAAAAATTACCCGGATCATACATTGAAGATGGCCCTGCTATAGCCAAAGTAAGTACTGTAGGAGCGGGAATGGCATTTAAGGTTGGAACGGCTGGAAAAATATTTAGAGCATTGGCTGACCAAAATATCAATATTGAAATGATTGCCACTAGTGAAATCAGGACTTCATGTATTGTCTTAGAAAAAGATTGTGACAAAGCAGTTAATGCTATTCATAATCATTTCGAATTAGAAAAATAAGTTCTTTTTAATTATTTCTTGCCAATTTTTGTCTTAATTTTTTGATTCTATCTCTCAAATTTGCTGCTTCTTCAAAATTTAAATCTTTTGCAGCATCTTTCATTTTAATTTCTAACTTTTCTATTAAGTCAGGCAATTCTTCGAGCAAACATTGATTATCACTGGAACTGAGAATTGCGTCAGTTTTGTTATTAACTATATTTATTAAATCTTTAGATAAACCACCAGCATCTAGTTTTCTGGAAAGTTCTAGAAAAGATAATATTGAATTTTCTATTTTTTTGCCTGCAGGTTTTGGAGTAATACCATTGACTTGGTTATATTTTTTTTGAATAGTTCTTCTTCTTTCAGTTTCAGATATTGCTCTTTTCATTGAATCTGTGAAGTTATCTGCATAAAGCAAGGCAACACCTTCAACATGTCTTGCAGCTCTTCCTATTGTTTGAATCAATGACCTTTCAGCCCTCAGAAAACCTTCTTTATCAGCATCTAAAATGGCAACTAAGGATACTTCAGGAAGATCTAGTCCCTCTCTTAATAAATTAACTCCTACCAAAACATCATATTCGCCCATTCTGAGGTCTTGAATAATTTCAATTCTTTCAATTGAATGGATTTCGGAATGCAAATATCTAACTCTTACTTTATTTTCAGATAAAAAATCAGTTAGATCTTCAGCCATTCTCTTAGTAAGTGTTGTCACTAGCACTCGTTGATTCTTTTCAGCTCTAATTCTTATTTCAGATAACAGATCTTCTATTTGGCCCTCACTAGGTCTTACATCAATTACAGGATCTAATACCCCAGTTGGTCTAATAACTTGCTCAATAAATTCACCATCACATTGATCTAATTCCCATTGACCCGGAGTTGCACTTATAAATAATGTCTGTTTTGATTTTTCCCAAAACTCTTCACATTTTAAAGGTCTATTATCTGCAGCACTGGGCAATCTAAAACCATGATCTATTAAAACTTTTTTTCTAGATTGATCACCGTTATACATTGCATGAAGTTGAGGACATGTTACATGACTCTCATCAACTACCAACAACCAATCTTTGGGAAAGTAATCTATTAAGCATTCTGGCGGTGTACCTTCCTCCCTGCCTGACAAATGACGAGCATAATTCTCAACTCCATTACAATAACCAACCTCTTTGAGCATTTCTAAATCATATTTTGTACGTTGTTCTAGACGTTGAGCCTCTAATAATTTTCCTTCATATGTAAATTTATCTAGTTGAGTTTTTAATTCACTTCTAATTGCACTTATTGCACTCTCAAGTCTTTCTTTTGGGGTCACAAAATGCTTCGCTGGGTAAACGCTAACTTGTTCCAAACTTTCAAGTATTTCTCCTGTAGTAGGGTCAACATATCTAATAGCTTCAACTTCATCACCAAATAATTCGATTCTAATTAATCTATCCTCATAAGCTGGTCCAATTTCTAAAACATCACCTTTAATTCTGAATCTACCTCTAGTAATTTCAATATCATTTCTAGTATATTGATTTTCAACGAGAGACCTCAAAGAAGAACGTAGATTTATTGATTTTCCTACTTCAAATTTAACTGCAGCTTTTAAATACTCACTCGGTATACCTAGACCATAAATACAACTTATTGAGGCTACAACAATTACATCTTTTCTTTCAAATAATGAGCGTGTTGCAGAATGCCTAAGCATATCTATTTCTTCATTAATTGAAGCCGTTTTGGCTATGTAAGTATCACTTACGGGTACATAAGCTTCAGGTTGATAATAATCATAGTAAGAAATGAAGTACTCAACAGCATTTTTTGGAAAAAATTCCCTTAATTCATTACATAGTTGTGCAGCTAAAGTTTTATTATGCGCTAATACAAGTGCTGGTCTTCCTGTTTGTTGAATTACATTCGCAATAGTAAATGTTTTACCAGTTCCAGTAGCTCCTAAAAGAGTCTGAAACGGTTTACCATTATTTACGCCTTTAACTAATTTTTTAATAGCTTCTGGTTGATCTCCATTTGGTTGGTAAGGAGCTTGAAGCTTATAGTTGTTCATCAAGCTAGTAGCTAAAGGATATTGCTATACTAGGAAATTTTTTCTCCAATTATTGAATTTTTCAAAGATTCTTTTAAGCCCCTAACAACCGCAATCATTGATATTAAATCATCTAATTTATTAACCACAGATCCAACTCCAACTGCTGAGGCTCCAGAGGATATTGCTAGTGGACAAGTTACTTGGCTTAATCCAGAGGCACTCATGATAGGTATATTCAGAGATTGTTTCTTAAATTCTTGATGAATAGCATAGGTGGCTGCAAGAGTTGGTACTGATTTTTCAAAAAAACCTTGAATTCCTGGAGAGTAAGGAGTAGAACTGATACCACCTTCTGTTTGAATAATATCAACGCCTTCTTCCACAAGCTTTACTGCAAGATCAACTTGTTTATCAATAGGCATAGTATGAGGAACAGTTACTGATAAAGGGAAATTAGGCAATAAATCCCTCGTCTCCTTTGTAATGTTTAAAACTTTTTTATCTGAAAAATGAATGCCTTTTTCATAAAAAGTATCGTAATTTCCGATCTCAATTAATGATGCACCTGCTTTTACACAATCTTGAAAAGATCGAGGCACTACTGAACTAACACAAACGGGTAGTGTTGAATTCTTAAGTGCTAAATCAACAAGTTCAGGTTTACAAGCAATATCGACAAGATCTGCACCTCCTAATGAAGCAGCCTCAACAATTATTTTCACAGACTGAACATCGAAATTATTCAATCCTGAAATAACTTTGAGTAAGGATTTGCTTCTTAACTCTTCTTTGATTTTTTGTGGCAAAAGATTAATCAGACTCATTTACTTAATGAATTTATTACCCGATTGTGACATTGTTTTAGTAAAACAGTGCATTTTTTAAAAAATATTATCTGAGCAACACAAAATGACTGATAAAAAATTAAGTCAGAAAAATTGGTCATCATGGCATCATCAGCTTCATAAGGAGATTCTTACCAAAAAAATATTAATTCCCAAAGGATCCAATATTTTAATAAGTGTTTCGGGGGGTCAAGACTCAATGGCCTTATTAACCATAATTAATGACCTAAAAAAACTACATAATTGGTCTATTAGTGTTTGGCATGGTGATCATCAGTGGCACGACAAATCATCACAATATGCTCTTGAATTAAAAGATTATTGTGAAGATAAAAATATTTCATTCTCTTTTGATCAAGCAAATAAAGAAAGTATTTCTTCAGAAGAAAAAGCACGAGAATGGAGATATAAAAAATTATGTGACAGAGCCAAAACTTTATTAAATAAAAACCAGCAAAAAGATAATATTTATTTGTTAACTGGTCACACGAGTAGTGATAATGCAGAAACATTTATCCTCAATTTATCTAGAGGAAGCAATTTTGCAGGTCTGAGTAATATTGAGAGTAAAAGATTAATAGAAAATCAAATTTATTTAATAAGACCAATATTAATTTTCAGTAGGGAAGATACAAAACAATTTTGCAATGATATGAAGATCCCAATCTGGGAAGATCCTACAAATTCAGATCTTAAATTAAAAAGAAATTTAGTAAGAAAAAAAATTATTCCTACCTTAGAAGTCATCTATCCTGGTTGTTCTGAAAGGATAAATAATTTTTCCCAAAAAATGAGCAAATACAATAATGAACGTAATGATCTTAGTGAACTAGCGTATTTATATTGTAAAGATATTAAAGGTATCGATAGGAATCTCCTAAATGGAATGTGTATTGAAGCGAGGTGCACAATTTTAAATAGATTTTTAAAAGAAATATCTGCAAAGCAATGCAGTTCTAAAAATCTGACAAAATTAGCAACTTCAATTTATGAAAAAAACAAAGGTCAAATTTATCTGCAAGAGTTTTTAAAAATTGTTTGGGATAAAAACTATATAAATTTTGAAAAAAGTTAAGATGTTACAGCAGATCTTCTTCTTCTTGTTCTACCTTCAAATGAATCTTCTGTGGCAGTCTCAGCTGATGGATTCTGTGAAACTTTTTGACTTTTTTGTGGGTTATTTGAACTATTAGGATGATTATTGTTTGATTTCTTATGGAAATTATTATTATTTCTATTTCTATTAGAGAAATTTTGCTCTTCGGTAATCTTTGGAATATAAGCACGAGTTCCACTTGGAGCAGGTTGAACTAAACACAAAATAAGTGGTTCAACTTGTAATTCTCTCCTCATTCTTCTCGATAAACCATTTTCAATTTCTCTTTGTACACCAATCCAATCTACCTCAAAATTATTTGGCCCAGTTTGTCTAGATAATTGTTTCCATCTATTTTCTAAGACCCAGCTTATTTCTCGTTCTGTCCACATAGACATTTTTCTTGGCTCTGCAGTAGTGACAACTCCTCTTAAATTAACTCTCGGAGGCGCAACCATCTTCCCATCTGTACTAATAGGAGCTAAAACAGTTACTACACCATCCCCAGCTAATTGCTGCCTTTCCTTTAATACTCGTGCATCTACTATCCCATTTCGTGAGTTATCAAGCAGTTCAACACCAGCTTTTACAGGATCACCCTTTTGAATAGAATTAGGTGTTAACTCAACTACATCTCCATTTTCAATAATTAAGATATTGTCCTTTGGAACCCCCATAGTTTGCGCACTCTTCCCATGACAAACAAGCATTCTATGTTCTCCATGAACAGGAACAAAAAATTTAGGTTTTGCGAGTGCCAACATTAACTTTTGATCTTCTTGAAAACCATGACCAGAAACATGAATATTCTCACCCTTTCCATAAACAACCTTTGCTCCGAGTTTCATTAATCTATCTATTGTATTAACAACAGAAATAGTGTTACCAGGAATTGGGCTGGCTGAAAATATTACAGTATCAGTAGTCTTAAGGCGAACATGCTGATGTTCACCACGAGAGATTCTACTTAACGCTGCTAGGGGTTCTCCTTGACTACCCGTCATTAATAATAAGGTCTCCCTATCTGGCAAATCTCTAATTTGCTTGATAGGAACAAACAAATCATCTGGGCATTTCATATAACCAATATCTCTTGCCTTAGCGATAACATTTATCATCGATCTACCTAACAAACCGACCTTTCTTCCATGTTTCATGGCCAATTCTAAGATCATTGTCACTCTATGAACAGAACTAGCAAAAGTGGTAAGGATAACTCGTTCTTTTGCCTCTGCAATATGTTTTTCTAAAGAGGGATAGATAGTCTTCTCAGAAGGACAAAAACCTGGAACTTCGGCATTAGTAGAATCACTGAACATGCATAAAACACCCTTCTCTCCGTAATGCACCATTCTTTCAATATCAAATTGCTCTCCATCTACTGGCATATGATCAAACTTAAAATCTCCCGTGAAAATAATTGTGCCAACAGGTGTTGTAACTGCTAAAGAAAAGCTATCGCAAATAGAATGGGTATTTCGAATAAATTCAACAGAAAAATGTTGTCCTACTTTTACAACATCTCTTGGATTTACTGTCTGTATAGTTGTTCTATCAGATACCCCTGCTTCCTCCATTTTTCCTCTAAGCATTGACATTGCCAGTCTTGGGCCATAAATAATGGGAATATTAAAATGCTTTAGATGATGAGAAATACCTCCAATGTGATCTTCATGCCCGTGAGTGACAATCATTCCTTTTATTCTTCTTTGATTTTCTTTTAAAAAAGTTGTATCAGGCATAACAACGTTTACCCCATGCATACCATCAGATGGAAAAGCTAGGCCAGCATCAACAAGCATTAATTCATCACCATATTCAAAAACGCAAGTGTTTTTTCCTATTTCATGTAGTCCTCCGAGAGGTATTACTCTTAGAGCTGGCGTATTACTTTTAGATCTAGATGAATCATGAGTAGATCTATTTACAGTTGAATTTGTACTTGATTGCATAATTTTGGAATTTATGAAGGCCTGCTTGTAATCAAATAAGGTTTATTTAAATTTAATTATCAAGTTAAATATAATCCCTATTATAAGGAATTCAGGATAAAAGATAGTTGCTTTTTCATGTCATTGGTTAAAGGTGACAAAGGACTTCTAGGATTACCTACATTCCATCCCGATATCTCCAAAGCAGCCTTAATTGGGATTGGATTAGTAGTCATAAAGAGTGCTTTGAAAAGAGGCTGAAGTTTTTCATGAATGGCAAGAGCATTGGAAACCTTTCCACTTTGAAAAGAATGAATCATCTCTTTCAATTGCAATCCAACTAAATGACTTGCAACACTTACTACTCCTACAGCACCTACAGATAACATTGGAAGCAACAATGAATCGTCGCCACTATATACAGAGAGTTCGGAGCCACAAATAGCTCTTAGTTCTGTTACTTCTTCTATTCTACCGCTTGCAGCTTTAATACTGAGAATATTTGAGAAATCCATAAGTTTCTTCACAGTATCAGGTAATAAATTGCATCCAGTCCTGCCAGGAATGTTGTAGAGCATAAGAGGCAAATCCTTTGCAGATTTAGCAATAGAACTGAAATGTTTATAAAGACCTTCTTGAGGCGGCTTATTGTAATAAGGAACAACGACCAAAGCACCGTCGGCACCAGAGTCGTAAGCTTTTTTTGTAGCTTCCACAGCTTCGCTTGTACAATTGCTACCAGTGCCAACTATTACTTTACAGCTTGCATCCAAAGATCCTTTTACCGCAATAAATAAATCATGCTGTTCCGCCCATGAAAGAGTCGGAGATTCTCCAGTAGTACCGCACAACACAATTCCATCGGAACCATTCTCAAAAAGATAATTTGAAAGTTTTATAGCTAGTTCATAATCTACATCTCCATTCTCAGTGAATGGAGTAACCATTGCAGTCAAGATTCTCCCAAATAGTGGATTATTACACTCAGTTTTGTCTGTAATCATTTTTTTGGAATTAATAACTCAGCTATTTGAACAGCATTCAGAGCTGCTCCTTTTCTTATTTGATCTCCACATAACCATAATTCTAATCCATGAGGCTGACTTATATCAGTTCTTAGCCTGCCAACAGCAACATTATCCTTTCCCATAACGTCATTTGGCATAGGAAATCTATTATTTTTGTAATCCTCAATAACTTCAATTCCGGGAGATTTTTTTAATTCTTCAAGAGCATCTTTAGGCTCAACTACATCGGCAAATTCAATATTGATCGATTCAGAATGTGCTCTTAGTACTGGGACTCGAACACATGTGGCAGAGAGCTTTAAATCAGCAATATTTAATATTTTCCTTGTCTCATTAACCATTTTCATCTCTTCTTCGCAGTAATTATTTGAAAGCATAGGGGAATTATGTAAAAACAAATTAAAAGCAAGTGAGTATGGCAAAACTTCACTTTTTTGAGGATTTCCTTGAAGATATTGTTCAGTTAAAAGTTTTAGTTCCTCCATCGCCAGTTGGCCTGCACCACTGACAGATTGATATGTTGAGACAATAACTCTTTGAATAGTGGAAAGTTTGTTTAATGGAGCTAAAACTAATGTCATCAAAATGGTAGTGCAGTTTGGATTCGCTATTACTCCATCATGATTAAATACGTCACTAGCATTAACTTCAGGTACTATCAGAGGAACATTCTTATCTAATCTGAAAGCACTTGAATTATCTATTAGTAAAGCATTTTGATCAATAATGGTAGACAACCATTTTTTTGAAATACTTCCGCCAGCTGAAGCCAAAACTAAATCAAGATTCTTAAATTCTTCCTTAGTTGTTTTTTTTGTAACTAATTCTTCATCTTTCCAAATAATTTTTTTTCCTTCTGACCGCTTTGATGAAAGCAAGACCAATTCTGATATTGGGAAATCGCGTTGTTCAAGAATTTTTAGCAATTCAGATCCTACAGCACCTGAAGAACCTAAAACAGCAACTTTTAATGGCCTATTAGGCAAATACGGAGATTGTCTCACACTTTAAAATGATTTCTATAAATAGATTGACTATTTTTTTTACTTTATCAAAAAATTAACTTTCAAGGAAATCACATAATGTGAAATAATTAAGATTCGGCTCACAGTAATAACTTAGAAAAACATGGCTAAAGATGCACTAATAGTCAAAACAACTCCTCTGCCTCAAAGTAGAATTTCATTCGAATTAGAAATACCATCTGAGACATGCAAAACGTGTGTAAATGAAACAATCAGCTCTATCAGTCGTTCGGCTAAAATTCCAGGATTTAGACTTGGTAAGATTCCCAAACAAGTCTTAATCCAAAGAATTGGCATCACACAATTACATGCTTCTGCTCTGGAAAAAATTATTGATAAATCATGGCAAGAAGCGTTAAAAATAAAATCTATAGAGCCACTAAGTGAGCCAGAATTGGTAGATGGATTTGAATCTTTACTTGCAAAGTTTAGCCCTGAAAAATCACTTAAGGTTACTCTTCAAACTGATGTTGCCCCAGAATTAAAACTTAAAAAATCCAAAGGGCTAAGTGTTGAAATATCAAAGACAAAGTTTGATCCGAAATCAATAGATGAAGCGCTAGAAAAATCTAGAAATCAGTTTGCAAACATTATTCCAGTTACCAATAGAGCAGCAAAATTAGGAGATATTGCTGTAGTTAGTTTCAAAGGAAAATATAAAGATTCTGGTAAAGAGATTGATGGTGGAACAAGTGAATCAATGGATCTTGAGTTAGAAAAGAACAAAATGATTCCCGGTTTCGTTGAGGGAATCGTAAAGATGAAAATTGGTGATACTAAAACACTTAACCTTAAATTTCCTAATGATTATTCTCATGAGGATTCAAGAGGCAAAGAAGCAATTTTTGAAGTAAATCTTAAGGATCTTAAGGAAAAAGAATTACCTGAACTTAATGACGATTTTGCAAAACAGTCTGGAAATAAAGAATCATTAAAAGAGTTAAAGAAAGATATTGAAAAGCAACTTAAAGACAATTTTGAAAAAACTCAAAAAGATATCAAAATTGAAGCTTTATTAGATGCCTTAACAAACGAATTGGTTGCTGAAATTCCAAAATCTATGATTGATATAGAAGTGAGGAATAGTATTGAACAAACCGCTCAAAGATTTGCTCAACAAGGTCTTGATGTAAAATCTACTTTCACTCCGGAATTAGTTAAGTCATTAGCAGAGTCCACAAGGCCTCAAGCTGAAAAAAATGTTCAAAGAAATTTAGCCTTAAAAGCATTAGCTGAAACAGAAAACATAAAAGTCGAGAAAGATGAAATTGATTTAAAAATGAAAGATTATGAAGATGCAATCTCTCAATCTTCAAAACAAATAGATATTAAAAGATTAAGAGAAGTAGTAAGTAACGATCTACTCAAAGAAAAATTAATAATTTGGCTTCAAGAAAATTCTGAAGTAAAAGAAAAAGCTACAAAAACCTCTAAAGCCACCAAAACCTCTAAAGTTACCAAAACCTCCAAAACAACAAAAGCCATAAAAACTACGGCAAAAACTACAAAAACTCAAAATAAAAAAGAAAAAAAATAATTTATGAAATTTACTACTAATTAAACAAAAACCCTTTAAATTGTTAATAAGACGAAAACCAATTTGTGTACTCAGAAAAAAATCATTTAATCCAAAGCTCAATAAGTTCTTACGCAAGTAATAATAAAACTATTGCTGCCGTTCCTACCGTTATAGAACAATCAGGTAGAGGTGAAAGAGCTTTTGATATTTATTCAAGACTATTGAGGGAAAGAATAATTTTTTTAGGTACTGGAATTAATGATCAAGTATCTGACTCACTTGTGGCACAATTATTATTTCTTGAAGCGGAAGATCCAGAAAAGGACATTCAAATATATATCAATTCACCAGGAGGCTCAGTAACTGCAGGAATGGCTATATACGATACTATGCAACAAATATCCCCTGATGTAGTGACAATATGCTTTGGAGTAGCGGCAAGTATGGGGGCATTTCTACTTTCTGGAGGAGCAAAGGGGAAAAGATTGGCTTTGCCTAATTCTAGGATTATGATTCATCAACCTCTGGGAGGTGCACAAGGTCAAGCAGTAGAGATTGAAATACAAGCTAAAGAAATCCTTTTTCTGAAGAAAACATTAAATTCACTTTTAGCAGAACATACTGGTCAACCTTTAGAAAAAATTAATGAAGATACAGAAAGAGATTACTTTTTATCTCCATCAGAAGCAGTCGAATATGGATTAATTGATAAAGTTATCGAAAAGTGACAAGGGATACTGATTTTTTAAGAATATGATGACGAATCGGTATTTATAAGCAATCCTAGTGAATAGGGAATATTTAACACCTTTTACTTTAAAAACTTATAATCGATGGCTAAATTCGACGCCCATCTCAAATGTTCATTTTGCGGGAAGTCACAAGACCAAGTAAGAAAGCTTATAGCTGGTCCTGGGGTTTATATCTGTGATGAGTGCATAGACCTTTGTAATGAGATTCTCGATGAAGAACTACTTGATAATCAAGCGAACACAAACAACTCTCCACAAGTAAAAAAGAAATTACCAACTGATAATCCAAAAAAATCGGTTCCTTTAGAATTAACCTCAATTCCTAAGCCATTAGAAATAAAAAGTTTTCTAGATAATCAAGTTGTTGGACAAGAATCTGCAAAAAAAATATTATCAGTAGCCGTATACAATCACTACAAGCGATTAGCTTGGAAAGTTAAAGAAGATAGTAAAAATAACAATTCAACTGATTCACAAGCAACTAAATTACAAAAATCAAATATTTTACTCATCGGCCCTACTGGAAGTGGAAAAACATTATTGGCGCAAACTTTAGCAGAGTTTCTGGATGTTCCTTTTGCAGTAGCTGATGCAACGACTTTGACAGAAGCAGGATATGTTGGGGAGGATGTTGAAAACATACTTTTAAGACTTCTGCAGAAATCAGAAATGAATGTAGAACTAGCTCAAAAAGGAATTATTTATATTGATGAAATAGATAAAATTGCAAGAAAAAGCGAGAATCCTTCAATTACTAGAGATGTATCTGGTGAAGGAGTACAGCAAGCATTATTAAAAATGCTTGAAGGAACAATTGCTAATGTGCCACCACAAGGCGGAAGAAAACATCCATATCATGACTGCATCCAAATTGATACGAGTCAAATATTATTTATTTGCGGGGGAGCTTTTATAGGTTTAGAGGATATCGTTCAAAAGCGTATGGGTAAACACTCTATAGGATTTACCACCAATTCAGATCAAAACAAAGTTGATACAAAAAAAATAGTTGACCCAAGAGATTCCCTAAAAAATTTAGAATTAGATGACTTAGTGAAATATGGCCTAATTCCAGAATTTATTGGAAGAATTCCGGTTTGTGCTGTATTAGATCGTCTCACTAAAGAAACTTTAGCATCTATTTTGACTCAACCAAGAGATGCATTAGTAAAGCAATTCAAAACATTGCTTAGTATGGATAATGTTGAATTATCATTTGAGCCTGATTCTGTTGAAGCGATAGCAAATGAAGCATATAAAAGAAAAACAGGTGCTAGAGCATTAAGATCAATAATTGAAGAGCTAATGCTAGACATAATGTACACTTTGCCTTCTGAAGAAAATGTAAAAGAATTCATAATTACTAAAAAAATGGTAGATAATCTGTTCTCATCTAAAATTGTTAAACTACCTTCAGGATCAAAAAGAATCATTAAAGAGTCTGCATAAAATTAGAGTTTAATTTTTAATTGAACCCCGAATAATTTCTAATTAGTGAAAAATAAATGCCAAATATGCATAAGCCTTTTCATCAAAAATATAGACCAAACAACTTAGACGAACTGGTTGGGCAAAAATTTATATCTATTACACTCAAACAAGCACTATTAACAAAAAAAATTGCTCCTGCATATCTTTTTAATGGTCCAAGAGGCACTGGAAAAACATCAAGCGCCAGAATATTTGCAAAATCTCTAAATTGCCAGGCATTCGACCAACCTACGATCACTCCTTGTTGTAAATGTGACTTATGTAGACAAATTACAGATGGGGTCGCTCTCGATATTATCGAGATTGATGCAGCATCAAATACAGGAGTGGAAAATATAAGAGAAATTATAGAAAGAGCGAGATTTGCACCTACTCAAGGGAGATGGAAAGTATATGTAATTGATGAATGTCATATGCTTTCAACGGCAGCTTCTAATGCTTTACTAAAAACTATTGAAGAGCCGCCCTCAAGAGTTGTATTTATCCTTGCGACGACAAATCCTGAGAGAGTATTAAATACAATAAAAAGTAGATGCCAAAAGTTTGATTTTAGAAGAATAAGCCCTAGTGATATTTTTCAACATTTATCAGAAATCGCAGAAAAAGAATCCATTGAGTACGAAGTTCAGGCCTTAAAAATGATTGCAAAAAGATCTAATGGAGGCATGAGAGATGCACAAAGCCTCCTTGAACAATTGAGTCTTTTACCAGAAGGGATAACAATTAATAATATCCAAAACCTCCTTGGAGAAGTATCAGAAAGTGAATTAACAAATCTGATTAAATCATTGGTTGAGAATAATCCAGAGTCATTAATTATCACCTGCAACAAATTGTATGATGCAGGAAACGAACCTCTTCAAATAATTATCGGATTATTAAATATAACAAGAGATCTACTATTACACACTACTAAAAATAAATATTCAGATCTTTATTACACGTCTTATGAATTTCAAGATGAATTAGATAAAATCTCAAAAACAATAAATAAATCAACAATAATAAATTGGCATAATAATCTGAAAAATATTGAATATCAAATCAAAGCAAGTGATAATCCAAGGCTTTGGTTTGAAATACATTTAACTGGCCTTCTAGGTAATCAAGAGATAAATAGTTTTGAAAATAAGCAAGAAAGTAAAAATAATACGACTGAGGAGGATTATGAAAGTAGAAAAAACATTGCAATTTTTGATAAAGAAAATGTTTCTAATGAAATTCAAAAACCAATAATCAAAAAAGAGATAAATCGCGATGAATTAACTGAAAAAAAAGACGAAAAATTAGAAAAATTTGAAGTTCTTGAAAAAGAAAGTATTGAAAAAATTTCAGACAATAACCAAAATAATCCTGGATCAAATAATTTAAAAGATAAATGGGAATTAATTCTTTCTAAATTAGAGTTGCCATCAACGAGAATGTTACTTTCACAACAAGCCGAACTTGAAAGTTTTGATTCGGAGAAAATAACAATTGCATTATCTCCAAACTGGGAAAATATGATTAAAAGCAGAAAAGTTATAATTGAAAATACTGTAAAAAAGATATTTGGAGATCAAATAATACTTAACTTCTCAATAAAAAATTTAAATAAAATTAACCCAACAAATACTCCAGAAATGACCCAAAATGAAGTAAATAATTTTCGACCATTAAAAAAAATAGAACCAAAAACTAATTCATCGTCAAAAATATCTAACGAAGAGACTTGTGATGATAGCTCAAAAAACTTAGCAAATTTTTTTAATGGAGAAATTATAGACCTTGATGAATAAATTAAACTCCAGTATGAATAGTTTTTCGCCAAAGTATCTTTTTGGGAAAAATAGACATCTTTATTGTTACCCAAGGGATTACTAAAAACCAATGTGATAAATAAAAAACAGACACAAATACCATCAAAAAATTGCTTTTTTGCACCACCGGTACTTCACTTTTACAAGAGGAACCGTACCAAAAAGCAATTCCAGATAACATAAAAGCTGTAAATGAAATAGGCCAGTAAATTGGTGAATCTAATAAAGCAATGCTGAAAACTAAATCAAAAATAGAAATGATTGGTAGTGCATATTGCAAGATGAAAAAGTAAGTTAAATCAAATTTTTGCAAATAATCAATTTTATTGGTAAATAATTGATCTCCATAATCAAAAAATCTTTGCAACCCCCCCTCTGCCCATCTTTGCCTTTGCGCTAATAAAGCATTTAAATTCTCAACTGCTTCCTCCATGACTGGAGGATCCCACAAGATTCCAATTCTAGACTTTGATAATAACAACCTTAAACTTAAATCAAGATCATCTGTAACTGTATCTTCATTAAAAGAACCACATGACAATAATGTATCTTTCTTAATTAATTGGCCATTTCCCCTTAATTCAGAAACTCCAGCAACTGATAATCTTCCATATTGAAAGATTGCGTCCATAGCCATCTCCATTGACTGACAGGAGGTTAAAAAATTTTTACTTACATTTGTTACTGATTTTCTTAGTTGAACAGCAGACCAATCGCCATCTTCTACAAAACTAAATAACCTTATCAAAGAATCTTTTTTTAATTCAGCATCAGCATCCAAAACTAATAACCATTCACCATGAGTAAACTTCAAGGCATAATTTAAAGCTCCTGACTTTCCTCCTCCTGCGTTTGGAGAACGACTTATAACTTTTAGCTTTTCATATTGTCTAGATAGTCGATCTAAAATTAAGGGAGTCTTATCAGAACTGCCATCATCGATTATGTAAATATTTAATTTATTTGTTGGATAATCTAAATTAAATAATCTTTCAACTAATCTAGCTATAACATTCTCTTCATCTCTAGCTGCGACTAAAATATCAAGCACAGGTAAGTCTTTATTGCTAATTATGCTGCTTAAAGTATTTGAAAAGTTGCTCCTTTTGAAATTTCTAGAAATAACTATCAAACCGTAAAAAACAATCAAAAAAGTAAAAGTCAATATAATGTAAGAGAAATTTTCGATATTGTAAGCATGAGGAATAAAAGCTACTAAAAAACAAGCACTAAGAAAAATAAACGACTTTAATCTCCGATTTTTATAAAAACCCTTACTCATAAAAATAAATTTTTAATTACCTAACTTTCATTGAGACAATATCTCAATTTTTTTCAGTTTTGCGTCTCGATAGTAATGATTCAATATTTGTTCATAAGAGAACCCTAATTTAGCCATTTCAATTGCTCCTGACTGAGATAAACCTACACCATGACCGAAGCCTCCTCCTCTCAAAAGCCATAAATCATCACTTAATTTATTAATAGTAAACAAATTACTAGGTATAAAATTTAATACCCGTCGGATATCATCTTTAACTAGAACAATAGATTTATTAACTTTATTTGTTTGTATTTCTAATTTTGTCACTCTGCCACTAAACCCACGTTCAATAGAATTTAAATCAAAGACATCATCATTAATATTAATAAGTTTGTTTTTAATTAACTTTTCTTTAATTTCAAGACTAGAAATTTTCTTTTTCCATCGAAAAAGAGAATGATTACTCCCATAAAACTGTTCTTTGTCAAAATCTAAAAAATTATTTACCTCAGATTCACTTATAATTGGAAGTTGAAAATTTTTATTTAATGATTTAGAACCATCAATGATTGAATTAAAATAAGGAAAATCTTGAATTTGCCAAGACTCTCCCGCAGTAGCAGATACGCCACCATTAGAACCATGGTAAAAAGCATTTATTGGTTGATTTCTATAAGTAAGAATTAAATTTGAAGTTGCTTCTATAGCTTTTTGCACTTTTTTATTTGTAATTTTAGGAGGCTTATAAACTTGGCATTGAGTAGTGATACATAAATGATATTTATCCATATTAAATCTATCAGAATTAAAAATACCCCAAGTTCTTGCTATGACTGCTTGTGCTTTGAGTGCTTCTAAAGGAGAATTCGGTCCAATTTCATATGGCAAAACACCTGCTAAATAATCATCAAACTCAATTTTTTGAACTAACGTCCAAGTTCCATATAAATCTTTTAATAAATAAAAATTTTTGCCAAAATTGACGCCATTTATTGTTATGTCCTCTTGAGCATGAATATATATAGGCCCTTCGAGTTTCATAAGACTATATTCGCTTCTAAGAACAGGAATAATTTGAAAATTTTTTATTTTTCTAGAAATCTTATTTTTTAATTCAAACTCTGGCAGATCGTCTTCAAATGGAATCCATACTTCCCAATTTTTAGGGTAAGCAATAGTCGTCTCAAATCCTTTATCTTTAAGTTTCTCTGCTTGTTTTTTTGCTGATTCATAGCTAGCAAAAGGACCAAAAACAATTCTTTCGATTGTTTTTGGATTTTTGACGGGCATATCCACCCAACTAATATTAATCTCTTTTGATTTATGTTTAATACCGTTAGACGATATCAAATTTAAAAACCCTTTATCAGTGATAAAATTGATATTCTTTTTTTTTGAAAAACTGTCATTATCCCCGCCTAAATATTGCTTTAAACCAATTAAAAATTTTCCTTTTTTAATTTCATTATTGAGTTCAACATTTTGCAATTCTTCTCCTTGTACATTTGAAGTAAATTTAGTATTTATTAATAAAAGAGAAATGCATCCTAAAAATAAATTTAAAAAGGCAAATTTAAGTTTCATAATTTAGAACTTTCTTAATCAATTAAAAACTTTAATTTGCACCAATGCATATAAAGGTTTAGATTATCCTAATTAAACACATTTGACTTAAATGTCTAAACTAAAAACTCGTAAATCAGCTGCCAAAAGATTTAAAGCTACTGCGACAGGTAAATTCATGAGAAGAAGAGCTTTCCATAATCATCTACTTGATCATAAAAGCTCAAAATTAAAAAGACATCTATCAACAAAAGCCGTAGTTGATGAAAGAGATGCTGATAATGTAAGATTAATGATTCCATACGCATAAATCTTTAACCAATTTTTATTAGATATTCATGGCACGCGTAAAAAGAGGCAACATAGCCAGAAAAAGAAGAAACAAAATCTTAAATCTTGCAAAAGGTTTTAGAGGCGGCAACAAAAATCTTTTCAGAACAGCAAATCAAAGAGTGATGAAAGCTCTTTGTAACGCTTATAGGGATAGAAGAAGAAGAAAAAGAGATTTTAGAAGACTTTGGATTGCTAGAATTAACGCATCTGCCAGGATAAATGGTACAAACTATAGCAAGTTGATAAATGGCATGAAAAATTCAGAAATTATTATTAATAGAAAAATGCTTGCTCAATTAGCCTTAAACGATCCCAAGTGTTTTGAAAAAATTGTTTCTTCCGTTAGTTAATAGAAAAAAGAATATAATCTAGAAAAGTTAATATAAATAATGGAAATATCTTCTTTTCAATCTTATTTAATAATTCTTTTTGTTGTATTAATAATAATTTCTATTTTTGTATTCAGACAATTTCTAAAAACAAGAAGTGAAGAATTAAATTTAGTAAAATTCGAGCAGAAAGGTTTAGATTCTCTCACCCAAGCTACAGAATTATATGAATTTGGGTCTATTCAGATAAAAAAAAGATTATATTCTGAAGCAACTAAAACTTTTTTAAAAGCAATTGAAAATTATGAAAATGAACCTGATGAAGCCAAAGCGATAATAAACAATGCTTTAGGGTTCTCTTATGCTGCTCAAAATGAATTTAAGAAAGCAATTAAACACTATAACTCTGCAATAAAATCACTTCCAGAATATCCTATAGCCCTAAATAACCTCGCATCAGCACAACAGCGTTTACTTGAGTACGACTTGGCATATGCAACTTATCAAAAGGTTTTGGTGATAGATCCAAAAAACAAAACAGCAATTAAAAAAAGTAAGGAGTTAGAAAAAAGAAATAATTACAAACCTTATAAAGGTATTAAGGATAAGGGATTCTAAATATGGAAAATTATTCTTCTTTACTAATTGGTGGAAAACAATTTTCCAGTAGATTAATGGTGGGTACTGGCAAATACAAATCTACTGAAGATATGGAAGAAAGTTTGTCAAATTCTGAAACAGAAATTATAACCGTCGCTGTTAGAAGAATTAAAAATGATCAGACCGGAGAAAATTTACTCGAAAAGATAAACTGGAAAAAATACTGGATGCTTCCTAATACAGCTGGATGTGTTAATTCCGAAGAGGCAGTGAGAATAGCAATTTTAGGTAGAGAACTTGCAAAATTATCTGGTCAAGAAGAAAATAATTTTGTGAAATTAGAAGTTATTCCTGACAAAAAGTATTTGCTACCAGATCCAATAGAAACCATTAAAGCAGCCGAAATTTTAATAAAAAAGGGTTTTGCTGTACTTCCCTATATCAATGCAGATCCTATTCTTGCAAAAAGACTAGAAGAAATAGGTTGTGCAACTGTAATGCCATTGGGCTCGCCTATAGGCTCCGGGCAAGGTTTATTAAATTTATCAAATATAAGGATAATTATTGAGAATGCAAAAGTGCCAGTAATAATTGACGCAGGTATTGGGGTGCCTAGTGAAGCTTCTCAAGCTATGGAAATTGGAGCTGATGGCGTCTTAATCAATAGTGCAA
This sequence comes from uncultured Prochlorococcus sp., assembly GCA_902519235.1. Classification (GTDB taxonomy): domain Bacteria; phylum Cyanobacteriota; class Cyanobacteriia; order PCC-6307; family Cyanobiaceae; genus Prochlorococcus_A. The sequence goes on from CABYJE010000001.1 coordinate 99,556, forward strand.
TAGCACAAGCTAAAAATCCTGCTCTAATGGCTCAAGCGATAAATTATGGTGTTAAAGCTGGCAGGCAAGCTTTTCTGGCAGGAAGAATTAAAAAACAAGACTTTGCAGTAGCAAGTTCACCGGAAAAAAACATATCTACCTAATTCTCTTTATTGAGCAAAGTTTAAAATAGAATAAAAACTAATTATTTTATTCATAATAATTAAGAAAGAAGATTTGAAACTATTTTCAATGTTTTTTCGCAAATTGGAAGCACACTGTAGTAATTTAATAAATATATTATGAATCTATTAATTCTGGAGTTCTGAGTGAAAGTTATTGTTCTAGGTGGAGATGGTTTTTGCGGTTGGCCTTGTGCGGTGAATTTAGCAGAGCAAAATCATGATGTAATTATTGTCGACAATTTAAGTCGTAGAAAAATTGATATTGATCTAGAGGTAGAATCTTTAACTCCAATTGCTTCGATAACAGAACGACTTTCTGCATGGGAAGAAATTGGAGGTAAGCCTATGAGATTTATTAACATGGATATCTCTAAACAATATCAAAAATTACTCGATTTGCTTATTGATGAAAAGCCAGATTCTGTGATCCATTTTGCAGAACAAAGAGCAGCGCCTTACTCGATGAAATCTAGTTTTACCAAAAGATATACAGTAGATAATAATGTTAATGGCACCCACAACCTTCTTGCTGCAATTGTAGAGAGTAATTTAGATATTCATGTTGTACATTTAGGAACAATGGGAGTCTACGGATATGGATCACATAGGGGTGCAACAATTCCAGAAGGTTATTTAAAAGTTGAAGTTCCTCAACCAGATGGAAGCCGCTTTGAAGAAGAAATATTACACCCAGCAAGTCCAGGTAGTGTTTACCATATGACTAAAACTTTAGATCAATTATTATTTCTTTATTACAACAAAAATGATCTTGTAAGGATTACTGATCTACATCAAGGTATTGTTTGGGGAACAAATACAGAAGCAACTTTAAAAGATCCTAGATTAACAAACCGATTTGACTACGACGGAGATTATGGAACTGTTCTAAACAGATTTCTGATGCAAGCTGCAATTGGATATCCATTAAGTGTTCATGGAACAGGAGGACAAACAAGAGCCTTTATTCACATAAAAGATTCTGTAAAATGTGTGCAACTTGCTCTTGAAAATCCTCCAAAACCTGGAGATAGAGTTAAAATTTTTAATCAAATGACTGAAAGTCATCAAGTTGGAGAACTAGCTAAAAAAGTTGCGTCTCTAACAGGTGCTGATATCAATTATTTACCAAATCCAAGAAATGAAGCAGTAGAAAATGATCTCATTGTTGATAATAAATGCTTTATAGAATTAGGTTTAAACCCAACGACTCTTGATAATGGCTTATTAGAAGAAGTTGTTGAAGTTGCAAAAAAATACTCCAATAGATGTGATCTTAAGCGCATACCTTGCGTTTCATCTTGGACTAAAAAACAAGCTGAGGCTATAAAGACTAATTAAAATTTCTGAAATAATAACCTTAAGAAAGTGAAAATTGCATTGTTTACTGAAACTTTTTTACCTAAAGTTGACGGCATAGTCACAAGACTAACTAAAACGATTGAATTTTTAATAAAAAATGGTGATGAAGTTATAATTTTTTGTCCAGAGGGGTGTCCAGAATCATATATGGGCGCAACTGTAGTAGGAGTTGCAGCAATGCCATTACCCTTATACCCAGAGTTAAAACTTGGTTTACCAGGTCCTGCAGTCTCAGATAAGTTAGAAAAATTTAACCCAGATTTGATACATGTTGTTAATCCAGCTGTACTTGGATTAGGTGGCATATGGTTAGCGAAAACTAATAATATCCCTTTAATTGCCAGTTACCATACTCATCTTCCTAAATATCTAGAACATTACGGTATGGGTATGTTAGAGCCACTTTTATGGGAATTACTTAAAGCAGCACATAATCAAGCCTTATTAAATTTATGTACATCTACCGCTATGGTAAATGAGTTAAAAGATAAAGGTATTCAAAGGACTGCTCTATGGCAAAGGGGAGTAGATACTTACAGTTTCCGACCAGATTTGAGAAGTGAGAAAATGAGAAAAAAATTATTTGGGGAATATAACGATGCTAATTATTTATTGATTTATGTCGGAAGATTATCAGCAGAAAAACAAATTGAGAGAATTAAACCAGTCTTAGAAAGTATCCCTAATGCTTGCCTAGCACTTGTAGGTGACGGACCGTATAGAAACCAACTTGAAAAAATCTTCGAAAATACCAAGACTAATTTCATAGGATATTTATCTGGCGATGAACTTGCTAGCGCCTATGCCTCTGGAGATATATTTTTATTTCCATCTAGTACAGAAACACTTGGGTTAGTTTTACTAGAAGCAATGGCAGCAGGATGTCCAGTTATCGGAGCCAACAAAGGGGGGATTCCAGATATTATTAGCGATGGGATTAATGGTTGTTTATATGATCCTGATGAAAAAGATAATGGAGAAAAGAGTTTGATTAAAGCGACAAAAAAAATTCTAGAGAATGAAGATAAAAGGGAATTTATGAGGAAAGAGGCACGAAACGAAGCTGAAAAATGGAATTGGAATCAAGCAACATTACAACTGCAAAATTATTATAAAGATACTCTCAAAGAAATAGATTAAACCAAATCTAAATTATGCTACGTGTGGAGGTGTAGGACTACTATACGAATTTAAGGGAAGTATTAAAGTAGCAATATTTTGATTCTTTTCAGGCCTTTTTCTCTTTGAGAATTTTTTACCAAAAGGTACTCTAATAACATTAGTTCCCTCAATGGAACAAATGTTTGAGTTATCTTCTGAAAAATTATTGACAAAATTTGGTAAGTCAACATTTTTAGCTGGAAAGCGCTTGATATTACCAGATTTAAAATCTTTGGTCATAGCTTCAAATACCCCAAAAAATTTGATGCTTGATTATTGTAATAAAAAAATTTAAAAAAATTCTATAAGAAAATATTAAATTTTATTCTCACTGATAATAACTAAGTAAATACGAGGACGCTAGTCTTTTAAGCACATTTTTTTTCTTCGAAAGTCTCTCCTTGATTTACATTGCAAGAACAAATTAAATTGCGATCGCCATATGCATTATTGATCCTAGAAACTGAAGACCAAAATTTAATAGATGTTGGAGTTTTATAAGGAAAAGAAGCTTTTTCTTTTGAATAAGGATAATGCCAATTATCAGCAATTAACTCTTTCAGCGTATGGGGAGCGTTACTTATTACATTATTATTCTTTAATTCAATATTTTTTTCTATTTCGCTTATTTCTTCTCCAATCAAAAGCATAGCCTCACAAAATCTCTCCAATTCAGCCAAACTTTCACTTTCAGTAGGCTCTATCATTATCGTCTCTGGAACAGGCCAACTTATAGTTGGGGCATGAAAACTATAATCTATTAATCGTTTAGCTAAATCATTTACACTCAAACCGGTTTTAGATTTTAAATCTCTAAAATCTAAAATACATTCATGTGCGACAAAATTATTTTTTCCTTTATAAAGAATCTTGAATTTATGCTTTAAAGAATGCGCAATATAATTTGCAGATAAAATTGCATGCGCAGTTGCTTTCCTGAGACCTCTAAGACCAGCCATTTTTATATACATCCAACTTATTGGAAGAATACTTGCACTCCCATGCTTGGCAGAGGATACGTAATTGGAACTATTAGATAAATTATTATCCATTAAAGAATGAGTAGGAAGAAATGGACTTAAAGTTTCTGATGCAGCAACTGGACCAACGCCTGGACCACCACCTCCATGTGGAATGCAAAATGTTTTATGTAAATTCAAATGACAAACATCAATACCATAATTCCCCGGTTTGCATAATCCAACCTGAGCGTTCAAATTTGCTCCATCTAAATAGACAAATCCTCCAACAGAGTGAATTAAGTCACATATCTCTCTGATTTGCAATTCAAAAACTCCATGAGTAGAGGGGTAGGTCAACATAAGGGCTCCTATTTGGTTATCAAATTTCTTGACCTTGATGGACAAGTCTTGAAAATCAATATTTCCTTCGTCATCACATTCAACCGTTAAAACATCAAATCCTGCCATAACTGCACTAGCAGGATTGGTTCCATGAGCACTTTTAGGAATTAAACATTTTTTTCTTGAAAGTTCACCTTTTGATTCAAAATAAGAATTTATTGCCAATAATCCTGCAAACTCTCCTTGAGAACCTGCATTTGGTTGAAAAGAAACTGACTTTAAACCAACAATATAACTTATCCATTTTTCTAAGTCAGATATTATTTTTGAATAGCCCTTAGTTTGATCTTGTGGAGAAAAAGGATGAATAGAAGATAAATTAGCCCATGAGACTGGATTTAACTCTGCTGCAGAATTTAACTTCATGGTACAGCTTCCCAATGGCATCATCCCATCTACCAGAGAAAAATCTTTTTCAGCAAGTCGGAATATATATCTCATTAATTCCGTTTCACTTTGGTAATTTGTGAATATATCTTGCTGCATCCATTTACTGGATCTCAAAGCTAAACTTTCAAGATGAAATCTTTTATCAAATTTTATATGCTTTAAATCTTCTTTTTTATCTATAAGGTTTGCTATGAAAGTCAAAATATCTTTAATTTCTTTTTCGTTACTAAGCTCATCTAAAGAGATCCCAAAACCAGTTGAATTTTCAATGGTTGATCCCAACGGCAAAATTCTAAAGTTATACCCATTTTTTTGAGCTTCATTATGGATCTTCTGGGAGTGCCTAGAATAAACATCAACACTATCAAATCTAATCCCATCAGGAATATCAAAACCTAAATCAGCTAAACATGATTCTAAATTTATTCTCAACTCCACTAATCTCTTAGCAATTTGCGTTAATCCAGAAGGTCCATGATAAATAGCGTAAAAAGAAGAAATTATAGCTAACAAAGATTGAGCAGTACAAATGTTACTCGTGGCTTTTTCCCTTCTAATATGTTGCTCTCTTGTTTGCAATGCTAATCTTAGAGACTTTTCTCCATTTTTAGAGAGAGTTTGCCCAACAATTCTTCCAGGTATCAGCCTTTTATATTTTTCGCTACAAGCAAAATATGCTGCATGGGGTCCACCAAAACCCATTGGAACACCAAATCTTTGCATACTACCAACTGCAACATCAACACCAAATTCAGAAATTGGTTTAATTAAAACTTGTGCCAATGGATCAATACATGCCGTTACAATAATTTCTGATCTATGTGCTTGGGATATTAAGAATGTGGGATCATATAATTGCCCATTTTTTCCTGGTAATTGCAATAACATTCCAAAAACATCTTCATGATTAGGAAGGTTACTTTGAGTAAAGCGTTTTAAGGATATTCCCAAAGGTTTTGCTCTGGTTTGTAGAACATTAAAAGTATGATCAAAAACATTTGATTCCACTAAGTACACTTTTGAAGATTTATTTTTTCTTGCGGAAAAACTCATAGCCATAGCTTCTGCAGCAGCAGTACCCTCATCTAACAAAGATGCATTGGCAACAGGGAATCCTGTTAGTTCACAAACAATCGTCTGAAAATTAAATAGAGCTTCTAATCTTCCTTGGGCAATTTCTGCTTGATATGGGGTGTAAGACGTGTACCACCTTGGATTTTCAAGAACATGTCTTTGGATTACTTTAGGCATGTGATTGTCATAATAACCAAGGCCTATTAGTGATCTCATTTTAGTATTTTTCTTCGCAATCTCTTCTAATTCATTTAAAGCCTCAATTTCTGAACAACCTTGGGGCAATATTTCTGAAGATTTATCTTTAAGTTGAATATCTTCAGGAATAACTTGATTTATAAATTGATCAATATTATTAAAACCAAGCTTATTCAGCATAATTCTTTCATCATTATTTCCTAATCCAAGATGCCTATCTATAAACAAATCGGAACCAAATTTGGATTTCATATTTAAATATTTTTCTTTAAAATAGCTCTTTTTAAAAAGTTTGCCTTATTTTGGTACAACCTTTGATTGATATTCTTCAGAAGTCATCAAATCAGTCATTGATGCATTTGATTCTGGTTTCAAAATGACTAACCAGCCGTCTCCAATCGGATCATTCTGTAAAAGCTCAGGATTCTCAATAACATTTTCATTTACAGATACTATTTCCCCTGAAAAAGGCAAATAAACTTCCTCAACAGCTTTAACTGATTCTATTGTTCCAAAAGTCTCACCTTTCTCTAGAGTCGCCCCTTGATCAGCTAATTCAACAAAAACAATATCTCCTAATTGATCTATAGCAAATTCGCTAACTCCAATTTTTAATAATCCATTTTCTTCCAAGACATATTCGTGAGTATCAGCATAGTTGAGGTTGTCTGGAAACTGGTAAGACATGATTAAGTAGATAAAGGAAGTAGAGAATCCTTTGAAATTAATTTTTCCTCTAATAATTCAGATAATAATCGAATTAATGCAATTTTGATGTGAGCTATGTGAAAACCACCTTGAACAAAAATATTGTAAGGATCTCTTAGAGGAGCATCAGCAGAAAATTCACTTGTACTACCTTCAATAAATGTACCTCCTGCCATTAATAATTTTGAATCATATCCATCCATTGATGATGGAACAACATTTAGAAAAGAATCTACTGGTGAAGAATTTTGAAAAGATTGACAAACTTTTTGTACCAAATCAGGATTATTCAATCTTACTGACTGAATAAGATCAGATCTATAAGTTGCTGGCTCTGGTAAAACCTTAAATCCCAAATTTTTAAAGACTGCTGCAACCATATCAGCACCTTTTAGTGATTCGTGAACAATTTGTGGTGCTAAAAACAAACCCTGCAAAATTAATCTTCCTAGTCCAAAATTTATTCCTGCAGAAGAACCAATACCTGGTGAGGTCAATCTAGAACATGCCATCTCAACTAACTCTGCATCTCCTGCAACGTACCCACCAGTAGGAACGATTGTTCCTCCCAAATTTTTAATCAATGATCCAGCAATTATATTTGCCCCTTTAGAAATTGGTTCACTATCTTCAACAAGCTCCCCATAACAGTTATCGACAAAACATATACAATTAGGATCAAGAGAATGAATAAGACTGCAAATTTTCTCTATCTGATGATTCGTAAGAGACTTTCTCCAACTATATCCACAACTTTTTTGTATGAATACTAATTTGCAGGAATTTTCTTCAAAAGAATGAACAATTTTTTCTTCAAAAGAATCAAAATTCTCGCAGATATTTATTTGCTTATATTCAATGTCAAAATCTTTAAGTGAGCCTTTTCCTCCTCCCCTTATTCCTATGACTTCTTCTAACGTATCATATGGTTGTCCTGTAAGAGATAACATTACATCTCCAGGTCGGAGAATTCCAAATAAGACAGAACTTATTGCATGCGTTCCACTTACAAATTGCATCCTGACAGCAGCCTTTTCAGCAAGAAACAATCTTGCAAAAACCGCATCAATTTTTTCTCTAGATATATCATCATGACCACTACCAGATGATTGATTGAAATGACTAGTAGAAACTTTTTCTTCATTAAAAATTGTCAAAATATTTTCTAATTTCTGGAAAACTTGATTGGACCTTTCTTGGAAAACTTTACTTAAACTCTCTTCAGCAGAAAGAACAGCGTTTTCAGCCAGTTTTAAGTTATTGTCAAGAGTCATTTATTTTGAAAATTCATTTTTTTCAGAAGCTAAATTTCTTAATTCTGCGAGGAAAGCATTAGGTCCCTTACCCTGAAAATAAGAAAGTTTTTTTGAAGCCTCATATAAATCAAGAAGTTCTCCATCTAATTCTTCCGCCGTATAATCTCTAATTCCTGCAATTACCTCAGCAAAACGTTCTCTACGGGCAGATTTATTGACGGCGTAGGCTTCCATTACCTGAATTTTGCATGATCTCCAAGCCTTATTCTGACAAAAATGCACTGAAAGAGCATCGCTTAAAGCAGAAGCTTCTTCATCTTCTATGTACCAGTCAAAAGATGAGGGTAGAGGTTTTAATCCTGAAAATATCTCGAACAACTCCCCGGCCGACAATGGATTACCAGAATCATTTTTTAGGGGTAATGCAGATTCTTCCAAAGATTTCCATAACTCTGGGTAATCACTTTCAAAACGATCCCTGATTTTTTCAATACCTTGATCAAGAATCGTATTAACTTGAGCTAAAGCAAGAAAAACTTCAGGACCTGGCGAAGATAACTTCCCATTCCTAAGATTAGAAATTTGCGAATTATGGACTTTACCTAAATCAAGAACTTCTGAAAGTAATGGCAATATTCTGTGAGACCAACCATTTCTTTCATGCCAGAGGTGTATCAAATGAGCCATAGCCCTTCGACCTCTAGATAATTTATCGCGATATCCGAGACTCACAGATAATTAAACTTATCAATAGTATAGTATGATAATATTACATATCGGTAATTTTGAAAATAGTATTTCAATATCATGAATTCAGTAATTTTCCAAGAAACAGCAAAATTAAAAAAACCTGTTCCAGCTGAAAAAGTTATAGAACTCTCAGAAAAATTACTGGAACCTTCCAGTCATTCAAAAAGATATCCTCCAAGACTACATAAAACGTGGGGAACAATAGTTTTTATGGTTGCAATTCATATTCTTTCTCTTGTAGCTATACAACCGAAATTTTGGAGTCTCCCTGCAGTCACTTCATTATTATTTTTTTACTGGGTAACTGCTTGTTTAGGAGTCACCCTTGGATATCACAGATTGTTATCACACAGATCTTTCATTGTACCAAGATGGTTAGAAAGATTTTTTGCTACTTGTGGAGCCATAAGTTGCCAGCATGGACCTATTGATTGGGTAGGTTTACATAGGCATCACCACTCTTTTTCAGATACTGAAGTAGATCATCACAATAGTAAAAAGGGATTTTGGTGGAGTCATATGGGCTGGATGTTTAAAGACGTAGAAGCGCTAAAAGCTGTTCCAAAACTAAGTGCAGATTTAATCAAGGATCCATACTATAGATTCTTAAATAAATATTTTTTATTATTACAAATTCCTATTGGACTTTCATTGTACGCAATAGGTCAAAAATTAGGAGTTGGAGGATGGGCTCTAGTCCTTTGGGGTATTCCATTGAGGCTTGTGGTTGTTTATCATGTAACTTGGCTAGTCAATTCTGCGACGCATTGTTGGGGTAAAGCACCATTTGAAAGTGGTGATTCATCTAAAAACAATGCATGGGTTGCTGCATTAACATTTGGAGAGGGTTGGCATAATAACCATCATGCATTTCCCAATTCGGCAAAACAAGGATTATTTAAAGGTCAGATAGACATAACATGGGAACATATTAAGATTCTTGCGAAATTTGGTTTTGCAAAAAAAGTAAAGTTACCCTCTAGGTCTTATTATTAACTATATTGTTCAATATTTTCATGGCTAAAAGAGTACAAGTCGCATTAACTGAATCAATTGCATCACTAGGTAAAGAGGGAGATCTAGTTGATGTAGCACCAGGATACGCAAGAAATTTTCTATTACCTTATGGCAAGGCAATGAATGTAACACCAGCGGTCCTTAAACAAATTGAGAGGAAGAAAGAAAAAGAAAAAATTGCTGCTGATAAATTAAAGCAAGAAGCTTTAGATTTCCAAACTGCATTATCTACAATAGGAAGGTTCACTATCAAAAAACAGGTTGGGGAAGATGGTGTCCTTTTTGGAACGGTTACCAATGGGGATGTTGCCGAAGCGATAGAAGCGGCAACTAAAAAAGAAATTGATAGAAGAAACATTACTGTTCCTGATATTCATAATTTAGGTTCCTTTACTGCAAAAATAAAATTACATCCAGAAGTAAATGCAGAAGTAAATATTGAAGTAACAAGTTAATCAATTTGTTGCATTATTTTGAAAAGTAGCCAGAGTATATATCTAAGCAATTAAAGATATGGTTTCCGTACCTTTTCCAAATAATGGGCAAAATAAAAATTTCAAAAAGGATTTTAATAGTGAAAACTCTGAGTTAGTACCTCCTCAAAACGTTCAAGCAGAAGAAGCTGTTCTTGGGGGCATACTTCTTGATCCAGACGCAATAGGAAGAATTGCAGACTTAATTAAACCTGAAGCTTTTTATATAAATGCCCATCAAGAGATTTATAGAACAGCATTAATGTTGCATACACAGGGTAAACCAACTGATTTAACGTCAATGAGTGCTTGGTTAGCAGATAATGGATCACTAGAAAAAATTGGAGGAAACAGCAAACTGGTTGAACTAGTTGAAAATGTTTCCTCTACAGCTTCCATAGAACAAGTTGCTAATTTAATTAACGACAAATTTATGAGAAGGCAGCTTATCAGATCTGGTAATGAAGTCGTTCAACTAGGTTTTGATCAAACTCAAGATACTAATGAAGTTCTAGATAAAGCAGAGCAAAAAATATTTGAAATCAGCCAAGAAAAACCTTCAAAAGGCCTGACTCAAGCAGCTGAAATCCTTACAAGTACTTTCAATGAAATAGAGTCAAGATCATTAGGTACTTCAGTAGCTGGTATTCCAGTAAATTTCTACGACCTTGATGCGATGACTCAAGGTTTTCAAAGAAGTGATTTAATAATTGTTGCTGGAAGACCTTCAATGGGAAAAACTTCAATAGTTCTTAATCTGGCAAAAAATGTGGCACAATCGCAAGATTTACCTGTATGTGTATTTAGCCTTGAAATGAGTAAAGAACAATTGACATATAGATTGCTCTCTATGGAAGTTGGAATCGAGAGTGGCAGGCTAAGAACAGGAAGATTACAGCAAGATGAATGGCCATTACTCGGAGAAGGTATCAATTCATTAGGTCAATTACCCATATTTATAGATGACAAGCCTAACTTAAGTGTTTTAGAGATAAGATCTCTGTGCAGAAGATTAATAGCTGAACAAAAAAAAGAACTTGGATTAATTGTGATTGATTACCTCCAGTTGATGGAAGGATCAACTCCTGATAATAGAGTGCAAGAACTTTCACGAATAACAAGAGGTCTTAAAAGCATGGCCAGAGAATTAAAAGTACCAGTAGTAGCTTTATCTCAGCTTAGTAGAGGGGTAGAGTCTAGAACAAATAAAAGACCAATGTTAAGCGATTTAAGAGAATCAGGATCTATTGAACAAGACGCGGATTTAGTATTAATGATTTACAGAGACGAATACTATAATCCAGAGACTGAAGATAGAGGAATTACAGAAATCATTGTCACTAAACATAGAAATGGACCCGTAGGAACTGTTAAATTATTATTTGAACCTCAATTTACGAGATTTAGGAATTTAGCTAATTAAATCGATCCTAAGATGCAAGATCATCACTCAACAAATGAATCTTTTGATGTCATCGTTATTGGTGGAGGACATGCAGGATGCGAAGCCGCTATAACAACAGCAAAATTAGGATTTTCTACGGCCTTATTTACAATCAATTTAGATAGGATTGCCTGGCAACCTTGCAACCCTGCTGTTGGCGGCCCAGCAAAAAGTCAGTTGGTACATGAAGTTGATGCATTAGGTGGAATTATTGGTAAATTAGCAGATGAGACAGCTATACAAAAAAGAATATTAAATGCAAGTAGAGGTCCAGCTGTATGGGCATTAAGAGCTCAGACAGATAAAAGAGAATACTCAAAAAAGATGATTGAAACACTACAAAATACAGATAATTTATCATTAAAAGAAGCAATGATTACTGAACTAGATATAGGAAAAACTGAAGAAATTGGATTGAACTCAAAAAAAATCGTAAAAAAAAGAATAAAGGGTGTAAGGACTTTCTTTGGTAGTTATTATTCAGCAAGATCAGTTATCATCACAGCTGGTACGTTCTTAGAAGGAAGAATATGGATAGGAAATAAATCAATGTCAGCTGGTAGATCGGGCGAACAAGCAGCAAAAGGTCTTACTCAAAATTTACACGAAATTGGTATCAAAACAGAACGTTTAAAAACAGGAACTCCAGCAAGAGTTGATAAAAGAAGTATCATTTTTGATGAATTAGATATTCAACCAAGTACTGCAGCAGATAAATATTTTTCGTTTGATCCAGATATCAAAAATAATATGCCCCAAGTTAGTTGTCATATCACAAGAACAACTACCAAAACACATCAACTAATTCGAGACAATTTACATTTAACTCCCATATACGGCGGTTTTATTGATAGTAAGGGGCCAAGATATTGTCCATCGATTGAAGATAAAATCGTTAAATTTGCTGATAAAGAATCACATCAAATTTTCTTAGAACCAGAAGGAATTAATACCCCTGAAATATATGTTCAAGGATTCTCTACAGGTTTACCTGAAAGTATTCAACTAGAACTTCTAAGAACCTTACCTGGATTGAATGAATGTAAAATGTTGCGACCAGCTTATGCTGTCGAGTATGACTATATACCTGCAACACAACTCCAAACATCACTCGAAACGAAAGAAATTGAATATTTATTTAGCGCTGGACAAATTAATGGAACTACTGGTTATGAAGAAGCCGCAGCACAAGGATTAGTAGCCGGAGTCAATGCGACAAGAAAACTAAACAAAAAAGATCCAATAATCTTCACTAGAGAAAGCAGCTATATAGGAACAATGATAAATGATTTAATTACCAAAGATCTCAAAGAACCATATAGAGTTCTTACTAGTAGGAGTGAATACAGATTGACCTTGAGAGGAGATAATGCAGATAGGCGATTAACCCCATTAGGTTATGAAATAGGGCTAATTGATGAGAAAAGATGGTGGGTCTATCAAGAAAAAATGAAACTCCTTGAAGAAGAGAAATTAAGATTAAAAAACACTCGTTTAAAAAACACGGATGAAATATCAAAAAAACTAGAATTAGCCACAGGATCAAAAATCAAAGGTTCAACAACTTTGAAAGAACTCTTAAAAAGACCAAACTTTCATTATTCAGATTTAATTAAATATAATTTGACTGAAAAAAATATAGCTTCTTCAATACAAGAAGGTGTTGAAATAGATATTAAATACGAGGGTTATCTTAAAAGACAAAAAAACAACATTGAACAAATAAATCGTCAAAGCTGTAAATCTCTGCCTCAAGAAATAAATTACGAAAAGATAGATACATTATCTTTAGAAGCTAGAGAAAATTTGAATAAGATAAAGCCAAAAAATTTTGGTGATGCTTCAAAAATTCCTGGGGTTAGCAAAGCTGATTTAACTGCTTTACTTGTTTGGCTAAAAATAAGAGAGATAAAAAAAGATAAGGCAAATATTTTTGCTAAAAAAAGTTATCATCTTAAAAGCACTCCTTCAGAGCACTGAATAATAAACTTTTTAACTCTCCAAAAATTTTATGGGAAGAAAAAGCCTCTAATTTTTTAGTGAAGAATTCACTACCAAATATATCTGGTCCATGGAAATTAATGCTGCTTGGGGATGGAAGTCCAACTAGACATCTGCAACTTTTAACTAATCAAGAGACAAAAATTAAATTAATTTCAATGCAATTAGATCCTCTATCCACTCAAGAAGGCCCTACAGAATTGAATCAGTTAAATGGCCCTTTAATTAGAAGACAAGTATGGATCAAAAGCAATAATAAAAACCTAGCATGGGCAGAAAGTTGGTGGAATGCAGATCAAGTGAGTGAAAATTTAAAAGCCAAAGAAGAGCCAATTTGGAAGAATTTAACACAAGACAGATCAGAATTATTTAGAGAAGTTGATTGTATTTCACTTGTCAATGCAAAATGGTTAGAAGATCAATTTTGCTTTAAAGGTCCATTCTGGTCAAGAAATTACAGATTTTTTCGAAACAAAAAACCCTTGACAATTATAAGGGAAGTTTTCAACCCAAATTTAGAAACTTTACTGGGGTATTCAGGAATTAAAGAATTTAGCAAACTATACTCTTCTTCTTCTTGATCTGGGAAGATTTCTTGATTTTGATTGAATTTGTTGGATTGATTGATCTCTCGAAGTATTATTCTCATTTTCTGAAGCTCTTTGCCATCTTTCAACTTTGAAATCCATTTCATCTGGCCAATCTTCGTCCTTACTCTCTTTCATATAAGGTAATTTTTTTTGCTCAGTTTTCTGTAAATTTTTTGGTTGCCTTAAAGATATTGCTTCTAAAGGTCTTTTTGAATGGTGTGTAGCAGATTCATAAGAATTTGATTCTCTGGAAAATGTCTTAATATCGCTTTGATCATCGTAAAAATTCTCATCATTCCAATCATCATTTTCTTCATCAAAAAATAAATCCACTTTTTCAGAAACCCATCTTCCCACTTTTTTCACACTCTTACTTGTGATTCCTTGAAAATCTGAGTTCCTTCTTTTACCTGGCCTAGCACCAGATACTCCATCAACGAATTGTCTTCCAGTTTCAAAAATTTTATCAACTTGTTTATCAACAATATTTCTATCAAAACTATTTCTAAGATTTCTAATTCTTCTTGAATCCATAAATTATTATTCTTTTTAAAATATAAATTACATTAAAAAAATAAATAATTCCAAAGATAGAAACAAAAACACATCTAATTATTTCTAATCAAACAAAATTAAACACTTTTTATTCCATGATCCATTAAAGAAATTTACACAACATTTTTTACAGGCTATATTCTTTATTCTTTTTCTATAAAAAAATTTCTCACCACAATGTTGACAAGTTCCTATATATTTTAATTCTCTCCTTTCTATAGGAAATGAGTGCCTCACAGCAATTTGAAAATTCTTCTCTTTTGAATTAATTTCATTCATCTTTTCTAGGAAATTTGGACCATGTATCTCATTTTTCTTTAATATCCTATCTACCCATGCATGAATCATTTCATGACATAAAGTACTATTTATTTCACTAGTGGATAATTTACTCAAGATAGGTTTTGATAAGATAATTTCAGAATCAATAAAACCATTAATACGTTTTCTTTTATAAAAACCAGCAGTAGTTTTTAATCTATTATCACTCCATCTAACTTTTACTAAAGGGTGATTATTTATCGTTAAAGAATTTTCAAAATATTGGCTATTAAATCTATGAAATAAGGGTAAAAGAGGAATTACAGGCATTATGGATTAAAATTAGTATTATTTTGACAAAAAAAGCCATCAAAAACGATTTCTTTTCTTAAAGTAATAAAAACTCAAACTAACATGGATGCAACACTAGTTAAAGATATCGGAATTAAAGCATTATTAGTTGGCGGAGCTGTACTAGTTTCTTTTTGGACTTTTAATGCAGTCAAATTAGTTATAAGCGCCAGAGGAATTAATCCATTAGTAAGAAAGTTTTTCGATCAAATAGCTGCTGGGAGAATTGATGCAGCTTATGGTTTGACTACAAAAACTTATAAAACTCATGTAAAACGACAAGACTTTCTTAAATTTTTAGCTAGTTTAAACCTCAATAAATACAGAAATTTAAAATCAGGAAGACCTAGAGTCCAAGAAGATCAAATCATAATAACTTTGAATTTAAAATCAGAAGACAAACAAGATGAACTCCCATTAGATTTTACTTTTGCAAAAACTGACAATGATTGGAAAATAGACAGAATAGCTAAAGTGAATTAATAATTTCTTGAGAGGCAAAAGAATTGTTTAAAGAAGAAATAATACATCAATTAGAATTACACCCAAGTAGATTAGATAAAGAAAAAATCATCTCAGAAGCAATGGAAGAAGGTCTAGATGATTTTTTTGAAGGTATACGTATGGCACTTGATCCATTGGTAACTTTTGGTGTAAAAATTGTCCCTGAGAAAGAGACTGAAAAAAGTCAAAATTTTTTATGGGAAGATTTTAGAAAATTAGCCAATAAGCTTATTCAAAGAGAACTTACTGGTCACGCTGCTCGCGATGCAATTCTTACGGCTATGGAATCTGCAACAAAAGAAGAGTGGAATGGATTTTATAGACGAGTTTTAATTAAAGATCTTAGATGTGGTGTCTCTGAAAAAACAATCAACAAGATAGCAAAGAAATTTCCCAAATATGCTATTCCTATTTTTTCTTGTCCTTTAGCTCATGACAGTGCAAATCATGAAAAAAAAATGATAGGAAAAAAGCAAATTGAAATCAAATTAGATGGTGTACGCGTCTTAACTATTATTAGACAAAATAAAGTAGAAATGTTTTCTCGTAATGGAAAACAATTCCATAATTTTGGTCATATTATCTCAGAAATAGAAAAAGCCTTAAAAGAAGACCCAGTACCTTTTGACTTAGTACTCGATGGTGAAGTGATGAGCGCTAACTTTCAAGATTTAATGAAACAGGTACATAGAAAAGATGGCAAACAAACCAAAGACGCAGTTCTCCACTTATTTGACTTATGTCCCCTTGAATACTTTCAAAAAGGGAGATGGAACACTAGTCAAACAAAAAGGAGTTTATTAGTAAAAGAATGGGTAGCAAAACATTCTATACTTCTAAAACATATACAAACACTTGAATGGGAAAATGTAGATCTTGACACTATTGAAGGACAAAAAAGATTTGTAGAACTGAATAAATCTGCTGTGGAAGGTGGGTATGAAGGAGTAATGATTAAAGATCCTGATGCTATGTATGAATGTAAAAGAACACACAGTTGGTTAAAAGCAAAACCTTTCATTGAAGTCACTTTAAAAGTTGTATCTGTTGAGGAAGGTACAGGTCGCAACAAAGGGAGACTGGGAGCAATCCTGGTAGAAGGAGAAGATGATGGGTATGAATACAGTCTTAGTTGCGGAAGCGGATTTAGTGATATTCAACGTGCAGAATATTGGTCAAAACGTAATCATCTCGTTGGTCAACTTGTAGAAATCAGAGCTGATGCAAAAACCAAGTCAAAGGATGCAGTGGCTTTTAGTCTTAGGTTTCCTAGATTTAAATGCTTTCGAGGATTTAAAGATGGAGAAAAAGTTTAAATTTTAAAAAAATAATTTTCAACAAAATAGTCAAAGAAATATGTGGTTTTTAAATAAAAAAAATAAAAATCTTGGCTATAAAATATAAGTATAATTATCAGGACTTTTTGAGAGACTCATGATGAAAAAAAAAGTTTTCAACTTCATAAAAACACCTTGTGGACAGGCAAAATATATCGAATTAGAAGCCAACAAAACTTTACTAGGTAAATTAAGGCTTTTGTGGTTTATCTTAATTGCATCAATTAGAGATTGGAATATTAAAGATTAAATTCTTAAGATTTTTCAAAATATTCTCTGGAATATTTAGCTGAGAAATATACCACTAAAAAAGTTGAAATAATTCCAATGCTATTAATATATAAATTATTTGGTGATTGCACATTTTTTAACTCCTGAATACTTTTTGCCAAACTACCTATTGAGCAATAAAGAAAAGTTCCTGGAATTATTCCAAGAAGACCAAGAGCGAAATCTCTAAATTTAACATTATTCAAACCATAAAAATAATTAAGAATACTGAAAGGAAATATCGGCGATAATCTAGCTAAAAAAATTAATTTAAGTCCGCCTTTTTCTACTACTTTTTCCATGACACTTAATTTGGGGTAACGGCTAAAAAGGTTTTTTAGCTTTTTTGCAAAAAAACTTTTTGATACAAAAAAAGCAACTGATGCTCCTATGGAAGCGGAAATGAAAACGATAATTGATCCTAAATATGAGCCATATAAAAAACCTGACAATAAAGATAACCAAGAGGCTGGAAGTATTAATAAAACAATTAAAATATAAATACAAACAAACGAAAAGATCCCAACGCCAGTATTAAAAAAAAAAGACAAATTATAAATATTTTCAAGAAATATATTCATTCTCAATTCAAAAGTTCGAGTTTTTTAGTAATTCTTTCCTTTTGTACCGAACCCTCATTTAATTTAAATCTGCATTCGTCAACAATATCTTTTGGAGCCTTATCAACGAAATTTTTGTTAGATAATCTCTTATTTAAATTTTCTAATTCAATAGTCACCTTTTTTAAATCCTTGGTTAACCTTTCCTTTAATGAATCTATATTTACAAAATCCTGAAAAGGTAAGTAAACCTCTAAATCACTAATTATCCCAGAAAAGGATTTAGCAAAGTCTTTTTTATCAACAGCATTAGTTTTAAAAATAAATACTTCAGAAGATTTAGTTAAGGTTTGAATATCATCAACTAAAGTTTTTAAAAAATCAATCAATTCATCATTGTCTGAAATTAAATATACAGGACCTTTTTCTGATGGCTTAAGACCTAATTCAGCTCTCAAATTTCTAATCAGCCTAATAATTTCAAAGAGTTGCTGAAAGGAATTATCAAGCTTATTATCAACAAATTTATTTTCGTGAATTGGCCATTTTTGAAGAGATAATAATGCATTATCTGGTTTTAGTTGCAGCACATGCCAAAGTTCCTCAGTAATATGCGGCATAAAAGGATGAATCATTATCAAAATATCATTGAGCACTTTTATTAAAACTTTTTCAGATATTTGTCGATTTTTAGTCTCTTTATTATTAAACCTTTGTTTAGCAAATTCTACATACCAGTCACAAAAATCATTCCATGCAAATTCATATAGAAGTTTCGCAGATTCTCCCAATTTATATTCTTTCAACAAAGCAGCGACTTTTATATTTACCTGATTCAATTTCGATAAAATCCATTTATCACATAACTCTAAAGAAGTTTCATCACTCTCATTAAGCGAACAATTATTGTTAGAAGTTTTATTAATTAACACAAATTTAGTTGCATTCCATAATTTATTCGCAAAATTTCTTGAAGCTTCAACAGTTGAAGATGTATCTTTTTTCCTATCAAAATCAAGCCTGATATCTTGTCCAGCGCCTGCAACTTCTCGAATTAAAGCAAATCGTAGAGCATCAGAACCATATTTATCAATTAATAGTATTGGATCAATACCATTACCTGAACTTTTACTCATTTTTTTATTGTTTTCATCTCGAACTAGACCATGAATATAAACATCCTTAAAAGGAATATTATTTGTAAAAGTATTCCCCATCATTGTCATTCTGGCCACCCAGAAGAAAATAATATCGAAACCAGTAATAAGAACATTATTTGGATACCATTTTTTAAAATCCGGATCATTTGTATTTGGCCAGCCAAGGGTTGAGAAAGGCCATAAACCACTCGAAAACCATGTATCCAAAACATCTTTATCACGAACCAATTTAATATTTAATCCAAATTTTTTATTAGCTTCGATTAAGGCATCCTCTTCATTTCTTGCAACGATATATGGAGTATTTTGTTCTATTGAGTCTTGAGAGTCATCTAAAACATACCAGGCTGGTATTTGGTGCCCCCACCACAATTGCCGACTGATACACCAATCATTAATATTCTCTAACCAATCCTTATAAACTTTCTCCCAGCGTGGCGGAATAAACGATGGTTTTTTAGAATCAATTTCATTAAGACATCCTTTTGATATATCATCCATTTTCAAAAACCATTGTGTTGACAATAAAGGTTCAATTGGCACCTTACCTCTATCAGAAAAAGGAACAGTATGTTTATAATCCTCTATCTTTGTCAAAAGGCCTAAGTTATCCAATTCTTTGATAATTTTCTTTCTAGCCTCATATCTATCTAAATTTTGAAAAATACCTGCATTAATATTTAAAGTGCCATCTTTGTTCATTACATTAATCTGTTTTAAATTATGCCTTTTTCCTATTGCAAAATCATTTGGATCATGGGCTGGAGTAACCTTCACACAGCCCGTACCAAAATCTTTATCAACATGTGAATCAGCGATAATAGGTATTTCTCTATCAACGAAAGGAACTTTTACTTTGACACCAATAAATTCTTTATATCTATCATCATCAGGATTAACTGCCACAGCAGTATCACCCAAAAGAGTTTCTGGTCTTGTTGTTGCAACTTCTAAGTACTTATCTAACTGTTCACCACTTTCAGCGATTAAAGGGTATTTAAAATGCCATAAATGACCATTTACTTCTTGCATTTCAACTTCAAGATCACTTACGGCAGATTGAGATTGAGGACACCAATTAACCAAATATTCGCCTCTATAAATTAAATTCTTTTTATAGAGAATATTAAAAGCCTCAATAACTGCTTCATTTAATTTTTGATCAAGAGTAAATCTTTCTCTAGTCCAGTCAACTGAATATCCTATCCTTTTTAATTGAGAAACTATCCTTCCACCACTTTGTTCTTTCCAGTTCCATGCTCTTTTAAGAAATTCATCTCTTCCAATATCTTCGCTTGTTTTGCCTTCACTTTTTAATTGTTTTTCGAGAATAGTTTGAACAGCTATTGAAGCATGATCAGTCCCCGGTAAACACAAAACATTCTTTCCTAAAAGTCTTTGAAAACGTACTACAACATCTATCAAAGCCGTATTAAATGCATGCCCCATATGCAAAGATCCAGTTACATTTGGTGGCGGAATAACAACACAAAAAGGCTCCCCATCATCCTCAGGGTTAGGACTAAACGCCTTTAGACTTTCCCATTTTTCTTGCCACTTTTTCTCTACTTCAAAAGGTGAATAATTCTCTAAAGATAATTGATCATTCATCTCTGTCATGTGCAAATTTTATTTCAATAAACTTTTTGTCTATTTTATCTTGAGAGCAGCTAATTATTGAAAATAATATTAGTTTGCAAAAAAGACACATTCATTCTACAAAAGTTTGAAACCAGAACCACAAGAACAACGTTTTGCATTTTTTGGTGTTGAAATAAGAAATCCACCCCCGCTCAAATCACCGTAATAATCTAATTTTAAATCTTTCAGTAAATTAAACTTTTTTACATCCGCGTATAAAGTTACTCCCTCAGTTCTTGAAATAGGGGATCCATTACATGTACCTGGCCTTAATTTAATATGCATCCATCCTTCGGAACAATTTTTATCCTCTACTAAATCAATAGACATTTCTCCTGGAGAACCTCCAAAAGAAGCTTGCCTAGATAGTTCTGAAGCAGCACTTTGACTGATTGAAAGATTGACGATATCAGTCATTATAGAAATAATAAATGGGCGATCCAGGGTTCGAACCAGGGACATCCTGCTTGTAAGGCAGGCGCTCTACCGCTGAGCTAATCGCCCTTATGATAAACCATTCTAATTGATGAAGTTGAAATATTTATACTAAGTATTTAAATATTTCATGATTAAGGCAAAATTGAATTAATAAAATTTATCCTATGTCCTCAAAAGATAGATATAACTTGCAAAAAAATTCCGATTTAGAGACTTTAGATAGCTTTAAACTTTTAATATCTAATGTCAAATCATTGAAAGATAAAACTTGGGGATGCCCATGGCAGAAAATGCAGTCACATAAATCATTAATCCCATTTTTAAATGAAGAAAGTAGTGAATTTATAGATGCGATATATGAAAAAAATGCGGATAACATCTGTGAAGAGTTAGGAGATCTTTTATTACAAGTAATGCTTCATTCTGAAATTGGTTACGAAAACAAAGCATTTGAACTAAATGATGTTATAAAAAATCTAAACAAGAAAATTATTAATAGACATCCATATATTTTTAACAAAAAAGAAAAAGTATCTTTAGAAAAATCCCAACAGATTTGGGAAAATATTAAAAATTCAGAAAAAAAAGACCCTCAAATTGAATCATCGATTAGTAAAAATTTAAATTTGAAAATCAAAAATTTACCTCCAACAGTTGGAACAGATAAAATCACAAATGTTGTTAAAGAATATGGTTTTAAATGGGAGAGTACCGATCAGATTTTTGAAAAGTTAGAAGAAGAGATTAATGAATTAAAGGAAGCAATAAAAAGTAAAAATGATTCAGACATAAAAAATGAATTTGGAGATGTTTACTTTTCCCTTCTTAATCTCTCAAACTTTTTAAAAATAAATCCTGAGTCAGCTCTTCAAAAAACTAATAAAAAATTTTTAGACAGATTTTCAATCATTGAACATCATGCAGGAGATAATATTAAAAAACAAACCCCTAAAGATTTTCAACGGCTTTGGCAAATAGCCAAGCATAAACTTAAAAGAAAAAATTCTTAAAAAGCTAATGACTCATACTTCAACATGGATAGATGAATATCATAAAGGCTCAAGATTCGGCCTAAATGGTGATATTTTAATTAAAAAAAAATCAAAATATCAAGAAATTCTTATTATTGAAAATGAACATTATGGCAGAGCTTTAATGCTAGATGGCTGTTGGATGACATCATTAAAAGACGAGAAATATTATCATGAGTGTCTTGTGCATCCAGCATTAAGTAGCGTTAACGAAAAATCTAATGTACTCATTATTGGGGGTGGAGACGGTGGCACTGCAAGAGAATGCGTTAAATACTCTCAAATATCAAAAATTGATCTGGTAGAGATTGATGAGGAAGTAATTGAAATATCAAAAAAATTTTTAAAAGAAATTGGAGGCGAAGCATGGAACGATAATAGATTAAAGATTCATATTGATGATGGTGTTCAATGGGTAAAAAAAACAAGAGATAATTTTTACGACGTTATATTTATAGATTGCTCAGATCCGTCAGAATTTTCAAATTTATTATTTTCAGATTCTTTTTATGAAGAATGTAAAAGAATACTTACACCAAAGGGGATATTAGCAATGCAAAGCGAATCTCCTGAATCCTTCAAAAATATTCACATAAATATTTTGAAAACCCTAAAAAATATATTTAAAGTTTCTGAAACTATGTATTCCTTTGTGCCTATATATCCAAGCGGAATTTGGAGTTGGACATTCGCTTCATCAGAAGATCTAAATTTATCAAAGCAAAATTACAATGAAGCCCTGAGAATAGAAAAAGGTTGTGAAATTTGGAATTTAAATTTTCAAAATGCAGCATTCAAAATGATGCCAAATAAAATTTTAAAAGAACTCAATTCATAGAATGATAAAAAATTTATTTGATAACGAAAATGCGATTTTTATGGGAGCAAAAAGAAACCCTGATGATTGCGTAATTGGTATATTTGGAGTCAATTATGATGGGACATGTTCATTCAAACCAGGAGCTAGATTTGGTCCAGATGCTATAAGACAAGTCAGTTCTTGTTTAGAAACATATTGTCCAAAACTAAATAAAGATTTAGAGGATATTATGTATGTTGATTTTGGGTCAATACTAATTGATAAAAATGATTCAAAGTCCGTTATTAAATCGGTTAAATCAGCAACAAATTATTTAATTAATAAACGCCTTAGTCCTATTATGCTTGGAGGAGAACACTCTATTACAAGGGGCGCTATTGAAGCATTAGTAAAAAAATATCCAGATCTGATATTGGTTCAACTTGATGCTCATGCAGACTTAAGAGAAACATATATAGGAAATAAACATAGTCACGCTTGTGCAATGAAAAGATGCTTAGAAGTTCTACCTGAAAAGAAAATTTTACAAGTAGGAATAAGAAGTGGGACTAAGGAAGAATTTCAAATTATGCATAACAACAAACAATTAGTTAACTTTTATCCAGGCGGAAATGCAAAAGAGTTAAAACAAGCTCTTCTACCATACGCTAAGTCTCCAATCTATTTAACAATAGATTTAGATTGGTTTGATCCCAGTTTATTAGCAGGGACAGGCACTCCAGAACCAGGAGGATTTTTTTGGAATGATTTTGAAGAAATACTGAAAACTTTAAAAGAATTTAGAATTGTAGCTTCAGATATTGTGGAATTATCTCCAGAAATTGATAAAAGCGGAGTTAGTAGCATAGTTGCAGCCAAAGTACTAAGAAGCTTAATTTTGTCATTAGAAAATATGCAATAAAAAATTTCTAAACTACAGTGTAAAAATACTAAATACAAACTAAATATTTCATGGATTTGCTAAGAAGTCCTCTTTATTCAAAATATGTTGAATCCAATGCAAAATTAGTTAATTTTGCAGGTTGGGAAATGCCCATATCATTTTCAGGATTAATTAAAGAACATGAATCAGTTAGATCTTCAGCTGGATTATTTGATATTTCTCACATGGGTGTGATATCTGTTAAGGGAATCAATCCAAAGGATTATATTCAAAAATTTTTCCCTACTAATTTATACTCCTTTTCTGAAGGTCAAGGGCTTTATACAGTAATGCTCAATGATAAAGGAGGAATAATAGATGATTTAATAATTTATGACCTTGGTATACAAAAAAATGACATATCAGAATTATTGTTAATAGTTAATGCAAGTAGATATGAAAGAGATTTTCAGTGGATAAAAAATAATTTAGATAAATATGAAATTTCGATAACAAACTTTAAAAAAGACAAGGTACTTTTAGCATTACAAGGAAAAAACTCATTCGATTTATTTGAAGAATGGATTGAATCTTCGATCTCACATATCCCTAACTTTGGATGCGAATATAAAATTTTTGAACATATTTCGCCAAAAGAAAAATTTTTCGTTTCAAAGACAGGATATACAGGAGAAAATGGTCTTGAAATACTTTTATCTAAAAAAGCAGCAATTAATTTATGGGATTTCTCAACTTCCAAAAATGTTGCACCTTGTGGTTTAGGAGCTAGAGATACTCTTAGACTGGAAGCAGGCATGCATCTTTATGGTCAAGACATAAATGAAGAAACTTCTCCATATGAAGCAGGGTTAGGCTGGCTAGTACATCTAGAAAATAATCATGAATTCTTTGGTAGGAAATTTCTTGAAGAGCAGTCAAAATTTGGTATTCAAAAAAAGTTAGTTGGTCTCTCTATAGAAGGTAAAGCAATAGGAAGAAAAGGTTGCGCAGTGCTTAAAGGTGAAGAAAATATTGGAACTATCACAAGCGGCAGTTGGTCTCCAAGTAAACAACAAGCTATAGCTTTTGCATACATCAATACTTCGCATGCCTTAATAAATAATGAAGTTCAAATATTAATAAGAGGCAAAAAATTCAAAGGGGTTATAACAAAAAGAGCCTTTTATAAAAAGAATTATTAACAAAATTTACCCTTAAAGAATTATTATAAGTTATTGATAAATAAATCATACTTAGATGAGAAACAAAATTTGCGAAGAACTCAATAATACAGATATTGGTAAATTAGTTAATCTATGCGGATGGGTAGATAGAAGAAGAGATCATGGTGGTGTAATTTTTATTGATTTAAGAGATCATAGTGGATTCCTACAAATAACAATAAATCCCGATGATGGTGGAGATCTATTTAAACAGGCAGAAACTCTAAGAAATGAGACGGTAATAATGGTTAGCGGAATTATTAATGAAAGGCCCAAAGATTCCATAAATAAAAATTTAAGTACTGGAGAATTAGAGCTTAAGGTTAAAGATTTGCAAATTCTCAATCAAATTAAAAAAAACCTGCCTTTTCCAGTGTCTATACATGATTATGAAAAAACAAAAGAGGAACTCAGATTAAAGTATAGATATCTAGATTTAAGAAGAGGGAAATTACTAGAAAATTTAAAAACGAGGCATAAGATTATTAAAGTTGCTAGAGATTTTCTTGATAATTTTGGATTTACAGAAGTAGAGACTCCATTACTTACAAAATCAACTCCAGAAGGCGCGCGCGATTTTCTTGTTCCTGCACGTCTTTCGAATGGAGAATTTTTTGCCCTACCTCAATCGCCACAACTGTTTAAACAACTTTTAATGGTTGGAGGCTTGGACAAGTATTATCAAATCGCAAAATGTTTCCGTGATGAAGACTTAAGAGCAGATAGACAGCCAGAGTTTACTCAATTAGATATTGAAATGAGCTTTATTAGTGAAGAAGAAATAATTTCTTTTAATGAAAGTCTTATAAAAACAATTTGGAAAGAAGTTTTAAATATTAATTTTGATAATGCTTTTCCAAGAATTTCATGGCAAGAAGCGATGGATAATTACGGAACAGATAGACCAGATACAAGATATGAAATGTTATTGAAAGATTTAGGAGAAGTATTAGGTAATATTGGCTTTAATATTTTCACCAAAGCAATTAAATCTGGAGGTTATATAAAATCCATAACAGTCAAAGGAGGTAATTCAAGTATTAGCAACGTAAGAATTAAACCAGGAGGTGATATTTTCCAAGTGGCTCAAGACGCAGGAGCTGGTGGTTTAGCCTTTATAAGAGTAAAAGGAAACGATCTTGAGACTATTGGGGCAATTAAAAATAATTTAAGTAAAGAGCATACAGCCGATATTTTAAGAATCACAGAAGCACAAGATGGAGACTTAATCCTCTTGGGGGCTGGAGATAAACAAATTGTCAACCAGTCATTAGATAGAGTGAGACAATACATCGCAAAAGACTTAAATCTCATAGATAAAAGTAAATGGAATTTCTTATGGGTAACTGATTTCCCTATGTTTGAGAGAAATGAAGAAGAAAACAGATATGAAGCTTTACATCACCCTTTTTGTTCTCCAAAAAATATAAAATCTAAAGATTCTAAAAACTTGAAAAAATCACTTGAGAACTCTATAGCCAATGCTTATGACTTAGTTCTTAATGGATTAGAGTTAGGAGGTGGCTCATTACGTATTCATGAAGCGAACTTGCAACGAGAGGTTCTGAAAACAGTAGGCCTAACTAATAAAGACATTGATGAAAAATTCGGATTTTTAATAGAAGCCTTAGAAATGGGTGCTCCTCCTCATGGTGGAATAGCGTTTGGATTAGATCGTATTACCATGCTGATAATTGGTGCAGATTCAATCAGAGAAACCATTGCTTTCCCAAAAAATCAACAAGCAAAATGTCTTCTCACAAATGCACCTTCAAATGTCTCTGAATCACAATTAAAAGAATTAGATATTGAAATAACAATTGATGAATAAGAATATATATGGATGTTCTAAAAGTTTTTTGTTTAAATAAGATATGAGGAGGCTGTGCTTAATTAAAAATATTTAATGTCAAAATTTGTATTTGTCACAGGAGGAGTAGTTTCCAGTATTGGTAAAGGAATTGTAGCTGCTAGCTTGGGAAGATTATTAAAGTCTAGAGGATATAGTGTTTCAATACTAAAACTAGATCCATATCTAAATGTTGATCCAGGCACAATGAGCCCTTTCCAACATGGAGAAGTATTTGTAACCGAAGATGGGGCCGAAACCGATCTAGATTTAGGTCACTATGAAAGATTTACTGATACTGCAATGACTAGGTTAAATAGTGTGACTACTGGATCTATCTATCAAGCAGTTATTAATAAAGAAAGAAGAGGTAATTATAATGGTGGAACTGTGCAAGTAATACCTCACATAACGGGAGAAATAAGAGAAAGAATTCATAGAGTAGCCTCCAACAGCAATGCAGATATTATTATTACTGAAATTGGTGGAACAGTTGGTGATATTGAATCTTTACCTTTTTTAGAGGCAATAAGGGAATTCAAAAATGATGTCAACAGGAATGATGTTGCATACATACACGTAACATTACTTCCTTACATAAAAACATCTGGCGAAATTAAAACTAAACCAACACAACATTCAGTAAAAGAATTAAGATCAATTGGAATTCAACCAGATCTACTTGTATGCCGAAGTGATAAATCAATAAATGAAGGTCTTAAAAAGAAACTTAGTGGATTTTGTGGAGTAAATATTAATTCAGTAATAGAAGCATTAGATGCAGATAGCATTTATTCTG
This sequence comes from uncultured Prochlorococcus sp., assembly GCA_902519235.1. Lineage (GTDB taxonomy): Bacteria > Cyanobacteriota > Cyanobacteriia > PCC-6307 > Cyanobiaceae > Prochlorococcus_A. The sequence continues at coordinate 127,166 of CABYJE010000001.1, forward strand.
TACCTCTTGCTTTAAAAAAAGAGGGTTTGTGCAAAGAAACTCTGAAGTATCTTGAACTTGAAGACAAAGAATGCGACTTGAAAAATTGGGAAGCACTAATTCACAATCTAAGAAATCCTGGAGACCCAATAAAAGTTGCTCTTGTAGGCAAATATATTGAACTTGGAGATGCATATTTATCTGTAGTTGAAGCTTTAAGACATGCATGCATTGAAAACAAGGCTTTATTAGATTTGAGATGGGTGAGCGCTGAAATGATAGAAAAAGATTCAGCAGAAACTTACTTAAATGAAGTTGATGCAATTGTCGTACCTGGAGGATTTGGGAATAGGGGAGTAAATGGCAAAATTTCTGCTATAAAATTCGCAAGAGAAAAGAAAATTCCATTTTTAGGCCTTTGCCTTGGTATGCAATGTGCAGTTATAGAGTGGGCTAGGAATGTAGCTAATCTTCCAGATGCATCTAGTTCAGAACTAGACCCAAATACTCCCAATCCAGTAATACATTTATTACCAGAACAGGAAGATGTAGTTGATTTAGGTGGGACAATGAGACTTGGAGTTTATCCATGTAGATTGACAAATAATACAACTGGAAAAAACTTATATGATGAAGATGTTATTTATGAGAGACATCGACATAGATACGAATTTAATAATTACTACAAACAAAGTTTTCTAAATTCCGGATACAAAATTAGTGGTACATCACCAGATGGCAGATTAGTTGAGTTAATTGAGTTAGAAAATCATCCTTACTTCTTAGCATGTCAATATCATCCTGAGTTTTTATCAAGACCTGGCAAACCTCATCCTTTATTTAAAGGATTAATAAAAGCCTCTCAAGACAAGTTAACTCAATCAAATTAATATTCTTTATTTTTTTGAAGGAAAAATGACAAATTTTTTACCCTTAGTCGAACAATTTCATTCATTACAAGGTGAAGGATATCATGCTGGAAAAAGTGCTTTTTTTGTAAGATTAGCTGGTTGTAAAGTTGGATGTTCGTGGTGCGATACCAAGAAGTCATGGGATGAGAAACAATACCCCTCTATATCAATTGAAAAAATAATAGATCGCATAAAAATTGCTAGAGGGAAAGGAGCTGCTTTTTGCGTTATTACAGGTGGAGAACCCTTACAACATAACTTAGATAATTTTTGCAAAGCCATAAAAAAAATGACGATGGGAGAAGAACAAAAGTCAATGAAAATTCATATTGAGACGAGTGGAGTTAATTCGATATCTGGAAGTTATGACTGGATTACTTTATCTCCAAAAAGACACTCACCTCCAAAGAATTATTTTTTAAAAAACTGTAATGAGGTCAAAATAATCATAAATGAAATAGAAGATATTGAATTTGCTATTCAAATAAAAAAAGAAACTTTAAATCAATATCAACTCTCAAAAAGCGAAGATGGCTTAAAAAAAGATAAAATTTTTTATTTACAGCCAGCATGGAACAATAAAAATGGTTTTTCTCTTGCTATTGATTTCGTAAAAAATAATCCAGATTGGAAATTAAGCCTTCAAACTCACAAATACTTAAAAATTAAATGAAATAATATGACTCTTAAAGATAAATCGATAGTAGTTTTATTATCTGGAGGTTTAGATTCTTCTACAGTTACTGGTATCGCAAATAAATCGGAAGCTAAAATTTTTGGCCTTTCATTTGATTACGGTCAACGTCATAAAAAAGAATTAGATTCTGCATCTATAATTGCAAAACACTTTCATATCGAAGAATTTAAAATCATTAAGCTTGACTTATCTCTGTGGGGAGGCTCTTCATTAACTGATACTCAAAAAAATATTCCGATAGGAGGAGTTCAATCTAATACAATTCCTAATACTTATGTTCCTGGGAGAAATACTATATTTATTTCCGTGGCACTAAGTTACGCCGAAGCAATAGATGCTGATTTTATAGGGTTAGGAGTTAATGCACTGGATTATTCTGGCTATCCAGATTGCAGACCTGATTACATTAAAAAATTTCAAGAATTAGCAGATCTAGCCAATAAACGAGGAAGGGAAAATAACCCAATAAAGCTTTGGACGCCTCTATTAGATCTAAATAAAGAAGAGATTATTAAATTAGCTTTTGACAATAATGTCCCTTTAGAAAAAACGTGGAGTTGTTATTCAGGCAATTCAAAACCATGCGGAAAGTGTGATAGCTGCAGAATTAGAAATGGCGCATATGAAAAATGGCTTAATAAAAAAAATAAAAAATGAAAATCAAAAAAATAAATCTAGAAAAATGGATAGATCCAGCACGTATTGCTCATCGTCTAACAAAACAATTCGGAGATAGAGGATTAGCTTGGTTAGACAGTGATGGTAAAGAAAATGGGGAATGGTCAATAATAGGAATTCAACCTAAAAAAATAATCCAATCAAGAGATATCAATAACTTAAACAAAGCTAATGATCCCTTTAACAATTTAAAAGATATTGAAAAAGGATTTTGGATCGGATGGTTAAGTTATGAAGCTGGAGTATACATAGAACCAAAAAACCCTTGGCGACCATCTGATATGGCAACTTTATGGATTGGATCATATGATCCAATCATTAAATGTAATCTAATAAAAAAAGAAATAATTATCGAAGGCACAAACTCATATGAACTGATGAATTATAAAAATATAATCAACAATACAGAAACTATTGAAGAAGAGAATATTATTCAAACAAATATGAATTTTGATTTTTCAAAAATTAATTTAGATGAAATGTCTGAAAAATTTCAGAAAAATATTTTAAAATTGAAAAAATTAATTTCTCTAGGGGATTTATTTCAAGCAAACCTAACAACTAAATGTGAAATTGAATCTTCAAAATACTATAGTCCTTTAGATATTTATTTAAAAATTAGAAGGAAATTACGAGCTCCCTTTGGAGGAATAATAATAAATAATAATGATAATTATAAAGAGGCGGTATTATCAACCTCGCCAGAAAGATTTATAAAAATAGATAATAAAAATTTTGTAGAATCAAGACCTATTAAAGGAACTAGATCCAGAGATAAGGATTCCAATCAAGATGCACTTAATGCTATCGATTTAATAACGAACGAAAAAGATAGAGCCGAAAATATAATGATAGTTGACCTAATAAGAAATGATTTAAGTAAAGTTTGCGAAAAAGGAAGTATTATGGTGCCAGAAATATTAAAACTTGAAAGTTTCTTAAAAGTTCATCATCTAACTTCAGTAATCAGAGGCAAATTAAAAAAAGACAGGAACTGGATTGATTTACTAAAAGCTTGTTGGCCTGGGGGCTCTATAACTGGAGCACCTAAATTAAGATCATGTCAGAGACTTTTTGAATTAGAAGAATGTGAACGCGGACCATACTGTGGCTCATTCTTAAAGCTTGACTGGAATGGAGAGTTTGACAGCAATATACTAATAAGATCATTTTTAATTAAAGATAAAAAAATCAATATATATGCTGGATGCGGAATAGTTATTGACTCAAATCCTGAAGAGGAAACTAATGAACTAAAGTGGAAACTTTTACCATTAATTGATTCACTAAAATGATTGAAACACTAGGCTGGTATAAGGGTCAATGGTTAGAGATTGATAGAATATTGATTGCTGCTAATAATAGAGGATTAAGATTTGCTGATGGGTTATTTGAAACCATTTTGATAAAAGAAAACAAACCTGTTCTTTTTGATGAACATCTGAAAAGATTTGAAAAAAGTAGCAAAATTTTAAAAATTGATCTGAAAATAAACAAATTAACTTTAAGGCAACTTATTAATGATGGAATTAGAAAGTTATCGCTTAAGAATGATCAATTTGCTTCCGTAAGAATAAACTATAGTCGAGGCACTAATGAAGGCCGATCACTAACTATTCATAGCACTTTAAAGACAAAAGACTTAGATAATTTATGGCTTGAGTTCTATAAAATAAAACCAAATTTTAATCCGATAAGTGTTTATATTAGTCAAACGGAAAAAATAAATGAATTCAGTCTTATAAGTAAATGCAAAACATTTTCATACAATCAGTCAATACAAGTTTTGACAGAAGCTAATGAAAAATCATTTGATGATTCTATCCTGTTGAATACTTCAAATGAACTTTGTTGTGGCAGCACATTTAATCTTCTAATTAAAAGAAATAATCAATGGATAACACCTAGAAAAGAGAGCGGCTGTTTAGAAGGGATTATGGTTTCTAAAGCTTTAAAATTGAAAATTGTAAAAGAAGAATTAATTTCTCCAGAATTTCAAAATGATGACATAATAGTCGCAATTAATAGCTTATCTTGCAGACAAATTAATCAAGTTAATGATTTAAGGCTTAAACCTAAATTCGATCCGATTTACTTTTGGGATTTATTGTATAGTTGAACTTTATTAATATCTGGTAAATATACATCAGATACTTTAGTTATATTGTTATTGACCTTAAATTCAACAATTTTTCCAATTATAATTATTGATGGAGCTAAAAACTGTTTATCTTTGATTTTTTCTACAAGATTATCTAATTTCTCTATAAAACATTTTTGATTTTTCAGAGTAGCTTCCTGGATTACAGCGCATTTTGTATTCTTACTTAAACCGCCTAAAATTAATTCTTCTACAATAAACTCAATATTTTTTATACCCATAAAGATAACTAAACTATCTGAAGATTTAGCTAAAGCTCTCCAATTGACGTTCTTTTTATCCTTATCAACATGCTCATGCCCAGTAACGAAAGTTACAGAACTTGCAGCATCTCTATGAGTAAGTGGAATACCAAAATATGTGGGAGCAGCTATACCAGACGTAATCCCAGGAACAATTTCAACTGAAACTCCATTTTTTTCTAAAAGCGATACTTCTTCACCACCCCTAGAAAAGACAAATGGATCTCCCCCTTTAAGCCTTACAACATTTTTGCCTTCTTTTGCCAATTTCAAAATAAGAGCATTAGTTTCAGCCTGAGGTACAGAACATTTACCAGCTCTTTTGCCTACATGAAAAATTTCGGTATTTTTTCCTGCCTCTTTTGTTATTTCATCCGGAATTAAAGCATCATGAACTAATGCGTCACAATTTTTTATTAGGCGTAAAGCTTTAATAGTTAAAAGCTCAGGGTCACCAGGACCTGCTCCAACTAAATAAACAATGCCGGGCACAATATTCTCCATTAACAAGTATGGTAGTAGAAGCTAATCGGAATGAAGGTAAATATTGTGAAAGAAAGTTTATTAAAACCAAATAAAAAATTTACTCTCCTTAGTGCGTTTATCACTCTTCTCAATGATCGTTTAAGTGAAAGTATACTCTTACCCATATTACCCTCTTTTGTTTTACTTTTTGACTCTAAAGCAAGTACATATGGTTTATTATCCTGCACTTACCAATTGGCTCAATTTACAGCTTCTCCTTTTATAGGAATTATGAGTGATAGATATGGAAGAAGACCTGTCACTCTTTTTTGTATTACTGGTTCAGTAATAGGAATATCAATATTATCTTTTACAGTTCTTTTTAATTGGTCAAATTCAATAGCTTCTATCCCATTATTTTTATTATTTTTAGCAAGACTAATTGACGGTTTAAGTGGTGGGACTGCAGCTACTGCAACAACAATTCTTGCAGATATTTCAAGCCCTGAAAAAAGAGCAAAAACATTTGGTCTTATTGGTGTAGCTTTTGGTTTAAGTTTTTTCTTAGGTAATATTTTTGTTGTAATTTTTGCAAAAAATACAGATAATAATTTTATTATTCCAGTCTTGATAGCCTCAATCATTCCAATAATAAATTTCCTTCTCGTATTTTTTTACTTACCAGAAACCAAACCTAAAAGTAACTCAAATAAATCAAGAACTATTTTAAAAAACCCTTTAAAAGAGCTTTTTACAGTTTTCAAAGAAGAAAAGATTAAAAAATTATCATTAGCTTTTTTTATTTACTTTATTGCTTTTACTGGATTGACCAATATCCTTATATTTTTCCTTCAAGAATCTTTAAACTGGACGACCAAAGCATCGAGTGGAACCCTAGTTGTAGTAGGAGTCATTGCAATTATCGTTCAGGGAGGACTAATTGGGCCTCTGGTAAAACAATTTGGCGAAATGCGATTAACACTTATCGGATCAGGCTTGATTCTTGTAGCATGTGCTCTTTTAATAACAGCTCCAAAAGAAAATGCGACAATAAATATTTATTCAGCTGTTTCATTTTTAGCCGTTGGGGCAGGATTAATTACACCTACCTTAAGAGCACTAATATCAAAGAAATTAGACGTTGATAAACAAGGATCAATTTTAAGTAACCTTCAGGGTCTACAGAGTCTTGGAGGAGTTTTAGGAATTGCAATGGCGGGAAGGGTTTATGATAGTTTTGGTCCTAAATCACCTTTTATAGCTGGTTCCGTTATTTTACTTTTCATGATATACCTTATTGCAGAGGGTAAAAATAATAATTCGTTTAACAAACAAAAATCAAATGTATTTTAATGAAAAGCCAGGCTGATATTTTTATTAATAGAGAATTAAGTTGGATTGCGTTCAATAAAAGAGTACTCCTAACTGGTATGGAAAAGGAGTATAAAATCCTAGATAAAGTAAAGTTTTGCTCAATTTTTAGTAATAATCTAGATGAATTTTTTATGGTAAGGGTAGCTTCATTAAAAGCTCAAGTTGAAGCAGGTATTACAAATAAAAGTATTGATGGACTTACCCCTAAAGAGCAATTAACAAGAATCAATAAAGAAGTAAAGAAATTAACAACCCTACAAGAAAACTATATAAATAATGAATTAAATAATGAATTAAAAGAAAAAGGTGTAATTTTAAAAAAATATAAAGACCTAAGTGAAAATCAAAGAAATTGGTGCAATAACTACTTTAATTCATCTATTTTCCCTTTATTAACTCCATTAGTTGTTGATCCAGCACATCCATTTCCTTTTATAAGTAATTTAAGTCTAAATTTGGCAGCTTTAATAAGTAATGGAGAAGATTCTAAAAATCAGTTTGTCAGAGTAAAAATACCAACAAAAAATATCAATAGATTTATACAAATTCCCAATGAAATTATTCAACATGATGATGAAAGTACATATTTTTTTATAAGTGTTGAAGATTTAATTGGGAATAATATAAATACTTTATTTAACGGAATGGACTGTATAAATTACTCTTTTTTTAGAGTAACAAGGGATGCAGATTTAGAATTAAAAGAACTTGAAGCTGATGATCTTCTTTTAGCAGTTGAACAAAGTTTGCAAAAGAGAAGATTAGGTGGGGATGTAGTTAGATTAGAAGTTGAATCGGATATGCCAGAAAATATTCTGAAACTACTCATTGAAAGTATCTCAATTCAAAAAGAATATATTTACTTTTGCAAAAGTTTTTTAGGCCTTGACGATTTAAATCAGCTTACAAAAATTAATAGAAATGATTTAAAAGAAAATCTACTAATTGGGCAAACTCACCCAAAATTAAAAAATTTAGATTTACCTTCAAACAAAAGCTTTAATTCTATTTTCAATATACTTAGAAAAAAAAATATTCTGCTTCATCATCCATACGACTTATTTAGAACTTCAGTTGAAGAGTTTATAAATAGAGCAGCTGATGACCCACTTGTAATGGCTATAAAAATTACTTTATATCGAGTTTCTAAGGATTCGCCTATCATTACAGCTTTAATGAGAGCTGCAGAGAATGGGAAAGAAGTAATGACTCTTGTTGAACTAAAAGCAAGATTTGATGAAGATAATAATATTCAATGGGCAAAGCAACTTGAACAAGCTGGAATTCATGTTGTATATGGGATCATAGGATTTAAAACACATACAAAAATCGCTTTAATAGTAAGAAAAGAAAAAGAACGATTAAGAAATTATTTCCATATTGGAACAGGTAATTATAACTCTAATACTTCAATGTTTTATACAGATTTAGGATTACTTTCAACTGATCCTGATATTGCATCAGATTTGCTTGAATTATTTAACTACTTATCAGGTTTTTCTAAACAAAAAAATTTTCAAAAATTATTAGTTTCTCCCTCATCGATGAGAGAAAAATTTATATTTCTCATAAAGAGAGAAATTAAAAATGCAGAAGAAGGCAAAAAAGCCGAAATAATTGCAAAAATGAATTCTTTAGTAGACCCAGAAATAATTAAACTTCTTTATTTAGCTTCAGATTCAGGTGTAAAAATTAGCCTAATCATAAGAGGTATTTGTTGCTTATATCCCCAAAGAAAAAATTTAAGTGAAAATATTAAAGTCATAAGCATTATTGGCCACTTTCTCGAACACTCAAGAATTTTTTGGTTTTGTAATAATGGTGAAAATGATGTTTTTATTGGGAGTGCAGATTGGATGAAAAGAAATCTTGATAGAAGAATAGAAGCTGTTACACCGATAGAGGATTATGAATTGAAATCTAAAATATACTCGCTCTTGCAAACCTACATTAAAGATAATTACTTTTCTTGGATCATGAAGGAAGATGGTTCTTATGCGAAATATAAATTAGATTCATCGGATAATCGTTCGCAATTTGACCTTATAGAAAAATAAAATTAATATTGATTTTTACAACATTTAAAAAAATACTTAATATTTTAAATTTTTTTTAATTTTTATGAAATCCAGTTATATCAATGGATTATAAGAAATAAGCATTAAAAAAAAATTTTTTGTCTTTAAAATTTCAACGTAAAAGTAGTTTTTATTTCAATTTCAGTGCTAGCTTTTTAAAAAATCCATTATTTAGGAGGCCAGGGTGATGGGGATCCCTCTGGAATCTGCAAAAAGCTCTTCAGATAATAATTTTGATGAGCCAAGATTACCAAACACTGCGGGCAAGGCTCGCAAATCGAAATCCAGTCTTACGGCAAAACAAAGCCAAAAAAAATCTGGCAGACTCGCTTCAGATTCTATTGGCTATTACTTAAGTAGCATTGGTAGAGTACCTCTTTTGACTCCAGCAGAGGAAATAGAGTTGGCTCATCATGTTCAGAACATGAAAAAGTTACTGCAAATTCCTGAAAATGATAGAACGCAACGAAATCTTTATCAAATTAAAATTGGCAAAAGAGCCAGAGATAGAATGATGGCAGCTAATCTAAGGCTTGTTGTCTCCGTTGCAAAAAAATACCAAAACCAAGGGCTTGAATTATTAGACCTTGTCCAGGAAGGAGCTATTGGCCTTGAAAGAGCTGTAGATAAATTTGATCCTGCTATGGGATATAAATTTTCAACTTATGCTTACTGGTGGATTAGACAAGGAATGACAAGGGCTATAGATAACAGTGCAAGAACAATCCGTTTGCCTATTCACATAAGTGAAAAACTATCCAAAATGAGAAGAGTCTCTAGAGAATTATCACATAAATTTGGTAGGCAACCTACCAGATTGGAAATGGCAACTGAAATGGGAATTGATCAAAAAGATTTAGAAGATTTAATTTCTCAAAGTGCTCCTTGCGCTTCACTAGATGCTCACGCAAGAGGCGAAGAAGATAGAAGTACTCTTGGTGAACTCATACCTGATCCAAACTGTGAAGAGCCTATGGAAGGTATGGATAGAAGTATTCAAAAAGAGCATTTAGGAACTTGGCTTTCTCAATTAAATGAAAGAGAACAAAAAATAATGAAGCTAAGATTTGGCCTAGATGGTGAAGAACCATTAACACTCGCAGAAATAGGAAGACAAATTAATGTTTCACGAGAAAGAGTAAGGCAATTAGAAGCTAAAGCAATATTAAAACTTAGAGTAATGACAACTCATCAAAAAGCAGCTTAAACAAATTGATAAAATTTACCTTAATTTTATTATATTTATTTTCGATTTTTTTAATATCAATAGTTTTTAAAAAATTTAATGAAAATAGCAGAGAAGTCGTCAGGAAAATAATACATATTGGAATAGGACCTTTAATACCAATTGCTCAATTTTTAAAAATTAATCAAAACTCGGCTCTAATTTTTACAGGAATTGTTTCATTAATGGTTTTCATCAATTACACCTATAAATTATTTCCAACAATTGAGGATGTAGAGAGAAAGAGTTATGGAACATTATTTTATTGTCTAAGTTTATTTATTTTGATTTATCTTTTCTGGGATAAAAATCCATATGCACTAATTAGTGGATTTTTCATAATGACTTTTGGTGATGGATTAGCTGGGTTAATAGGAAAAAGCTTTAACTCAAAGAGTTGGACTTTTTTTAAACAAAAAAAATCTTTATACGGGACTATGACTATGTTTTTAACAAGTTTGATAGTAGTTTGCTCAATGGGATACGCCCAACAAAATAGTTTAAATTTAAATTATTTTACAATAGCGTTTTTTGCGACTTTGCTCGAACAATTTAGTGTTTTAGGAATAGATAATTTCGTTGTTCCAATTTCTGCAGCATTATTTTTTAATTTTTTTATAACTAGCTAAGTGAATTGTATAAAATAGCAAGTAATTCTTTGGTTGTTTCTATATCTATGCATGCATCTGTAATGCTTCTGCCAAACTGTAGATCCTCTTTTTTTAAAAGTTTTTGATTGCCGTCCTTCAAATGACTTTCAAGCATAACTCCTAAAATATTTTTTTCACCATTGCTAATTTGAGAAGCTATATTTTTTAGCACTTCCGACTGTTTTCGGAAATCTTTATTGGAATTACCATGACTACAATCAATCATCACTTTATGGGGAAGATTAGATTGCTTCAATTCAGAGGAAATTCTTTTAATATGTTCACTTTCAAAATTTGGGCCTTTTGAACCGCCTCTTAAAACAATATGTCCATCTGGATTACCAGTTGTATTAACAATAGAAGCCATTCCATTTTCATTTACACCTAAGAAATGATGAGATTTTGAAGCTGACTGCATTGCATTTATTGCAGTAGTAAAAGAACCATCTGTACCATTTTTAAAACCTATAGGCATTGACAATCCTGATGCCATTTCCCGATGAGTTTGACTTTCAGTAGTCCGCGCGCCTATGGCTGTCCAACTTATTAAATCGGCAATATATTGAGGAACTATTGGATCTAGTAATTCTGTAGCAGAGGGGATTCCACGAGTTGCTAGATATGAAAGCAAACTTCTTGCCCTTCTTAAACCAGTATTAATATCATAAGAATTATCTAGATGAGGATCATTTATCAATCCTTTCCAACCAATAGTTGTTCTTGGTTTTTCAAAATATACTCTCATGATTATTTCTAATTTATCTTTATAAATTTCTCGAAAGTTTTGAATATATTTTGAATATTCTTTTGCCGCCTCTATATCATGAATTGAACATGGACCGACAATGACTAAAAGCTTCTGATCATTATGATGCAAAATATTTTGTATCGATCTTCTAGTTTTAGATACTGTATTAGCAGAGTCTTGATCTAAGGGTATATCATTATGTAATCTGCTTGGAGGTATTAATGGACGTGTCTCAACAACATGTAAATCTGATGTCTTTTCTAAAGCAGAATTATTTGATGATGTCTTCATTGATTAATTAAGAAGTTTGAATATTTAAAAAAGCATTTATGAATACTCTCCTTTTCAATATTAAAAATAACAATAGATTAGGCATTAAACCTTACTAATGAAGAATTTGGAAACATTGCTAAAAGATTATGCAGATCACGTAGCTGAAAGAGCTGCCAAAGGTATACCACCTTTACCTTTAAATGCTGAGCAAACAAATTGCATTACAAAGTTATTGGAACAAGATAGTACTTTCGATTCATCTTATTTACTTGATTTACTTATCAATAGAGTACCACCAGGAGTTGATGAGGCTGCTTATGTAAAAGCAAGCTGGCTTACGGCTATTGTTAATTCCGAAAAATATTGCAAATCAATAAATCCCGAAAAAGCAATTGAAATACTAGGAACAATGATAGGCGGATACAATGTGAATTCTTTAGTTGAAATACTTAAAGGAGAAAATAGTTTACTTGCTAAAAAAGCGGCAGAAGTTTTAAAAAATATTATTCTTGTTTACGACTCAGCTAATGAAATTTATGAATTAGCTCAAAATAATATTTATGCAAAAGAGGTGTTAGATAGTTGGGCAAATGCAGAATGGTTCAAAAATAAAAAAGTTCTGGAAAAAGAGATTACTTGTTTAGTATTTAAAGTCGACGGCGAGACAAACACAGACGACTTATCACCGGCTGTACATGCAACATCACGCCCGGATATTCCGATGCATGCATTAGCTATGTTGGAATTTAAAATACCTAATGGACTAAAGATTCTTGATAATTTAAAAAAACAAAATCTACCAATAGCTTATGTTGGAGATGTTGTTGGAACGGGGAGTTCTAGAAAATCTGCTATTAATTCCCTTATTTGGCATATAGGAGAAGATATCGCTTTCGTTCCGAACAAAAAAACAGGTGGAATAATAATTGGCAGCAAAATAGCTCCAATTTTCTTTAATACTGCACAAGATTCAGGAGCTTTGCCTATAGAAGCTGACGTATCCCGTATGAAAACAGGAGATGTTATTAAAATATATCCTTATAAAGGCATTATTAAAAAAATTGAAAAAGATTCAAATACTGAAGAATTAATAAGCAAATTCAACTTATATCCAGCAACTCTTACTGATGAAATTCAAGCTGGCGGAAGAATTAATCTTATGATTGGAAGATCTCTTACAGACAAAATTAGATACAAATTAAATTATAAACCAAGTGAAATATTTACCAGGCCACAAAATCCAACCAAAAGCACTGCAGGCTTTACTCAAGCTCAAAAAATTGTAGGAAAAGCCTGCGGTTTAGATGGAGTTAGGCCAGGAATGACCTGTGAGCCAATTATGACCACAGTTGGTAGTCAAGATACTACTGGACCAATGACGAGAGATGAATTAAAAGAACTTGCTTGTTTAGGCTTTACTGCAGATTTAGTAATGCAAAGTTTTTGTCATACAGCCGCATATCCTAAACCAATAGATCTAGTTACCCATAAAGAATTACCTGATTTTATATCTCAAAGAGGTGGAGTAGCTCTTAAGCCTGGAGACGGCATAATTCATAGTTGGCTAAACAGAATGCTTCTACCCGACACTGTTGGCACAGGTGGAGATAGTCATACAAGATTTCCTCTTGGCATTTCATTTCCTGGAGGCTCGGGCATTGTTGCCTTTGCCGCTGCAATAGGATCAATGCCATTAAATATGCCGGAATCTGTCCTGGTTAAATTTAAGGGAGAATTATTACCAGGAATTACTCTGAGAGATTTAGTAAATGCAATCCCTCTTTTTGCAATTAAAAAAGGACTCTTAACTGTTGAGAAAGAAAATAAGAAAAATATATTTAACGGTAAAATTATGGAAATTGAGGGATTACCAAACCTAAAACTTGAACAAGCTTTTGAACTTACTGATGCCACTGCAGAACGCTCATGCGCTGGTAGCACGATACTTCTATCCCAAGAAACTGTTCAAGAGTACTTAAGAAGCAATATTTGCCTGCTAGAAAAAATGATCGAGAGCAATTATGAAGATTCAAAATCGATTTCAAGAAGAATCAATGATATGAAAAATTGGTTAAAAAAACCATCATTAATTCAACCTGATTTCAACGCTCAATATGAAGAAATCATTGAAATTGATTTAGCAAAAGTAAAACAACCTATAGTTGCTTGCCCTAACGATCCAGATAATGTAAAAGAAATAACTGATGTTGCAAATACAAATATTGATGAGGTTTTTATAGGTTCTTGCATGACAAATATTGGTCATTACAGGGCAGCTGCAAAAGTTCTTGAAGGTGTACAAAATTTAAAATCTAAATTATGGATTTGTCCACCAACAAAAATGGATGAAGAAACTCTAAAAGCTGAAGGCTACTATAAAATATTCGAAGATTGTGGTGCAAGGTTAGAGTTACCAGGCTGTTCTTTATGTATGGGAAATCAAGCCAGAGTAGATGATGGTTCCATAGTTTTTTCTACAAGTACAAGAAATTTTGATAATAGACTTGGCAAGAATGCACAAGTCTTTTTAGGCAGCGCTGAATTAGCAGCAGTTTGCGCACTGCTTGGAAAAATACCTGAAATTGAAGAATATCAGGATATTACTAAAAATAAAATTAATCCATATTCAGATGAACTTTATCGCTATCTTCAATTTGATGAAATACACGATTTCAGCTTGACTAAGTAATCATGGACTATGCCAAACTTTATAAAAGATAATATTCGAAAAACAAGTAATAATTCCTCTCGTAGCATCAAAAAATTATTAAAACAAAGATCTCTAGTCGTTGCATTCTCTCTATTATTAACAGGTTTAGGGGCCTCAGTTACAAGCATATTTTTTAAAACTGGGATCTATTTTATTAATAATTGGAGATTGGCATTATTAGAGCAATTCCCATCTATTGCGGTCTTACCTATTTTTGGAGCTCTAGGAGGAGCTATTGCAGGATATTTGATCAAAAATTTAGCGCCTGCTGCTAAAGGTTCGGGAGTGAGTCAAATCATGGGTTTCTTAAGACATAAAAAAGTTCCAATGAATTTAAAGGTAGGATTAGTAAAGCTCCTATCAGGAATTATTGCTATTGGTAGTGGATTCCCTTTAGGCCCAGAAGGTCCATCAGTTCAAATGGGAGGATCTGTAGCTTGGCAAATGGCCAAGTGGCTCAAAGCTCCTACAGCTTTCAGAAGAGTAATTGTAGCAGCAGGCGGTGGTGCTGGAATAGCTGCAGTATTTAGCGCTCCATTAGGAGGGTTTGTCTATGCAATAGAAGAGTTATTAAACTCTGCTAGACCAGTCATTTTGCTATTAGTAGTAATTACAACTTTTATTGCAGATTCATCTGCTGATATCATTCAAGCCTTGGGTTTAGATCCTAAAGCAGGAGGCTTTGATTTTAACCTCGGATTTATAATTCAAAAAGAATATGATCCATCTGTTTTTTTCTTACCTGTAGATTTTATTTACTTAGTTTTACTAGGGATAATTATTGGGATATTTGCAGAATTGTACAGCCGATATGTTTTGTTAATGCAAAATCTTGGGAAGAAGTGGTATAAAAATAAATTTGTTTTAAAAATGAGTATCTGTGGACTAATTTTAGGAAGTATCTACTCTTGTTTACCCAGTACATTTCATAATTTAGATGAATTGCAGAAAATAATAGCTGAGCAAAATACAAGTATTGGAATTGCTTTATTAGCAGTTTTAGTACTATTTATCACGACAGGTTTAGCTGCAGCTTCTGGAGCACCTGGAGGATTATTCTATCCAATGCTTACTTTAGGAGGGTCAATCGGACTAATAATGGGAAACTGGGTAGATATTGCGACAGGGCATGCGCCAAGTACGTTCATTTTTGCGGGAATGGGAGCTTTCGTAGCTGGATGTTCGCGAACACCAATAACAGCAATGTTTTTAGCTTTTGCTTTAACAAAAAATTTGTTAATAATGAAACCTGTCTTAATCAGCTGCATTGCTAGTTTCTTAATAGCAAGAGCTTTTAATGAAGAATCAATTTATGAAAGACAAATAAAAATAGAATTAGAAGACTAAGAAAATATCTTCAATCAAAAACAGCAGTTTTACTGTT
This sequence comes from uncultured Prochlorococcus sp., assembly GCA_902519235.1. GTDB lineage: Bacteria > Cyanobacteriota > Cyanobacteriia > PCC-6307 > Cyanobiaceae > Prochlorococcus_A. Next base: position 142,741 of record CABYJE010000001.1, read on the forward strand.
ATAGACAAACACTTGATGATTTAGATGTAATCTAACCGCTCTTGCTAAAGCTATTCTTTCAATATCTCTTCCTTTTCTTATCAAATCATCAACTTCATCCCTATGGCTTACATTAACTGTGCATTGCTCTATTATCGGGCCTTCATCAAGATCTTCTGTCACATAGTGTGCAGTAGCACCGATTAATTTAACACCTCTCTTCCATGCTCGATGATATGGTTGCCCGCCCTTAAATGCAGGTAAGAACGAATGATGAATATTTATAATTGAGGAAAACTTTTTTAAAAAAGAGTTACTCAAAATTTGCATATATTTGGCTAATACAACAAGATCAATTGCATATTCGTTTAATAAATTTAAAAATTGATCTTCAACAATAGATTTATCAATATTAAAGGTATCGATATAGACAAATTTTGCATTAAAGTCATTTGCAATATTTTCAAGATCAGAATGATTAGAAATTATTAATGGAACTTTCATTTTGAGTTCACCATTTCTTACTCGCCAAAGCAAATCAATCAAACAATGATTTTGTTTACTCACGAAAATAGCAACATTTGGAATTTCATCAGAATAATTTACGTTAAATTTTCCATTTACTTCATCTGCAATTTTTTGAAATTCTTTGTAGATTTCATCTCTATTAAAAGACGCATTTTTACTATTCCATTCAATTCGACTAAGAAATAAACCTGCATCTTGATCTGTATGATGATCAGAATGTTTTATGTTTCCACCGTAATTCCAAATCCAACTTGTGAGCAAACTTACAAGGCCAGGACGATCAGGACAAACAATTTTGAATATAATTGAAGGATGTTCCAAAAAAATTTAACTATTAAGTCCAATAAGCAAGTATATCTAATATATCAATGAAAAGCTTAAAAGAAAATTTTCAAAAAGCACATATAGTTATTATTGGATCAGGGATTATTGGAAAATTTAACGCCTCAGAATTATCAGAATTAGGTTTTCAGATAACAATAATAGATTCAACTCAACTCCAAAATAGTAGCAATGCAGCTTTAGGATTGCTAATGGGTAATATGTATCAAAAAAGAAGAGGTAGAAGTTGGGATCTCAGGAAACAAAGCATTGAATTATGGCCACAATGGATTACATTATTGAAAAAATTTAATTATGAATTAAATATCGAAAAACCATTGATACAACTAACTACTAATGACGAAAAGTTCAAAAAATTAGAGAAATTTATTTATGAAAATAATGATCAAAACTTACAAATTTTAAAAAAAGACTCAATATTTATCAAGTATATCAATAAAGCCTTCCAAACAAAAAATATAAAAGGAATGATTTCCTTCCAAGATGGAAGAATAAATGCTTTATCGTTACTTCAAACATTAGATAAATATCTAAAACATAAAAAAGTAAATTATTTACAAGGAGAGATCATAAAAATAAGAAAATCAAACGGTCAATGGATTTCTACAACAAGGAATAATGAAAACATTAAATCTGACATGGTTATTTTATGTAATTCACTAAAAGCGATTGATTTGATAGATAGCCTATCTCACAACATCAAATTAAAACCAGTTTTAGGTCAAGCTATGGAAATTGAGATAAATGATGCAGAAGTTGATTTATTATCGCTACCAAAACACTTCAATATTAATGGTAAAAATATAATTCCAAAATCAAAAAATAAGCTAATTATTGGATCAACTGACGAATTTAGTACTATGCCAGAGGAAAATACATTCGAAAAACTCACAAATTTTATCGATAAAAAACCAAATTGGCTGATGCAAGGAAAAATTTCTAAAAAATGGTTCGGAATAAGGTCAAGACCAGATGGTGAGGCTTCACCAATAATGAAAAATCTTGAAGATGGACTAATTATATGTACAGGTTTTTATAAAAATGGGATTTTACTGGCTCCGGCTTGTTCTAAATGGGTTGCTGAAAAAATTAAAAATTACCTTAACTAATCTTTTGTTTCAGTAAAGTCTGCATCAATTACATCATCTCCACCTTTTTCGTTTGAATCACTCTGATCAGGGCCTCCTGCTGCGCCAGGTGATGGTGGCTGATTGCCTGGTTGCTGATAAACAGATGAACCAACTGCATAAAGTTCTTGCTGAAGTTCTTCAAGAAGTTTTTTCATTGATTCATAATCTTCTTTTGAAGTTGCTTCTTTTAAAGCATTACTTTTTTCTTCAACTTTAGACTTTGCTGCAGCATCAATTTTGTCTCCCAACTCACCAAGTTGCTTTTCTGTCTGATATACAAGTGTTTCAGCTTGATTTTTTAAATCGATTTTTTCTCTTTTTTCTTTATCTGCAGATGCATTTGATTCAGCATCCTTTACCATTTTTTCTACTTCATTATCAGATAAAGTTGAAGCACCAGTGATAGAGATACTTTGCTCTTTGCCACTTCCTTTATCTTTTGCAGTAACACTAAGAATACCATTTGCATCGATATCAAATGTAACTTCAATTTGCGGCACACCTCTTGGTGCTGAAGGTATACCATCCAATCTAAAAGTTCCTAAACTTTTGTTATCAGAAGCCATTTCTCTTTCACCCTGGAGAACGTGTATTTCTACATTTGTTTGACCGTCTACAGCAGTTGAATATGTTTCAGATTTCTTAGTAGGCACTGTAGTATTTCTATTAATCATTTTTGTCATCACTCCTCCTAAAGTCTCTACACCTAAAGAAAGTGGAGTAACGTCAAGCAACAAAATATCTTTAACCTCCCCTGCTAAAACTCCTCCCTGAATTGCAGCACCAACAGCTACTACCTCATCAGGATTAACAGTTTGATTTGGTTCTTTACCTATTATTTTTTTAACTAAATCTAAAACAGCAGGAATTCTAGATGAGCCTCCCACCATTACAACTTCATCAATTTCACTAGTAGAAATTTTCGCATCACTTATAGCTCTCTCAACTGGAGTCTTGCACCTATCAATTAAAGAAGCTGCTAATTCTTCGAATTTCGCTCTAGTAAGGTTTAAATCCAAATGTTTTGGTCCTTCAGGCGTCGCTGTGATAAAAGGCAAATTTATTTCACTTTGAGTAGCATTTGAAAGCTCAATTTTTGCTTTTTCTGCAGCTTCAGTAAGTCTTTGCAAAGCTTGCTTGTCTTGTCTAAGATCAATCCCTTCATTTGATTTAAAAGTACTAGCTAAGTGATCTACAATGCATCTATCAAAATCATCACCACCTAAATGAGTATCTCCAGATGTAGATAAAACTTCAGTTACTCCATCACCAGCTTCAATAACTGAGACATCAAATGTTCCTCCACCTAGATCAAAAACGAGAATTTTTTCATTTTCTTTATCCAAACCATATGCCAAAGCAGCCGCAGTTGGTTCATTAACAATTCTGAGAACTTCTAAACCTGCAATCTTTCCGGCATCTTTAGTAGCCTGTCTTTGAGAGTCATTAAAATAAGCTGGAACTGTAATTACTGCCTGCGTAACTTTTTCACCAAGATATTTACCAGCATCATCTGCTAACTTTCTTAAAACTTGAGAACTTACTTCTTCAGGAGAGAACTGCTTATCCAAAATAGGACATTTTAATTTAACGCTAGAACCAGATTTTTCAACAGAATAACTAACTTCTTTAGATTCTTCATTGACTTCATCAACTCTTCTACCTACAAAACGTTTTGCAGAATAAAAAGTATTTTCAGGATTCATAACAGCTTGTCTTTTTGCTATCTGTCCAACAAGCTGGTCTTGATTTTTAGTATATGCAACAACTGATGGAGTAGTTCTGAAACCCTCAGCATTTGCTATTACAGTAGGTTTACCACCTTCCATTACAGCGACACAACTGTTAGTTGTTCCTAAATCAATTCCTACAACCTTACCCATGGGTAAATTCTCAATATTTGATATTCTCCATAATCGGTCATTGACGTCATTATTGTTACTCAAAGACGGGGTGTGGTTCCCGAACAGATCTTTATTTTTATAGAAAAAATTCTAAACATGATTTCAAGCAAGACATCTTTTATAGCATTAATTGGCAATCCAGTAAGCCATTCTTTGTCACCAATTATGCAAAATGCTGCCCTTCAATATTTAGGCTTAGATTTAATTTATATTGCTATACCTTGTGAAAATAAAGATCTGGAGTTAGTTCTGAATTCCTTTAAAAAAATTAATTGCAAAGGTTTGAACATTACAATTCCACACAAACAAGCAGTATTTAACCTTTGTAGTGAAATCTCCCCTGTCGCTAAGAAACTAAAAGCAATTAATACTCTGAAATTAAATTCTGAAAAAGAATGGAGCGCAACTAATACCGATGTAGAGGGATTTATTTATCCATTAAAAACATTAAACTTGGCAAAGAAAAAATCATTAGTACTTGGCTCAGGGGGTGCAGCAAGATCTGTTATTCAAGGTCTAATAAATTTAAATCTTTCAAAAATTTCAGTAATATCACGTAACAAATCATCACTAGATGAATTAATAAAAAATTTTGAAAATCAAATTCAACTACGGGGTGTTTTACATAATGATAATCAAGCCCAAAATTTAATTAGGGAAGCAGATTTAATTGTAAATACAACACCAGTAGGGATGAAAATAAATAAATATGAAAATAATTTATTGCCATATGGTGAGACTTTTTGGAGATCTCTTAACTCGCAAACAATTGTTTACGACTTAATCTATTATCCATCACCTACTCCTTTATTAAAATTTTGCGCCAAAAAAGGATGCATGACTATCGATGGTTTAGAAATGCTTGTTGCTCAAGGAATGAAATCAATATCATTTTGGACAGATGGTTTAGAAGTACCTTTTCATATAATGAATGACGCACTAAAAAAATATCTTTGAAAATAAATGATCTTATTTTTTTAAGAAATTGCCCATGGTAATGTATCTTAAATAATGAACAGACGCTCATCACACGAATTTATGAGCCAAAGACCTTGTCTGAAACTATGAATGATCAACAATCTTATTATGAAACCATGTACATCCTCCGCCCTGATATCGCGGAAGATGAAGTAACTAATCACATTGACAAATACAATAAACTTTTAGAAGAATTCGGCGGTACTATCCTTGATAGTCAGATGAGAGGTAAGAGAAGATTAGCTTATCAAATAGCAAAACACAGAGAAGGTATTTACGTTCAATTGAGTCATCAAGGTGATGGTCAACATATTTTTAAAATTGAAAAAGCAATGAGACTTGGCGAAGATGTCATTAGATACATGACTGTTAAACAAGAAGGGCCTTTACCAAGCCCAAGACCTTCGAATAAGAGTACATCTCAATCAGAGACAAAAAATAATCCAGATTCCAAAGTTGAATCTGATGAAAAACAACCGGTAGCAAACGCAGATACTTCAATTATGGGAAAAGATGATACTGAAAACAAAGAAAATGCAGAATCTTAGAATTTAATCTTTTGTATCTTTATTTGACTCAGCCCATATTTTATTAGACATCCCCCACATATAAATAAAACCCTCTGCTAAAGAATGATTAAAAACATCATTTTTGCTATAAGTTGCCAAATCTTCCCTATAAAGTGAATTATTTTCAGACATTCTCCCAATTACTATTGCGTTGCCTTTATGAAGTCGAATCTTTACTTTTCCATTAACTGAAGTTTGAGTAGAAGATATAAATGCATCTAAACTATCTTTAAGAGGTCCAAACCAAAAACCTTGATAGACTAATTGACCCCATTTTTTTTCAACTATTCCTTTAAAATCGACAATATCTGGATTTAAGGTTATGCTCTCTAATTCTTTGTGAGCTTTTATTAAAAGCAAGAGACCAGGCGTTTCGTAAATCTCTCTACTTTTAATTCCAACTACTCGATCTTCAATCATATCTATTCTTCCAAAACCATGCGCACCTGAAAGATCATTAGCTTTTTTAATAATTTCTACTGGAGTTAAAAATTCATCATTAATTCCAACTGGTAAACCATTTTTAAATACTATTTCTATATCTTCAGGGGAATCAGGTGAATTATCAATTGATGATGTCATAACAAATATATCTTCAGGTGCTTCTTGCATTGGGTCTTCTAATATGCCAGCCTCAATACTCCTACCAAGTAAGTTAACGTCTATTGAATATGGTGATTTTTTTGATACTGGTGCAGGAATACCAAATTTTTCTCCATACACTATTGCCTCTTCCCTACTCATATTCCACTCCCTTGCAGGAGTAATTATTTTCAAATCAGGGCCTAAAGCATTGATTGCTAAATCAAATCGAACTTGATCATTCCCTTTACCAGTGCATCCATGAGCTACTGCATCGGCATTTATCTCTCGAGCAATATTTACGAGATTTTCAGCAATTAAAGGCCTAGCAAGAGCTGTAGATAAAGGATATTTATCTAAATATAATGCGTTTGCTCTAATTGCTGGAAAAGCATATCTCTCAACAAAACTACTCACTAAATTACCAACGATTGATTGAGATGCTCCTGAATTTAAAGCTTTTTGCCTAATAAGTTCTAAATCTTCTCCTTGTCCAAGATCTGCCACAAAAGTAACAACTTCTGAAATTCCATATTCATTCTTTAAATATGGAATACAAACGCTCGTATCTACACCACCAGAATAAGCTAGGACAACTTTTTTTACATTCTGCATCTAAATTTGCTCCATGAATTTAAATTTTTCACGTAATTAAGAACTTGAAAACTTACTAGAAACTAATATTATTGTAACTAAAAGAGCTGGACCAAAAACTAGAAGAAAGATAAGAAAATTATTAATTATTAAAACATTAGGATTCAGGTATCCAATAATTTTAAGTAATCCAGACAGGAAAAATGAAATCAGCCAAATAAAAAGGTATTTTAAATTTGCTTTATCAAACAAAGTTTTTCGTGTGCATCATTATGTATTATCTTATATATAGAACATAACCATTAATGGACTCAAATAAACTAAAACTTAGATTAGAAGATATTTCTAAAGTCAACCCTGCTTTAAGTTGCTATCACAGAGACGATCCAGCTCCTGTTTTACCATTAAGAGATGAACCTGATCTTCTATCTTGGCTTGAAAATACAGGAAGACTTGTTGCAGAAAAAGAGGGTGATTCACAAGAAATTAGTACGATTGAAGAAGAAGAACTATCAGCGCTAATGGGAGAAAAAGAAGATTATAAAACTGAAGAAGATCCTTCAGAAGATGATTGGGAAGATTAAAAAATTTAACTTTAAATCGTTATTAATATTAATTACTTTTGCTTTAATAATAACCTCCTATTTTTTCAATAATTTTACATTTATAGGAGTTTTCACTTTATTTTTTTTAATTTCTTTATCCGCAACAAAGGTAGGTTTAAAAATAATAAAGAGATTAAATTTACTGCAAAATATCAGGACTGAAGGTCCAGCTAATCACTATAAAAAGAGTTATACCCCAACAATGGGTGGGATATTTATGATAACCCCTTTTTTATTTTTTCTTTTAATAATAACTGTTAATGTAGGTTCCCTAAAATTATTTCTTTCGTTACTAACTATTTTTGGTTTCTTTATTACTGGGTTTTTAGATGATTATTTAAGCATTAAAAAGAAAGAAAATACAGGATTAAAAACAAAAGAAAAATTTTTTCTACAAAGTATCATCTCAATAATTTTTATAATTTTAGCCTATGAAAATGATTTAATAAATCCATTAATTACAGTATCTGAGTCCTGGGGAATCAATATGAATATTTTCATATTGCCGATTTCTTTTTTAGTACTTGTTGGCATAAGTAACTCAGTCAATTTAACTGATGGCCTAGATGGATTAGCAGCTGGATGTAGTGCAATTGTATTTTATGGATTAGGAACAGAAATATTAATGAAAGATAATCAAGAGCTCATAATGTTTAGTATCCTATGTTATTCAATGTCTGGTATATGCTTAGGATTTCTCAAATACAATAGTTATCCTGCAAAAATATTTATGGGTGACACAGGATCTTTAAGTATTGGCGCAATTTTGGCTTCTACAGCATTATTAACCAATAGTGTTTTTACCTTATCTATTTTCTCAGGAATATTTATTCTTGAATCACTTTCAGTAATGATTCAAGTAGGGTTTTTTAAAATTACAAAAAAATTATTTCACAAAGGTAAACGCATATTTTTAATGGCGCCATTACACCACCATTTTGAACTTAAAGGAATTAAGGAAGAAAAAATAGTTGAAAATTTTTGGAAAATCAACATTTTACTTGTAATTTTAGGTATAGTTTTAAAAATCAATCTTTAAAAAATTTGTTATGAGTTTTTTTACATGGAAAGATAATGGTTTAACAAGTGACTGCTCTAGTCTTGATGCAATGGCATCAAGATTTGAAGAAACTGCTAACTTAATGAAAAAATTATCTAAGAAAGGTTTCAAACTCAAGAAAAAGAATAACAATCAACTAATTCTTCACCCTGATCCTAAAGTATTTGACCAATGGGGTTTTATAAGTGAAGAACTACCTTTTAAACAACTCTGTTTGATATCAGATGCAGAATAGTTATCTGACCTTGAAAATTCTTCTTTGAGTATTGTTAAATAATTTCGTACATGAGTGTTCCAGCTAAAGTGCCTGTTGACACCTTCAATGCCATTTCTACTCCATAATTTCCACTGATTATTATTAGAAATTGCTTTTTCAAGAATAACTTTCAACTTATTAATATCAGTAACATCTACTAGGAGTCCATTTTCACATTTTGACCGAATTTCTTCTGGTCCACCATCATTTGTTGATACTATTGGCAATCCACATGAAGAAGCTTCAAGAAGAGTTAATCCAAAAGGCTCTGTTAAAGCTGGATTTACAAATAACCCTCCTCTGCTAGCAGCCCACCTATATAAAGCAGGAATCTGACTTGGAAGATGCTTTTTTGGGTAAGCAACCCTACCATACAAATTAAATTTATCAATCGTTTCAAAAATATTATGGAATACTTCTTTTTGTTGAGGTTCGAGTTTTGAAGTACTATCTCGACAACCCAAAATCAATATTAAATTAGTTTTTCTTTTTAATTTTTCAGATCTTCCATATGCCTCAATCAAAGAAGGAATATTTTTTCTTCGTACAGCTCTAGAAATAGCCAATAATGGAGGTTTTGCAGAATCCCTTAGAAAAGGTTTCATCATATTGTCAAGTTCTGCTGTCTCAGTTGTTGAGTAAATATGATGAAACTTTTTATGATCAACACCAGGTGGGATCACTTTAGCTTTATGAATAGAAAAAGAAGAATATTGGGAATATTGATAAGTTGACTCTTGTTTAGTGCTGGTAACTACAATATCAGCAGATTTTAACACTTTTTCTTCTGCCTCAATTCTTTTACTTATGGAATAGAGCTTTTCGATCTGATTAGTTTTTAAACCAGTATCAAGCAATTTTCTCTTTTTTTCTCTTCCTAAAGAATGACCAGTAAAAATAAATGGAACTTTTAAAAATTTACTTAGCTTAACGCCTACATATCCAGCATCTGCATAATGAGCGTGAATAAAATTAGGCTTTTTATTTTTTTTATAGTAAAAAATAAGGCTCTCAGCTAAATGATCTAAATAAGGCCAAAGCAATTCCTTTCTTAAATATTTATTAGGTCCAAATTTAAATCTTAAAATCCTTGCTCCAGGTTCAAGAAATTCTTCTTGTTGTGAATATTCATCGTCTACTTTAGGATCGTCAATTAAACGAGTTACTAAATCGACTTGATCAACATCTGAAGTATTAGCCAAACTTTTAACTAACTCTAAAACGTATTGTGTTTGACCTCCAGTATCTGCATCCCTGCCTAATTCAAGATTTTTAGCGCGTATAAGACCATGTAAATGTAAATGCAAAAAATTAAACCTCATTTAGCAAATCCTTAGATCAATCGCCATTACTACAAATAAGCTGTATTTCCGTCGCAAATATTAAGAAACAATTATGATTTTTAATTTTTTTAGCCTAAAAACTGTTCAAAAAGAAGATATAGACTAATTTTTGGCACTTATAGAGAAGACTTTCTTCTTACTCAGATAATTAAAAACACAAAGTTATACAACAAAGATTTTTTATTTGAGAACTTTTTTAAGATATTTTGCTGTATAGCTTGTAGGGTGCCTAGCTACATCTTCAGGAATACCTTCTGCAATAATTTCCCCACCTTTATCTCCTCCATCAGGTCCTAAATCAATAATCCAATCAGAACATCTAATTACATCTAAGTTATGTTCAATAACAATTACAGAATTTCCTTTATCAACTAAACGTTGTATGACATCCATTAATTTATGAACGTCATAAAAACTTAGACCTGTAGTTGGTTCATCAATTAAGTATAGAGTTTTTCCAGTAGCTCTTTTAGATAGTTCTGTAGCTAGCTTAACTCTTTGAGCCTCTCCGCCAGATAATGTAGGGGCAGGTTGACCTAATTTAACGTATCCTAATCCAACATCTACTAATGTAGATAATCTATCAGCAGCTTGAGGTATAGCAGAAAAAGTTTCTGCAGCTTGTTCAACTGTCATCTCTAAAACATCAGATATATTGAAACCTTTATATTTAACTTGAAGTGTTTCCCTATTAAAACGAGCTCCTTTGCATACTTCACATTGAACATACACATCCGGTAAAAAATTCATTTCAATTACATTTACTCCCTGGCCTTTACAAGCTTCGCATCTTCCACCTTTCACGTTAAAGCTAAACTGGCCAGCCTGATAACCTCTTGCTTTGGCTTCCACTGTAGCAGTAAATATCTGCCTTATAGGATCAAAAGCACCTGTATAGGTAGCAGGGTTTGATCTTGGTGTTCTACCTATAGGAGATTGATCAATAACGATAACTTTATCAATTGCCTTTATACCCTTTAACTCTTCCACCCCTTGAGGAAAAGGTACTTTTAATCCAAGAGAATGACACAAAGCAGGATGAAGTAGTTCATTTATCAGGGTGCTTTTTCCACTACCGCTGACACCAGTTACAGAAACTAATCTTCCTAAAGGAAATTCTACAGATATGTTCTTTAAATTATTTTTAAAACAATTATTTAAAATTAAACTTTTTTTAACAGATGATCTTCGTTGCTTTGGAGTAGGAATCGACTTCCTGCCACTTAAATAAGCCCCAGTTAATGACTTATCTGATTTCAAGACATCTTGATAAGAACCCTTTGCAATAATTTCCCCACCATAAACCCCTGCCCCTGGGCCAATATCTACTAAATAATCTGCTGATTTCATAGTGTCTTCATCATGTTCAACGACAACCAAAGTATTTCCTAAATCTCTTAAGCTTTTTAATGTTTCTAATAATCTGTCATTATCTCTCTGATGTAAACCAATGCTAGGCTCATCTAATACGTATAAAACGCCAGTAAGGCCTGCACCTATTTGTGTAGCCAATCTAATACGCTGAGCCTCACCACCAGACAAAGTCATTGCTGGTCTATCTAATGTCAAATAATCTAAGCCTACATTAATTAAAAACTTCAAACGTAAACGAATCTCTTTTAAAACCAACTCACCTATCTGCTTTTGTTTTTCTGATAAAGATATATTTTCATTATTAGGTTTACCTAATCCCATAATTCGTTCGATATGAATTAAGGTTTCAGAAACGCTTATAGAGGTTAAATCAGTTATGTTGTATGGGCCAAGTTTGACTGCTAAAGCCTCAGGTCTTAATCTTTTTCCCGAACATGTCTTACAAGGTACTAACTCTAAATATTTTTCTAACTTTTGTCTAACTGACTCTCCATTAGCTTCCTTCAATTGCCTTTCTAATATCGGTAAAATTCCTTCAAAAGGCCTCTCAAAACCACTAGAAGTTTTAAAACGACTATCAGCTTGAATTAATATTGGTTTATCTGACCCCAACAATAGAACTTTTTTTTGCAAATCAGTTAAATCTTTCCAAGGAGTTTTTAATTCAAAACCATAAGCTTGTCCCACTGAATAAAGTAAAGAAAAATAATAAGTATTATCTTTTTCACTCCAAGGAGCTATTGCCGCATAAACAGGTAATGTTTTATCTGGGATAACTCTATCTGCGGTAAATTTTTTTAAATAACCAATCCCATGACAATCTGGACAAGCTCCATATGGGCTGTTAAAGGAAAATAATCTAGGAGAAAGTTCATCAACAATAGAGCCATGTATGGGACATGCATAATTTTCTGAATAAAGTTTTTCTCTTTCTAAGTTTGGAGGTAAGTTTTCTCCTTTTTTTGGAACAACTTCTACTATTGCCAAACCATCACCTCTTTTGAGACAAGTTTGCAAAGAATCACTCAATCTTTCTTGTATTCCCTCTCTTGAAATTAATCTATCAACTACTACTTCAATATTATGAATTTGATTTTTATCTAACTCAATACTATCTGCAAGTTCTCTTACCTCGCCGTTGATTCTTACTCGGGCGAAGCCTTCAGCAGCAAGTCCGCTAATTAATTTTGTATGTGTTCCTTTCTTCCCTCTTACAACAGGAGCCAACAATTGATACCTTGTTCCTTCTGGCAAAAGAAGAATTTGATCAACCATTTCATCAATTGTTTGAGGGGCAATTGGAATCCCACAATGATGACAATGCGGCTCACCAGCACGACCAAACAACAATCTTAGATAATCTTGTATCTCTGTTACTGTTCCTACTGTTGAACGAGGATTATGACTTGTAGATTTTTGATCAATTGAAATAGCAGGCGATAAACCCTCTATATTGTCAACATCTGGTTTATCTACTTGACCCAAAAACTGTCTTGCATAAGCCGAAAGACTCTCAACATATCTTCTTTGACCTTCAGCAAAAATTGTATCAAAAGCTAAAGAACTTTTTCCACTTCCACTTACACCAGTGAAAACTATAAATTTATTTCTAGGTAAGGAAAGATTAATATTTTTTAAATTATGCTGACGCGCTCCTCTAATAATGATTGAATTATCTTCTTCAAAACTATTATTCATTTTTCTAACCATGTTTAAATCTATTTATGGTTTAAAAAAATTATTATAATGGAATTTTTTTTATTTTATGCAGCTGCCCTGTCAAGAAGTCTAGAAGCGTAATCATTTGCTTCTCCAAAACCTCCCCCAATAAGTTCTACTAACTCGTGTTTTCTTTGTTTTTTTGTAGTTAGTTTTGAAATTGAAGTATAAGTTTTACCATTAATCACATTTTTGTTCACTTTAAAATGAGCTAATCCTACAGCAGCTAAAAATGGCTGATGTGTAATACATAAAACCTGTTGACCTTTAGAAATTTCTTTTATTAATTCAACTAAAGAAAATAAAGATTTACCACTTAAACCATTATCAATTTCATCTAAAAAGAAAGTATTTGGTTTTTTAGAAATACTAGATTTTATTGCCAATAAGAATCTTGACATTTCTCCACCAGAAATAACATTTGATAAAGGAGCGAGTTTCTGATCAGGATTAGCCGAAAACAAAAAATTAATATTGTCAATTCCATCGCCAGAAGGCTTACATTCAGAAAATTGAATTAAAAAATTGGCATTTTCTAAACCTAAATTTCTTAAAATGGATTTAACTGATTTTTCTAACTGTTTAGCAATTTTTTTTCTTTCAGTGGATTGGATAATAAATAAAGAATTTAAATTACTTTGTAAATTTTCAATTTGATTCTTAATTTTACAAATCTCATTATCTTGGACATTTTGTTGAAAATATATCCTTAATTGATCTCGCTTATCAATTAATTGAGGTAGATCCAATGAAAAAGTTCTCTCCAAGTTTTTTAAAAAAAATAATCTTTTTTGTATTTCTGAAAGGTTAGATTCATAATTATCTAAATCTTGGATATATGAGTTTAAAGCGAAAATTAAATCTTCAACATAAGTTTGGATATCTAATAAATTATCTCTAAAATTTTGAATTTTTGAGTCGAAATCTACTGTTCTATTTAAATTTTTTATTGATTGGTTTATCAGAGAGGATACCGATGGTTCATCATGACTGAAATTGTTTAAGTTATCTAAAGTTGATTGTATTGAATTATTTATTTCGAGATTATTTACAAGTTTATTTTCTAGTAACTCTAATTGCGAGATTTCCTGGTCGGATTCTAAATTAGCTTCCTCAAGAGTTTTCAATATTTGTTTAGTTATTAAGTTATTTTCTTCTTGCTTCATAGATGATTCTATTTTTTCATTCATTAATCTCTTTAAAATCTGACTTTCCTCCCATATATTTTTAATCTTTGCAGTTGTATCTCTCAATTCTTGCGAACATAAATCATCAATAATTAATTTTCTCTTATCTTGAGAATCAAATATAAAAGTATCTGATTGTCCTGCAAAATCTATTAACAATCGGCCAAGTTCTTCTAATAATTTTTTATTAATTAATAGATTGTTAAGACTATATTTAGATAAAACTTTATTATTTTTTCTGTAGGATATTCTTTTGATATTTAAAACAGGATTGCTTTTTAAACCATTATTAATTAGCCAGTTATTGATTTGAAAAGATGAAGAAAATTTTGCCTCGATAGCACAATGATTTTTTCCTGGACGTATTAATTGCTTTAAAGGTATATTAGATCCACCAAATAAAACATTTAATGAATCTAAAATTAGTGATTTCCCTGAACCAGAATCCCCAGTAATGATGTTCAAACCTTTTTCGAAATTAATTTCTATAATCTCTATTAAGGCTATATTCTCTATCTTTAATTGTAAAAGCATGATAAATCTTCCATATAAAAAAAATAACTTCTTTTTTAAAAAAATAAAGGGTTCAAATATATAAAGATATGAAAGAAGACTTTACTGATTTTATTGAGGTATCTGGACTGTTGGATTATGATCCAGAAACAATATCTAAAATTTACAAAAAGAACCCAAAAAGACTTTTAAAAAGACTTTGGGAAACACTTGTACCTATTTTTGCTTATTTATTTTCTGTAGGCTGGGATAAATTAACTGGAAGATTGAAGAATGAAGCTAAAGCAAGAATTAGAGCAAAGGAATTAACAAATTTACTAGTAGAACTTGGACCAGCATTTGTTAAAGCGGGTCAAGCTTTATCAACAAGACCGGATATCATTCCAGCAATTCTTCTTGAAGAGTTATCTGAATTACAAGATCAACTTCCAGGCTTTGACGGAGATAAAGCCATGGAATTAATAGAAGAAGATTTAGGGTCCAAAGTAGATGAAATTTTTTTAGAAATAGATAAAGAGCCAATTTCTGCAGCTTCATTAGGACAAGTACACAAAGCCAAACTGAAGAATGATGAATTTGTTGCAGTTAAAGTACAACGACCAGGTTTAAGAGAACAAATTACTTTAGATCTTTACATAGTTAGAAATATCGCTTATTGGCTTAAAAATAATATTGGATTAATAAGAAGCGATCTCGTGGCACTAATTGATGAATTAGGTAAAAGAGTTTTTGAAGAGATGGATTATTTAAATGAAGCTGAAAATGCTGAAAAGTTTAGAAATATGCACAAACATAACCAAATGATTGCTGTACCAAAAATTTATAAAAAAATAACTTCAAGAAGAGTTCTAACTATGGAATGGATTGATGGTACAAAATTAACAAATCTAGAAGATGTAAAAAAATTAGGAATTGACCCAGACAAAATGATTGATATAGGGGTGCAGTGCAGTTTAGAACAACTTTTAGAACATGGGTTTTTCCATGCTGACCCTCATCCAGGAAATTTATTAGCTCTAAAAGATGGAAGGTTATGTTATTTAGATTTTGGAATGATGAGTGAGGTTTCCAGAGATTCAAGGTCTGGCTTAATTCAAGCAGTTGTACATTTAGTAAATAAAAACTTCGATAAACTTTCCCAAGATTTCGTAAAATTAGGATTTTTATCAGAAGAAGTAAACCTAGAGCCCATAGTTCCAGCATTTCAAGATGTCTTTATTAACGCTGTTGAACAAGGGGTTTCAAAAATGGATTTCAAGAGCGTTACAGACGACATGTCAGGAGTTATGTATAAATTCCCTTTCAGATTACCTCCATATTATGCACTGATAATAAGATCATTACTGACGTTAGAAGGAATTGCTTTAAGCGTAGATCCAAATTTTAAAATTTTGGGTGCAGCTTATCCATATTTTGCGAGGAGATTAATGGAAGATCCTGACCCTCAATTAAGAGAAAGTTTAAAAGAAATGCTTTTTGATAATAAAAAATTTAAATGGGATCGCTTAGAAGATCTACTTGCAAATGCTGCAAAGCAGACGAATCTTGATTTAGAAAATCTTTTAGATGAAGTAATTAATCTTCTATTTTCTCCAAAAGGTGGGTTTCTTAGAGATGAAATAATTGAAGGCCTAACCAATCAAATAGATTTATTTAGTCTAAAAATATTAAAAAATTTAAATAACTACCTTCCAAACTCAATTAGATTAAAGATGGCTAGCGATAATAGCAATTTAAATGACCTAATAATGTATTTAGAACCATTAAGAAACTTTTTGGAAATTTTACAAAAAGTTCCTGGCTACTCAATTGATATTTTCCTAAAAAGAGTTCCAAGACTCATAAATGAGCCTTATACAAAAGAGATGAGTATTAAAATTGCTAAAAAAGTTACGGAAAAAGGTATGGTTAGGCTTGTAAAGATTGCTGCTGGCGCAAATATCTAAAATGAAATTTAAAAAATTTTTAATAATAAAAACATTTTTTATTTTTATTATTTCCCAATTATTTTTTAATATTTCAAAAGCTAATGCTGCTGAAGAAATTAAAATTATTTACAACATATTTTCTAGAACAATTTCAGTTAATTCATTAAAAACATTCGCTGGAGGAGGAAATGCATCAAAAGAGTTAAGAAAAATTTTAAGAGCAACTGGGGCTAATGATGATGAAATTCAATCAGTATTGAATAAAGATTTTGAAATACCAATTACAATTGCAAGCAAATTAGCATATTCAGAAATAGGAAATGTTTTTTTAACTAGACTTTCATCTATTATCCATCCTCCCAGAGCAGATGACGGGAGAACTGGGATGCTTGCACTCAGAGCGAGCTTAATTCAAGGCATAAATCTAGGAAATGGAAAAATTAATCTAGTAAAATTTTTTGAAAGTTATCCAACTAAAACTGTTATTTTAGATATCAGTGCTTTAAGCAAAGTAATGAATAAAGTAGAATCAATTTCAGAATTATTTGACTTTTTCACAAATTCTCCTTTAGAAAAAATTAAAAAAGATTAATTGCTATGGCGTTATTAAATAAAATCAAAAATAAACTGCATATCAATTACAGAAAAAAAAGATGGCCAGGTCTAATTGAAGCTTATAAACAATACCTCCCAGTTACCAAAAAAACTCCTATTATCTCCCTAAACGAAGGAAATACACCGCTAATTCTTAGTACTTCAATAAGTAATTTAATTGGAAATGGTACAAAGGTTTTTTTAAAATATGATGGGCTAAATCCTACAGGATCTTTCAAAGATCGTGGAATGACTATGGCCATTAGCAAAGCAAAAGAAGAGGGTCGTGAAGCTGTAATTTGCGCAAGTACTGGAAATACTTCCGCTGCTGCTGCTGCATATGCTGCTAGAGGGGGTTTAAAACCTTATGTTTTAATTCCAGAAGGATTTGTTGCTCAAGGAAAACTTGCACAGGCTTTAATGTATGGTGCAGAGATAATATCAATTAATGGAAACTTTGATAAAGCTCTTGAAATTGTTAGAGATTTGTCCTCAGAACATCCAATAGAACTTGTTAATTCAGTGAATCCATATCGAATACAAGGCCAAAAAACAGCCGCTTTTGAAATTATTGATGACTTAGGCATTGCACCTGATTGGCTTTGCATTCCCATGGGCAATGCGGGGAATATAACTGCCTATTGGTTAGGATTTAAAGAATATTCAAAAATAAGAAGAAATTTAAAATTACCCATTATGATGGGCTTTCAATCTGAAGGCTCTGCACCATTAGTTCAAAACATAGTAGTTAAAGATCCTGAAACTATAGCTACTGCAATAAGAATTGGGAATCCTGTTAATAGAGAAAAAGCAAAAAAAGTAAAAAAAGAAAGTAAAGGAGACTTTCAGTCAGTTACAGATGA
Source organism: uncultured Prochlorococcus sp. (assembly GCA_902519235.1). Classification (GTDB taxonomy): domain Bacteria; phylum Cyanobacteriota; class Cyanobacteriia; order PCC-6307; family Cyanobiaceae; genus Prochlorococcus_A. Next base: position 160,789 of record CABYJE010000001.1, read on the forward strand.
AGAAATTATCAATGCTTATAAAATTCTTGCTAAGGAAGGTGTATTTTGTGAACCTGCCAGCGCAGCATCTGTTGCAGGACTAATTAAAAACAAAAATAGAATCCAAAAGGAATCAACTATTGTTTGTGTTCTTACTGGAAATGGCTTAAAAGATCCTGATTGCGCAATAAAAAACAATGATGCTATTTTCAGGAAAAATGTTGAACCTTCATTAAAAAATATAACTAAAATCTTAGGATATTAAAATCCAAAAAAAATAGTGTCTGTGGAAATCAAATAAAAACGAATCTCATTTGTTGAAAATTAGATAATAAGAAATTCTATTTGTTGAATAAATTTAAAACTTTCGAATATAGAAAAAAATATTCAACAAATAAAAATTTTTTTACACATATTCTTTTCTTCGTAAACTAAGTAGGCAAGCTACATAATTTAAGAATTCCACAGTTCCCACAAAAACTACTACTACTATAATTTTTGTTTTATGTTTAATTTATTTATTAGAAAGAAGTAAAAAATAAATTTATTGAATTTAATTTACGAAAAAAGTATATTGTATTTGTAAAAAGTTCCAAATTGTGATGGAAATTATTTGTAATCAAAATGAATTAAATAGTGCTATACAACTAGTAAGCAAAGCAGTTGCTTCAAGGCCAACGCATCCAATTCTTGCAAATATACTTTTAACAGCTGACGAAGGAACTAATAAAATTAGCGTCACAGGATTTGATCTTAATTTAGGAATTCAAACTTCTTTTGATGGAACTGTTAAAAATAGTGGAGCTATTACTATACCTTCAAAACTTTTATCCGAAATAGTAAATAAACTACCTAATGAAACTCCTGTTTCTTTAGAAGTAGAAGAGAATTCAGATAATATCCTAATAAAAAGCGACAGAGGTTCTTTTAATCTTAAAGGGATCCCTTCTGATGAATATCCTAATTTACCATTTGTTGAAAGCGGTACTTCTTTGAATATTGACCCTAGTTCTTTTTTAAAGGCTTTAAAATCTACCATTTTTGCCAGTAGTAATGATGATTCAAAGCAACTACTCACAGGTGTCAATTTCACCTTCAAACCAAATTATTTAGAGTCTGCTTCTACAGATGGCCATAGATTGGCTGTTGCTTTAATTGGTAATGAAGAAAATATCGAAAACAAAGAAAACTTATCTGCAAATGTTGATGATTTATCGGTAACTATCCCAACTAGATCATTAAGAGAAATTGAAAAACTAGTATCTTTGAGAAGCTCAGAAAAATCAATAAAACTCTTCTATGATAAAGGCCAAGTAGTCTTTATTTCTTCTAATCAAATAATTACTACAAGAACTTTAGAAGGTACTTATCCTAATTATTCACTATTAATTCCTGATTCTTTTTCTAAAATTCTGAATTTTAATACAAAAAAATTAATTGATGCATTAGAAAGAATAGCTGTTTTAGCTGATCAGCAAAGTAGTGTTGTAAAGATTAAATTAGATGATACAGATTTAGCTTCAATCAGCGCAGATGCCCAGGATATTGGAAATGCAAATGAATCAATACCTGTTTCTTATTCTGGAGAAAATTTTGATATAGCATTTAACGTAAGATATTTGTTAGAAGGTTTAAAAGTTATCGCTTCTGAAAATGTACTTTTAAAGTGTAATATTGCAACTACTCCAGCTGTTTTTGTACCAGAAGATAATCTTAATTCTTTTACTTATTTAGTTATGCCTGTACAGGTTCGTTCTTAATTTGAAATTACCTAAAGAAATTTTATTAAGTGAATTACTAAATTTTAGTGTTAAGGGTAATATGGTCCTTAATTATGGAAACGGTGAAAATGTTTGGATGCATCCTCCAGTTCATCGGATTTTAGGATGGTACTCTCGTCCTTCAAATTTTGATTTAAAGAGAAATGTTTGGCGATTAAATCAAATTTCTCAAATAATAGATAATGAAATTTATGTCAAAGGTGATCCAGCTATTTCGGACTTAGCAACTTTAAATAGGTTCCCAACTTTAATTGAAGCTAATCTCATAAATATAAATGGATCAAAAATAGGAGTCATTGCAGATTTTTTATTTGAAATGAAAACGGGAAAAATTAAATATTACTTAGTGTCTAGATCTAATCCTAAGATTCCAGGTTCTAGTAGATGGAAATTAACCATTGATAATATTAATGATCAACAACCGGGATTGGTATTTTGTAAAAGTAATTCTTTAGATGATTTATCTTTAATAAAATCAAGTATCAAAAATGAATTTATGCAAAAAGGAAAAAAAATTTTTGATAGGTTTGATGATATGAAAAATATTGCTTCTAATAGATTAGAGGAATGGCTTGAAGAAGATGAAGATATAAGCCAAAACTTAGATTTTAAACAAAAAAGTTTTTATAATAGTGACAGAACATCTATACCGTTTAGTGAAAAAAAAGAAGATGACCCTTGGATATAAATAATGGTAAAACAAGAAAATAATGATCTATATGATCTCAATGAAGCATTAAAAGTTGAAAATTTAACACTTAATGATTACGAAGAAATTTGCAAAAGATTAAACAGAAAACCTAATAGAACGGAATTAGGCATGTTTGGCGTTATGTGGTCTGAACATTGTTGTTATAGAAATTCAAAACCTTTACTATCTAAGTTTCCCACTAAAGGTAAAAATGTTTTAGTTGGACCTGGAGAAAATGCTGGCGTTATTGATGTTGGAAATAATCAAAAACTTGTCTTTAAAATAGAAAGTCATAATCATCCTTCTGCTATTGAACCTTTTCAAGGCGCAGCAACAGGTGTAGGAGGAATTTTAAGAGATATATTTACAATGGGAGCAAGGCCAATCGCAGTGTTGAATTCATTGCGATTTGGAAACCTTGATAAATCATCGAATGTTGATTTACTTCGAGGAGTTGTATCCGGTATTGCACATTATGGAAATTGTGTAGGTGTGCCGACTGTTGGAGGTGAAATTGACTTCGATGATAGTTACTCTGGAAATCCTCTAGTGAATGTTATGGCTTTAGGACTTTTAGAGACCGATGAAATCGTTTGTTCTGGAGCTAAAAATGTAGGATCGCCAGTGTTATATGTTGGTAATACAACCGGCAGAGACGGAGTTGGTGGTGCTAGTTTTGCTAGTTCAGAATTAACTACAAATTCATTGGATGATAGACCTGCAGTACAGGTAGGTGATCCATTTATTGAGAAAAGTCTTATCGAAGCTTGTTTGGATGCTTTCAAGACAGGGGATGTAATTGCAGCTCAAGATATGGGTGCTGCAGGTTTAACATGCAGTAGCGCAGAAATGGCTGCAAATGGAAATTTAGGGATATCTATTGATTTAGATTTAGTCCCCTCCAGAGAAGATGATATGTCCTCATATCAATATTTATTATCTGAATCGCAAGAAAGAATGTTGTTTGTCGTTAAAGAAGAAAAAATTAATAATCTTATTGAAAAATTTAATAAATGGGGATTATATGCCAGTGTTGTTGGTGAAGTGATAGGAACTAATGAGGTAATTATTTCTCATAAAGGTAAAATTGTTGCCCAAATACCTACTTCTGCCTTATCTGATGATACTCCTGTGAATTTTCATAATGTGATTAATAATCCACCTGATGATCTTTTAAAAAAATGGGAATGGAAAGAAAATGATTTACCAGAAATTCATGAGCAAAAAATATTTTCATTAAAGGAAAATAAGAATTTTTCTTTTTCAGAAATTATTTTAAAACTACTCTCTAATCCATCAATAGCTTCCAAACGATGGATATATAAACAATATGACTCTCAAGTGCAGGCAAATACAGTATTACCACCTGGAAAAGCAGATGCAGCAGTAGTAAGACTAAGGGAACAAAATAAAAAAAATAAAAGTAAAGTGTTTTCTGGTGTCGCTGCTTCAGTTGATTGCAATAGTAGATGGGTTGCGCTTGATCCTTTTAGAGGATCTATCGCTGCCGTTGCAGAGTCTGCTAGAAATGTTAGTTGTGTTGGGGCTGAACCAGTAGCAATTACAAATAATTTAAATTTTTCTTCCCCTGAGAATGAAATAGGATATTGGCAACTTTCATCTTCATGTAATGGAATCGCTGAAGCCTGTAAAGCTTTAGAAACTCCTGTTACAGGAGGTAATGTATCTTTATATAATGAATCCAAAAATAAAGATAATTTAATTACTCCTATTAATCCTACTCCTGTTATTGGAATGGTTGGAAAGATAGATAATGTCGAAAAAGCCATAAGTAGTGAATGGAAAAATATTGAAGATCAAATATGGTTAATTGGTTCTTCCAATTCAGAAATAAAAATTGCAGCAAGTTCTTATCTAGAATATTTTCATGGAGAAATTACAGGTCGGCCTCCAAAAATAGATTTGGTGGATGAAAAGTTTTGTCAGAGTTTTTTAAGAAATGCGATTATAAAAAGTCTTATAGTTTCTTCTCACGATATCTCTGATGGTGGTTTAGCTATAGCTTTAGCAGAGTCTTGTATTTTGTCTGGTAGGGGTGCAACTATAGACTTAGAGAAAGATTTAAATAGAGTTGATAATTTATTGTTCGCCGAAGGGGGGTCAAGAATTATTTTTTCAATTAGTAAAATGAAACAAGATGAATGGTTTAATTATTTAAAACAAAATCAAATAAATTTCCCATCAAGTGTGTATGTAAAAAAAATAGGGTACGTATCTAGTGACACGCTGAATATAAAAATCAACGAAAAAAATATTTGCAATATAAGGGTTGAGGAATTAACCGAAAAATTTAATAATAGTATTTCAGGTTACTTTTAAATATGAAAAACATTACTCAACTATTAATCTTTTTAAGATATTAAGTTATGTGCGGAATAGTTGGAATCGTTTCTTCAAATGATGTAAATCAACAAATTTACGATAGTCTTTTGCTTTTGCAGCATAGAGGTCAAGACTCAACAGGTATAGCAACAATGGAAAATACTGTTTTTCATATACATAAGGTTAAAGGTCAGGTTAATACTGCTTATAGAACTAGAGATATGAGGAATTTAATAGGCAAAATTGGATTAGGTCATGTTAGGTATGCAACAAAGGGATCAGCAGAAAGTGTAGAAGAAGCACAGCCTTTTTATGTTAATGCTCCTTATGGAATTGTTTTGATACATAATGGAAATTTGACTAATACCAGAGATTTAGAAAAACAGTTATTTAACGTCGATAAGCGGCATACAAATTCTTCAAGTGATACTGAAATGTTATTAAATGTATTTGCGACAGAATTACAAGAACAAATTCATAATCAAGAATTAGAACCTGATATTATTTTTAATGCGGTCAAATCTTTACATAGAAGAATTCAGGGATCATATGCTTCAATCGCCCTAATTTCAGGACATGGTTTATTAGCATTTAGAGATCCTTTTGGTATTAGGCCTTTAGTTATAGGGAAAAGACTTTCATTAACCACAAAAAAAGAAGAATGGATGGTTGCTAGCGAATCTCTAGTACTTGAGAATAATGATTATCAAGTAGTGAGAGATGTAGATCCAGGAGAAGCTGTTTTTATAAATCTTAATGGGGAGTTTTTCTCTAAGCAATGTTCTGAAAATCCAATGTTATTTCCCTGTGCTTTTGAATATGTTTACTTAGCTAGGCCAGATTCAATTATGAATGGAATTTCAGTCTATAAAGCTCGTTTAAAGATGGGAGATTATTTAGCAGAGACAATAAAAGAAACAATCAATTCTGGAGATATTGATGTAGTTATGCCTATTCCTGATTCTTCGCGACCCGCGGCAATGCAAGTTGCAAGACAGTTAGGGATAGAATATAGGGAAGGTTTTTTTAAAAATAGATATGTTGGCAGAACATTCATAATGCCTGGTCAGCAGAAACGTAAGAAATCAGTAAGGCAAAAATTAAATGCCATGAGTGCAGAGTTTAAAAATAAAAATGTATTAATTGTTGATGACTCGATAGTTAGAGGTACTACTTCAAAAGAAATTGTCCAGATGGCTAAAGATGCAGGAGCAAATAAAGTTTTTTTTACATCAGCAGCCCCTCCTGTTCGTTATCCTCATGTTTATGGAATTAATATGCCTAATAGAGATGAATTAATAGCTCATAATAGGACAATAAGTGAAATCGCCGATAAACTTGAAATTGATAACCTTGTTTATCAAAGTGTTGAAAGTCTGCGTAAATCTATAATAAGTGATTCTTCGATTAAAGATTTAGAGATGAGTTGTTTTACCGGTAATTATGTCACTGGAACAGTAAATCAAGAATACTTAAATTGGGTTGAAAATGAATATAAATCTTAGTCGAGAAAGTTTTCAAGTCGGAAACAATTTTCAAGGTATTCATCATTATCTAATTTTAAAAAATCAATTAAAAAGTTTGATTTATTGGATTTGAAATTTAATTTATTTAGGTCCAATCTTGCAGATTTATTTTTATTAGTTTCAATATCAAGGTAATGATTACTTGCCATTATTTTGAGGAAGTAATCGTTTTTAAGTTGGGTTTTTTCATTCAAATATCCCAAACTGTAATCATTTGAGCAGTAAATTTCATTACTATTTATGCAAAAGATTTTTCCTTGTTTAGATATCAAAAAAATATTTTCTCCATCATGGTATGTACAACAAGAAACAATTTTTTCACTTGGTAAAAGTTTTGCAATTATTAATCCTTGGGATTGTTTAGAAGTTGGCGTTAAAAATTTATTTGATAAATTAAATCTAAAAATTCTTCCTATCGAGGTTAATATTATTAAATCTTTGCTTTCATTAGAAATAAAAGAATCAATTGTTTTTAAATTATTTTTTAATTTTGTAATAGTGAAAGATCTATTACTTTTAATCATATCTTCATCAAATAAAACTTTTTTAAATCTTCCATCTGAATTCAAGATGCATAAATAATTTTTAATTTCTTTTTTAATTGAATGAAAATTTATTATTTCACTAGGATGAATATTTCCAAGAATTTTATTATCTAATTTATAGTCTTTATTAATATTTGATTCCCAATCAATGTTAAAAACTTTCCCTGTATTTGTAATTCCAATTAATTTTATATTTTTTTCAATATTGCATATAAATTTTTGAATATTTTTATTATCTATAATTTTATTTACAATCTCAAATGATTTTTTGTAATTACCTAAAATCATCCTTTTTAAATAAAGTCTATTGTCTATGTATAATTTTGTTTTTTTATTTATAAATTCTTCTAATATCTGATTATTAATTGTTTCTAATTCTTCATTTTGATTTATATTTTTAAGAACTTTTGTTCTTCTTTTTACATTATATTTTTTCTTTAAAAGTAATAATTCTTCTATAAGTAACTCAAGTAATAATTTTCTTTCGTTCAATAATTTTTGAAGATAATTCTTTTTCTCTCCTAAAATTTTTATTTCATCATCTATTTGATTTCTTTCAAGATTCGTTATTTTTTTTAGTGGCATTTCTAAAACTGAATGTGCTTGTTTTTCACTGAAGAAAAAATTTTCAATCAATTTTGATTTAGCTTCTGCAATATTGTTTGATTCTTCAATAATTGTGATTATTTTTTTTATATCTTTTGTCGCCTTAGATAAACCTTCTAATATTTCAAGTTTCTCAAGTGTGTTTTTTAAAAAATAATTAGTTCTTTTTCTAATTGTTTCTTCTCGAAATTCAATAAAATAGTTTAGATATTGCTTTAAGTTTAGTTGGATAGGTTTGCCTTTAATTAAAGCTAAAAATATGGCACCAAAATTGGTTTGCAAGGTTGTTTTTTTATATAAATTAGAAATTACAAGTTCAGTATTAGACTCTTTTTTTAACTCTATTACAATTCTCATTCCATCTCTGTCACTTTCATCTCTAATATCAGAAATTCCATTTATTTTGCCTGTATTTACAAGTTCAGCTAATTTTTCAATCCAGCCTGCTTTATTGATTTGATAGGGAAGTTCAGTAATGATTAATGCATTTTTTTTATGTTTACCTTTGCCCAAATTTATTTCCTCTGTATTTATGACTCCTCTAATTGTTATTGATCCTTTTCCCGTTTCGTAAAGTTCTTCTATTGATTCACTATGAATTAATTCTCCGCCTGTTGGAAAATCAGGTCCTTTAATAATATTAGAGAGTTTTTTATTATTAATATCTTTATTTTTAATTACGGAAATTAAACCATCCACTATTTCTCCGAGGTTATGAGGTGGAATGTTTGTTGCCATGCCAACAGCAATACCTGATGATCCATTCAATAATAAAAATGGAAGTTGAGCTGGTAGGACATCTGGTTCTTTTTGTGAACCATCAAAGTTATTAGAGAAATTTACTGTATTCGATCCAATCTCTTCAAGAAATCCTTGATGAGCTATTGGAGCTAATCTTGTTTCAGTGTATCTCATTGCTGCAGGGGGATCATTATCTACTGATCCAAAATTCCCGTGTCCGTCTAGAGTTGGGTATTTAGTTGAAAAATTTTGTACTAGTCTTACTAGCGCGTCATATACAGCTTGATCTCCATGAGGATGGTACTTACCAAGTACATCTCCAACAACTCTTGCACACTTTCTAAATGGTCTATCAGGGGTTAAACCTAATTCATGCATCGCATATAGTATTCTTCTCTGGACAGGCTTAAGGCCATCTCTTGCATCGGGAAGAGCACGGCCAACTATTACACTCATTGCATACTCTAGATAAGAACGTTGCATTTCTTCTTGGAGCGAGATAGAAGTAAAATTATTCTTATCCATCAGAGCGATAAATTAAATATGTATTTATTTACTAAGTTAAGACTAATAGGTAAACAAATATTTACCAGTCTTGAAAATTAATAAGATGCTTTTATTTTCGATTTTGCTAATATTACATCAGTTTGAAGATTTTCATTTTGTAAAAGAATTTCCGTTGATATTTGCAATTTTTCGCCCCACAACTGTTCTTCTCTGTAATCATAACTAACATAGTTAGGATCTTTAGATAAAGCTTTTTTTGCTAATTGAAGTGCTAATTCAATATCTTTTATTCTTAAACATGACGCAAGACCAAGTATAGGTTCAGCATTGTCCTGAATTGAGATTGCTTTTTCAAAAAGTTTGATTGAGAAATTTATATTGTTTTTTTCGAAATAAGCTAATCCTTTATTATTTATTGCTTGCCAGAAATCAGGTTTAATTTGTATAGATTGATCAAACAATTTGATAGCTTGCATGTAATTTTTTTCTTTTAATAAAATATTCCCTAATTGAAAAATAGCATTATGGTTATTGGGTTCAATTCTTAATCCTGTTTCTAAAGCAGTTTTAGCATTTTGCAATTGTGAAATTTTTAGATAAATATTACTTTTGGCAAAGTATATTTCACTAACATTTGCATTAATTTTTTGAGCTTTATTTAGAGAATCTAATGCGTTTTTGTATAGTTCGTTAGCAACTTGTGTTTCAGCTAAAATCAACCACAATTTTTCATCTCTTTTGTTTAATTTTACTGCTAACTTTGCCAGGCTAAGACTTTCATTGTATTGCCCAAAATATAAAAGTTGATATGCATTTTTGGCAATCGATAGACTTTGCTTTTGTAAATTTTTAGTTTTTGGAAAATAATAATATGGGACTATTGAATGAACTTGTTTTACATCAATAAAATAAAAACTTATTAAAGAAACGCAAATAATTTTTTTTAAGAACTTTTTCATTTATTAATCGATTGATTTCTTAGGTTTGCTTTTATATTTCTTCTCCACATCCATGGTTTAATTCTTTTTAATGTACTACTTTTAAGGTTTTCTTCCCAGGTTTTATCATCCCAACTTAATGAATTAATATCAAGATTTTTAATCCATTTTTTTGGATTGTTTTCAAAAGTATTGTTATGTGGAACTGATTTATTCCAAGGGCATATGTCTTGACAAATATCACACCCGGCAACCCATCCGTTTAAATTTTTTTCTATTTTTAGTGGAAAATTTTTTTCTCTACTTTCTATAGTGTGATAGGCAATACATAGATTTGACTGTATTACGAATGGTTCTACTATTGCTTTTGTCGGACAATATTCAATACATTTATCACATTTTCCGCAAAGTGATTCATGAGGTTTATCTGGTATTAGATCTTCTGTAAGAATCATGAAACCCAAAGTAATCCAAGAACCATTTTTTTTACTTATTAAATTGCTATTTTTACCTATCCAACCAAGACCCGATTCTTCAGCCCATGCTTTTTCAAGTAGTGGTGAGGTGTCAACGCATATTTTCCATTTACAATCTGGAATTTCTAGGTTAACCCATTTACCAATATTTTTTAATTTTTTATAAATCACTTTATGATAATCATCTCCTTGACCAAATTTTCCTATCTTTAAGCTTTTGTGCGTATTATCGTTTTCGGAACTAACATAATTAAATCCAACACTTAGAACACTTTTTGCTCCTTCAAGCAGTAAGCTTATATTTTTTCTTTTTTCTGCTTCCATCCATTTCATTTCACCATGGTGGTTATTCGATAACCATCTATCTAATGCATTAGTTCTTAATTTTAAGCGAGAACTTCCTGGGATTGATGCAATTCCAGATAATGAAAAACCCTCAAAAATTGCTCTTTCTTTTAATTTTTTACTTATTTCTTTTTTGTCTTGAGGAGTGTTTATCATTTCTTTATTATGTAATTTATAGCTTATAAAAGTTATTTTTGACGAAGAAACTAATAAATAATTTTAATTTATTAAAAAAAAATATATCCTAACTAAGTAAAAACAGTTAAATTATTAGTAAAGTTAATAAAGTTACTGACGTTATTTTGGTTGAGTCTAATCAGAATCAGGATTCGAACCTAGGAAATAGGCTTCAACAGGATCTAAAAAATGATCTTATAGCTGGACTATTGGTAGTAATACCTTTAGCAACTACTATATGGCTTTCCTCGTTAGTGAGTAAATTTGTTTTAACATTAGTTACCTCTGTTCCTAAGCAATTAAATCCTTTTATTACCTTAAATCCTTTATTGCAAGATTTAATTAATCTTACTTTGGGTTTAACAGTTCCTTTATTGGCTATTTTGCTTATAGGCCTTATGGCCAGAAATTTTGTGGGTAGATGGTTATTAGAATTCGGAGAAGGTACGTTATCAAAAATTCCTGTTGCCGGCGCAGTTTATAAAACTCTTAAACAATTGCTGGAAACCTTTTTAAGTAATAAATCTAATAGATTTAGAAGAGTTGTTTTAGTTGAATACCCACGTGAGGGGCTCTATAGCGTAGGTTTTGTAACTGGTGATGTTGGTCCCTCTTTACAACCTGAATTAAATGAAAAATTGCTAAGTGTTTTTATACCTACAGCACCAAACCCAACCACTGGATGGTATACCTTGGTTCCTGAATCATCTGTTAAGGATTTGGATATTTCTGTTGAAGATGCTTTTAGAACAATAATTTCGGCAGGGATAGTGAATCCAGATGAGAAAAACAATACCGCAAATCCAACATTTTCAAAATTGTTTTCTCAATTACGTGCTTCTACTAACACCTCTTCTTAATTAATGCACAATAATAAATCTCTTTCTAGAGAATTAGCTTTAATTTCCCTAGGTCTGATAAAAGATAAAGGTGATTTAAAATTAAATAAATTTCAATTAGAAGAGATTTTCGAATCTGCCTTGGATTCACTAATAAATTACTGCAGAGATGAATTAGATAATTGTGAATCAGAGTTAGAAAATGCATCTCAAAAAATATTAGATAGTGAATTGCAAGAGGGGATTGATTCTTCATTTTCAAATGTCAGAGATAATTTAAAAAGCTCTCTTAAAAAAATTGAAACTGTAATGAATACAATTTCAGTAACTTTAGATTTTCCAAGATTAATAGTTTCCAGTGGACAAATTAAAATTAGAGAAGATGTTAATGAGCGTATTAGTTATATTATTAATAATCTAACAATCATTGATTCTGATATTGATCAAGTAATGGATGGATGGAAATTCAAAAGATTGCCGAGAATCGATCGAGATATTTTACGTTTAGCTTACGTTGATATTAATTTCTTGAATACACCTTTTGCAGTTGCTTGTGATGAGGCAGTAAATCTAGCAAACAAATATAGTGATATACAGGGAAGAAAATTTATTAATGGGGTTTTAAGGAGATTACAAACAGTAAAATTGCAATGATTATTTGATATAAATAAATAGTATTTCAAAATTTACTAAAAACCGAATCAAAAATATCAATGACTAATACAGATTCTGATAATTCCAGAGAGTGGGCTGCACAAGCTTACGCCCTTTTAAAAAAACGACAAGAAGAGCAGAAGCAAGAATTACAGAAGCAAGAAGAGCAGAAGCAAGAATTACAGAAGCAAGAAGAGCAGAAGCAAGAAGAGCAGAAGCAAGAATTACAGAAGCAAGAAGAGCAGAAGCAAGAGTTACAGAAGCAAGAATTGATTGATAACGTTAGTCAAGAAAGTATTTCTATCCAGTCTAAAATTTCTGCTGAGCCTGAATTAGGAGAATTTGATGATAACTTTACTTGGTCGGCAATGGTACTAGCTGCTCAAGGCAAAAAAATAAATCAAATATCGATAGATGAAATTGATTGGTTAACCAAATTAAGAAAAGGATTAGAAGAAACTCGAAAAGGTTTTGTTACTGAATTATTAGATAAATTGGGGGATGATCCTCTTACTCCTGAATCTCTAGATGATTTAGAGACTCTTTTAATAAGGGCTGATGTCGGTATTGATTCAACTGATAAAGTTATAAGTTCTCTTAGAACAAAATTAAATGAAGAAGTTGTGGGTGCAGAAGAAGGAATAAAATTTTTAAAGCAAGAGTTAAAATTAATTATTGATAAACCAATTAAAGATTCAGGCATTGATCTTTTGGTGCCTCAAAAAGGAAAGTTAAATGTTTGGTTGTTAGTAGGAGTTAATGGTGTTGGTAAGACTACTACATTGGGGAAATTAGCATATTTGTCATCAAGGAGTAATTATAAAACCTTGATTGCTGCTGCTGACACTTTTAGAGCTGCTGCAGTAGAACAACTTAAAGTATGGGGTGAGAGAAGTAATGTCGATATCATATCTAATCCATCAAAAAATGCTGATCCAGCCGCTGTAGTTTTTGATGCAATTAATTCTGCAAAAAAAAGAAATGTTGATTTATTACTAGTTGATACAGCAGGTAGATTGCAAACAAAAAATAATTTGATGGATGAACTAGCAAAAATAAAAAAAATTATTGATAAGAAGGTTCCAGACGCAATTGTGGAGTCATTATTAGTTTTAGATGCAAGTCAGGGTCAAAATGGCTTAAAACAAGCAAAAAGTTTTGCTAAATCAGCTAATTTAAGTGGAGCGATTATTACTAAATTAGATGGCACTTCTAGAGGGGGAGTCTCTTTGGCTGTTTCTGAAGAAGTTAATTTGCCTATAAGATTTATTGGGGCTGGAGAAGGTATAAAAGATTTGAAACCTTTTAATAGTTTTGAATTTGTTGAGGCTTTGCTTGCAGATAAATAAATATTTAATTAAATTTTTTTAAAAATTAAAATTTAATGTTAAAACATGTTTATATATCAGATTTGTTGTGACAAATAATCAAAAAGAGAAATTATTTTCAAATAAGTTTATTCAAAAATTTTTAGATAATGAATCTACAAAATCTTTAGAAAATAATTATAAGTTTGCTGAAATTGCTTCTTCATTAGCATTTTATTTAAAGTCTTTTTCGAATGTAAATAAATTATTGGACTATATATGCTTAATTTTTAAATATATTTTTTACGATAAAATAATATTAATTATTCCTTTAAATTTTGAGGGAGAAATTTGGAATGAAAATGTAAGGATTTCTGCTAATAATCAATCTCTAACAATTCAAAAAGAAATTAATAGTTTTTTTAAGCAATTTCAATTTTCCAAAAATTTTAAAATTAAAGAAATCCCAACTTTTGAAAATTCCTTAAAAAATAATTTTAAAGAATATAAAATCGAAACATCAAAAATATTATCTAGGGGTAAATGCAGAGGTTTTATTTATATTTTTAATAAAGACATTTCTAGTCAGTCGATCATTGAAGATCATAATTTTAATTTTATTCAAAATAGTTTAGCTCTTGGATTAGAAAATCACAGCTTGATAAAAACAAAGAAAAAACATGAAAACGTAGATAGAGAAATTTCTACTGGTGCTGAAATACAATCTCAATTACTCCCAGATTATTGTCCAACTATTTTTGGTGTAGACCTTGCTGCACATTGTAGACCAGCTCTTCAGCTAGGAGGAGATTACTATGATTTTATGTGTTTAAAGACAAATATCTCAGAAAAAAGAAAAGAAAAAGCTAGATGGGCCTTAGTAATTGGTGATGTAATGGGTAAAGGGATTCCAGCTGGTCTTCTAATGACTATGTTAAGAGGAATGCTACGTGCAGAGGTTCTTACTGGACTGCCTCCAGATAGAATTCTGCATGATTTAAATCAATTAGCAATTAATGATTTAAATCAATCCCATAGATTTATCACATTATTTTATTCAGATTATGACCCTAGAACTAAAAAATTAAGATTCGCTAATGCGGCTCATAATCCTCCTTTGCTTTGGAAAAGTTTAGATCAGAAAATTATAAAATTAGATTCAGAAGGATATGTACTTGGACTACAAAAAGACGCTCAATATCATTGCGGCGAAATTAAGCTTCATGAAAATGATTTAATTCTTTATTACACTGATGGAGTAATCGATACTTCTAATACATTAGGTGAAAGATTTGATGAGGAAAGATTAATTCAAATATTTACAAAATTATGCAAGCAATCTTATACGTCCCAAGAAATCTTAAATAAAATATTCAAAAAATTAGATGACTTTACAGGACAAAATAGACACCTGGAGGACGATGCATCTATGGTAGTTTTTCAATTGAAATAAATTTTTGTCACCTTTATAAAAAAATGCTTTATTAGAGATAACTCAAGTTATAAATTGATATGGATAAAGTTTGGAGTAAAAGGTTTGATAATTCATTAAATCCTTTTATTGAAAAGTTTAATGCTTCAATTGGTTTTGATAAAAAGCTAATTTTAGAAGATTTAGATTGTTCTATTGCCCATGCAAAAATGCTTTGCAAAACTCAAGTTTTATCCTCTGCTGAAACTTTGAAAATTATAAATGGTCTAGAGGCAATAAAAGTTGAGTATTTGGAGGGTAAATTTTTTCCTAGTGCTCCTTCTGAAGATATTCACTATTGTATTGAAGAAAAACTAATTAGCATGATTGGTGAAACTGGGAAAAAATTACATACAGGTAGAAGTAGAAATGATCAAGTTGGTACAGATATTAGATTATGGCTAAGAAAAGAGATTGATAATCTTGAAATTTTAATAATGGATTTGCAAAAATCCTTTTTAAATATTGCAAAATCAAATATTTATACTCTAATTCCTGGATACACACATATGCAAAGAGCACAACCATTATCTTTAGCTCATCATTTATTGGCGTATATAGAAATGCTCCAAAGAGATCGCGAAAGATTTAAACAAGTAAGATCAAGAGTCAATACTTCTCCATTAGGCGCTGCAGCATTAGCTGGAACAAAAATTAAAATAGATAGGAACTTTACAGCGGCAGAATTGGGTTTTGAAAAGATTTATAAAAATAGTATTGATGCTGTGAGTGATAGAGATTTTTGTATTGAGTTCGTTTCTGCATCTGCTTTAGTAATGTCTCATTTAAGTAAAATTTCAGAGGAAATAATTTTATGGGTCACTGATGAATTTTCCTTTGCAAGATTAACAGACAAATGCGCTACGGGAAGTAGCTTAATGCCGCAGAAAAAAAATCCAGATGTTCCAGAGTTAATAAGAGGTAAAACGGGAAGAATTTATGGTCATCTTCAAGCATTATTGACTATGGTCAAAGGAGTACCACTTGCATATAATAAGGATTTTCAAGAGGATAAAGAGCCAATATTTGATACTGCAGAGACAATATCTTCTTGCATTAAAGCAATGACAATTTTAATTGATGAGGGTATTGAATTTAATATAAAAAATTTATCTGATTCGGTAGATAATGACTTTTCTAATGCGACTGATTTGGCAGATTACTTAGTTGGTAAAAAGATTCCGTTTAGAACAGCTTATGAAGTTGTGGGTGAAATTGTTAAGTATTGCTTAGAAAGAAAGATCTTATTTAAAAATCTTAAAATTGATGAATTTAAAAAATTTCATCCCAAATTTGATGAAGATGTTTTTGAGAGTCTTGAACCTTTTAATGTTGTTGAGTCAAGAATTAGTGAAGGAGGAACAGGCTTTGCGCAAGTTAAAAAGGAGGTTAATAATTGGCAAAAAAAATTGTTACTTTAATCTCAAGTATTTTTCTACAAGAAAGGTATCCTTTGAAGTAGAATGGTGAAGTAAAGTTATCGGACTACTTATTTATTTGTAGTTTTTAAATTAGGTAAATTTTCTTTGTTGATTTTAAAGTGAGTATTTTTGTTGGCAATTTGCCGTTCCGCGCAGAGCGTGAAGATGTTTTAGAGTTGTTTGCACCTTTCGGTGAAGTTTTAAATTGCTCTCTTCCTCTTGAAAGAGATACTGGAAGAAAAAGAGGATTCGCATTTGTTGAGATGGCAGATGAATCAATTGAGTCTTCAGCTATTGATGGTTTGCAAGGTACGGAGCTAATGGGTAGACCCTTAAGAATTAATAAAGCTGACCCAAGAGGTTCTGGCGGATCTCGGAGAGGAGGGAGAGGCGGCTACGGTGGTGGCGGTAATAATAATGGCGGCTACGGTAGTGGCGGCTACGGCGGTGGCGGTAATAATAATGGCGGCTACGGTGGTGGCGGCTACGGTGGTGGCGGTTATGGTGGTCGTAATTCTGAATCTAACAACTCTTATACTAATAAATCTTCCGGAGCAGATGGATGGGAAGATAGAAGTTATGGAAACTCTTCTGAAAACTCTGAATATGAAAGTGGTAGAAGCAGAAGAAGAAGAGGAGTTTCAAATGAGAGTAATGAATCAAATGAAGATAATTAATAACCCATTTCTTGTAGTCTAGAAGTTATTTTTAAAAGATAATCAATACTTAGTTCCTTTTTTATAGATTTTGTTGAAATTTGATTTCTCCAAACTTTTGCTTTAGGAATACCTTCGACCAAATTTATAAGATGTTTACAAATATCCCAAGATTTCCCTCCATTAGTTATGTGCTTTTCTATATATGGAATTAAGGAGAAAATAATATCCGAAGCAGATTTAGATTTTTTATTTATCCCATAAATTTTTTTATCAATGTCAGACCATCTTAAGGGATGTTTATATACTGATCGTCCAATCATGACTCCATCAAAATCATTTAAAGCTTCTAATGATTCATCGATATTTGTGAACCCCCCATTGATTTCAATTAATAATTTAGGATTTAATTTCTTTAATTTTTTTACAACATCGTACCTAAGCGGAGGAATAGTTCTGTTTTGTTTTGGATTTAGTCCTTTTAATATTGCTTTCCTTGCATGAACTGTAAATCTATCTGCTCCAGCATTTGCGATGTACCTCACGAAATTATTTAAACTTTTTAAACTATCTTCATTATCTACACCGATTCTGTGTTTAATCGTAACCGGTATGCTGCAGTTATTTTTTAAGGATTCTATGCATTTTGCCACTCTTTCAGGATCTTTCATAAGTGAAGCGCCAAAATTTCCAGAACAGACTCTTGGACTAGGACAGCCAACATTAAAGTTTATTTCGTCATAACCCCAATCCTCTGCCATTCGTGCAGCCTCTTTAAGGATTTCAGGATCGTCTCCACCAAATTGAATGGATATAGGATGCTCTTCATTATTAAAATCTAGAAAATTTTCTTTTTTGTTTGTATAGGCTAAACTTTGGGCCACAATCATTTCGGTATATAAGAGAGCTTTAGAGCTTATTTTTCTCATTATCATCCTAAAATGTTTATCAGTACAATCCATCATTGGAGCAATACTTAATTTATGAATATTTTTCATAGAATTGGTTTGATTAAAAATAATTACTTTTTATGTGACTTAAATATATGAATCAATTTTTAACAAGAAGATTTTTTATTCTAATTCCTACCATGTCAATCTTAAAAAAAATTTTTAAGCCTATGCAAGTTTTAGCTTCTTCACTTAATTCTAAAGAAGAGTGGAATTTATCAAAAGAAGAGTGGAAATCGAAGCTTAGTCCAGAATCTTACTATATTTTGAGGGAGGAAGGAACTGAAAGAGCTTTCAGTAGCCAACTAAATAATGAAAAAAGAAAAGGAGTTTTTCATTGTGCAGGATGTGATTTGCCTCTTTTCCTTTCAGATAAAAAGTATGATAGTGGTACTGGGTGGCCAAGCTTTTGGGATTCAATTCAAGGATCAGTACAAACAAAGGTTGACTTTAAGTTAATTGTCCCAAGAACCGAATATCATTGTTCTAGATGTGGAGGCCATCAAGGGCATGTTTTTAATGATGGCCCAGCTCCCACAGGAAAAAGATACTGTAATAACGGCTTAGCACTAAGGTTTATACCTGATTAAATATTTGTGCGGCCTTCCGCAACTTGTTTTGTGCATCATTTTAATGGAAAATGGTCTTATTAAATTTTTAGAAAAATGATTGAAAATCAATCAGACAATATTGATAATAAAGAGAATGATATTCCTGATCAGGATAATGCTTCTGAAAATAATTCAATAGCTGTAGATCAAATAATCGAAAATGATCAATCAGTATCTAAAAAAACGGAAGAAATAAACACTGAAGAATTAAAAAATACTATTACTAATAATGATGCAAGGTTAGAGCAATTAGAAAAAGAGCATGAAACTTTAAAAAATCAATATGTAAGAATCTCAGCAGATTTTGACAATTTTAGAAAAAGACAGTCTAGAGATCAGGACGACTTAAAAATTCAACTTGTTTCAAAGACTCTAACTTCAATACTTCCTATTGTTGATAATTTTGAGAGAGCAAGACAACAACTTAAACCAGAAAGTGAAGAAGCCCAAGCGCTTCATAGAAGTTATCAAGGATTATATAAACAATTAGTAGAGGTTTTAAAACAACAAGGAGTTGCGCCGATGAGAGTTGTTGGCCAGCAATTTGATCCTAATTTACATGAAGCTGTATTAAGGGAGCCTAGTGAAGAGTTTAAGGAAGATTGTATTGTCGAAGAATTACAACGAGGATATCATTTAGAAGGTAAGGTTTTGAGACATGCTTTAGTTAAAGTTTCAATGGGACCTGGCAAACAAAATTCACAAGAGGAAGTAGAAAAGGATACAGTTGAAGGGGATATCGATTCAGAGGAAAATACTTCTGAAGATGTATAAATTCCAAATTTTTACTTGAGTATTATCTAATGGCCGATTTCTACCAGATACTTGGAGTTTCAAGAGATGCTGATGCGGATACCTTAAAGAGGGCTTATAGAAAATTAGCAAGGCAATATCATCCTGATGTAAATAAAGAGCCAGGTGCTGAAGATAAATTTAAAGAAATTGGCAAGGCTTATGAAGCATTAGCGGATCCTGAAACAAGAGCTAGATATGATCAGTTTGGAGAGGCTGGACTTGGTGGCGCAGCTGGAATGCCTGATATGGGCGATATGGGTGGCTTTGCAGATTTATTTGAAACCTTTTTTAATGGCTTCGGTAGTCAAAATCCACAGGGAGGAAGAACTCAAAGAAGAGGTCCTCAACAAGGAGATGATTTAAGGTATGACCTGAACGTTGACTTTAAAGATGCAATATTTGGTCAACAAAGAGAAATTAAAATTCCTCATCTTGAGACATGTGAAGTGTGTAGAGGAACAGGTGCTAAACCAGGAACTGGACCAAAAACTTGTTCAACATGTGGAGGAAGTGGACAAGTAAGAAGAGCTACTCGAACACCTTTTGGTAATTTTACACAAGTAGCTGAATGTCCTTCATGTAATGGAGCTGGACAGATTATTGTAGATCCATGTGCAAGTTGCGGTGGTAATGGAGTAAAACAAGTTAGAAAAAAATTAAGAATTAATATTCCTGCGGGAGTTGATACTGGTACTAAATTAAGAGTTTCCGGAGAGGGAAATGTTGGTTTGAAGGGGGGTCCACCTGGAGATCTTTATGTTTTTATCAAAGTTAAGAATGATTCAAAACTTAAAAGAGATGGTGTGAATATTTACTCAGAAATAGCTGTGAGTTATTTACAGGCTATTTTAGGAGATACTGTTGAAATAACTACAGTTGATGGGAATGTTAATTTAAAAATTCCAAGTGGAACTCAACCAAATACTACTCTATCTCTTGAGAATAAAGGGGTACCTAGACTTGGTAATCCAGTTGCCAGAGGAAATCATGAAGTTCTAGTAAAAGTAAAATTGCCAACTCGTATAACTGACGAAGAACGAAAGCTTTTAGAGGGTTTAGCTTCTCAATATTCAGATAAAAATATTAACATCAGCAATGGACTATTTAGTAAATTATTTGGAAAAGAATCTTAATGAATTCATTAAAGCATTTGGATCTTAAATCTGTTCCATGTCCTTTAAATGTCGTTAAAATTAAATTGGCCTTAGAAAAATTATCCAAAAATGAACAACTTATTGTTGAATTAGATAAAGGTGAACCAGAAGAAATGGTATTAAAAAGTTTAAAAGAGATGGGATGTTTGGTTAAACAAATCAAAGAAAATAAACAATTTATAAAAATAAAAGTATTGAATGAAAACTAATATTAAATATCTAGGTTTAGTTACTAAAAAATTCAATGAATATTTTTTAGTTGACTTAAAACATCAAGAAAACTTTGGAAGTATTGAGAGATTTTTATGTAAGGTGAGAAAGTCTATAAATTTCAAAGATCAATTAATTTATGTTGGGGACGAAGTAGTAATTGACAATATTGATTTAAAAAGTAAACGCGCAGTAATAAGAAGTTTAAAAAAAAGAAAAAATTTATTAGATAGACCTTCAGTTGCAAATATTTCTAATATTTATATTACTTTTTCTGTTGAAGAGCCAGAATTAAATTTATCTCAAGTTAATAGGTTTTTAATATCAGCAGAATCGATGGGAGTTGAAGTTTCATTAGTTTTGACAAAGTGTGATTTAATTTCAGATAAAAAAAGATCTTTATTAATTGATAAATTTGGTAAATGGGGTTATCAAGCAATAACTTTAAATTTACAGAAATCTGATTGTTTTAAAAATTTATTATCTGAGTTAAAGCAAAAAGAGTGTTCGATTTTTATGGGTCCATCTGGTGTTGGGAAAACTACTTTGCTCAATATGATAATTCCGGGTCTTCAAAATAGTACTGCTCCAGTTTCCAATAAAATTAAAAGAGGAAAAAATACTACTCGAAATGTTGAGTTATTTGCTCTATCAAATCAAAGTTACATTGTTGATACCCCTGGTTTTAATATGCAACCTCTAGAGCTTGATATTAGATTGTTACCAAATCTCTATTCAGAAATACATAAACAAATAAACCATGAAGGAATTAGCTGTAAATTTCGTAACTGCTTACATTTAAATGACGAGGGCTGCAATTTAAATAAATCCTTTGAAAGATATTCCTTTTATAAAGAAATGATCGAGTCTTCTAAGAGTCACTATTATCAAAACCAGGAAGATTAAGATTTAATCCACCAGTCAAATCATTCATTCTTTCTTTCATAGTTGTAGTGGATAATTCATGAGCTTTTTGAATAGCTTGTAAGATGTTTTGCTCTATTTTTTCTTTATCTGAATTTACAATATTTTCTTTCACTTCTACCCTTAAAGGAAGTTGGTTGCCACTTATCCAGACTTTTATCATTTCATCATCACTTTTCCCCTCAATCTCCATATTCTCAAGTTCATCTTGTAATCTTTGAGCATCTTGCTGAATTTGTTTGGCTTTTTTAAAAGCTTCTGTAAGTTGTCCAAAGTTAGGAAGTCCAAAACCCGCCATTTTGTAAAAAAAGTTTCTTTAATTAGGATAGTCAAAACCAATCATTCTTACTTCCGGTTGCAAATAAATACCTTTGTTTTGTAGTACTTTTTGTTGAATTACAGTTATTAATTCATAAATATCCTTTGAACTTGCTGAAGAAGTGTTAATTATGAAATTTGAATGCATTGTAGAAATTTCAGCACCGCCAATTTTAAATCCCTTTAAACCAATTTCATCAATTAATTTTGCAGCATAATTATTTTTAGGATTTTTAAAAACACTACCAAAACTTGGTTGATGATATGGCTGTGTTTCTGTTTTAAATTTAAGGTTATTTTTGGTTGTTTGAATTAATTGTTCAAGATTTCCATTAGGCTCAAAATATAGTCTTGCACTAATAATTGTCAAATCATTTTTTTGAAAAGAGCTAAATCTATACTCAAAATTGATGTCTTGTTTTTCAATTTCAAGTTTTTCATAAGTTTTATTGTTTATAACTTTTACGGAAATAAGATTTTTTGCGAGCGATAAATTACCTGTGCCAGCATTCATATAAATTGCTCCTCCCAAAGTGCCAGGAATTCCGACAGCCCATTCACCTCCTTGTAATCCATTTTTAGCGAGTGAATTAGATAATGTTGGGAGCATTACACCTGCTTCCGCTTCAACAATTCCTGAATATGGATCTATCTTTAATGACTTCAATTTTTTTGTACATAAAACTAAGCCTTTTATGAAAATATTATTTATCAAAAGATTTGAACCTGCGCCAATTATTTGGCATCTTTGTTTGTTTAAACTTGCCCATTTTATAAGATTTGAAAATGCGTCAATGTCACTCGGCTCAGCAAAATATTCAGCGACACCACCAACTTTTATAGTTGTATAACTACTTAAATTACTGTTTTTAGAAAAAATTTTTTTATTCATAAATTAGTTATCTATTTAATTTTTTTTCATTTAAAATTGACCAGAAATTATGACAATCACCAGCTCCCATATTCAAAATTAAATCCCCTTTTTGAGTTAATTCGTAAAAATTCTTTGTAACTTCATAATAATTATTTATATAACTAACATTTTTATTTTTTTTATAAATCAGATCAGTGATAATTTTCGCAGTCATTTTATCTTCGTTTCTTTCTCCTGCACCATAAATACTTGTTACATAAATAACATCTGCTTTTGATAATTCTTCAGCGAATTCTTTCGTAAATTGCTTTACTCTAGAGTATCTGTGAGGTTGAAATATAGCTATTAATCTACTTTCTTGAGATTCATTATCATTTTTTTGCTGAATCAATAATCTTCCTAATTTAATCGTCTCTTTTATTTCGTTTGGGTGATGTGCATAATCATCATATAAACTTCTTTCATCTAATTGGCCTCTAAATTCAAACCTTTTTTTTGGCAGTTTCAGATATTTTATATTTTTCTTAATTTCTATAAAATCTACTCCTATCATTCTTGAAGCTGCTATTGCTGCGGTGATATTAGATAGATTGTGCAATCCTGGAATTGGAATATTTAAACTACTAATAAAGTTTCCATTCTCATAATATTTGCCAATTGTATACTTTGAATTAATTTCACTCGGAATTATTGCATAAGCTACGTTTTTAGCAGTAATGTTTGACCATTTCCAATTAGAATAAAAATTATTTCTTGAGGTTTCGCAATCAAAATTAAGTAGTAATTTTTTAGAGTTTTTAGCAAAACTTTTAAAAGAAGATATAACATCACTTAAATTTGAAAAGTGATCGCAATGATCAAAATCAATGTTATTGATTATCCCGATATCAGATTTATATTTGTTAATTGTCCCATCAGATTCATCAACTTCAGCTACTAAGTATTTTGTATTTTCTAAATGACAATTAGAGTTGTAAATAGGAACTATTCCTCCAGTTATTGAAGAAGAATTATGTGTACATAACTCAAGTATTGTAGAAAGAAATGTACTGGTTGATGTTTTT
This sequence comes from uncultured Prochlorococcus sp., assembly GCA_902519235.1. GTDB lineage: Bacteria > Cyanobacteriota > Cyanobacteriia > PCC-6307 > Cyanobiaceae > Prochlorococcus_A. The sequence goes on from CABYJE010000001.1 coordinate 184,692, forward strand.
CCGTGGCTGCCGGCTACCGCCAATGCACTATAAGTGCTCATAAGCATAGCAAGTATCTCTGAACGATGTTTTATTGATAAATTTTTTTCTCTGCAGTAAGAAAATTCTTCATTTTCTGGCTTGATCGCAGAGGATACAACAAAATTAATCAATTTGTTGGTAAATTTTGAAATAACAAATTCAATATTTTGTCGAATTTGAGAAGTAAAGATTACTGCACCTAATTTCTCCAATTTATTAGTTTCATCGTTTTTAACTAAATCAGATCCTGAAACTGAACAACCTTTTTTAAGTAAACCAATTGCTAATGCTGACATTCCAATACCTCCGATCCCAATAAAATGAAAATGACTTTTCAACAGTAATTTTTTATCCAATGTTTATCTTTTACTTAAATCAAAATAACTTCTAAGTAAAATTTTGCTATTTTTTCTTAAAAAAAAATGTTTTTTTTTCTTGAATTAATACAAAACTAGACTTATTTGCTTAATAAATCAAAAAAAACTTACGTTATTGCACAAAATTCAGTATGATCAGCAACTTAGGTTAATCTTTTAGAAATTATTTAGTTATGACTTTGCGTGTTGCAATTAACGGCTTTGGCAGAATTGGTCGAAACTTTATGCGTTGTTGGCTTAGTAGAGGGGCTTACACCAATATTGAAGTAGTTGGAATTAATGTCACCTCAGATCCTAAGACTAATGCTCATCTATTAAAGTATGACTCAGTCCTTGGTCAACTTGATGGGGTTGATATAAAATATACTGATGATACTTTTGTAATTAATAACAAGACAATTAAGTGTTTCTCTGATAGAAACCCAATGAATCTCCCTTGGAAAGACTGGGGTGTAGATTTGGTTATTGAATCAACTGGAGTATTTAATACAGACGTAGGTGCAAGTAAGCACTTAGAGGTAGGAGCAAAAAAAGTCATTTTAACTGCTCCTGGTAAAGGTGATGGCGTGGGCACTTATGTAGTTGGAGTTAATGCTGATACATATAAACATAAAGATTACGATATTTTGAGTAATGCTAGTTGTACAACTAACTGTTTAGCTCCAGTAGTTAAAGTTTTAGACCAAACTTTTGGGATTAACAAAGGTTTGATGACTACAATTCATAGTTACACAGGGGATCAAAGAATTTTAGATAATAGTCATAGAGATCTACGAAGGGCTCGAGCCGCTGCTACAAATATCGTTCCTACTTCTACAGGAGCAGCAAAAGCTGTAGCACTGGTATACCCAGAAATGAAAGGCAAATTAACAGGAATTGCAATGAGAGTTCCAACTCCTAACGTTTCAGCAGTAGATTTTGTTTTTGAATCTTCTAAATCTGTCACAGCTGAAGAAGTCAATAATGCTCTTAAGGAAGCATCTTTAAGCTCAATGAAAGGCATAATTAAGTATGGAGATGAACCATTGGTGTCAAGTGATTATGCAGGTACCAATGAATCATCAATTGTAGATAGTGATCTTACTATGTGTATCGGAGATAACCTTGTAAAAGTGCTTGCATGGTATGACAATGAGTGGGGTTATAGTCAGAGAGTTGTAGATCTAGCAGAGATTGTTGCTAAAAATTGGGATTAATTAAAAGTGTTTGAAAGGTGAGTTATCAAATAATTTGTTTTTTTTATTATCTTTAAATTCTATTGATGGTTCACCATCAGCAAAAAAACCAATCTCGTTTATATCTTTATCAAGTTTAGATAAACTTTTTGCCCATTTTTTGGGCAATGAGAAAACTAATTCATAATCTTCACCTCCAAAAAAATAGTATTCATCCCATTTATCTCCCTTAGGCCAATCCTTATCTTTAGGTATTTTTTCATAGTTTATGATCGCTTTGCAGTTGCTAGCTATCGCTAAATCTTGTAAGGCTTGAAATAGACCATCACTGCTATCGGTACATCCTATTTTCCTTATATTTTTATTGGAGCGAGTTTTGAGGAGATTATTTAGAAAATTTGGGTAAATTCTAGGGCGACAAAAATGTTCAATGGACTTAATGATTAATCTTTCATTAAGAGAAAATTCATTATCAAAATTAATTTTATTTTGAATCAAAAATCCCAGTTTGCTAAGACCATGAATTCCTGTAGTTAAGATTATATCTCCGGGTTTACACGCGTTTCTTCTCAATGCAAGTTCACCTTGAATTCCAAAGGCCGTAATTGAAATGATTTTTTCATCCCCCTTTGAGCAATCTCCCCCTAGAATTACCCCGCCATATTCTTTTAATGCTTTATTTATTCCTTTGTATAGTTCTTCAACCCAAATCCACTCAGTTCTAGCCGGTAGAACTAGGCTTATTGTAATACCTATAGTTTTCTTGCTGCCACTGGATAATAAGTCAGAGATGTTACTAACAACTGCTTTCCACCCAAGGTCCCCAGGACAAATAATGTCATTGAAATGAACATTTTCCACCAATGAATCAGTATTAACCAGTAAATTATCATTTTTAGTTTTGATTAAAGCGCAATCATCTGAAATTTGGTTTTTAGGCATAAATTTTCCTAGCCTATTTATTAATTCTTTTTCTCCTATATCTTCTAATTTTTCTTTATGCATTTAATTTAAGGTTTTCAATCCCTTCCATAACATCAATTGAAATTATTCTGTCATCTTTAGTAAGCTCTTCTAATACATCAAATCCATCTATAACGTAACCAAAGGCAGCATTCCTCCCGTCAATTAAATTGCGACCTGCTGGATTTAATTCTGCTTCATATAAGAAGAAGAAAAATTGCGATGAGCCATCATCAACTGCGGTATTTGAATGGGACCATCCTAGAGTTCCAAGTGTTGCAAAAGGTAATGTTGGCGTCTCTGTGTAAAGACCTAAATCTTCAAAAGTTTGATTATAAAATGTATCTTGTTCATCCGGAATTCTTATTTCTAAGGGAACGTGACGTTCTTCGTTTGTTTCAGGATCTATGTAACCAATATCTTCACCAATTGGATCACCTGTTTGCAGTACAAAAAATTCTTCTGCTCTGTTGATAGGTAAATCTTTGTAGAAGTTTTTTGAAGATAAATCTATAAATGCTCCTGCTGTAAGTGGGGCGTTAAATCCATCCACAATTGCTTGCATTTCACCTTTAGAGGTTTTTATATTGACTTTTGCTCTGCCCAGTAATCTTGGTAAATTATCAAATTCCTGGGGAATAGAGTATGGAAATTCATTTGGTAGAAAATATTCTTCTAATCCACCTATTTTATCTAAAGCATCTCTTCGGGTCGCTATAAATGAGTATTTATCCTTTGATTTAGAGTAATCTTGGAGACTATCAAAATTTTCTTTGAGCTTTAAAAATGTTTTTTCAGCAATTTTCTTTTTATCTTTTGGTAGTTCTTGAATAATTTTATTCTGGTATTTTTTTAGTAAAGATTGACATTTTGTAACAGTTTTCGTAAGAGCGGGCCATCTTCCTCCTCTTACAAGGTCACTAGTTTCTTCCAATTTGTGTTGAAGTTCTTGTAACTCAACTTGCTTGATAGGGAGTGCGTTTCTGAGGATTGCACTAGGGTCTTTTACTGCGTTTCCAGTAGGTAAATCAGCTAGTACTTGAATCGGTTTTAAGAGAAAAACCTGTAAAATTACAATCGATAGAATTAAGAAAAGTTTGTTCTGATTTGATAAGAATTTTTGCATAGCACTCTTGCAGGTTTATGATCCTTGGGGATGTAATACAGGAATGATTTCCAGTAACGATTTTCGCACAGGAACTACCATCGAATTGGATGGACAAGTTTGGCGTGTTGTAGAATTTCTACATGTCAAGCCTGGCAAGGGTTCTGCTTTCGTGCGAACAAAATTAAAATCAGTTCAAAGCGGCAACGTGGTTGAAAAAACTTTTCGAGCCGGAGAATCAGTACAACAGGCTATCCTTGAGAAGTCTAACCTGCAGCATACTTATGTGGAGTCTGGTGATTATGTTTTTATGGATATGACAAGTTTTGAAGAAACAAGACTCACCTCTGAACAAATCGGTAAAGGTGCAAAGTATTTGAAAGAGGGAATGGAGGTTAATGTAATTTTTCATAATGGTAAAGTTTTAGAAGTAGAACTTCCAATATCTATTACTTTGAAAGTTACTGAGACTGATCCAGGAGTTAAAGGGGACACTGCTAGTGGGGGCACGAAACCAGCTATTCTAGAAACAGGTGCTCAAGTTATGGTTCCTTTATTTATTTCTGTGGGAGAAATGATCAAAGTTGATACTCGTAATGACAGTTATCTTGGACGTGAAAATTAATGGCTATGAAATTAGATCATGAAGACTTAAATCGCTTAATAGAGAAAATTTCTAAAAGCGATATTCAAGAATTCTCACTAGAGGGAGAAGATTTTAAACTCGAAATAAAAAGGAATTTACTTGATCAGAACCAAGGTCAAGGTACTAATAATTTAGTTTCTAATACTTCCTTTGATAGGCAAATAATTGCTAACCAAAAATCTATTAATGATAACATCTCAATAATCAATGAGCCTGAAGCCCCTCAGGCAGACCCTCCTGGGCGTTCTGATCTTACTGAAATTACCTCTCCTATGGTAGGTACCTTTTATAGGGCTGCAGCGCCTGGAGAGGACCCATTCGTGGAAGTAGGAAATAATGTTAAGGTCGGTCAAACTATTTGTATTTTAGAAGCTATGAAGTTGATGAATGAGATTGAATCTGAATTTAATGCGGAAATAGTAGAGATTCTTGTTGAAAATGGAACGCCAGTTGAATTTGGTCAAGTTTTAATGCGTGTTAAGCAGTCTTGAATTTTTAGTTATTTCTATGGCTGTTTTTATAGCCTCAATCATACTTTGAGATTGAGCGATTCCTTTGCCAGCAATATCAAATCCCGTTCCATGATCTGGAGAAGTTCTTATAAACGGTAAACCTATTGTCATATTGACTGAGTAATTAAGAGCAATAACTTTCATTGGTATTAAACCTTGATCATGGTACATAGCAAGAATTCCATCATGTTTTTCAACATCTTTGTTTCTCCATGCTTTTGCTGAAGAATTCCAGCAACTATCTGGAGACAAAGGGCCTAATAATTTAATATCTCTATTCTTATTATTCCAAGTAATCAATGCATCATTAAGCCAATCTTTCTCTTCATGACCCAAAATCCCCTCTTCCCCAGCATGAGGGTTTAATCCGGCAACTTTTAAAGTAGGTTGATCAATGTAGGAACTACAAAAATCTTTGAAAAGATCTAATTTTGAATGTATTAATTGTTTAGTTAACTTTTTGGAAACCTCACAAATAGGGATGTGAGTTGTAGCTAGTAAAGTATTGAATCTCCAACCTGTAATTGGTGATTTTGCTGTAAATAACATGCCAACATTTTCTACCCCACATGATTCTGCTAATACTTCAGTTTGACCAGAGTAATAATGACCTGCTAAAGACCATGATTTCTTGCAAATTGGTCCAGTTACAAGTGCCGAATTTGGATATTGTTTTACAATTTCAATTGCTTTTTTCAAGTAATAGAAACTTGAATTACCATAACTTGTTTTGGAGTCACTATCAGATGAAGAGATGTCGAGATCATGTATTTTTAAATTTTTCGGATTTGCTAGATTTTCTAATCCTAAGGATCTAAGGTGAATGTATGTATTTTGTAGATTTTTTTTCGAACCAACTAATATAAATTCAATATTTTCATGTATCTCATTAGAACAAAGAGCTTTTAAGATTATTTCAGGTCCAATGCCAGATTCATCTCCTACACTTAATACTATTTTGAGTTGATTACTCATATCCTGAAAGTTCATAAAAAGCTTTAAATTTATTTTTTAACTATTTAAATAGCAATTTTTTAAGCCTATTCTATAGTTTTTATAAATTAGTTTATAACCCAATGTTTCGCATAAAAGCTTATTAGAGACTCTTCTATTTTCCATCCAAAAAGATTGGGCTATAGGCGATAATTCATCTTTTGCATCCTCAAATAATGTCGGCTTTGGCATTTGTAAACCGAGTAAATCGTAGCAATATTGAGTAACTTCTATTTGTGAACAGGGTTCATCGTCTGCGATATTAATAATCTGGTAAAATTTTAAGGAATTTTTATTTTGCAATAGATAGATAATTGCATTTGTAATGTCAGCGACATGAATTCTTGAAAAAACTTGATTTTTTTTGGAAATAATGCGAATTTTTTTATTTCTTATTGCATCAAAAGTAGATCTACCAGGTCCATAAATACCGGGCAACCTAAAAATTTGTACTGGTAATCCAGATTCAATCCATTCTTTTTCACAATTTAACCTCTTCTGACTTCTTTTTTGAAAAGGGTTAGGCTGATCAATCTCAGAAACCCAACCGCCCTTGGTGTTTCCATACACTCCTGTGGTAGATAGATATCCAACCCATTCAAGGGATAAACTCTTTAGTGTATTTTTGAAATTTCCTAATACTGGATCATTGCCATTCTTATCAGGGGGAATGCAACTTAGAATATGTGTGACTCCTTCAAAAATTTTTTTATCAGGAACCTCACCGTTTTCACTATTAAATATGAAACTATTTGGGTCATTGCTTTCCGATCTAGAACTTGTTAAAGCATTACAACCTAATTTCCTTAGTGTTTTTGCGAAGAAACTGCCGCTAAAACCACACCCTAAGATTAAAAATTTATTTTTATAATTTAGTGAACTTGCTAGATTTTTCATATGGCGTTAAAGTAGTACATACGTATTATTTATGTGATGAAAACGGCTTTTCGCTCTGATTTAAAATCAAAAACTTTTTGTATTAGCAAAAGTTATACTAGTTTGAAAGAAAAAGAAATTAGTTCAGTTAATTGTAAATTCTACCAAAAATTATTTGTCATTCTAATTTCATTTTCTACAATTTTAATACTCCCAGAATCGCCAAGAGAATTGGAAAATATATGTGAGGTCTATAACTCTAGAAAGATGTGTAATATTTGGTAATCAAGCTGCTTTATATTCTGATTCATCTTTTTCGTATTTTTTATTACTTATCTTAAAATTAGGATTAGCCCATTGCAGTAATCTTATAGCTAATCTTAAATCTCCTTCTAGCCAAGCTCTTATAGCCATTGCTCTTCGAGGATCATAAAATTTTTGTTTTCTATACCAATACAAAGCATTTTCATTTGATTTATCTCCATTACAGGAAAGACATGCAGGAACGCAGTTTTCTGTTGTACTTAAACCGCCTTGGCTGCGTGGTAATACATGGTCAATCGATTCAGATGGTTTTCCGCAATATATACAACTTTTTCCTGTAAATCTATGGATAGATTTTCGCCATTGTCTCAATCTGAATTTAGGACATAAATCCTCTAAAAACACCGCATCATTAGTATGCATTCAGACCATTTAGTTAAATAAATGATCGCTTGAATTAATCAAAAGTCAATATTTAATTATCATTTTTACGTCGAAATTAGAGCTTGAAAATATAATTTAGTGTTGATAGATACAAATAAGAATTTGTTAAATAAATTATCAAACAATAATTACTTTTTAGAAACCTTTACTAATAACTATATCTTTCAAGAGTTTCTTCAGAAAATTCCTCGTTAGTTTCTTCTAACTCTTTTTCTAATCTTTTTATTTTGTTTTCTTTCTCTTTAGCTTCTTTTTCTTTTCTTGCTTCCTCTTTCTCTAATTCTCTTATTAGTTTCCTATTTGGATGTAGATTATCTAAGTATTCAACGCAATAATTAAATTTTTCTCTTTCTCTTATAACTGTTTCGGTTATTTGCGCTGCAGCATTTTTAGGTGAAATTTTGAAAAATCCTCCCTTTTGTTTTTTTATATATGTGTAAGCTGCTTCCCAGCTACTTTCATGGTCATTCCCACCATCTCTCATTGTACAAAAAATTTCTGCTCCAAATGAACTTGCATTTAACTTTGATGTATTAAAAGCTATAGGAGTAATTATTCCAAATGTTAATAATATTAGTTTTTTCTGTTTAAATCCCTGCATTAAACTTTTTTTCTTCTATTTAAAAATATCTTTTATTGAGAATATGTCTATAGAAATTTAAGATTTTATAACTCCAAATAAATTCAAGCATTTCACAACTAAAGGAAGGATTAGAAGCACAGTTATCAATCTTACTGCGTGTAGTGTCGCAACTGCAGCTCCCACCCCGTACTCTGAACCAACGAGACTCATACCGCTGATGCCTCCTGGCGCGGCTCCAAGAATTGTAGTTATCACGTCTATATTAAGTAATCTGCTTGTCCATAATCCAATTGCTAATCCTGTAATAACTAAAGTAAAAGTTATTAATATTGCAGGCTTCCATAAGCTTTGGAGATCAACTAATGAGTCTTTGGTCAATGATGTACCAATTACTGTTCCAATTCCAATTTCTAAAATTGTTCTTGTACCATTTGGCCATTCTGCTACATCGAGTTTCCCACTTATACTAAGTATGCTTGCGCCTAATAGAGCGCCAGCAAGAGGGGCTGCAGGAATACCGGTTTTTAAAGTTAAAGCTCCAAAAATACCACCTGCAATTAGATAATAGATTAGATTTATGTTTGGCATAAATTTGAATGATGTTTGGATATAATATTAGAAAAATTATTTTTTGCTTGGGTATATAGTCAAATTATATTTTTATTTTTTTCCCATATTGTCCCCTTTTGTTGGCATAATATTATTTAAAGCATGAATTATTATGTCTTCACAAATTTCATACAAAGATAATAAAAACCGTATCAAGAAAAAATTATCTTTTTTTGAAGGCGGCCACTATCTTGAGAAGTTAGAGTTTGCTTTGGCAATAGCTCAAACTAAGGGGGATGAAAAAAAATCAATAGCTCTTAGAAAAAAGATCGTTGAACTAGGCGGAAATGTTGAAGAGCCAGGAACTTAACTCAATTTTCCTCAAGATATTTAGAAGCTATAAATAACGCTTCACCAGCTTGTTGGGCTGTTATTTTGCCTAGATCAAGAAGCGTATTACTAATAGCGGAAACCACTGTTATTATATCTCGATCATTAACATAACCTAAGTGACCAACTCTGAATATTTTCCCTTTCAAGTGATCTTGACCACCAGCGAGTAAAATATCAAACTTATTTTTTATTGTCTTTCTAAATTCTTCAGCATCCATTTCTCCAGTTTTTATGGCAGTTATTGAAGGGCTTAGATATTTTTCATCAGCAAATAATTTTAGATTTAATACCTTAACGGCATTGCTAATTGCTAATTGATGTTTTTTATGTCTATGAAAGATGTTATTTAAGCCTTCTTCTCTCATCATTTTTAAAGCTTCATCTAAAGCAAAAACTAAGTTAACTGCAGGAGTATATGGATTACTGTTGGTTAAAAGACTCTTTCTATAAGATTTTAAATTTAAATAAAATTTAGGTAAATTAGATTTTTCTGCAGCTTTCCAAGCCTTTTGGCTCATTGTTACAAAACTAAGGCCGGGGGGTATCATATATCCTTTTTGTGATCCTGAAGCAACGATATCTAAATCCCATTCATCGATTGGTACATTGCAAGCTCCAAGACTTGTCACACAGTCAACGATTGATAAAGCCGAATTGTGTTCCCTAATATATGAACTTATTGTTTTTAGATCATTAATTACACCTGTTGATGTTTCAGAATGGGTTAAGATAACCGCTTTTATTTCCTTTTGTTTATCTTCCTCTAAAATTTTTTTGAATTTTTCTGGATTAAGTGGAGTGCCCCATTCTGAATCAATTTTGATTACTTCTAAACCAAATTCCTTAGCAACTTTTACCCATCTTTCGCCAAATTTCCCATTTTCTCCACAAATTACTTTATCTCCTTTACTTAAGGTATTTATAATTCCAGCTTCCATTGCAGCAGTCCCACTACCAGTAATTGTTAGAACTTCATTTTGAGTTTGATGAAGCCACTGTAAATTTTTAGTAGTGCTTTCTACGAGATCTTGGAATTCTTTACTGCGATGGCCTATTGGATGTTTACTTAATGCTTGTAAAACTTTTTCTGGAACTGGGGTGGGTCCAGGAATCATCAATGATAATTTTTGTTGTATGGCCACTTTTTGTTAAATAGGTCATTCTTAGATTAGTTCTCATTATATATTTTTCAATTACTTGATTTGAAAAAAGGATTTTCTTTACCTTTATGGGTTGCTGGAGCTGCTAGGTCAGCGTTAAAAAAACTAGTAGGGTTGCCATTTGAGAATTATGAACTAATCAAAATTCCTAATGAAAAAAAAGAAATAAAAATCGCGATTCACTCTGTTGGGTTACTTAAAGATAAATCGCATGCATTAGGAATTTCTTTTGCAAAGTCTGGACTAGATCTTGATATTACACAAAACTTAGAAATATGGACAATAGCTTCTTTGGAAAAAATTTCTTTTAATAATTCTGTTCAAACAAAACCTATAAATATTATTGCAGGATTCGGTGTGGGTATAAAAGAGAATACATCAGAGATATGTATTTCTGATTTTGCAAAAGAAGTTTTATATGAAAATTTACTAAATATTATTCCAGAAGGTTTTAATTTAAATTTAGAAATTATTTTTCCAAATGGAAAGTTTTTAGCTGAAAGAACTAGTAATAAGTCATTTGGTATTGTGAATGGATTATCTATAATTGGAACTTCTGCTGAAACTTATTCGAGTGCTTCACCTGCTCAATTAGAAGAGGCTAAAACAAACCTAGCAAGCTTAATTAAAAATGATTTTAGAGGTAAGGTTGTTTTTGTTATTGGTGAAAATGGCTTAAATTTGGCTAAAAATTGTGATGTAAAGCTGCCAATTATAAAAGTTGGTAACTGGATAGGACCATTATTAGTTGATGCTGCAATAAAAAATGTTAAAACTGTAATTCTTTTTGGCTATCATGGAAAATTAATTAAATTAGCAGGTGGTATTTTTCATACACATAATCATTTAGCTGATGGAAGAATAGAGATTCTTGTTTATTTAGCCGTTAAAGAAAAAGTACCATCTGAAATAATAATTGAATTATCGCAGTTAGATAATCTTGAGAATGCATTACTAATTCTTGAAAAATTTAATAAATCTTTAGCTGATAAATTATTCAAGAATTTATCAAATACGATCGAAAAGCGTTCCTTTACTTATGTAAATAGGTATGTAAAAACTGATATGGAAATTGCATCAATTATTTTTGATAGAAAAAGGAAAATAAGATGGACTGGAGTTTACGGCAATAAGTATATTTCTTATTTTCAATGAGATTAATTTGTGATTCATTATGCTTTTGTAAATAAATTGAGTTAACTTTTATACATGAGTCAAACATCTTTAAAAAAAGAACGAGATCCTTCAATTTTAATTTTGGATTTTGGATCTCAATATTCTGAATTGATTGCAAGAAGGATAAGAGAAACTAATGTTTTTTCTCTTGTAGTAAGTAATTACATCTCAATTGAGGAAATTATTAATATTAATCCTCAAGGGATCATCTTGAGTGGAGGCCCTAATTCTGTATATGAACAAAATGCTCCTAAGTGTGATGAAAAAATTTTTAATTTAGGAATTCCTATTCTTGGCATATGCTATGGAATGCAATTAATGGTCAAAGAACTTGGAGGAACTGTTATTTCAGCAACCAAAAAAGCTGAATATGGTAGAGCACCAATTAATATAGATCAAGAATCTGACCTCCTTTCTGATGTAGAAGATAAATCTATTATGTGGATGAGCCATGGCGATTCTATTAATTGTTTGCCTGATGGATTTAATAAAATTGCTCATACCGAGAATACACTCCATGCAGCAATTTCAAATAAGTCAAAGAAATTATTTGGCGTACAATTTCATCCTGAAGTTAATCATTCAGAGTTTGGGATGACGGTAATTAAAAATTTTGTTTATAAAATTGCTTGTTGTGCGGCTGATTGGACAACCGAAACCTATATAGAGGAGACTATTCCCCGGATAAGAGAGCAAGTTGGAAATAAAAAAGTTTTGCTTGCCTTGTCTGGAGGAGTTGATTCATCAACTCTTGCTTTTCTTCTTAATAAAGCAATTGGAAGTCAGCTTACATGCATGTTTATAGATCAAGGTTTCATGAGAAAAGGTGAACCAGAATTTTTAATGAATTTTTTTGATAAGAAATTTCATATAAAAGTTGAATATATTAATGCGAGGGAAAGGTTTATTACTAAATTAAAAGGTATTACTGACCCAGAACAAAAAAGGAAAATTATTGGTGAAGAATTTATTAGAGTGTTTGAAGAAGAAAGTAATAGATTGGGCCCTTTTCAATATTTAGCCCAAGGTACTCTTTATCCTGATGTTATTGAAAGTGCTGGTACTAATATTGATCCCAAGACTGGTGAAAGAATAGCTGTAAAAATAAAGAGTCATCATAACGTTGGTGGATTACCAAAAGATTTACAATTTAAATTAGTTGAGCCATTAAGAAAACTTTTTAAGGATGAAGTCCGAAAAGTTGGGGCTGCTTTAGGTTTGCCCGATGAAATTATAAAAAGACATCCATTTCCTGGGCCTGGATTAGCTATAAGAATTTTGGGAGAGGTAAATAATGAAAAACTTGATTGTTTAAGAGATGCAGACTGGATAGTAAGAGACGAAATTAAAAAAGCAGGTCTTTACAATGATATATGGCAAGCTTTTGCAGTATTGCTACCGGTTAAAACTGTGGGAGTTATGGGAGATAAAAGGACTTATTCATGGCCAATAGTTTTACGTTGTGTATCAAGTGAGGATGGGATGACAGCAGATTGGTCAAAAATTCCTTTTCCGATTTTGGAGAGGATTGCAAATAGAATCGTAAACGAAGTACATTCAGTTAATAGAGTTGTTTATGATATTACAAGCAAACCTCCTGGAACTATAGAGTGGGAATGAAAAGTAGGGTATAAACCCAGTCATAGTCTAGAAAAATTGGTTTCACATGGGTTTCACACGAGAATTTTGAAACCTGATGGCAAGGGATTTCAATATGTAGGTTTCACATAGGTTTCACATAAAGGTAAAAATCTATCTCTATAGAGAAATCGTAGAGAATTAAATTTCTCTACACTATGGTTTTCAAGTTTATCAATCTAATTTTTGTAAGTGTCTTTCAACAGTAGAAAAAATTCTTTTTAAGGTACATTTGAAAAACTCTGAATTCCCTTGCCGGTAATCTGCTAAAGAGTAAAAAATCTTTTGCTCTACTTCAAAAGGGTTTTTGGTAATCCATGATTTCTCAATTATAAATTCAGAACTCTCTTTAAAACTACTACCTAAACTTTTTGCTCTGAAGTCTGGATTTTTAGATGTAAAACCTACCTTAAAAGTATTTGGTAATGATTTATTAGATAAAACATAGATATTACCTAAATCAATTTCTGAATGGTTTTTTTCTATCATTGTCCATTTTTCAAGAGAATTTAACTTTTCAATGGTTAAATCGTCGATAGAAAATTCAAATTTCTCCTGAACTCCTAAGTAGTAAATTCTCAATTTATCTTCAGGAATATCGAGTACTTTTGAAAACGCATTTATTAAAAAACTTTTTTCAACTTTTTCTTCCCAAGATTTATCAATTCTTATTTTTATTTCACAGAAATCATCTCGAAATATACATGAACATAAAATTGAACTTCTACTTAAAACATCTTTTGTATTTGGGAAACTAATTTTTTTTAGGACCTTAGTGTATAAACTGTTCAAATTATTTTTTTCAAGTTTCTTCTCTTCTAAAAGTTGCTTATTTTTTTGTTCTAAAAGGAAAACTTTTTCTTGAGCAATTTTTAGTTGTCGTTCCTTTGCGAATTTAAGTTCTTTCTTTAATGCAATTTCTTTTTGTCTTGCTTCTTCTTTCTTTTGTTTTAATAACTCTTCTTCTTGTTCTTTTTGCAACTTTATTTTCAATGCTTTTTTATCTGCTTTTTCTCTTGCTTTTTGTATTACTTCTTTATCAGAATTTGGTGGTAAATTATATTTTTCTGTTTCAAGTATTAACTCGTACCATTTTTTTGCATCATTTCTGAAAGGTTTTAATCTTGTCCATAATTGCATAATTTCCCAAGAATGTTTTATTCCTAATATTTCACTTTCATTTAAATTTAGGATTTCTAAACCTTCTTTAATTTCATCTTTGAATTCTGCAAATACAATATTTTTGAATTTACTACTTTTACAAATAAGAACTATCTTCTGATATAAATTTATACCAGTTTTAAAGTGCTTATAGGTATTGGGTTTGAAGAATGAGTTGCGTATAACTTGCAAATCCTTACCAAAACATGCTTCTTGTTTTTTTCTTATTTTCTTTAATGATGGCAGGAGCATTCAATAATATTGTCTATATTTTTTGCCGTTCTTGGTTTCTCTTAATCTATATTTTCCTCCATTTTTCCCCTTCTGTTCTTTACCCGTGTAAATGGCATTTTTATCTTTCCAATCTTTTTGAGATTTATTTAATATTTGCTTATACCTTCTAACTGACGAAGAATCAGATTTTAAATTATTATTTTTTGTACCCGAAGAATTAGATCTTAAATTATTATTCTTTGAATTTATATCTTGTAACCAAGCAATTAATAAAACTAATAAAGGGATACCTAAAAGAATAACTATTTCCATTTAAACATTCCTTATTTCAAACTCCTGAAACCTTGAACTGTTGTTTTGGTAATTATTTTTATTGTTCTGAATACCTGCAATAAATGCAATTCCTATAAAGAATATTACAAAAAACCCAATGAATCTTAAAAATTCATTTGTGTTTTGTTGTTCTTCTTTCGCTTTTTCTTTTCTTTTTCTAAGAATTGCCTCTTCTTCATCTTTTTTAAGTTTGACTTCCCATTTTTCTATAAATTCTGGTGCATATAATTTTTCTTCAATTTCTGTATTCTTAATAATTGCTTCTGCATTTAATTTATTTTTAAATTCTGCAAAATCTTTATGACTTAACGACCATTGCTTCCATGAAGTCCATTCTTGAAGTTGTGTTTGTTTGTTTTGTCCTTGAATTAAGAAAGCATCCCCACCAACATCTGCTCCTGCCATGCCTGTAATCGCACCAGCAATTGCTCCATCTCTTTTACTTGTATCTTTTGGAGGTCTTGCTTCTACTTCATGTATTTTGAGAAATTCAACAACTACATCATCTATCTTCATTAGTGGAACTAATCGTAGTTCTGGATGATATGTGTAAATCTTATTTAATTGAGATTCAGTCCACTTTTTACTCATGAAAACAAAAAGTCTATTCTTCATTATTAATTTTAATTATCTACGCAATATTAAAAAACAACAAATAAAGCGAAAATAATTTACATGCATAAATTTGCTTTTTACTTTTCGTTATACAATTAACTTCAAAGTCTTTTAGATATGAAACATATTCCGTTAAAAACTATTCAACTTAAAAATCATCAGGTCTTAAATGAAAGATGGTTACAGGACATAATTGCTGAGGATCCTTCGATTATTGGTATTGGTGATGTAATACTTAAAGATAAAGAAAGAATTCATCAAGGTGCTGGAAGACTGGATCTATTGCTCCAAGATGCAGATGGTATTGAAAGGTATGAAGTAGAAATTCAACTAGGAGCAACTGATGAATCTCATATTATTAGAACAATTGAATATTGGGATATCGAAAGGAAAAGATATCCTCAGTACAATCACACTGCAATAATCATTGCTGAAGATATTACGAGTCGGTTTTTAAATGTAATTAGTTTGTTTAATGGATCTATTCCATTAATGGCGATTCAAGTATGTGCTATTGAGACTGCAGAAGGGGTTGGACTCCATTTCACAAAAGTACTTGATGTTCAACAACTAGGATTAGTTGATGAGGATGAGGAGGTCGCGGAAGTCACTAATAGAGATTATTGGTTGAAGCGTGGTACACCAAAAACAGTTGCAATGGCAGATAAACTTCTTTCTTATATTCATGAGTTTGATCCTGATGCTGAATTGAATTACAACAAGTTTTATATAGGACTGAAAATTAATAGCAGATCTAAAAATTATGCAATCTTTCGACCTAAAAAGAATTTCATAGGTTTAGAAATTAAAATGCCGCAAACCGAAGAGAATGATGAAATAATAAATCAAGCAGAAATTGCTAATTTAGATTATTCAAAAAGATATGGATATTATCGATTAAGCATTTATGAAAGAGATTTAGAAGCAAAATCAGATTTCATCAAGAAATTACTTTTAGATGCAAAAGAAAGATTTGGTTAAAAGTATTAAATAATAATTATTTCTATTAAATTTCTACTCTAAAGAGAGGTTTCACATGGGTTTCACACGAGATAATTTTTAAAATTATGCCTTGAGATGTATTGCTATGACTGACTTTTTTCCTTGTCTAAATTTTAGGACTATAGAGTGGGAGTGATTGATAGGGTATAAACCCAGTTATAGTCTTAAAAAGTAGGTTACACGTGGGTTACACGTGAGAATTCTGTTAACCTATTTGCAATGGATCTCAACAGCGAGGTTACACGTAGGTTACACGTGAGGGTAAAATTTCATCTCTACAGAGAAATCGTATAAAAATAAATTTCTCTAAAGTTAGTGTAAGAATGAAAATTAAATTTTCAGATAAAAGCGAACTGCTTTTGCTGAATATTTCTCAAAGCAAGTCTCTATAGTTGTCAGTTTGAGAAAGCATTTCTATAGAAGGTTGCATTAAGTCTTTATAATTCTTCCATCCTCTAATAGATTTTGAATTTATAGGAGAACGAACTTGAATATCACTCGCTGTATATACTGCTCTCTTATTTAAATGAGGAGACAAATAAGATTCGTTCCATTCCCATCCCAACCAATTAATTAATGATTTAATCTCTTTGTCTGGATTTGTGACAAGCAAGTCATAATTTAAATCATAAATTTTTTGTCGAAATTTATCTCTATAGATGCTTATTATTCTTTCTTGGTCTAAATAAACTTTTGTGGAATCAATTAATGAAGAAGAATAGTAGTTTCCTGTGTCAAAATTTGCTCTATAAATTGAAAGAATATTATCTAAAGGATTTCTAAAACAATGAATTATCTTAGAATTCAAGATCTCCTTAGCAATAATTCCTGCGTATTGATAGTTATACAAGTATTTATTAGATGAAATGCTGAATCCTTTTGCAATTTGATTTATTTCTTGTATATATATGTCTGTAAGACTAATTTTTTGATTTAAATTTCTACTTTTTATAAATGCTTTTTCCAAGATATTAATCTCTCCTAAGTCTTTGACTTTGTTATTCAAACTAATAATAGATTCAACTAAAGTAGAACCACTTCTTGGCATTCCTACAATAAAAATGCTTTGTGGATAAGAGGATTTTTTATTATTAACTTCCCCCCTTTTTTCTGATTCAATAAGTAAGAAATTTGATCTTTTGATAACCAGATTGCAATCAGATGGGTTTATTGAAAGTTTTAATTTATTTGCAATTTGAAGATTTTCAGAACTTTTTTGATATTTTTTTTCATTATGAAGAATATTTGATCTTGCAAAATAGATATTTACTTTTTCTTTTTCAGTTTTGTTTTTCAAAAATTTTTCAGAAAAAAGATAATCACGCCATTTTTTGTCAGAACTTTCATATTTCAGTCTTGAAAGTGAATAATATGGTCTTACAAATTCAGGATTAATTTCAATTGTTTTGATAAGTAATATTTTTGCTTCCTTTACTCTTCCAATAGTTTTTAACATATTTCCTAAATTTGCATATCCAATTATTGAATTAGGATCTATTTCGATTGCCTTTCTAAAAGATATTTCAGCATCTTTAAATTTTTTTAATTCCCTTAAAACATTTCCAAGATTAGAGTAAGCATTTGCTGAATATGGGTTAAGTTCAATTGATTTTCTAAGAGATAATTCTGCTTCGCTTAATTTGCCAAGATCTTTTTGTATAGTTCCCATATTATTATGTGCTTCGGACCAATTTGGATTCAATTGAATTGTTTTTTTGAGCAATATTTCTGCTTCTCTTAGTTTGCCTTGGTTTTTTAAAATAAGACCGTAGTTTGAAAAAATTCTATAGTCATTTATTTTTTGTTCAATACAGTATCTATAGTATTTTTCTGCTTCTAAAATATTTCCTTGTGAATGTAATAAAAATGCTTGGTTAATAGTTTGTGCTTTACGATTATTAGTTTTTAAATCTTTTTTAATCTTTTTTTCAGATTTTTTCATTCCCAAAACCTGCCAAAAAAATTCCTTTGAAGTTATTATATATTTTTTATGTGTTTAATAAATATTGGTTATACAAATTGCTTGTTATTACGAACGAATTCTCTACAATTAGATCATCTATTTACAAAGAAAAATATAAAGAATGGAAGTCTTCGGTTTGTCACAGTTTTGTCACGGAAATTACCCTTTTGAAGAAGTCAATGATAATAATGACTTTCAAGCACTTTTTTTGGGTGGAACCATTGAGTGGGTTTAATTGAACGAATTTTCTAAAAACATTTAATACTCTTAATTTTATGTAAGAAATATTTATCATAATGAGCGAGATTATAAAATTAAGTAGATCTACTGTTGAGAAATATCTTAGTTGTCCAAGATGTTGTGTCCTTGACAAAAAATTTAAAATAAAACCGCCATCATTACCATTTACTCTAAATATCGCAGTAGATAATTTGTGTAAAAATGAATTTGACTATTACAGAAAAATTCAGGAGCCGCATCCTTTATTTTTTGAATATGATATTGATGCTGTTCCTTTTAAACACAAAGATTTAGAACTTTGGAGAAGTAATTTTCAAGGGATAAGATATAAGTCAATTAAACATAATTATGATTTTGGTGGAGCTATAGATGATATTTGGCAGAAAAAAAATGGCGATCTTATTATCGTTGATGTAAAAGCGACATCTAGAAATAATTTTAATTGGTCTGAGACTTTTAATAAATACGAATATGCAAAAGCTTATAAAAGACAATTAGAAATGTATCAGTGGTTATTTAAAAAAAATGGTTTTCAGGTAGCTAAAGAAGCTTATCTTTTATATTTTAATGGAAAGAAAAATGAAGAGTTATTTAATAACCAATTAAATTTTGATGTACATCTAATTAAATTAGATTGTTCTACTTCATGGGTAGAAAATAAGATAATTGATACGGTTAATTTATTACGTTCTGATGTCTTCCCAAAACCTTCTTTAAATTGTGAATACTGTAATTATTTAAAGAAGCGTTGGCAGTTATCGATAACTTAGTATCTATAGGATAATTTTTTCATATTTCTGGAAAAATAGTGAATAAAAGATATTCTTTAATTAGAGTAATAATTTAGACTTTTGATAAAATCGAATAATTCAGAAAGAAAGATAACTAATCATCTTCAACAAGATGTAGTCAAAATATCTGATAAAACAATTTTTATTAATCCTTTTTTGTATTGGCGTAGATTTGACGAAAATACTAATAGATGGCTTAGAGAACCTGGTCAAATGTCAGAGGCTCAAATCGCACCAAATAGGAACCGTTTTTATCCAGAAATAGAGTGGTCTGATTTAAGTCATGAGCAAAAGCTCATAAAAGATGGAACTGTTGAGATGTTTTTAAAAACTCTCGAATTGATAAGTACATTTCATCCTTATCTTAGTTCCGGGCAATTATTAGAAGTGGAAAGAAAAATGGCGATAATAAAAAAGATTCCTTTCGAAAAGTGGGTAATAAAAGCTTTCGCCAAAAAA
Source organism: uncultured Prochlorococcus sp. (assembly GCA_902519235.1). Taxonomy (GTDB): domain Bacteria; phylum Cyanobacteriota; class Cyanobacteriia; order PCC-6307; family Cyanobiaceae; genus Prochlorococcus_A. The sequence goes on from CABYJE010000001.1 coordinate 204,365, forward strand.
GCGAGATTATTAGAAAATGAAAAAAGAAAATTTAAAAGAGAGAGATTTTTTAATAGTTGGAGGGAATGGTTTAGTCTTGTAAATACTCAACAAGCCATTTTGCCGTTTATCGTCACAATATTTATTTCTTCATTTATCGGATGGTCATTAGGGGTATCAAAGAATAGTTGCAATCCTTATTTTGAACAAAATATAGATCGATTTAATTAATTTATTTTTGATATTTTTTAAGTATCTAAGTTAATAAAATTTTGAAAAAATAATTTTCTTATTTAAGATTAGATTAATTGGAATAATTACTTTAAAAAAAGTATAAGTTTATGAGTGGAAATTTGAATTCAAATAATATTGAAAATGAGGAGTTTAATCTGAAAAATGAAGATAGTGATTATAAATATTTAATTACTAAACTTAAAGAGATAAAATCAATTATTACTCTATTGAAAAAAACAATATTTAAATAAATTTTATATTTTTGATAAAAACAAGTTCTAATAAAAAACTTATTTCATTAAAGAGACAACCTCTAGTCTTACTTGTTTTTTCTTCTATTTCGTTTTTATTGATATTATTTAGATTAATTTTTTTACAACTTTTAAATTATGAATCTTTTAAGAACATGTCAGATGAAAATAGGATCAGACTTATTGCTTCACAGCCAATACGCGGAAGAATATTAGATAAAAATGGTAATGTTTTAGCAGATAGTAGAGTTAAATATTCTTTAATAATAAAGCCTCAATCTGTTAATAAAAGTAATTGGGAAAAACATAAATCAAGCATTTCCTACTTGTTAAATATTGATAGTAGTGTAATTCAAAAAAAATATTCTGATGGTTTAAAAAATCAACAACTTTCAGTAACTATTCTTGATGATTTAAATGTAGATCAATTAATAAGATTCAATGAAAACGAAAGTACTTTAACTAGTTTTGAAATAGCTACCAAATTAATTAGAAATTATCCTTATAAATCACTTGCTGCCCATGTAATTGGTTATACTCAGCCAATTACTGAATCAGAATATAAATTCTTATCTCAGAAGGGTTATAAATTAAATGACTTAATAGGAAGAACAGGAATTGAATATGTTTACGAAGATTTTATAAGAGGAGAATGGGGTGGAGAAATGGTTGAAGTAAATTCATTAGGAAAATTTCAAAAATCATTAGGTATAAGACCTCCAGTACAAGGTAATGATATTGAACTAACAATCGACCTTAATCTGCAATTAGTTGCTGAGGAAGTTCTTAAAGACAAAAAAGCTGGAGCGATAATAGTGATGGATCCAAGAGATGGTGCAATAAGAGCGATGGTAAGTCGGCCTAATTTTGATTTAAATTTTTTTTCAAAGGATTTTAAGCCTGAAAAAGAATACAATAATATATTTAATTCCCCTGAAAAACCTCTTTTTAATAGAGCATTAAATGCTTATGATCCAGGAAGTGTTTGGAAAATTGTAACTGCTTTAGCAGGCTTGGAAAGTGGAAAATTTCCTAGAGATACCATGTTAGATACGAAACCATGTATAACTTATGGGAGTCAATGTTTTAGAGAGCACAATGATTTAGGCTTTGGGGTAATAGGTTACGAAGATGCTTTAAGAGTTTCTAGCAATACATTTTTTTATCAAGTAGGTTACGGAGTGGGAGTTGATGAAATTTATAATGTCTCCAGAAAGCTTGGTTTTAATTCTTTATCTGGAATTGAAATTTCTGAACAAGAAAATATAGGATTAGTAGCTAGTAGTGAATGGGCTAAAGAAGGAAGAGGATGGGGGGAACCAGGAAGAACCCCTTGGGTTCCAGAAGATATTGCGAGTATGTCTATTGGACAATTTGTTGTTCAAGTAACTCCAATTCAAATAGCTAGAGCTTATGCAGCGATTGCTAATGGAGGTTATCTAGTTACACCACATTTGACGAAAAAAGATGTAGACAGTCTTTTAGATAAAAAACGTATTCCAATTGACATTGATCCAAAAAATATTCAATTGATAAAAAGTGGTCTCAGGAAAGTAGTAGAGTCTGGCACAGGAGTATCAATTAATTATGGAATTTCAAATTTGCCTCCAGTGTCAGGTAAAACAGGAACTGCTGAAGATGGTGAAGGTGGTTTAGATCACGCTTGGTTCGTTTGCTTTGCTCCTTCGGAAAAAAGTGAGTTGCTTGTAGTCGCTTTTGCACAAAATACTCCTGGCGGAGGTTCGGTACATGCGCTTCCTATGGCTAAAAAAATTTTAAAAGTTTGGAATGAAAAAAATTTATAAGAATTTTTTAAAGTTTATGTTTTTAATTTTTTCATTTGTAAAAGTCTTTGAATAATATCTTCAATAGTTTTTGTATCTATAGGTTTACTATATGAGGACAAAAGCTGTCTCCCTAATACTTGACTTCCTAAATGCACTAATTGAATACGTAATGAGGTCAGCAGTTCTAACCCTATGCCACCAGAAAATGTTGCAATCGCAATCGGTTGACCATTAAATAAATTCCTAAAGTCATCTCCAGAAATAGAGAGCCATGCTATGAAGTTGGAGAGAATGGGTGGTATTGATCCATTATATTCAGGCGCACAAATCACCCACCTCTCAATCTTGAGAAGCTTTTTTTTTAATTCTTCTATTTCATTTGGAATATTTTCTTTGCTGTGAATTCTTGGATTAAATAATGGAATATCAAGAGTGGTAAGATCTAAAATTTCAGATCTTATTTTAAGTTCATTACTTTTTTCAAGGAATTTCTCAGAAAGTTCTAGATTTTTTCCACAACTAGCTGAAATAATTATTAGATCCTTTGATTCAGTCATAAATAAGATAAATAAATTTAATAGTTAGCACCAGTTTTACGGTGATGAACTGCTGTAAGACAATCGGATTTTAGTATATTACCGTGTAGTACTTCAGCGTATATTACCCAATGATCTCCACATTCCATTCTTTCTTTTACAGACGCATCCAGCCATGCTAAGGAGTCAGGAATTATTATCTGTTCATTAGGAGTAAATTCAATATTTAAGCCTTCAAATCTATCTTCACCAGGTGAAAAAGGTTTTGTGAATCTTTTCAAAGGTTCTTTAAAACTTTTTTCACTTAAAATATTTAAAGCGAATGAATCTCCAATTTGAAGTAGAGACTCAACCGATCTATCTTTTGCTACTGCAATACTTAATCCTGGTGGAGAAAAACTTGCTTGACTAACCCAAGACGCAAGCATAGCTCCTCTGATATTATTCTCATCTTTTCCTTTAGAGGCAGTTAAAACACAAAGCGAGCCAATTACTCTTCCAAGAGCTTGTAACTTTGGATCCGTTTTACTTGTAATCATTCCAGTATCTGATTTTCTAGGTTTTTTATTAGCTTTCTTTATAATTTTTCTCCCAAAGTGAGTACCTATTTCTTCTAGCTCTTTAATTTTTGGTTTATTTGGACTGAATTTAATTCTTATAGGGTCAAAACTAAACTGAAAACCGCCGTCTTTTAATTTCGATTCAAGTAAATCGATCGCTTCCCCGCTCCAGCCAAAACTACCAAAAATACCAACTGGTTTATCTCTATTGCCCTCTGATAACAACGTTCCTAGTGCACTCACTATAGGCGTTGGGGCGTGCCCCCCAAGTGTGGGAGAGCCTATTAAATATCCATCAGCATTTTGGATGGATTTTATAAGTACCTCATTGGACGTAAATTCACAATTAATACTTTCTACTTCAACTGAAGTTCTATTTATCCCTTTAGCCAAAGCATCACCTATAGAGGCTGTATTTCCATAAGCACTTGCATAAATAAGAGCTATTTTAGGATTGTTTGTTGATAGGTTTTCACCCCATCTAATGTAATCATTTAAAAAGCTTTTTAAGCTGTATTCGATAGCTGGACCGTGTAATGGTGCAATTGTTTTAACATCATAATCTGCAATTTTTTCAGTTATTGATACCACTTGATTAGACATTGGTGCCATCAGACAATCATAAAAGTGTTTTCTATCAATCTCTGTACTAATTCGATTTGTCTCCGACCAATATTCAGATGCAATGTGTGCAGAGAAAATCTTTTCACTTAGAAGTATTTCTTGGTTGCGTTCATAAATTATTAAGCCACCAGGCCAACGTGCCGTTGGAATAGGAATTAAATCTAGTGAAATGTTACCTAATTCTAAATTAAGTTCCTTTTTGACTATGTTTATTTTGGGTAATTGAATTTCAATGAATTCTTTTAAGTTGGGATTTCTTTGATTCCAAAGTTCACTAATAAGTTTAAAGCCAGGATTTGAGCAAGTTATACTTAAGTCTTGAAATTGTTTACTAATATTTTTTATGGTTTCTATGATTTGTGGATTGATATGTCCAGTAATGAAGTTAATTTTTTTAAATTTATATTGATTAAAAAAGTTAGATATTATCTCATTAAATGAATTAAAATATTGCTTTTCAGGTGGATGAACAATAAAAAGTTCTTCATTAGTTCTTATTAAAAAAGTATTAAAAGAGGTTCCTTTTTCGAGATTAAACTCAAGTTCAAATCTTTCTTTTTTGTAGTCAAGAAATCTGACGCAAGTAAAATTTTCAGCAATTTCAAATTTTAAAAAGTTTTGATTTTCTGCAATTAAGCTTATATTAATCTCTGACATTTTATAGACTTATTTACAAGTGGTGTTTGTGACTTATTAGTGACACCAGGGGTTCATATGGGGTTTCAACAGATTTTCAACTATCGACCAGAACATTTAATTCTTGTGAAATCGTTATTTATCAGTCGATTATACCTATAACAGCACCATTATTGAGTTAGTAAATGGAGGGTTTCCAACAGGAACGCGATTTCTTGTTGATTATCTAAGCAAATTGATGATTTTTATAAATTTTTCTGTAATCATCATGTAATCTTTCTGTTGCTAATCTTCTATTCTTCATTGCGTCTCTTATTAAATCCATTTCATGGAAGTTTTGATTGAGAATAGTGAAAGGAGTAATGAGTTTCATAAGACTTCCTCTATATACAACTATATTGTCCTCCTTTTTACTTGAAATTCATAGGGTATTTCTACCAAAGTATTAGTATTAGTGCTTTGTGGGTGTCACGACTATCATTTTCCATTCAGTAGGAGTAGAAATAATTCACGAGCAAAAGCATTTCATCGACTTTGTGGACAGCGAGGTGCATATGACTCGAAGAGGGCAAACAAATGCCCTCTTATTTTTTTCTTTGTTTCACTTTATAGATCTCCAGTGTGGAAAGGGAGAGTGGAATGTTGCTCAACTGTCACATGTGACAGTTGCCAAAGAATAATAATTCAACTTTAAATTTTCAACAAATAATTTATTGTTTAGATGTGTGAGTGAGTTGTTGAAAATATCTTAATTTTTAAAATGAAAATTCTTGTCGCAACTCTTATATTGGGTGCTTCTTTTCCAGTCAATGCTTATGAGAGTACTGGAGATCATATTCATCGAGAAGCATACGAGTCACAAAAAGGATACGCATATGAGAACAAGTGCTTCCGTTATGAATATAGGGAAAAATATATTCCAGGCACTTCAATGTCTCCAGGTTATGTCAAATCTTATAGTGAGAAGATTTCTATCCCATGCAATAGTCATCGCAGTGTATTTAATCATTATCATCATAAGACTGAACCACAAACTTCGTATGTGAAATATAAACCTGCTCCAAAATGTACTGGAAGTACAACTTTAGGTGGATTAATAGGTGGTGGAATTGCAGCATCTTTATCAAAAAGTGATGCATATGGTTGGAGTATTCCTTTAGGTGCAGTTTTAGGTGCAGGAATTGGAAATGCCGAATGTAAATAATTATGGTTTTCATTTAATATTGGGGTCAATGTTCAACGGATTTCAATTATCAATCAAAAAAACCTAGTTATAACTTCAAACTATATTTTCTTCAACTGCATTTCAAAGTATATTGTCTCTATCTGAATGTAGTGATAGCAATGGTTTATAAATACTCTAAATATAAAGACTGGTCAGTAGTGGTTAGCAACTTTTCTGTGATGAACCGCTGTCTTGCAGGATAAGTCAGAGACGTTACCATTTTCAACAATTCCGTAAATTATCCAGTGGTCTGGAGTCTCTAGTCTGGAACTAACTTTACAATCTAAAAAGGCAAGTGAATCTGAGAGGACTGGACCTCCTACTGCAATGTTGCTAATTACATCTACATCCGCAAATCTATCAGCTCCAGGAGCAAATCTTTTTAAAAAATGTCTGAACATTTTTTGATAATTATCTTCTCTTAAGATATTAACAACAAAACCTTTTCCAACTTGCATATATGATTCAATAGCACGATCTTTTGCTACTGCGACTGTAATTCCTGGTGGAGAAAAACTTGCTTGACTAACCCAACTTGCTACCATGGCACTTTGCCTAAATGTTGAACCTTCTCCTTGGCTCGCTGTAACTACATATAATCCTCCACTTAATCTACCTAAAGCTTTATCTAAATTGGAATCAAGACTTTTCATAGACGCAATATTTTTCTTTTTATTGATTAATTGACCCAAGTCAGTACCAGCTTCTTCGAATTGTTGATAAACAACGGGATCTGGAATATTTTTCACCCTTAAAGGAGAGAAAGCTTCCTTTTGACCAAGTTCTCTTAATTTATTTGCTAAGGAGTCTATTGGTTCATCATTACCACCAAATGCATCATAGACAGCAGTAAATTGTTTCGATTTTAGTGCTGCAAATAAAGTACCAAGAGATTCTTTTAATTCATTATCTGAATCAACTGGCCATGTGGGGATGACTACTGCTTTTGATTCCGAAATTAAACTTGTTAATTCTTGGGGGTCAGAAGATCTTAAATCAATTAATTGTACCTGTGCATCTGCTTTACTTATTCCATGAGATATCGCTTGACTTAGTCGATCACAATAACCATAGTCGCTTATATAGCAGACTGATACAAAATCATTACCTTTGCTTTTATTACTACTCCATTCTTGATATTTTCCTTTCCAAAAATTGACCTGATTTTGGAGTAAAGGCCCATGGCCAACAGCTATAGTTTTTAATTCAGGTAGTTTATCTATTCTTTTAATGGCTTGTATAACACTCCTAGCGTTAGGACCCATAAGGCAATCGTAATAAAAACGAAAATCTTCGTATATTTCTTTTTGATCAGTGTCAAAAAATTCGTCAGAACAATAATGAAGTCCAAAGGCATCGCATGTATAAAGAACATGTGTGCTGTGATCATATGAGAAAATTGTATCTGGCCAATGTAAATTTGGTGCGCTTATAAATTCAATATTATGTTCTAAACCGCTATTAGGATTAGTTCCGAGATTTAAAAACTCACCGCTCTTTACCTCTAGACGCTTAAAGGGAATATGTATTTGGTCTTCAATAAATTTAAGGGCTAATTTTGATCCTACTACTGTGATATTTTGATTCAATTCTAAAAGATTACCTATTAAACCAGAATGATCAGGTTCTGTATGACTTGTAATAAGATAATCAACTTCTTGTGGATTAACTTTTTTTAGTAATTCTTCAAACCATAATTCTTCGAACTTTGCGTGACTGGTATCAATTATTGCTAATTTTTCGCCTTTTATAATAAAACTATTGTAAGTAGTTCCATTTCTTAAGCCAAATTCAATATCAAATCTACTGCGATCCCAATCTAAAGATCTTATGGCACATGAATCATCAGCGAAGTTTTGAGATTGAACTGTCAACTTGTTATTTATTTGTGCCAATTTTGAATTACTTGTCTGAGCAGAGGCTAGCATAGGACAAACCGCGTTATAGAATAACTTTAGTTATGTAGAATATAAATCCGCGTGATTATTTTTGCGAAATAACCGAAATTACGCTTTTCTTTATTTTTTGTTTTTATTCTGGATAAATGACATCTCAACTAATTAAAAAAATAGTTACTGGAGATGAGATAAGAAGTGCTTTTTTAAAATTTTATAGTGAAAAATTACATAAAATCATTCCAAGTGCATCTTTAATTCCAGAAGATCCTACTGTTATGCTCACAATTGCTGGAATGCTCCCTTTTAAACCAGTTTTTTTAGGTTTAAAAGAGAGACCATCAAAAAGGGCTACATCTAGCCAAAAGTGCATTAGAACAAACGATATAGAAAATGTTGGAGTTACAGCTAGACACCACACTTTTTTTGAAATGCTTGGTAATTTCTCTTTTGGAGATTATTTTAAACGAGAGGCAATTCAGTGGGCCTGGGAATTAGTTACTAATATTTATCAACTTTCTGCTCAAAATATTATCGTTAGTGTCTTTCACGAAGATGAAGAGTCTGCAAAAATTTGGAGAGATGAAATTGGTATTCATCCAGATAGGATAGTGAAACTAGGTGAGAAAGATAATTTTTGGTCTTCTGGAAAAACAGGCCCATGTGGACCTTGTTCAGAACTGTATTATGATTTTTATCCTGAAAAAGGTCTGCAGAAAATTGATTTAGAAGATGGAAATCGTTTTATTGAATTTTATAATCTTGTTTTTATGCAATACAATCGAGATCCTAATGGAAAATTGACAGATTTAAAATTTAAAAATATTGATACGGGAATGGGCCTTGAAAGGATGGCTCAAATATTGCAAAAAAAGCAAAATAATTATGAGACAGATTTAATTTTTCCTATCATTCAAAAAGCATGTGAGATTGCAAATATTGATTATTTTTCATCAAATGATAAAAACAAAATTTCTTTAAAAATCATTGGAGATCATATAAGAGCTGTTATTCATTTAATTTCTGATGGAGTAGCAGCAAGTAATCTCGGCAGGGGTTATATATTAAGAAGGCTTATTAGAAGAATGGTCAGACATGGCAGATTGTTAGGCATAACAAATGAATTTTTACCGCATATTGCTACTGTCGGGATTAATTTAATGCAAAATAATTATCCTGATTTAAAAAATAATAATGATTTAATTTTGAATGAGATAAAAATTGAAGAAGTAAGGTTTAGAGAAACTCTTGAAAGGGGAGAGAAATTGCTAGATGAATTAATTTCTTCTGGGGAGAAATTAATTTCTGGTTTTAAAGCTTTTGAACTTTATGATACTTATGGATTTCCTCTAGAACTTACTGTAGAAATTGCTGAAGAAAATAGTATCAGTGTAGATGTAAAGGGTTTTGAAGAAGAAATGTATGCACAAAAAAAGAGAGCGAAAGCCGCTTCAAGTAATATTGATTTGACATTAGAGGGATCATTAGAGCGAGAAATAGATCTTTTTAACAAAACTGTTTTTAATGGTTACGATTCACTTCTTTCGGAAGCTGAAATAAAGGGTATATTTTTGGATTCAAAATTAGTTAAGCAAGCTAGTGAAGGTCAGAAAGTTTTAATTGTTCTTGATCAGACAACTTTTTATGGAGAATCCGGCGGGCAAGTTGGTGATATTGGGATCATATTTTCAAAAGATGTAGAGGTTTTAGTTGATAATGTTACTCGAAAGAAAGATGTTTTTTTACATTATGGAACGATCAAAAAAGGAATATTAACTATTGGACAAAAAATTAAGACTAATGTTAAATCCTCAAATAGAGCTAAGGCTGCTGCAAATCATACAGCTACCCATCTATTGCAATCTGCTCTCAAATCAATTGTTGATGAAAGTGTTGGACAAAAAGGTTCATTAGTCGCCTTTAATAAATTAAGATTCGACTTTAATTCTTCTATTCCTATTTCTAAAGATCAAATTTCTAAGATTGAGAGTCTAGTTAACTCGTGGATTATGGAAAATCATATCCTAGAAATAAAAAATATGTCTAAGAGTGAGGCTCTTGAAAAAGGTGCAGTTGCCATGTTTGGAGAAAAATATGATGATGAAGTGCGTGTTGTTAATGTTCCAGGGGTTTCAATGGAACTTTGTGGTGGCACACATGTTAAAACTACATCCGAATTAGGTTCTTTCAAAATAATCAGTGAGGAAGGAATCTCAGCAGGAGTTAGAAGAATTGAAGCATTATCAGGTCAATCAGCATTCGACTATTTTAGTGATAGAAATGCTTTAGTAAATCAACTAAGTGATTTGTTAAAAGCAAATCCTAGTCAACTTTTTGAAAGGGTTAATAATTTGCAAGCTGAGCTTGTTAATAAGAATAAAGAGATACAAAAAATGAAAGATGAAATTACATACTTTAAATACTCTTCTCTAAAATCAACAGCTAAAATAGTCAATTCTTTTTCAATTTTAGTAAATCAGATTGATGGTTTAGATGGAAATTCTTTGCAATCTGCAGCTCGTAATTTAACTTCTCATTTAGGAAATAAAGCAATAGTGATTCTTGGTGGCATGCCAAATCCAGAAAACAGAAAGTTGATATTTGTAGTTTCTTTAGGTGAAGATGCGGTAAAAATAGGATTGCATGCAGGTAAATTTATTAATGAGATTGCAAGAATTTGTTCGGGAGGTGGAGGAGGGAAGCCTAACTTTGCTCAAGCAGGTGCTAAAGATACTGATAAGTTAAGTGTTGCTTTAGATTATGCTAAACATCATTTGCAAAAAACATTAGAAAGTTATTCTGATAAATAACTACTTTTTCTTAGACTAATTTCGATTTGATCAATTAATTTTCTTGCTTCTTCAATAGTTAATTTTTTTTGATCAATTGCTGATTCAGTATTAATTCTTATAGATTCAACCAAAGCAGCTGAACTGTAATCTAATAATTGTAAAATTTCAGACTTACTGTCCTCTTTAATAATATTTTTGACCTTATATGAATTATCTTGATTTATATCTATATGAACAACGTTTGTATTGCCAAATAGATTGTGCAAGTTTCCTAATGCTTCTTGATAGGCTCCAGTTAGAAAAATTCCAATTAGATAATCTTTATCTTGCTCTGGTTTATGTAAATTTAGTAATGATTTAATTTTTCCATCATCAATAAAATTATTTAGTTTCCCATCTGAATCACAAGTTAAATCTGCAAAGTTCCCTTTGCAGAAGGGCTCTTCTAAGTGCCTATGTATTGGTACTGTTGGAAAAATCTGATTGATTGCCCAGCTATCGGGAATAGATTTAAAAATAGATAAATTTGCATAATAAGTTGATGCAAGAGTTTCTGTAATTTCAGATAAATCAGGGTGATTAATTTCATCATTATTCAGGGTATTAGAAATTTCTTTTGCGCAAGCCCACGTCAGTTCTTCGGCATAAGCTCGTTCCTCTAAACTTAAAAATCCTAATCTAAAGGCAACTAAGCAATCTTCTTTAAACTTTTTTGCATCATTCCATAGTTCAATTATTTCAGATAAATTTATTTTTTTATTTTTAAGTTTTTTTAATTCACAAAAAGTTTCAAGTAAATTTGAAATTATTAATTGTTGATTCTTTCTATCAAAAATTTGTAGTTTGGAACTGACATGGCTTGTCCCTAAGACATTAAAAATTAAAACCGAACAATGACTAATTATTGCCCTTCCACTTTCTGAGATTATGGTTGGATGCTTGATATTATTTAATTCACATGAATCTTTAATGGTTGCAATTACATCGTTAGCATAATTTTGAAGAGAATAATTAGTAGAGGTGTTGGAAGAGGTTTTAGTTCCATCAAAATCTATGCCTAATCCTCCGCCTACATCGATATATTGCATTGGGGCTCCTAGTTTGCATAGTTCAACATATATTTGACTTGCTTCTTGTAATGCGTCTTTGATCACAGCAATATCACTTATCTGACTTCCTATATGAAAATGTAGTAATTTCATTTCTTTTATAAGATTTGCTTCTTTAAGTTCTCTTATTGTCGACATAATTTCTGGGATTGATAATCCAAATTTGGAATTATCTCCAATAGATTTGCCCCATCTACCACTACTTTTGCTTGATAATTTTGCTCTAATTCCTATCAATGGAGTCGCGTTAAGTTCTTGAACTGCTTGAATAATTCTTTTTACTTCATCTCGTTGTTCAATAACAATTATTGGATTTTTCCCGAGTTTTCTTGCCAAAGTAGCAATCTCAATATATTTTTTATCTTTATATCCGTTGCATATCAATAATGAATTTGGGTTTTCAAGAAGTGCAAGGCCAATTAATAGTTCTGATTTACTTCCTACTTCTAAACCAAAATTCCATTTTCTACCAAATTCTATTATCTTTTCCAATACATTTTTTTGTTGATTACATTTGACAGGAAAAACGCCTTGATAAATATTCTCATATTTGTAGGTGTTTATTGCTTTTGAAAAAGCATCATGTAGTGCATTTATTCGATCTTTCAAGATATCGTTAAATCTTATGATTAATGGAGGATTTATTTCTCTACTTTTAAGTTCTTTGACAAGCTTGAAAAGATCAATTTTATTTTCAGATTTTATATCTTTGGTTACTGATATATTTCCTTTTGAATTAATAGAAAAATATTTATCCCCCCATTTGTCTATTTTGTAAGTAGAAATACTATCTTCAATAGTCCAAGTATTCTTTAATTTTTTCGGCTCAAAATTGGTCAATTTATGTCTTAATGATTAATAAATGTTTTTAAATAACTCAAAGCAATATCTTTTATTTTACTGATTACTTGCCAAGTTACCACCTAAAAGTTGAATATACATAGAGTGATTATTAACTAAATGACCAAAGAGAGAACCTTTATTGCAATTAAACCAGATGGAGTTCAAAGAGGATATGTTGCTGAGATTATTGGCAGATTTGAAAAAAAAGGATTTAAATTGGTTGGATTAAAGCAATTAATCCCCTCAAAAGATCTCGCTCAAAATCACTATGGAGTACATAGAGAAAGACCCTTTTTTGGTGATTTAGTAGACTTTATTTCAAGTGGTCCTGTTGTAGCAATGGTGTGGGAAGGTGAAGGAGTTATTTTGAGCGCTAGAAAACTAATAGGTGCAACCAAACCTCTTGAAGCAGAGCCTGGAACAATTAGAGGTGATTTAGCTATTGATATTGGGAGAAATATTATTCATGGTTCTGATGGAGAAGATACAGCAAAATTTGAAATTGATCTATGGTTTAACGAAGAGGAATTATGTGGATGGGAAACTTCTGATTCGAAATGGCGATCTGAAAATTAAAATTTAAATCTCAAATCTATCTAAACTAAATTTTTCTAAAAAGTTTTTTTCTATTTCTTTGAGACTTTTATTTTGAACTATTTTCAAAAGAAGATTACTTGTTATTGCAGAAAATAAAACTCCATTTCTGTAATGTCCTGTAGCTATAAAAAGGTTTTCAAATTTTGATTTTCCGATTATTGGTTTAAGATCTGGAGTGCAGGGTCTAAATCCCCACCAATGTTCCATTTGTGGCCAATTAATAGCTTCTGGTAATAACGAGCGAATGCCTTCTTGCAGTTGTTTTATTCCATTAGGAGTATTGCCCTGATTAAATTTGGAATCTTTTTCAACTGTCGCTCCAACGATAATAAGTCCATCATCACGAGGAACTAAATAAGTTTTTGGACCAAAAATAACTCTTTTCAAAAAATTTGTTGGACCTTGTATTGATAACATTTGTCCTTTTACAGGAAAGACTGGAATCTTATTAAAAATTTTTTTACTCCAAGCACCACTGCATATAATTGCTTTTTCGCAGTGAATTTTTTTTAGTTCTCCAGTTGCACATAAAACTGTAGCACCAGTAATTTTGTTTTTTTCTAATGTCAAATCTTCTACTTCTGATCCTTCTTGAAATTCGACTCCATGCAAAGAGCATGCTCTCTCAAGAGCGCGCATTAGTCTTCTTCGGTTATCTATTTGACCATCTTGTTCAAAAAGTAAACCATGTTTCCAAATAGAATTCATTCCATTAATTTCTGTTTGAAGATCTTTGTGATTTAAATATTTTCCATATTGATAAGTTGGAAACTCTTCAAGATCTTTTTTATTTTTAAAAGGAACTACTATGCCACATTTTTTTAAACCACATTTAATATTACTATCTTGCTCAATACTTTTTATCCACTTTGGAATTAGAATTTGACTTTCTTGGCCAAATTTTAGTAATTCATCTTCGAGTCCTTCGGCATGAGTAGCTAACATTCCTGCAGCAACAAATCCAGCTGATTCATTTCTGTTTTTGCTTAAAACTAAAACTTTGAAGTTATTTCTAGAAAATTCATAAGCAATAGATAAACCTACAAGTCCACCGCCAATAATTAGTATTGAATTTTTTGTTTCTTGTGTCATTTAATAATTAATATTTTTATTTGTGTTTTGGTCCTCTTTTCCTTTATATCCAATAATATTAATAAAGAGACTTTTGATAATGAACAATTTGGAATCTTGGGAAGCTGTGATTGGTTTGGAAACTCATGTTCAGCTTAATACGAAAAGTAAAATATTCACATCTGCGTCAACTGCTTTTGGTGATGCACCTAATACGCATATAGATCCTGTAGTCTGTGGGTTACCAGGAACTCTTCCAGTTTTGAATGAGACTGTTCTTGAGTATGCTGTAAAAACTTCTTTAGCATTAAATTTAAATGTTGCAGAACATTGTAAATTTGATAGAAAACAATATTTTTATCCTGATCTGCCTAAAAATTATCAAATTTCACAATTTGATGAGCCACTAGCTGAAAATGGCTGGTTAGAGGTTGAAATAATTGAAACAGGCAAAGAACCTTATATCAAAAAAATTGGAATAGAACGGCTACATATGGAAGAAGACGCTGGAAAATTAGTTCATTCAGGTAGTGACAGATTAGCTGGTTCTAAATATTCTTTAGTCGATTATAATCGGGCTGGAATAGCACTTTGCGAAATTGTAAGTAAACCGGATATTAGATCAGGTAAAGAAGCATCTGAATATGCTTCAGAGATTAGAAGAACGGTTAGATATCTAGGAGTATCAGACGGAAATATGCAAGAGGGTTCATTGCGCTGTGATGTCAATATTTCAGTTAGAAAAGGACCTAATGCTCCTTTTGGTACCAAAGTGGAAATAAAGAATATGAATTCATTTTCCGCAATTCAAAAGGCTTGTGATTATGAAATAGCCAGACAAATAGAAGTTTATGAAAATGGAGGAAAAATTTTCCAAGAAACAAGGTTATGGGATGAAGCTAAGCAATTAACAAAAAGTATGAGATTGAAAGAAGGCAGCAGTGACTATAGATATTTTCCTGATCCTGACTTAGGACCAATTGAAATAACAAAAGCCCAAAAAGAAATATGGTTAAAAGAACTTCCAGAATTACCTTCAAAAAAAAGAAATAAATATGTAAGTAAATTTGGGTTATCTGCATATGATGCAAGGGTAATTTCTGATGAAATTAATATGGCAAACTTTTTTGAAGAGACAGTAGCTAGTGGGGCTGAGGCCAAACTAGCTTCAAATTGGGTAACAAGCGATATTGTGGGTTATTTAAAAGCAAATAAACTTAGTTTTAGTGACTTAAAACTTAGTCCTGAAAATCTTGCTGAAATGATTAACATGATTTCAAATAATACTATCAGTGGAAAAATTGCAAAAGAAATTTTACCTGAATTAATTGAAAAAAATATTTCTCCGAAAAAATTAGTTGAAGAAAAAGGGTTGGCTATGATATCTGATTCTTCAAGTATTTTACCAATAATTGACGAACTTATAAATGAACATCCAAATGAGGTTCAAGCATTTAGAAATGGTAAAACTAAACTGCTTGGTTTTTTTGTTGGTCAATTAATGAAAAGAACAAAAGGTAAAGCTGACCCTAAACTTGCAAATAAACTTCTTGCAGAAAAATTGAATAGCTAAAGCTTCAAAGAAGCTCTCTTATTGTCTTGATCCATTTATTTTGATCATCTGAGTTATCTAAAATAACGTCTGAAAATTTTCTTTTTTCTTCAAAACTTAATTGAAGATTTATAGATTCATATGCTTCTTTTTCGCTAATTTTATCTCTTGCAATAAGTCTTTTTTTTTGTATTTCTTTCGGACATTTAACTAACCATATTTCAGTGCAAATATCTTCAAATTTTGCTTCAAATAACAATGGAATGACTAACACTATAGTTTGATTATTTTTGTATTGGCTGCATTCTTCTATCATTTTTTCTTTAATTAATGGGTGAAGAAGTTTTTCAATCCATTCTTTACTTTCTGAATTTTTAAAAATAATGTTCCTTAAAAGTTTTCTGTTTATTGCCTTTTCTGAATTGTTCTTATGATCAATAATTTTCTTTCCAAAATAATCTAGAATTTTCTTATATCCATATGTGTTTGGTTTGATTAATTCTCTTGATAAATTATCTGCATCTATTATTGGAATTTTTTTATGTTTTCTAATGTAATTAGTTATGGTTGTCTTCCCACTGGCAATACCTCCTGTTAAACCAATTCTTCTGAGGTTGTTTTTTGATTTTTCAAGAATATCCATATAATTAATAATAATCTAATTACTTATTTCTTTCGTATTAAAGAGTAGTTAGTATGAATAAAAATACTAAAAAGTTTGAGTCAGTTAGATTACAATTGGTCTTTAATTGATGACAGTAAGGTAACACCCAAGGGGTTCCTTTTTGCGGGAATATCTGCTGGATTAAAAGCTTCTAATAAAAAAGATTTAGCGCTAATACTTGCCCCAGAAGGAAGTATTTTTAGTGGGATGTTTACCCAATCAATAGTTCGCGCTGCTTGTGTTGATATTTGTGAGGAAAGAATTAAAAAAAATTCAGGTTTTGTAAGAGCAATACTAATTAATTCTGGTCAAGCAAATGCATGTACAGGAAATCTTGGAATTAAACATTTTCAAATTGCTACAGGAAAGATTGCGGAATTTTTAGGAATAAAAGAAGAAGAAGTTTTAATGTGCTCAACTGGTGTAATTGGTGTTCCAATACGAATAAACGATTTAGTAAAAAATTTACCGAATTTAGTTAATGATTTAAAGGGTAATAATTTTCTAAATGCAGCAGAGGCAATTTTAACTACAGATTTGACTTTGAAAAAAGTCTTAATAGAGACGATTATTCAAGGTAGAAAAATAAAAATTGCAGGCTTTGCAAAAGGTTCAGGAATGATTTACCCCAACATGGCTACAATGCTTGCTTTTCTAACCTGTGATGCAGGGATTGAAAAAGAAGAATGGGACAAAATGATTGCAATTGCAGTTAAAAAATCTTTTAATGCAATATCAGTTGATGGAGAGACAAGTACAAATGATTCTTTCGTTGGAATAAATGCAGGAGAGAAAATTGAAAAAAGGTTTTTACCAATTATTCAAAAAGGAATCGATATTGTATGTCAAAACTTGGCAAAAAATATTGCAAGGGATGGAGAGGGAGCAAATTGTTTATTAGAAGTTTTGGTTCAAGGAGCAAAAAATACTGATGATGCAATTATGCTCGCTAAATCTATTTGTAATTCTGCCTTGGTAAAAACTGCGATACATGGTTGTGATCCGAATTGGGGAAGGATCATAGCTGCTGCAGGCAATTCTGGAGTTAAATTTAATTTAAATGACGTTGATTTGTTTATAGGTAATGCTCAGATTTTGGAAAAAGGGAAGTTAAATAAATATGATCCACAAAAGGTCACACACTATATTAAATCCAGAATGAAAGGTAGATATTTAGTTGATGATATTGTAAAAATTATGATTAATCTAAATTTTGGCGAATCGCAAGGCACAGCTTGGGGATGTGATCTTTCAAAAAAGTATGTCGAAATAAATAGCGAATATACTACTTAACTTTTAGTAAATCTATTGGTAGATATTCATTTATATAAAGAAACAGTATTGATAAAGTTCCAATTACAGAACCTATAAAACCTCCAAAAAAATTAACTAATAATCCAGATTGTCTAATTATTGTTTCTTCGTTTTTTTCTTCTTCAAAATTGGGAGAACCAACTACTTTTAAGCGCTGATTGGTTTTTGGTTGTTTAAGTTGTTGGTGACGGATAAGGGCTTCGAAATCAGGCATGGAATTTGTGAGGCAATTGAACAATAAGCAGACCAGCCCGTCATTCGACGAGGATCTGATCTACCTAAATCGTCTACAGCTTCAAATACAGCATTACCTGAGGCTTCTGCTTTATCAAATGCTGAAAGTAAAGGTATAAATGTATCAAAAACATATAAACCAAAATTTTCTAGAGCTGCTTTGGCTTGTTGCGCTGCTTTATGCTGTCTAAAATCAACTTTTACTATTACTACTGCATGGTTAACTTTTAAGTTACTTAATAAATTAGCTAGTTCAACAGTTAATTCGACTGATCTTGCTTTTGCAGTTGTAGGCAAGATAACTAAATCTGAACCATACGCCAAGTGTTTAAGTTCTTCTTGATCACTGCTAGCCTGGCCATCAGTGATTACAATTTCTGATGATCTTGATGCTTTAGCAGCTGAACTTACCGGGAAAACTGGAAATGGTAGATTACCTCTTGATGCATATGCTAATGCAGATCTATTCTTGTCGGCATCGACTATGCAAACTTTTTTACCTTCAGAATGCCAAACACTAGCAAGGTGAATACTTGTGCAGGTCTTGGCTACTCCCCCTTTTTGTCCGCAAACGGTAATAAACAATTTTTTATTTTTATTTCTCTTACTTTGGAGAATAATTTCTTAATGTCAAGAGAAATTAATTTTTAATGCTTTAAAACTTATTTTTTGAAATATTTTAAAGAGGTTAATATTTTTAGATAACCTTATAAAGTTACTTATTTAAATAGGCTAGTGAAGAAAAGAATTGGATTAGGGACTTGGTCTTGGGGCAATAAGTTTTTTTGGAATTACCAATCTACAAATGACGAAGATTTATGTGAGACATATAATGAAGCGTTACGAAGAGGTTTTGATCTAATTGATACTGCAGATTCTTACGGTACTGGGAATCTTCAGGGTAGAAGTGAATTATTAATAGGCAAATTTTTACTAAATACTTCTTCAAAAAAGAAAAAAAAGTTTCAAGTAGCAACCAAACTTGCACCTTATCCTTGGAGAATCGGTGACAGAGGTTTTAATAAACCTTTTTTGAAAAGTTTAGAAAGACTGAATAACAAATTAGATATAGTGCAATTACATTGGTCAACTGCAAAATACAATCCTTGGCAGGAATTGGGGCTGTTAAAAAATCTTTGCGATTTAAAAGATCAAGGCTTTGATTTTCAAATCGGCTTATCAAATATAGGGCCCAAAAGATTAACAACATTAATTAATTTCTTGGCAAAAAGAGATCAGAACCTAAAAAGTGTTCAGATACAATTTTCTTTGCTTGCTCCTGATTTAGGAAAACAATATCAGGTAAAAAAAATTTGCGAAGAAAATAATATTGATTTCTTTGCTTATAGTCCTTTATCCTTTGGAATACTTTGTATTGATCCAGATAAAGAGGAAAATAAAGAAAAAAGTTTTATTCGTAATGCTTTATTTGAAAACTATAAAAAACCAACATTTGAATTGCGGAGGTGTTTAAAAAGAATTGCGAATCAAAGATCAGTTTCCCAAGCGCAAGTTGCAATTAATTGGTGTTGTTATCAAGGAACTATTCCGCTAGTGGGAATGCGAAAAAAATCTCAAGTTATAGATGTATCTAATGTATTCAATTGGAATTTAAATAGTAATGAATTTAAAGTACTTCAGGAAGCTTCAAAAAATTGTTTAAAAAAAATGCCTAAAAATCCTTTTTCTAGTATTTAATTAAATTTTAGGTAGATATCTTCTTATTTTTTTTTATTTCACAACTTCTATTCCATAGTTCAGTGGGAAATTTTTCACCAGTGAATCTAATAACTTTAGGTTTGAGATTTGTTATCAATTCATTTAGTTTTTTATTATGTTCCATTTTGCATGATTGGAGTTTTTAATAAGATAAATTAATTTAAAACTTATCTTCTCAGTATTTATACTTATTAAATGAAAAAAATTCTTTTTAATACAAACAATTGCAGCAATATTTACAAACTAATAAATTATCTACTACAACTTTTTAGTTATCTAAAAAAGTGGAGTCCTTCCAGACTCCTTGTATCATTTGGTTGATAAGGCTGATATGACCCCATCTCCTTAAGGATCAAGCAGCAACTGGTGCTGTTTGACGGGAGAAACTAACGATTTTGTTAGCGTTTGTGTTTTTGCTCTAACCGAGCCGGCTTCAGTCACCTTCCTTATGCCCCGTCGAAACCATTACAACCCCAAATAGTGGAGTTGAGCGGAATCGAACCGCTGTCCGAAACATCGGTTGAGATCACCTAGTCCAATTGGACATTTATATTCTGACAGGCAAAATGAGTATTGAATAGTTTTTTTAAGTTTTTATCGTATATGAATGTAGTGGCATCAGCTCCAGAGGGACTAGAGAAATATTTAGCTAAAGAAATTTCAAATTTAGGTGGCTTTAATATTAGTACTTATAAAAGATTTATTAATTTTGAATGTGATTTTGAAACTTTTTATAGAGTTCATTTTTATTCCAGATTAGCTTTTCGCTTTTATAGAGAAATTGCAAGTTTTAATTGCTATGACAAGCAATCTTTATATGAGGGGGTTAGAGGTTCCTTTGATTGGTTAAATTGGTTGCACTATGAAAAAACATTTAATGTTCAAGTAACTGGGAGAACATCTTCCTTAAATCATTCACATTTCACTGCTCTTGAAGTAAAAAATTCTATAACTGATTTGCAAAAGGAAGTTTGGAATAAAAGATCAAATATTTCTTTAGATAATCCTGATCTTATAATTCATCTTCATTTAAATGATAATAAAGCAACTATCAGTCTTCAAAGCAGTGTGGAAAGTTTACATAAAAGAGGTTATAGACCTGCAGTTGGAAATGCCCCATTAAAAGAAAATTTAGCTTCTGGATTGATAAATATGACTCAATGGAATGGCAAAGTACCTTTAATTGATTTCATGTGCGGCTCAGGAACTTTTTTAATTGAGGCAGTTAATCAATTTCTTGAAGTCCCCATAAATATTGATCAAATATATCTTTTTGAGAATTGGTTGGACTTTAGGGGGGATATTTATCTTAACGAAAAAAATAAGGCAAAAAATAAAATTATAAATTATGAAAAATTACCACTAATAAAAGGCTGTGAAATTAATAAAAAGGTCTTTGACCAGGCGAAAGTAAACATATCCTTATCTGGACTCGAAAATTATATTGAACTTATTAATAGTGATTTTTTAGAACTCCAATTAAATTGTACACCTGGGGTCATTATATGTAATCCTCCATACGGCAAAAAATTAGGCGATGAAAATGAATTGATTTGTTTATATGAACAAATGGGAATTTATCTAAAGAATAATTTTTCAGGTTGGGAATTTTGGCTGCTAAGTGGAAATCCAAAACTAACAAAATATTTAAAAATGAAATCTTCGTTGAAAATTCCAGTTAGTAATGGGGGAATAGATTGTAGATGGATAAAGTATGTAATAAGGTAATTTATTTTTTGCCTAAAACGGCCTTTGTTGTCTTGCCTAAACCCTCTAATGTTTGAGGAAGGTAAGGTCCTTTGGCTAATTTTCCTCCAAGTTTTAAACTTAAACCTGCAAGAAATAAATCGATAAATATTATGAGTAATAAATTATATTCAATATTCCAGTTATTATATTTTGTTAGAAAAAGAAACAAAATAATATGGATGCAAATTAGTACTAATAATAATAATGTGCTGCCAATGGCCAAAAATATTCCACCACTAATTAATCTTCTTTTTTCTCTATCTACTTCTTGAAGAGCTATTCTGACATGCAAATCCATCACTGAACTTGCGATCGCTGAAATTCTGGAGGCGGTATTTGCAAAGTTTTTATTTTTTGGTTTTTCCATATTATTTTCTGCCACTGTTTAGGAGAGTTCCTATGAGTAAACCAATACCAGCCGCAATAGCAATGGATAATAGTGGTTTTTTTCTTATTGGACTTTCTATTTTTGGTCTAAGTGTATTATTAAGTTCTTCTAATAATTCTTCTAATTGACTTTCGATAGGCTCAATTGATTCTGATATTTCCCAATTTTTTTCTTTTATTGAATCAATAATTTCAAATAGTTGGCTTTTTATTCCAATTGCTGAGGTTCCACTATGGCTTGCTATTACTTCAACTAAATCATCAATACTCCCTTTTGTGGCTTCAAGGGTTTGTTGTGCAATGTTAGGCCATTTCTCTTTGATTAAAGGTATTAAACTGTCAATTTTTTCACGTAACCATTTTTCCGAGATAACTTCTTTTTCAGGAAGATCAGAGTTATCTTCTTTTTCTTCTACTGCTTTGGGAGGATGGTAAGTCTCCATTATTTAAAATTATTTATTTTAAGATTAGACCCATTTTTCTTAATTTGGAACCCTTATCTAAAGAATTGTGCGATTTATATAGAATCAAAACATATAAAAGTTTATTTACATTTTATTTATCTACTCTGTTCTGCAAGAAGGTTTTGTTAAGCTATTACTGAATTTATTAAATGAGCTTAAATTTCATCATGGATATTACATTTGCATCATTAATTTTTGCATCTCGCACAATCCCTACAGATTTTGGATTAGTAGCTGCAGCTATCGCTGGAGCTGGAAGTTTGCTATTCATTGCTTTAAGATTTGTTCCTGATGCAAGTAATTAAATAACAGGGACCATCTCTAAGAAAATATATCTTTATCTCAACTTTGTTTTGAAAATAGATTCGATTTATTTATCTACTAAATAATGAATAAATGGGTTTTGCTTGAACATAAAGTTTATTCTGCTAACTCTATAGATATTCATTATGATTTTCTCGTTGAAAATGGAATAGATTGTTTAACTTGGAAATTGTTAAAACTACCTTTATTAAATCAATCTTCTATAGAAATTTCTAAGCAGGCAAATCATAGACTTGTATGGCTTTCCAGGATAGAACATGAACTTTCGGATAATAGAGGTTTTGTAAAAAGAATTGATCATGGAATATTTAAAAACGTTTCTGATAAATTGGACTCTGAATATTATCGATTCATTTTGGATGGCGAACTTCTTTATGGTTTGTTTGAAATTTCAGCTAATTCTTGTAGATTGAGCAAAAATTATTAATATTTTTTTATAAATAAACGTAATATTTCTATTGAGAATTTTTGCAAATTAGTTATTCTTATTTAGTTATTGAGACTTGAGATTGGTACATATCAATCAGGTCGAGTTTGAAAATTTTAAATCTTTTGGGGGAAATGTAAAAATTCCTCTTGAAGATGGTTTTACAGTGGTTACGGGTCCTAATGGTTCTGGAAAAAGTAATATTTTAGATGGAATTTTATTCTGTTTAGGCCTAGCAAATAGTAGGGGAATGAGGGCTGAAAGATTACCAGATCTAATAAATAACTCCAAAGTTAAAGAGGGTAAGTCGTCAGAAACATCTGTATTAGTAAAATTTAATATTAAAGATTGGTCTCCCAGAGAAGATCTTCCGCCTTTGGAACTAGAAGATGAAGAAATTTCCCTTAACAAAGGTCAAAAAGAATGGGTAGTTTCTAGAAAATTAAGGCTTATGCCAGGTGGTTCTTATGCTTCGACTTATACTTCTGATGGAAAACAATGTACCTTGCAACAAATACAGAGAATATTAAGGGATATTAGTGTTGATCCTGAGGGTAGCAATGTTGTTATGCAGGGTGATGTAACAAGAATAGTATCAATGAATAATAAAGAGAGGAGAAATCTTATTGACGAATTAGCAGGAGTAGCACTTTTTGATACAAGAATAGAACAAACTAATGCAAAATTAAATGACGTTTTCGAAAGACAAGAAAGATGTGAGATTTTAGAAAATGAATTGCAATCTAGTAAAAATAAGCTTGAAAAAGAATGTGAAAAAGCAAAGCAATATAAAGAGTTAAAAGCAAAACTTCTTACTCTAATGGAGTTAGAGAAAGTTCTTATTTTTGAAAAACAAGTTAAGCATGTTGAATCTATAGAAAAAAAAGAAACTGAAATTAAAAAAAATAAAATATTATTTAATGAACAAAAGCAATCTATTAATAAAGAAATATCAGTTCTAGAAGATGCTTTGAAAATATTGGTTGAAGAACTTAAAGAGAAAGGAGAGGATACTTTGATAAAAGTGAATTCAGATATTGGAAGTATTAATTCTAGCTTGAGAGAACTGGAAAGGGTATCGAGTTTGAATAAAGAAGAAGGTATTAAATTACAAAAGCAGAGAGATCAAATTGCAATTTCTAAGAGGAATATCGAGTCAGAAAAAATGAAACAAGAGAATTTTGATGATAATTTTTTAAATCAGTTGAACTTGCAAATTGATGATCTCACTTTAAAACATAAACTATCCAGAAAAAAACTTTCTGATGCGGCTGGAGAATCTGGAGAATTCTCAAAACAAAGTATTAAATTAAATGTTGAGCTTGAAAGTATAAAAAATCAAATTAATCCTTTGGAAATAAAAAAAAGGAAAGTTGAAGAAGAAACTATTCAAAATAATATTCAAAAAGATGAGATATTGTCTCAGATTGACGCCTTAGACTTAGAAAAGCAGAAACTTTTTGAGGGCAATCAAACAAAAAAAGAGATATCTGATACACAAAATAAAAACTTAGTAAATAATAGCTCAGAAATTAATTTTTTAAAAAAGGAAATTGATTTATTAATTAAAACTAAATCAAGGCTAAACAACGAGCAATTAAGGCTTGAAAAGGATTTATCTAGATTTGAAAGTAGAAAGGAAGCTTTAAACGAATCTAGAGGTTCATATGCTCTTAGAATTCTCTTAGAAGCAGGGTTAGAGGGGATACATGGTTATGTAGCTCAACTTGGAGAGGTCAGTGAGAAAAATAGATATGCATTAGAAATTGCTGCTGGAAATAGATTAGGACAAATTGTTGTTGACAATGATCATATTGCCGCTAAAGCAATTGATATCCTTAAAAAGAAGAAAGCGGGTAGATTAACTTTCTTACCTTTAAATAGAATTAAAAGTCATAAAAAGAGTTATGCAATTTCAAGATTTGAAAATAATAGGGAGAATGGATTTATAGATAAAGCTATTAATCTAATTAACTTTGATGAAGTTTATTCAGATGTTTTTCGATATGTTTTTGGAGACACTTTGGTTTTTTCAGACTTATCTTCAGCGAGGTTATCTACTCAGAAAAATAGGTTGGTTACCTTAGGAGGTGAATTATTAGAAGCAAGTGGTGCTATTACAGGTGGTAGTAAGTTAAATAAAGATTTGGCTTACAGGTTTGGAAGTAATGATGATATTGATGATTCCAGCCCCATAAAAGAAAGATTATTAGTTATCGAAGAAGCTTTAAAAGAGTCAAACAATGATTTGATAATAAAAAATAATAGACTTAGTAAATTAAACTCTAATCGCAGTCAAATAATTGAGGATTGTGCCGCATTTAATAAAGAAATTGAAGTGAATCAAGATTCCCTAACGGCTGTTTCGCAAAGAATTCAGGAGTATAAATCGAGATTAAATAAACTTGAAACAGCTAATAATTTATTAGTTAAAGAGTTAGATCATTTAAAAAATGAATTAAAGCCTTATTATGATCAGTTTGATCAATTACAAACCATTCAAAAGGCTAATTATGAAAAAAATCAAAAATCATCATTAATAGCTTTTAATAATGATTTTAATAATCTTGATAAAAAACTTGAATTACTTATTAAGGAGAGAGATTCATTACTAAATAGAAAGAATCAATTTGCTTTAAATAAAGAGCGTATTAATAATTCATTAAAAATAACTTTATTGCAAGAAAAAAACTTGCAGGAATCTATTAAACAACTCGCAGTTGCTCATAGTGAATGGATAGAAAAAAGAAATGAATTTAAAAAAGAGCTTTTAGATCTCGATAATCAAAAAAATTCTCTAGAGAAGGATTTAGGTTTATTGAGAAGGAAAAGAGATGAATTAAACTCTTCGATTTCAAATAAAAGGCAAGAATATAATAACTATCTGTTGAAGCTCGAATATCTTGAAAGGGATATGTCTTCTCTTAAAGAAGAGATGAGGAGCGAGAAAATAAAATTAGAAAATTATAAAAAAGATTTACCTAATCCTTGCCCGCAGTTTGGAGAATATGACGGAAAGAATCTTGAATCTTTGCAATCAGAAATCTCGATCATAAATGCAAAACTACAAAGCTTAGAACCTGTTAATATGTTGGCTCTTGATGAATTAGAAGAATTAATTGAGAGATTAAATGGTTTGCGAGAAAAATTAGAAATTCTATCTAATGAAAGATCTGAATTATTGCTGAGAATAGAAACTGTATCTACGATGCGTCAAGAGGCTTTTATGCAGGCATTTACAGAAGTTGATAAACATTTTAGAGAAATTTTTGCAAATTTATCTGATGGAGATGGATTTCTTCAACTTGAAAATCCTAATTCTCCTTTAGAAGGCGGATTAACTTTAGTGGCTCATCCTAAAGGAAAAAATGTCAGAAGATTAGCCTCCATGTCCGGTGGTGAAAAATCATTAACTGCTTTAAGTTTTTTATTTGCTTTGCAAAAGTATAAACCTTCACCTTTTTATGCACTTGATGAGGTTGATAGTTTCTTAGATGGTATAAATGTTGAAAGATTGTCAAAATTAATATCTAATCAGTCATCAAATGCTCAATTTATAGTCGTAAGTCATAGAAGGCCTATGATTAGTGCGTCTGAACGAACAATTGGTGTTGCGCAAGCAAGAGGTGCTAATACTCAAGTTCTTGGGTTACCAAATGCTGCATAAACGCACTTTTTTAAATTTATACGTCAGAATGCTAAAAAGGTTTTATGAGTTTGTCTAACACATCTGCTAATAAGAATCTTCCTAACTCAGTTCCTAGCGAACGGTTATGGTTAAGGTCAGAATTGATGGGAACGCAAGTTATAACCACTGATACTGGGAGGCGACTAGGAGTGGTTGGTGAAGTTGTTGTTGATATCGACAGAAGAGAGGTGGTCGCTTTGGGATTAAGAGATAATCCACTTACAAGATTTTTGCCAGGGTTGCCAAAATGGATGCCTCTAGAAAGTATAAAGCAAGTTGGAGATGTCATATTAGTTGACTCTCTAGATTCTTTGAGTGAAAGTTTTTCTCCAGAAAGATATGGGAAGGTAATTAATTGTCAGGTGATTACAGAATCTGGACAACTTTTAGGAAGAGTTCTTGGCTTTTCTTTTGATATTGAGACTGGGGATTTGATTTCTCTTGTTATGGGTGCTGTGGGTGTTCCGCTTTTAGGTGAGGGAGTTTTAAGTACTTGGGAAATTCCTGTTGAGGAAATTGTAAGTAGTGGTACCGATAGGATTATTGTTTATGAAGGCGCTGAAGAGAAATTGAAGCAACTTAGTAGTGGTCTACTTGAGAAACTTGGGGTAGGGGGTTCTTCATGGAATGAAGGTGAAGTAAATGGATACTCAGCAAATCTTGTACCTGTTGAGAATCAGTTACTTTCAGGTTCGGAATCAGAACAGCAAAACAATTTGGTCGAGGAATATGAAGAAGTTTTTGAACAGGAAGATTATGAAGAAGATTATGAAGATGACCTTGAATACGTTGAAATAAATGGTTCTTCAGAGGAATCAAATAACAGAAAAAAGCTATATATGGATAATGATTATTCTGATCAGATCGAGAATCAAAATAGTGTTAATCAAATAGATGAAAAAAACAATATTGATTTTAAGCAAAAGAAACAGTCAACGCCTAATTTAGCTTCGAATAGACCAATTCAAAATGCAACTGAAACTTTAGATATCGAACCACTAGATGAACAAAATTTAGTTCAAGAGAATAAAAAATCAGAAAAGTTTGAAATTGATGATCCTTGGTAATTTTTAAAGTTTTTTTATTGAATTAATAATTATATAAGCAAGTTTTTCTACAGCACCTCTATCCCCTCTTTCTTTGTGTAGATTTTCCCTAATTTTTTTTAATTGATCTCTATCTTTAATAAGAAATAATATTTCTTTTGCAATTTTTTTAGGCGAAATATTACCTATCCTTTCAGGGATAATCATTTTTTTAGCTTTAATATTTGGCCAAGCAAAAAACTTCTTTTTTTTCAAATAAAAATAATTTATTATAAATACTAGGAATCTATTAATGAAGGAAATTTTCCCAATTACTCCAAAAATACCATCCCAAGCATTCATCATATTTAAATGTTGAGTGGGTAAAACAACTAACATTGGAAGATTAATTGCTGCTAATTCTGCAGTATTTGCTCCTACAGTTGTGATTGCAAGATCACATTCTTTTAAAATTTCATAGCAAGGATGTTTCTTGATTAGATGAATTTTTGTATTTTTTGATGTTTCAATTACATAATCAAAACAAGAGTCTTTGGAGTTTTTAATTGTTTTGATTCTTGATGAGTAATTTCTAGCAATTGGATTTTTGTTGCTTTGAAAAAATAGATATTCACTTTTATCAGTAGTTGGGGCCATGGGAATTATAAAATTTATATTTTGATTTTCTTCAGCAATATTATCTGCAACTTCTAAGAAGAAAGGTATTCCAACAGAAAGCTTTGCTTTTTTAGAACCAGGCAATAATGCAATGAATTGTGTCTCTTTGTTTCTTAATGAAGTTTCATTATTAAGTTTGATATCTGCCATTAAATCGCCAATGACTTTACATTTATATCTATATCTTTTAGGTATCAAATTTTTAACTTTTATATTCATAGCTGCAATTTCGTTGGTCCATTGAGGCCATCGCGTAATCCATTCAGCATATGTGATATTTAAATAGCCTAATCTTTTAGCCAATAAAATGCTCCAAAATTGATCCCCACCAAGGAAAATAACCACCCCTTTTTTGGGCCAATCTGCAAAAGAATGTGGCTTTATTAATAATTTCCAAAAACTTTTGGATTTTGTAATTAATTCGAATTTATTCCATGAATTTGCAACTAAAAATTCTTTACCTGTGGCATTTGGGCAAGGAACCAGGACTAGCCTAAGAGTGAAGTCGAGTTTATTGTTATTACATAGTGATTTATTTATTTTGTTAAGCTGATCCACTACGGGATTTACCCATGTAGTTAATTCACCAGGCCCATTGGAAATTATCACTACTGCAACTGATTTTTTTTTCATTGCAGTTAAAACAGAATACGGTAAATGCGGACGGCGAGACTTGAACTCGCAAGGCCGAAGCCACACGCTCCTTAGACGTGCGCGTCTACCAATTCCGCCACGTCCGCACATGGTTTTCAAGTACCAAATAGTACCTAAACCTTAGAAATATCATACAATATTGGCTGAAATAAGAATGTAGTTCTAGAGAGTATTTATGAATATAATGAATAATTTTTCTATTGCATAAAACAAATATTTATACATATATAACGTTCTAGGTTGTATTGTAAAAAATGTCCTCTGATCACAAAAAAAATTTTGTTAAATACTTTGGCAAATAATTTTTTATTTTAAGTCATTTTCATTTCTTCAATTTAATTTTCATAATGGTTGAAAAAGTTTTAATTGCTAATCGTGGAGAAATAGCTTTACGAATTGTCAGAAGTTGTAGAGAACTAGGTATTGCAACCGTTGCAGTTTTTAGCACTGTAGATAAAAAGGCATTGCATGTTCAGCTTGCTGATGAAGCGGTTTGTGTTGGAGATTCGTTAAGTAATAAGAGTTATTTAAATATTCCAAATATCCTTGCTGCTGCTACATCGAGAGGAGTTGATGCTATTCATCCTGGTTATGGGTTTCTTGCTGAAAACGATAAATTTGCTGAGATGTGTAAAGATCACGGCATTATTTTTATTGGGCCATCTCCCAAAGCTATTAGATCTATGGGAGATAAATCTACAGCTAAAGAAACTATGGAAGCAGTTGGAGTTCCAACAGTACCTGGTAGTAAAGGATTGTTATCAAATGTTGATGAAGCTTATAAATTGGCAGATGATATTGGCTATCCGGTAATTATTAAAGCGACTGCTGGAGGAGGTGGAAGAGGTATGAGGTTGGTTGAAAACTCCGATAATCTCGAAAAAATGTTTAAAGCAGCTCAAGGCGAAGCTGAAGCAGCTTTTGGAAATGATGGTTTATATATGGAGAAATTTATAAAGAAGCCAAGACATGTAGAGATTCAAATTTTGGCGGATAGATCGGGTAATGTTGTTCATCTTGGAGAGCGAGATTGTTCAGTTCAAAGAAGACATCAGAAGTTACTAGAAGAGTCTCCTAGTCCCGCAATTAATACTAAGCTTAGAAAAAAAATGGGGAACGCAGCTATTGCTGCTGCGAAAAGTATTGGCTACGAAGGAGCTGGGACAGTTGAATTTTTAGTTGATGATGATAATTTTTATTTTATGGAAATGAATACTAGGATTCAAGTTGAACATCCTGTTACTGAAATGGTTACGGGTGTTGATTTAATAGCTGAGCAAATTAAAATCGCAAGCGGCGCAAACTTGGAATTTAATCAGGATGATATCCATTTAAACGGACATGCCATTGAATGTAGAATCAATGCTGAAGATCCTTCTCATAATTTCCGACCATCACCTGGAAAAATAACTGGGTGGCTTCCTCCTGGTGGTCCTGGTGTAAGGGTGGATAGTCATGTTTATACAGGCTATGAAATACCTCCTTTCTATGACTCATTGATTGGTAAATTAATAGTCTGGGGGAAAGATCGTAATACTGCAATTAAACGTATGAATAGGGCTTTAAATGAATGCGCAGTAACTGGTATTCCTACAACAATTAACTTTCATCTAACATTACTAAATAAATCTAAATTTAAGGAAGGTAAGATACACACTAAATATGTAGAAGAAGAATTATTGCCAGATTACTGAGTAAACGTAAGATAATTTTTATGCAATATGTGTATGCAATGCAAGTTTTATAAGACCTTGCTGACCGACTAAAATCTCTCTTAAAAAGCTTATAACTCCAATCCAAATTACAGGGCCAACATCAACTCCTCCAATAGGAGGAATTAATTTTCTTGTTAAATTAAGAATAGAACTTGATGGTATTGCAATAAATAACCATAAACCTTTATTTAAATCAATTTTTGGGTACCAAGTAAGAATTAACCTTATTAGAAAAACTATAGTTAGATATGAAAGAGAAATTCCTAAAATAACATCTAAAATTTGAAGAGCTTTTACAGACAAGGAAATCACAATTATTTAATTCATCTTAATAAATAACCCATAGAAACGTATTTAATTCGTATTATAAATTGAGAATTTTATATTTAAAAAGTGTTTCAAATCTCAAATTTATTACTAGCCGCAGATTTTTCTGCTGAAGTTGCAAATAATTCCGCAGTTGGAATGATAGGAAGTTTTATTGCTGCTGCTTTACTTATCGTTATTCCAGCCTCTGCCTTTTTGATTTTTGTTAGTCAGAAAGATTCCCTCGATCGTACTTCTACTGGAAGACGCTAGTTTTTGTAGAAGTTTTAAGTACACTATATATAGAGGGATTTAAGTGATCCTTTAAAAAATAAATTTTTGGAGAAAGAATGTGGTCAATGCTAGTCTCAACTGGGCCAGTATTGTTGGTATTGTCCTCGCGGTATGTGGGGGAGGGCTTTATTTCTTGAGGTCCTTTAAACCTGCATTAGCAAGAGATTATGATGTCTTCTTTGCAGCTATAGGACTTTTGTGCGGGGGAATATTATTTTTTCAAGGCTGGAGGTTAGATCCCATCCTCCAGTTTGGTCAGTTTTTGTTAGCAGGAACCACAGTTTTTTTCGCATATGAAAGTGTGCGATTGAGAGGAGTTGCTACTGATCAAGCTAGAAGGTCATCTTATTTTGATGATGATCCTATTTCTGATTTGTCCAGAAATTCTAGAGGTCGATTTAATGATGAGTATGATAGGTTTGAAGAGGCTGAAAGACCATCAAGAAGATTTAAACCACAAGAAGATGATTTTGAAGAAGAATATATGGAGGAGAGATCTCGGAGGAGGAATGTTTCAAGGGCAATACCTTCTGCAGCAGCAAGCAGAAGCAGGCCATCTACAAGAGCAGTAGATCAGTTTGAAAATGAGGAACCTATAAGGAGAAGAAGAAGACAGACTCTTGAAAATAAAAATAATCAATCAGAAGGGAACAACTTTGGTCAGAGACGTAACTTATCACGCAATGAAGTTAAAACAGGATCAAGACCTAGAATTAATAGAACAGTTTCTAGACAAGATAATATTACTTCGTCTGATGATTCTTCTACCTCAAGAAAGAAACCAACAAGATCTCCTATCAGGCAGCAAACATCTACAGCTCAAGTAGAAGATGCTTCATTTAAAGATACTAATCAAGTAAAAAAAACTCGTGAGACTCGTAGAGTAAGTTCATCAGCTAGATCAAGTTCAAAAAATCAAAATGGTAGATATAATGTTGGATCAACTAAAAAGAAACCCAGAGATAATAGCTCTAGATTTGATGATTAATTATAAGATTCCTGCCCATTCCAAAAACGAATGTCCACTAAATAATTCAATTATTATTATTGCTAAGAATCCAATCATCGCAAATCTTCCATTAGTTATTTCAGAATAACTACTCCACCCGAATTTATATTCATCTTCAATTTCAATTGATTTTTCATCTAATTTATTGTTTTTAGTTTGTTCATTGATGTAATTTGGATCTTTCTGCTGTTCTATAAAACTTTTATCATCTAAATTAGTGACTTCTGAGTTAGTTTGCTCTTTTTTAGAATTCATTGTTTTTGCTAATCCTTAAAATTATACTTATCAGAAGTCAATAATTTCCAGTCTCCTTGTCCATTTAATTCTAAAATATTTTCATGAAAATCTTTAAGGCTAGGTCTATGTCCAACACTAATAAGAGAAAGTTCTCGTTCCTTGAGTAAACTATATAGTTTTTTTTCAGTGTCAATATCCAAAGCACTTGTCGCCTCATCAAGTACTGCAAATCTTGGAGAATTTAGTAAGAGTCTTGCAAACGCTAATCTTTGCTGCTCCCCTAAAGAAAGAATTCTAGGCCAATCTTGTTTTATATCAAGATTAGGATAACGATCTACTAAGGTTTTTAAATTTACTTCGTGAAGTACAGAAGTAAGATGTTCATCACTAAATTTTTTGACTTCTGTTGGATAACATAATTGTTCTCTTAAAGAACCGAGCAACATGTAAGGTTTTTGAGGTATGAATAATAATTCCCCAATATTTGGTTTTTTTATTACTCCTTGATCAGGTTCCCATAAACCACTAATCATTCTCAATAATGATGTTTTGCCACATCCAGATGGTCCTACAACTAAGAGTGATTGATTATTGTCGATGCTCAAATTTAAATTTTTAATTATTGTTTTATTTGATCCTGGTGGGCAAAGGTCAGCATTATTAATAATAATTGAAGGGTAATTTGAAATAACGTTTTGATTGCTTTTAGGGTTTGTTTGACTAATAGATTCGACTTTTGATTGGAATCCTTCTAATCTTCCAATACCAGCAGTAAATTTTGCGAGTTCTTCTATTTGATTAACAATAAAAAATAACGAACCTTCTACCATTCCGAATGCAAAGCTTGCCTGAATAAAACGCCCATAATCAATATCACCTTTAAAGTAAGGGATTGCCATTATTAAATATGGGAAGAAATTTCCTGCATAATTAATGGACCTTCTCATGACATCAATTATTACTCTCCAAATAATTAGTAAATTAAAGTTTCTCACTACTTCTCCCAAGCGCCTTTCAGTTTCACTTCGCTCAGGATTCTCCCCAGAGTAAAAGGCTATTGATTCAGCATTATCTCTAATGTGTACTAAGCCATATCGAAAATCTGCTTCGTATCTGAGTTGATCAAAGTCAATCTTTACAAGATTTTTTCCAGCAATTAAAAGGATAGAAGTTGCAAATGCAGCGTAACCAAATAAAGAAAAAGTAAGTGTTTTACTAATACTCCATAAAATAAGAATATTAAGTGAAAATGTTAGTAGGGCATCAAAAATACCTAATGTGAAAGAGAGACTTTGGCCAGTAAAAGCTCTGGTATCATCTGTAATTCTCTGATCAGGATTGTCTACATCTGTTTGTTCTTCGTCATTAGGATTTAATTGGTAATAAGCTTTATTAGTCATATAATCTTTGACTAAACTTTTTGAAAGCCATTCTCTCCAAATTATTCCTAATTTATATGTAAAAAATATTTGGGAAACACGTATTGGTAGAGCCACAGCGAAACAACAAGCGTAAATCCCCAATATCCTATAAAATCCATCTTCTTGTCTTTCTACCAAAGCATTTGTCAAATCTCTTGCTATAAATCCAATACCTGCATTTATTCCGTTTACAGCTAAAAGCATTAATACAATGATCGCAAGGAATAACCAATGTAGCCATCTACGGTTTTTTAATTGACGTCTTAAGCTGAAAAAGCTGGCTGATCCAATTAGAAATAAGGCAGAGAAAAGCAATCCCCAGTTACCAGCCCAAATTGAATTAACAGTACTAACTACACCGCCGAAATACTTTTCAAGAAAAATTGGTTGAATGCTTTCAAAAAAACTGATTATTCCTGTAAGACCAACAAGTACTACTCCACCAACACAAAATAAAAGAGAAATCAAAAGCCATATGAATTGAAATCCATTACATTGATCTATAGGAAGAAAAAATGGCTGAGAAAGCTTCCTTAATTTTTGTAATTGGTACAGTATTTTGGATTTATTATTAACTGTTTTATTCATTACTCGACAAGTTTATAAGGAAAATTATAACTTTTAGCAGTCTATTGACCAAAGCCAATAAATGAAAGTGCCCAGTCAGGTAAATTTAAGTAATTCAAGATTGTTGTATCAAATTTATGAACTATTGGAAAAGATTTGTCTAATACCCACCATAAAAGAAAAGGTAGATTAAATAAAATTTGTAATTGCCATTTATAAGTTAAAACTCTCCAAATTTTTATTAACTTAGTTTTGAGTGAATCGTCTAGCTCTTCCCAATTTTTTGATATTAAATTGAATAAATTTTTGGATTCTTTATTTAAGGAATCTGGTGTATTCATTGTGTTTTTTCTTTATTTATAACCCATAAACATTTCTTTCGAGAGTTTTAACCTGGGGGCCAAATCATTTTTCTTCCAGATAAAAAATGAATATGTAAATGAAAAACTGTTTGTCCCGATTCTGCTCCAGTATTAATTACTGTTCTCCAATTAGTTAAATTTTTTGATTTAGCTATTTTGCTACCAACAAAAAGTAAATGCCCTAATAAATTTGCATCTTCTTCAATACAATCTAATAAACTAATAATTGGCTTTTTTGGGATCACTAAAAAATGCACTGGCGCTTGCGCGTGGATATCATTAAACGCAATACAAAAATCATCTTCATAAAGCTTATCGCAGGGTATTTCTTCATTAATTATTTTTTGAAATATTGTAGTTTTAGTCATTAGATTAATTAATAGAAATTACGTCTTTTTCGTTGAACCCTTCCTTTATAAGTTCTTTGTTCAAATCATCTTTTGATGTAACTCTATCAACAAATAATATTCCGTTTAAGTGATCCATTTCGTGTTGAATACACCTAGCCAGAAGTCCATCTGCTTTCATTTTTCGTGGTCTCCCCATTTCATCTCTAAATTTTAATTTTATAGTTGATGGTCTTACTACATTCAAATATACGCCAGGTATACTTAAGCAGCCTTCTTCGTATGAATTAAGGGTTGTTCCAAAGTCTGTAATTTCTGGATTGATTAATATTAGAGGTTCTGCTGCCGAATCTTCAAAATTTACATCTATGACAAGAAGCTCTTTGTTAATACCAATTTGAGGAGCTGCAAGTCCGATTCCTTTAGCTGCGTACATGCTTTGAAGCATTTCTCTAGCAAGTTTTCTAATCGATTCGTCAACCTTAGTTATTCTTTTGGAATTTTGTCTTAATACATCATCACCAAGTTTATAAATATCTAGAGATGGCTTGCCTGCTTGTTCTTTTGCAATTTTTTCTGAGCTTCCATTTGTTCTTGACTTTTTTGCAAGTTGTGAAAAATGGTTTGCCACGTTAAAAAAGTTTTTAGATAAGAGTTTAGCTATAAAAATATTAGCACTTTAATTTACTTTCTTTATATTTTTTTAAATGAGTAATAATGATAA
The DNA here is from genome assembly GCA_902519235.1 of uncultured Prochlorococcus sp. Lineage (GTDB taxonomy): Bacteria > Cyanobacteriota > Cyanobacteriia > PCC-6307 > Cyanobiaceae > Prochlorococcus_A. The sequence goes on from CABYJE010000001.1 coordinate 240,365, forward strand.
GTTAAAAGTTAGGCAAACTGGATCTAAAAAAAATGCTTTCAAGGAATTAACTATTATTAGGGATACCATTTTTTGGATTGATGTTGTTGGTGAAGTTCACAATGAAAATGCCATTTTTGTAAGACCATTTAATGTCAAAGAAGCTATTCCCCAGCAATTAACAAGTAAAAAATATAATATTAAAAATAATTTTCATGGATATGGTGGTAAATCTTATAAATGTATAAATTTTAAAAACAATTTTTATTTGATATGGATAGATCAGTTTACCAAGGCAATATGGTTTCAAATTTTTGAAGAGGCAGCGTCAACTGATAGAAGCCAAAATAAATATCTCATTTCAGTTCAAGAACCTAATCAACTATCTAAATCAATTGATGGAAATTTTGATTCTTCATTTGTCATTTCTAAAAAAAATTTATTGTATGGAATTTGCGAAATAAATAATAGAGATTATTTATTTTCTTTAAATTTAAAAAAAACTAAACAAGATATTCATCTAATAAAAAAATTTAAAAATTTTGCTGGAGAATTATCTTCTAATAGATCTGCCAACTTAATTTCCTGGATAGAGTGGGATTCTCCATATATGCCCTGGGAGAAAAATGAGCTGTTTTTTGCTCAAATAGATCAAGATGGAGAAATACAAAAAATAATAAAATTTTCAGATAAGCTGATAAATTCCAAAAAAAATGTTTCTTTTTTTCAACCCTATTGGATAAGTGAAACACATTTGGTATGTTCTGAAGATAGTTCTGGATGGTGGAACTTATTGTTTTTAGATGTTAGTGAAATTGAGAATATTTTTATTAAGAAAAGAGTAGAGAGAAATTTGATTGAATATGGAGCACCACAATGGGTCACTGGAATAAAATTTTTTTCAGGGAATAAAAAAAATTTATTTTGTGTAGCAAAAAAAGAAAATAGTTTAATATTGGAACAATATGAAGATCTTGAATTTGTTAAAGAATTTTCTACTCCTTTTACCTCAATTAGTGATTTCAGTGTTTTTCGGAAAAAAGTTCTTTTAAAGGGTTATGGATCTGATTTTTTGGGAATTGTATTTGAAATTGATTTTGCAAAAAAAGTTTTATCCAATTTTTCTCAGCAGATATTCTTTGATCATATAAAAGATTGTTCAAAACCTGAAACATTTTGGTTTAAAGGTTTTGAAGATAAATCAACTCATTGTTTTCTTTATAGACCGCTTGTTGAAAATTTTAGAAAGCCACCGCTCCTTGTTAGAGCACATAGCGGACCAACTTCATGTTTTGATGGATCATATAATTCTGAAGTTCAATATTGGACGTCGAAGGGATTTTTTGTTGCTGAAGTCAATTATGGAGGATCATCAGGATTTGGCAAAGCATATAGAGAGAGGTTGAATTATAAATGGGGTATTGTTGATTCTTATGATTGCAAAGCACTAGCTCTTGAATTGATTAAATCAAATCAAGTTGATAGTGAAAAAGTAGTAATTTTTGGGAATAGTGCTGGTGGGTTAACTGCCCTGAATTGTTTATTATATGGTTCTATTTTTACAGCAGCAATTTGTAAATATCCTGTTATTGATTTGAAGGATATGTATTACAACACTCATAGGTTTGAAAAAGATTATTTAAATTCTTTGGTAGGAAATTATGCAAAAGACCATGATGATTATATAAATAGATCACCGATAAATCATATTAACAAAATAAAAAAACCCATCTTATTGTTTCATGGAAAAAAAGATACAGTTATTTCTTATAAACAAACTTTAAAAATTCAAGAAATTTTGATTCAGAATAATAAATATTCAGAAGTTATTTTTTTTGATAATGAAGGGCATGGTTTTAGAAATATTGAAAATAAAGAAGTAGTAATGCAAAAATCTCAGGAATTTTTAAAAAATGCTTTGAATATTTAAGAATTGATTTTTAGAAAATCAATAGTATCTTTTAATTTTTCTATAAACATATCAATTTCTTCCTTATTGGTTGTGAAATTCATGCTGATTCTAGCTGTTGATTTAATTCCAATGTATCTGTGAAGAGGTTGACAGCAATGGTGTCCACTTCTGATGCAAATTCCTTTTGAATCAAGAATTTCAGCAATATCATTTGAATGTATATTTTTTATATAAAAGGTGGCAAGTGAGGCTCTGTCTGGATCTATCTCCGGCGATGGACCTATGATTTCAATATTTTCTATTTGATTTAATTTTTGAAATAAATATTTAGTAATAGTCTTTTCATATTCATGAATTTCATTCAATCCAATATTGTTAATATAATTGATTGCCTCTGCAAGACCTATTGCTTCTGCAATGGCTGGAGTTCCAGCTTCAAATTTGTGTGGCAGCTCTGCCCAAGTACTTGTCTCTTCAAAAACATCTTGAATCATTTCGCCACCTCCAAAGAGAGGAGGAATTTCTTCTAGGATTTCTTTTCTTGACCAGAGGAAACCAATACCTGTAGGACCGCATAATTTATGTCCTGATCCAGCTAAAAAATCTATATTAAGATCAATCACATCAAGTTTTTGATGAGCCAAACTTTGGCATGCATCTATTAATACTAAAGAACCTTTTTGTTTAGCTAAATTAGTTATTTCTTTGATTGGATTACAGCAACCTAGAGTATTACTAACATGAACTAGGCTAACAAGTTTAGTTCTAGATGTTAGTTTTGATTTAAAGTCTTCTATATCTAATTTCCCATCTTTATCTATACCTATAAATTTTAATTTGCATTTATTTTTTGCTGCAACCATTTGCCATGGAACAATATTGCTATGATGCTCCATTATTGATAAGAGAATTTCATCGTTTTCTTTCAATGAATATTCGCCCCATGATCTAGCTACTAGATTGATTGCCTCAGTAGCATTTCTTGTGAAAATAATTTCTTTTGCTGAATTCGCTTTTATATATTGACTAATTAAATATCGTGCATTTTCAAATTCTTCTGTTGCTTTAGCACTTAATTGATGTGCCCCTCTATGTACATTGGCATTAAAGTTTTTGTAATATTCATCAATTTTTTTTAAGACTTGTATTGGTTTTTGTGTGGTTGCAGCATGGTCTAAATAAATAATTTGCTCATTACTTTTTAAGTTCTTATTTAAAAGAGGAAAGTCTTTCTTCGTTATTTCAGGAAAATTTTGAATCGTTTCCATTAATTCTCGTTTAAAAGTTTATCAAGCAAATCCCATTTATCTTTTGAGATGGGAATAAATGAAATTATTTCTTGAAAATAAGAACTTAATTGTAGTTTACTTGCTTCTGTTAATGTGATCCCTCTTGATCGCATATAAAAAAGTTCTTCTTCATTTAGTTGCGAAATTGTAGCCCCATGTTTGCATTTGACATCATCAGCAATTATTTCTAATTGAGGTTTGGTATCTATTTGTGCGAGATTTGATAAAAGTAAATTTCTGCTTAATTGCGAAGCATCAGTTCTCTGGGCAATTTTCGGAACTATTATTGAACCTTCAAATATTGCATGTGATTTGTCATCAGCAAGTGATTTGTTAATTTGATCTAGAAATCCATTTGGGCCATTAAATTCTATTTTTGTATAGGTTGAAATCTGCTCATCTTTTTTTGATATTTGCATACCTTTGATATTTGTTTTAGCATTTCCCGCAGATTGTTTAATACTAATTTCAAATCTCGCGTAATTGAATTTGAAATGTAAAGATCCTAAGTTGTATGAACTATTTTTTTGTTGAATTACATTGAGTGAATTTAATAGATTGGATTTGTTTTCACCGTAAGAAACAACACCATGATTTACAGAACTATTTTCTTTCAAGCAAAAGAAAGTTGATTGAGATAATGAAGAGTTTTCTTTACCAAGATTCACTTGTAATAATTCAATATCAGAATTCTTTTCTAAAAATATTACGAGGGTTTTTGCGTTTAAAGAATTAGGTGATGCATGACTAAAAATTTCAATAGGAGGAATTTGTGATCCATTTATTTTTAATCCCAAAATATTATTTTTACAACTTAAAGACAGATTTAGTAAGTCACTCCAATTTTCGTTTTGCTTAAAAAAAGATATCTGTTCCTTGATATATTTTTGTAATTCATTCTCACTTAATTGCTGTATTGAATAATTTTTCTCTATTAATTTTATTTCGCAATTCTCGCCAATTATTAACCTAATAGTACTTTGAGAATTTTTCGGATATGGAATATCAAATTTTGAATCTTTTTCATTAACTGAGTAATCTAAAAAAGTTGACAATTTTGATTTATTTGAAAGTCTCCATAGTTCACTTTTAGGATTAGGGAGAGGGTTTGATTCTAATTTATGAAGACAGATTTTTTGTATTTCTGTTAGGTTATCATCCGATTTATTAGTTTTTATTTTTTCAATAATTTCCATTTTTTTAGGTCTCTTTTATGAAGTTATCAGTCCATTCATACCCTTTTTCCTCAAGCTCTAAAGCAAGATCACTCTCACCAGTTTTTATGATTTGCCCGTCTGACATAACATGGACATAATTTGGTTTAATTTCATCTAATAATCTTTGGTAGTGGGTAATAAGTATAATTCCAGTTTGTGCATTAGATATTTTTTTAATTCCTGATGCCACTATTCTTAGAGCATCGATATCTAGACCAGAATCGGTCTCATCTAATATTGCTATCTTGGGCTCCAGTAAAGCCATTTGCAGAATTTCATTTCTTTTTTTTTCACCTCCGGAAAAGCCTTGATTCACACTCCTTGATAGGAATGCGTGATCCATTTTCACAATTTCTAACTTTTCTTTAACTAATTCTTCAAAATCAAAAGTATCCAATTCTTCTTTATTGAGGAATTTCCTTCTAGCATTAGTTGAAACTCTAAGAAACTCAAGATTACTTACACCTGGAATCTCAATTGGATATTGGAAACCAAGAAAAATTCCTGATTGAGATCTCTCTTCAGGTTCTAGAGAGTTGATGTTTTCACCTAAAAATTTTATTTCGCCATTTGTAACATTATATGAGGGATGTCCTGCAATGATTTTCGAAAGAGTACTTTTGCCACATCCATTTCTTCCCATGATGGCATGAATTTCTCCGGGATAGACAGTAAGTGTAACCCCTTTTAAAATCGGAAGATTATCAGTAGATGCAGAGAGATTTTCAACTTCTAAAATTGGATCTGATTCTTTCATTTTACTTTGCATATCAGTTTAGAAATTGATTAATTAACCTACTGATCCCTCTAGTTTAAGTGCCAGTAACTTATCTGCTTCAGCAGCAAATTCCATAGGTAATTGATTAAATACATCTCTGCAAAAACCGCTGACCATCATAGATACTGCCTCTTCAAATTCTATACCTCTGCTTTGGAGATAAAAAAGTTGGTCTTCTGAGATTCTACATGTGCTTGCTTCATGCTCAATTTCAGAATTGGGTTGTTGC
>CABYJE010000002.1 GCA_902519235.1 uncultured Prochlorococcus sp.
TACTTTTGGTTTTAGTATTTTTATAGGTGCAATTGCCGGCATTTTTTACCTACGTTTGCTTGCTAAAAGTATAGGGAAACTTGGTAAAGAATCATCAGGTGTATCAAAATTGCAACTATTAGTTCCAGTTTGCCTCTTTATTTTTGCCAGCAAGCTAGGATCTTTGGATATTTTTCCTGCGATGATAGGTTTTTTCATTTATAAGCCTTCGCTTATTCTTTATTTTTCACGTTCTTAAGTAAATTTTTTATTCAAAACAAATGTTTTTTAATTCCTTGCTTACAAATTTTGCAGCATTAGAAGTTGGTCAACATCTTTATTGGCAAATTGGAAATATCAGACTTCATGGGCAGGTATTTTTAACATCATGGATTTTATTAGGAGCGTTATTAGTTTTTATTTCTCTAGGAACTAAAAAAATGGAAAATGATCCTAAAGGCCTACAAAACTTGCTTGAGTTCCTCTGGGATTACATAAGAGATCTTGCTAGGACTCAAATAGGTGAAAAAGTGTATAGAGATTGGATGCCATTTATAGGTACTATATTTTTATTTGTCTTTGTTAGTAATTGGGGAGGAGCTTTAATTCCTTGGAGATTGATTAAGTTACCAAGTGGAGAATTAGGAGCACCTACTGCAGATATCAATACAACTATAGCCTTGGCTTTATTGGTTTCACTTTCTTATTTTTATGCAGGTTTAAGCAATAAGGGTTGGAGATACTTCGAATATTATGTTCACCCAACTCCTATTATGCTTCCTTTCAAAATTCTAGAGGACTTTACGAAACCTTTATCACTCTCTTTTAGGCTATTTGGAAATATTTTGGCTGATGAACTTGTTGTTGGTGTTCTAGTCTTTTTAGTTCCGCTAATTCTCCCAATACCTGTTATGTTCCTAGGATTATTTACTAGTGCAATTCAGGCATTGATTTTCGCCACTTTAGCGGCCTATTACATTGGTGAAGCTGTTGAAGAACATCATTAGCTTTCTTCTAATACACTCAGACACTTTTACAAAGGGTCTGTAATCTGGCAAAATATCTAATCGCGTAGGTCTGAAAATATCAGACCCATTCTTAAAAGAAAGGATGTCCAAGCGTGTATGACAACAAAGATTATCACAAGTATTAAGCTCTTTATTTCAAAATTATGGATTCGATTACTTCCGCTGCATCAGTTGTAGCTGCTGGTTTAGCAGTTGGTCTTGGTGCTATTGGCCCAGGTCTTGGACAAGGTAACGCAGCTCAAGGTGCTGTTGAGGGTATAGCCCGTCAACCAGAAGCTGAAGGTAAAATCAGAGGAACTCTTCTTTTATCTTTCGCTTTCATGGAGTCATTAACAATTTACGGATTAGTTGTGGCTTTGGTACTACTTTTTGCGAATCCTTTTTCCTAAAAGTTAATATTGCTTCTAATTCTTATTAGCAATATTTTAATTTAATTTTTTAACTTCAACTGAATCATATGTTGGTTTTTAATTTTTTTGGTGCTACAGAAGGTGGATTATTTGATATAAATGCCACTCTGCCTCTAATGGCGATACAAGTAGTTGCGCTTACTTACATATTAAATTCTCTCTTTTTTAAGCCTGTAGGCAATGTTGTAGAAAAAAGAGAAAAGTTTGTAAGTAATAATATTATTGAGGCCAAAAATAAACTTTCTGAAGTTAAAAAATTAGAAGCTGATTTATTAAGTCAGCTTCAAAGTGCGCGTACAGAAGCTCTAAGAATTGTGAGCGAAGCTGAGGATGAGTCTGACAAGCTCTATAAAGAAGCACTAGAACTTGCTAACAATGAAGCAAATGCTTCAAAAGAAAAAGCAAGACTAGAAATTGAAAGTCAGACATCTGCTGCTCGTGATCAACTTTCTAAAGAGGCTGATGATCTAAGCGAACTTATTGTTAATAGATTGATTCTAGAAAAATGAATTTAACTCTTTTAGCTACAGAAGGTTTTGGATTGAATTTCAATTTATTCGAAACTAATATCCTTAATTGGGCTGTAGTAGTTTTCGGTCTTTATAAATTTTTGCCGGGTTTCCTAGGTAAAATGCTTCAAAAAAGGAGAGAAGGAATCCTTCTTGAATTAAAAGATGCTGAAGATCGACTCCTAAATGCAACTCAAGCTTTAGAAAAGGCGAAGAAAGATTTATCTTCAGCAGAAGAAAAAGCTTCTCAAATAAAAGCAGATTCCCTTAAAAGATCTGAATCAATCAGAATGGAAAGTGAGAAAAAAGCGATAGAAGAGATGGCACGAATTAAACAAAGTGCAATTTCTGATGAGAGCTCTGAGGCATCCAGAGCAATTTCTCAACTTCGAAAAGAAGCTATTGAACTAGCAATTAAGAAAGCTTTAGATTCTCTCCCAAATCGACTTGATAAAACAACACAAGAAAATTTGGTAACTCAATCAATTAATAATATTGAGGTGAACTAATGCCACTTTTAAATTCAGTTACTACACCATACGCAGAAGCATTACTTCAAGTTGTGAATGAAAATTCGCAAACTGAAGAGATGGTTTCTGAGGTTAAACAACTCTTGGAATTAATAAATGATTCCCCTGAATTGGAGAAGGCACTATCCTCTCCTATTTTAGAGACAGATGCTAAGAAGAAAATCATTATTGAAATTTTTTCAAATAAGGTTAATTCTTCTTTACTGAATTTCTTAAAATTATTGGCCGATAGGCAAAGAATTGGAATCCTTACTTCTATCCTTGATAGGTTTTTAGAGATTTACCGAGAAAATAGTAATATTGCTTTGGCAACTGTTACTTCTGCAGTCGAGCTTACTGATGAACAGAAAGGTTTAATTACCAAAAAGATCATCAATATTGCTGGAACAGAAAAATTAGAACTTGTAACTAAAATCGATCCATCTCTCATTGGTGGTTTCGTCGCCAGTGTAGGATCAAAAGTAATTGATGCTTCCCTTGCCTCACAAATTAGAAAACTTGGCTTAACTCTTTCCAAGTAACTTTTAAATCAACCTTAAATTCTTAAATCCATGGTATCTATACGCCCTGATGAAATCAGTTCAATCTTAAAACAGCAAATAACTGATTATGACCAATCTGTAAGTGTTAGCAATGTAGGAACTGTTCTGCAAATCGGTGATGGCATTGCAAGAATATATGGCTTAGATCAGGTCATGGCAGGTGAGTTGTTGGAATTTGAGGATGGTACCGAAGGTATAGCTTTAAATCTTGAAGATGATAATGTTGGGGCCGTTTTAATGGGAGAGGCACTTGGTGTTCAAGAAGGAAGTAACGTTAAGTCCACAGGTAAAATCGCATCTGTTCCAGTTGGTGAAGCAATGCAGGGGAGAGTTGTTAACCCTCTCGGACAACCAATCGATGGGAAAGGGGAAATTCCAACAAGTGATACTAGATTGATTGAAGAAATGGCTCCTGGAATAATTAAGAGAAGATCAGTTCATGAACCAATGCAAACAGGTATCACTTCTATTGATGCAATGATTCCGGTTGGAAGAGGTCAAAGAGAGTTAATCATTGGTGATAGACAAACTGGAAAATCTGCGATTGCTATTGACACAATAATCAACCAAAAAGGTCAAGACGTAGTTTGTGTTTATGTAGCTATTGGTCAGAAGTCAGCATCAGTAGCAAACATCGTAGAGGTCTTAAGAGAGAGAGGAGCCCTAGATTATACAGTTGTGGTAAGTGCAGGAGCTTCAGAACCAGCTGCTTTGCAGTACTTAGCACCTTATACTGGTGCAGCAATTGCTGAACATTTTATGTATCAGGGTAAAGCAACACTTGTTATTTATGATGATCTAACAAAACAAGCTCAGGCTTATAGACAAATGTCTCTTCTTTTAAAAAGACCACCAGGAAGAGAGGCTTATCCCGGAGATGTTTTTTACTTGCACAGTAGATTACTAGAAAGAGCAGCGAAACTTTCTGATGCAATGGGAGGGGGTTCTATGACAGCTCTACCCATTATTGAAACTCAGGCAGGGGACGTTTCGGCCTACATCCCAACTAATGTTATTTCAATTACAGATGGACAAATATTCTTGAGTGCAGATTTATTCAACTCAGGATTAAGACCAGCTATTAATGTTGGTATTTCTGTTAGCCGTGTCGGAGGAGCCGCTCAGACAAAAGCAATTAAAAAAATTGCAGGAACTTTAAAATTAGAACTTGCACAGTTTGATGAACTAGCTGCTTTTTCTCAATTTGCATCTGATCTTGATGAAGCAACTCAGCAACAACTTGAAAGAGGCAAAAGACTAAGAGAGTTATTAAAGCAACCTCAATTCTCTCCTCTAAACCTTGCAGAACAAGTTGCAGTTGTTTATGCAGGAGTTAAAGGTCTTATTGATGAGGTTCCTGTTGAAGATGTTACTAAATTTGCAACTGAACTTAGGGAATATCTAAAGTTAAATAAAGCAGAATTTATAGAAGAGATTCTTAAAGAAAAGAAATTAAATGATGGATTAGAAGCGACATTAAAAGAGGTGATAAATGAAGTTAAATCATCAATGCTTGCCACAGTTTAAATTTATTTAAGGAGATACCATGGCAAATCTTAAAGAGATTAGAGATCGAATTGTTTCCGTTAAAAATACAAGAAAAATAACGGAGGCCATGAGACTTGTTGCAGCTGCAAAAGTTAGGAGAGCTCAAGATCAAGTTCTCAAGAGTAGACCTTTTGCAGATAAACTTGCACGGGTCTTAGAAAATATTCAATCTAGAGTACAATTTGAGGCTGTCGACTCTCCTCTATTATCCAAAAGAGAAGTAAAAAGCATCACCTTGGTTTGCATAACTGCGGATAGAGGTTTATGCGGTGGTTACAACACAAATATAATAAAAAAGGTAGAAATAAGATATGCAGAATTAGTCAAACAAGGGTATCAGCCAAATTTAATTTTGGTAGGAAAGAAAGCTATTGGATATTTTCAAAATAGAAAGGATAGATATGTAATTAAAAGTACTTTCAAAGAACTTGAACAGGTACCTACAGTCAAGGACTCTGAAGGAGTTACAAATGAGATTTTAGCTGAATTTCTTTCAGAAAATTCTGATAGGGTGGAAATTATTTACACGAAATTCATCACTCTAGTTAGCTGCGCCCCTGTCGTTCAAACACTATTGCCGCTTGACCCTCAAGGAATTGCTGAGGAAAACGATGAAATTTTTAGGTTGACTACAAAAGATAGTAAGTTACTTGTTGAAAAATCAAATATTGAAAAAAGTGATCCAGAGAAGTTGCCATCAGATATTGTTTTTGAACAAAGTCCTGATCAACTATTAGATTCTTTATTACCATTATATTTACAGAATCAGGTACTAAGAGCTCTTCAAGAGTCGGCAGCTTCAGAACTCGCTTGCAGGATGACTGCTATGAATAATGCGAGTGATAATGCTAAAGAATTAGCTAGTACTTTGAATCTAACCTATAACAAAGCCAGACAAGCAGCTATTACTCAAGAAATATTAGAAGTTGTAGGAGGTTCAGCAGTTTAGCAATAAGATTTAGGATATGCCTGAATACAATATCAAAGTTCAATTTGAGCAAAAGACTTTTAGTTTTTTATGTTCTGAAGATCAAGATATTATTTCAGCAGCAAAAATGAATGGAATAGATTTACCAAGTAGTTGTTGTTCAGGAGTTTGTACAGATTGTGCATCCATGATATTGGAAGGATCTGTAGATCAAGAAGATGCAATGGGATTAAATGATGATTTGAGGGAAAAGGGCTTTGCACTTTTGTGCGTGGCATATCCTAAGTCAGATTTGAATATTGTTATTGGAAAAGAAGTCGAAGATGATTTATATAATGATCAATTTGGTAAATATCAAAAATGAAATTAAGTTCAATTGATTATTATTTAGATTGGCCAGTTTCAATAAAATTAAAAAATCTAAGGGAATTTATCATTACAAATTTAGAAAAAAAAGGTGATTTAATTCGATGGTCAATTGTTGATATTCAAAATTCTATTGACTCTTTTGGAACAAAAAAACTTAAAATTAAAGCTGTATTAGCTAATTAAAAAATATAAATTGAAATATTTCTAATAATGGAAAATTCACCAACAATATTTATTGTTCCAACTGGTATTGGTTGTGAAGTAGGAGGTTTTGCTGGGGATGCACTTCCTACCGCTAAATTACTAGCATCGGCAAGTGGATGTTTAATTACTCATCCAAATGTTATGAATGGCGGTACTCTTTCTGAAAAAGATAAAAATATTTTTTATGTTGAGGGCTATAGTTTAGACCGACTTGCAAAAGGAGAAATCGCTTTAAAAAGGGTAAAGCAACAGAAAATTGGGATAATTTTTGATTCAGCCATTGAAAGAGAAATATTAGTAAGACACTTACAGGTTGCTGATGCATGTGTTTCTACTTTAGGGATTAATGTTCATTCTTATGTGATTACAAAAAAGCCATTAAACATAGTTATTGATTCTGATTCTTCAAAAATCAGTGGTGGCATAATTGAAAATCCTGATACTCTAATTGATGCTGGAAAATTTTTAATAGAAAAAGGAGTTACGGCAATAGCAATTGTTGCAAAATTTCCAGATGATTCAGATTCTTTAGAAACAAATATCTATCGAGAGGGGAAAGGGGTTGATCCTATTTCTGGAGTCGAAGCAGTTATAAGTCATTTAATAAGCAAATTTTTAAAAGTACCCTGTGCTCATTCACCTGCTCTAAATCTAATTGAATTGAATGAAAATTTAGATCCTCGTGCAGCTTCAGAAGAAATAGGATACACTTTTTTACCATCAGTACTGATTGGATTAAGCAATGCACCTGATATTGTTGAATTGCCCGCTAGAAATGAATTAATATCACTACACCCCGATCAGATTGAATCTATTGTTGTTCCTAATGGGGCACTAGGTGGAGAAGCAGTACTAGCAGGGATTGAAAAAGGTTTAAATATCATATCTGTAAGAAATAAAAACACATTAAAAGTGACAAATGAGTTTTATGACTATCCGAATCTTTTTGAAGTGGATAATTATTTAGAAGCTGCAGGCATAATTCTTGCTATCAAAAAAGGTATAAACCTTGATTCAGTTAAACGGCCTTTAAAAAAAATCCAACAGTGTTCTTATAGTGATTAATAAGATATTGCTATGGGAACTCTCCAGTCACTTCCTAATGATTGACTGCTTAGTTTTAGGATAGGAGGAGCCTGCTTTCTTTTAAATTCCGCTTTTTTTAGGAGTGAGATAATTTTTAAAATTAAATCTTTTTTATAACCTTCTTCTTCTAGTTGTTGTAAATCTTTTTTCTCTTCAATAATTCCTTTAAGAATATTATCTAGTACGGAATAAGGTGGTAGAGAATCAGTATCTAATTGATTAGGACCTAATTCTGCACTTGGAGCTTTCGTACGTATATTTTCTCCAATTATATCTACATTAGTATCTAACATATATGATTTTCTGTGATTTATTGAATCTTCACTATCAAGCCAATTGCATAATTTAAAAACATTAGTTTTATATAAATCACCTATTACCGATAAGCCCCCATTCATATCACCATAAAGTGTGCAATATCCTACAGCTAGCTCTGATTTATTTCCTGTTGAAAGTAATAAATGCTTCTCTTGATTTGCTAAAGCCATCAGGAGCGTTCCTCTTATTCTTGATTGAATATTTTGATTTGTTATTTCAGCCATTTCGAAAGATATGGTATTTAAAAAAGATTCTTCAAAAGAGCTCATCAAATTTTCAATTGGAATGCTATTGAAATTTATTTTTAATCTTCTCGCTAAATCTTTCGCATCACTCTTTGAATGAGATGAGCTCCACTTAGAGGGCATTGAGACGCAATAAATATTATTACTGCCAAGAGCAGCTGTCGCAATTGCTGAAACTAGTGCTGAATCAATTCCACCACTTAGTCCAATTAAAGCTGTTTTAAAACCGCATTTTTGAGCATAATCCCTAACACCAAGAACTAATGCATCAAAAATTGATGACATCTCAGACTTTTCACATTTATTTTTTTGAGGTTTTGTTTGCTCAATGTCCCAACTTGAGAGGTCTTCTGTAAAAGATTTTAATTGCTTAATTTTAGATCCATTCTTATCAAGAATAAAACTATTTCCATCAAAAATTAAATTATCATTTGCTCCAATCTGGTTTACATATATCAGCGGTACTTGAAGATATTTAGCAGCAAAACTGGAAACTTTAGATCTTAGCTCTAACTTTTTGAAGGTATATGGGGAGGCTGATAAGTTCACTAAGATATCAACTTTTTTTTTCTTTAATTCAAAAATAGGATTCTTTTTATGAATTCCTCTACCCTCTATATTTTTGTTGACCCATAAATCCTCACATATTGTAAAGCCAAGTCGCCAAGTTTTATTATTAATTTCTTTTGTTAATACGGAAACTTTTTCTTCTGATCTAAAGTATCTTTTCTCATCAAATACTTCATAGGTGGGAAGAATAATTTTACGAGCAATTATTTTCCACTCTCCGCGCTCAAGCATTGCAATAGAATTATAAAGATTTGGGAAAAAAGAATCATTTATTATCTCAGCTATCCCTACTGTGATGCTAATATTTCCATATTTTTTATTAATATCTAAGGCTAATTGGTCAAGAATTTGATATTGATTTTTGATTAAATTTTTTTTTAGAAGTAAGTCGTTTGCTGGATATCCCCATAATGATAATTCTGGAGTAAGAACTAAATCAGCAGAAGTTGCGCTAGCTTTTGAGGCAATACAAAGTATTTTTTTTGCATTACCCTCTAAATCCCCAACAACTGGATTAATTTGAGCAAGTAAAAACTTCATTCAACTAATTTAGTGGATTTATATAAATTATTCTTTTTAACAATATCTATTAATGAAGTTGGTAAATTAGAATAATTAAAATTTGACCTGAGCTTAGAACTTGAAATGTTTGGAATTTTTATCGTTGAAATCTTAAATTTCACTTCATAAGTTTCTAACATTTTAAGAGTATTTGATTCAACAGGATATCCCTCTCTTAAAATTACTAAAAAACTAACCTCAGCAGTAATTTTATCAAAATTTTTCCAGTAGAAAATATCTTTAATTAAATCACTTCCAATAACAAAATCTAAATTATTGAATTCATAAATCCTTTTACATTTTTTAATTGAGTCTACCGCCCATTGGCTACTAACATTTTGATTAAATACAATTTTAGGATTATCTAAATCTTGAATGAGAGTTTTTAATAAATGACTACGAATTGAGATATCCTCTTTGTGATTTTTGTTGGGGTTGTTACTAACATAGCCGATTGTAAAAGAATATATTTTGGATAATTCTTCAAGTATTTTTTTATGTCCAATGGTAGGTGGATCTGCACTTGTACCAAATAATGCAATGCTTTTTCCCATAAAAGTGTTAAGGCAGAATGCTAATAAAATTACTATTTAAATTTCTATTTGAAAAATAAATATTTATGTGGTTAAAAATCTCTGGATCATTAAAAGTCAAATTTTTGATCATAATGGCAGGTTCTATAAAAGAAGCTTTGCTTCTTATAAATATCTCTTTTGCTGCTAATTTCCCTAGGATTTTTGTGGAATGCACCGCGATTGCTGCTTGAATAATTGCTATGGGTCCATAGGGTAATAATGAAAGCCCATTAGTAAAAGGTGCTGTTAATAAAATTACTTTCTTAATAAGGTTGAAAGAGGCATTGATGCTGACTTGAGTGACTCCCAAACACAAATTATTAATGGATATATTTTTAAATATTTTTCTTGTAGATTCACCTTTCAACTTTAAGCCGTAAATCTTGCTTAATTCATTAATCAATGCAGTATCTAGGGCGAAACTACCAGCAACATCAAATAAAATAAAAGGATTAAGCGCTACTGCAGATGCCTTTATAGTCGAAAATTTACCAATTGTTGATTGAGCTAATTTCTGCCTTCTTTTCAATCTTTGCTCCTTTATTCGCAGAAACAATTTGTCAGCTAATTGAATACAATTAAGTGTTAATAGTAACTCACCATATTGATTTATGAATTTTGTCATGTAATTTTCAAGATTGCTTTCATTATTAATAATTATTGGGATATTTAAATCTTTTGGAAGCTTAAACTTTATATTTTCAATTATTTCTTTTAATTCATTTTTATTAAATAGATCGATTTTGTTTAAGATTACAATAATTTTTTTTCCATCTTTTATAAAAGAGCTTATTTCGCTTAACTCATTTCTATTTAAATCTCCAGAAACTATAAATAATACAAGATCTGACTGACTTATATAAGAGTAAACTTTATCTGGGAATTTAATATTGCAGAAATCAAATCCTGGAGAATCTAGTAATTCTAAACTATTTAGTGTTTGATCTTTAATAGTCCAAGTTTCCAATTGTATTTCTTTTGTAGTCCCATTAATTATATCTGTTTTGAATATGTCATTTTTTAATAAAGAATTTAAGACAGAAGATTTTCCTACACCTGATTTACCATATACGCCAATTCTTATTTTTTTTTCTTTGAGTCTTAAAAGTTGTTGATTAAAAGAAATTATTTCTCTATTAAGAAAACTTTTTTCAAAATTAGTGAGATCAATAGTCTCCCACCATTTTTTTAACAGTAAATAATTATCTTTAATTTTTAATTGTTTCATGATTTATTTTTCCACCAACCGGCTAATACAGATAAAACAGCTTCTGCACCAATAATTCCCACGAATCCCCCGAATTCATCTACTACTACTTTCACTCCTTTATGATTCTTGTCAAATTTAGTTAATAATTGATCTGCTTTAATCATTTCAGGAATGTAGTCCACAGGTTCGCAAATTTCTGATAATAATTTTTTATTTTCCCCATTAATTAATTCTGCCAACATTTTTTCACGCTTTACTACCCCTTGTATTTTGTCAACTTTATCTCCCAAAATAACCCACCATGGAGAGCTGTCAGACATTATGAGTTTTGAAATTTCATCAAGATTTGCAGACCCATCAAGACAAGGTGCCGATACCCTAGGGATCATTAAGTCTTTAGCTTTTAAATCATTTAATTGAAAAACCTTAAATATCATTGCTGCCTCATCAGGTTCTATAAAACCTTTCTGACTCCCAATTTTTGCCATTTGTCTAATTTCTTCTTCATCAGTTGAAATTTCGTTTTCTGCTGTAATAACTGGAAATATCTGTTCAATTAATATTAAGAACGGCCTCATTAAAGTATTTAATATTCTCAAGATAGGAACAGATAATAATGCTATTTGAACTGAAAATCTTGTACCAAGAGCTTTGGGTAGTACTTCTCCTACTAAAACAACAAGTATATAAAAAGCTATTGAAAAAAGGGTTAAACCAAAACTGCTATTAATTACCAAAGCTCCGTATACTCCTAAAATAAGACTGCCAATAATATTAAATCCATTATTAGTAATAGTAATTACAGTAAGTGTACGTCCAAGATGTTTTCTAAGTTTTAGAAGTTGATTTGCAGAACTTTTTGGCTTTTGTTTTGAGGCAATTTCTAAAATTCTTATTGAATTTACAGCTAAAAAAGCTGCTTCTACTCCCGAACAACATGCTGATCCAATTAGAATAATTATTATAAGTAAAAGTAAACCGTAAACTCCTGGTTCCATTAAAGTAGATTAGGTGTTAAATCTGTTTTAATTCATTCTTCCATTTTTTTTTTAAACACGCCAATACACAATTTATGTTTGTACCTGACCATAAAGTTTTTGAAGAAAGAAGAGAAATTTTTCTAAATAAATTAGATGGAAAAGCTGCTATTATTCCAGGAGCTAATCTCGTAAAGCACCATGCCGATTGTGAATACCCTTTTAGACAAGATAGTAATTTTTGGTATTTAACTGGTTTCGATGAGCCGGATGCAATTGCTCTTTTCTTGTCTCATAAGCCCAAGGGAGAGAGATTTATTATGTTTGTCGCTCCCAAAGATGTTATAAGCGAAGTCTGGCATGGCTTTAGATGGGGTTTAGAAGGCGCAGAAGAAGAGTTTAAGGCTGACAAGGCTCACTCAATAACCGAACTAAGAGATTTACTTCCAGGCTATATAAATGGTTCAGATGAGCTTGTTTTTTCAATAGGTAAGTATCCATTGATTGAGGGAATTGTACTCGAGACATTTTCTCAGCAACTTGAAAATCGTTCAAGATCAGGGATTGGTGCAAATTCTATAAAATCACCAGAAATTTATTTAAATGAGATGAGATTAATTAAAAGTGAGTTTGAAATTAACAGAATGAGAGAGGCTATACAAATTTCAGCAGAAGCTCATGAACTTGTAAGAGAATCTATCTCATCAAAGAAAAATGAAAGGCAAATTCAAGGTCTTCTAGAGGGATTCTTTTTGGAAAAAGGGGCCAGAGGACCTGCATATAATTCTATTGTTGCTTCGGGAGATAATGCCTGTATTCTGCATTACACTTCAAATAACTCACCATTGAAGAAAGAAGATTTATTGTTGGTAGATGCTGGCTGCTCATTGACTGATTATTACAATGGAGACATAACAAGAACCATCCCAATAGGTGGAAAATTTTCTAAAGAGCAAAGAGTCATTTACGAAATTGTATTAAGTGCGCAGAAAAATGCAATAAGAAGTGCCGTAACTGGATCTAATTCTAGTACTGTTCATAATGTTGCTTTAACAATTCTGATAGAAGGATTGAAGGAAATTGGTTTATTATCGGGCAGCACTGAGGAGATAATAGAGAATCAATCATATAAACATCTATACATGCATAGAACTGGACATTGGCTCGGCTTAGATGTTCATGATGTTGGAGCATACAGAATGGGTGACTATGAAGTGCCATTACAGAATGGAATGATTCTCACTGTAGAACCTGGGATCTATATAAGTGACAGGATCCCAGTCCCTGAGGGGCAACCTTTCATAGACGAGAAATGGAAAGGCATAGGGATAAGAATTGAAGATGATGTTCTGGTCAAAGATGAAAACCCGGAAGTTTTAAGTATTGCTGCATTAAAAGAAATCTCTGATTTAGAATTCTAAAATTTGACTTATATAGTTAATAGATTTATTTTTATAAAGTTTAAAGTTCAAAAATGAATAAGTCTGATTCATATGATTCGAAACTATCTCAAGCAAGAGGCTTGGCTAGTCAGCTTGGCATGTTCGCGGAAGAAAACGATATCCCTAAAGATCTTTGGGATTCATTGGAAACTACTATTTATGATTTTTATGAAGTATCTCATGAAAGATAAAAATCCTGTTTAGAAAGTATCAATAACTAAAATCAAGAAATTTTGAATAAATCAATCAAAATGTGTCCATAAACTGATAAATTATTTATTAAACATAAATAAGTGAATGACCTCATCAGATAAGTTAATTCAAAATTCAACAGAAAAAAAGGAAAAAAAAAGTGATGCCCCAAAGTCTAAAAATTCTTCTCCTAATTCAGGAATGATGGGCGCCACAGCTGTATTAGCAGCTGCCACTATTGATGAAGATGGAGTACCTACTGGTTATACACCTAAGCCTGACGAAGGAAGGTTTATAATTAAGGTGTTGTGGTTACCTGATAATGTTGCTTTAGCAGTTGATCAAATAGTTGGGGGAGGCCCAAGCCCTCTCACTGCATATTATTTTTGGCCAAGAGACGATGCTTGGGAAAAATTAAAAAGTGAATTAGAGAATAAAGGTTGGATTACAGATAACGAAAGAGTAGAAATATTGAATAAAGCTACTGAAGTAATAAATTATTGGCAAGAAGGAGGCAAAACAAAAAAATTAGAAGAAGCCAAATTAAAGTTTCCCGAAGTAACTTTTTGTGGAACAGCTTAAATATTAGTTCTTTGCAGCTTGAATCCAAGCTTCAGCCTTCGAAACCTTATTCAGGGCTTTAATTTTCTCTGGATTTTTTTCATTTTCAGAAAATTTGCTTATTGCTAATTTTGCTTCTTTAAGATCTTGTTCAGCATTTTGAACATTAATCTCAGAACCAATTTCAGCATTATTTACTAAAACTATGACTTCATCTGATTCAATTTCAGCGAAGCCACCCATTAGAGCTATTGATTTCCACTGGGAATTCATTCTTAGTCTTAAAACGCCTATATCAATGGCAGTCACAAGAGAGATGTGTCCTGGAAGTATGCCAAGTTGACCAGTAGTACTAGGAAGGATTACTTCTTCAGCTTCGCCTTGATAAACATTTTTATTTGGAGCTAAAACTTTAAGAGAAATTGCCATTAATTCAAGATTATTTAGGTTTGATATTTATAAATTTAGATATTTATTTTTCTGATTTTATTTTTTCCGCCTTTGCTTTAACTTCATCAATATTACCAACTAAGTAAAATGCCTGTTCTGGTAAATCATCTAATTCACCTGACAGAATCATATTAAAACCAGCTATGGTGTCTTCTAATTTTACATATTTCCCAGACATTCCTGTAAAAATTTCTGCTACGAAGAAAGGTTGGGAAAGGAATTTCTCAATTTTTCTAGCCCTGTCAACTGTTAGTCTGTCTTCTTCAGAGAGTTCATCTAAACCAAGAATTGCAATGATATCTTGTAATTCTTTATATCTTTGCAAAGTTGATTGGACAGCTCTAGCAGTTTTATAATGTTCATCTCCAACTACTGATGGTTGAAGCATTGTGCTTGTTGAGTCTAGTGGGTCAACTGCCGGATAGATCCCCTTAGCTGCAAGAGCTCTTGCAAGTACAGTAGTAGCATCTAAATGCGCAAAAGTTGTTGCTGGAGCCGGATCAGTTAGGTCATCTGCAGGTACATAAACAGCCTGAATGGAGGTTATTGAACCTTCTAAAGTAGATGTGATTCTTTCTTGAAGTTCACCAACATCAGTCCCTAGAGTTGGTTGGTATCCAACGGCTGAAGGCATTCTGCCAAGTAGAGCTGATACTTCAGAACCGGCTTGAACAAATCTAAAAATGTTATCAACAAAAAGTAGAACATCTTGTTTATTTACATCCCTAAAATGTTCAGCCATTGTAAGTGCAGATAAGCCTACTCTCATTCTTGCACCAGGGGGCTCATTCATCTGTCCAAAGCACAAGGCAACTTTTGATTGAGTTAAATCATCTGCATTAATAACTCCTGATTCTTTAAATTCCTCATATAAATCGTTACCTTCTCTGGTTCTTTCTCCTACACCTCCAAAAACAGAAACTCCTCCATGTTCTTTTGCAATATTATTAATTAACTCCTGAATAAGAACTGTCTTCCCAACACCAGCCCCTCCAAATAATCCAACTTTTCCACCTTGTCTATATGGAGCTAAAAGATCGATAACTTTTATTCCTGTTTCGAAAACTTTTGGTTTAGTTTCTAGGTCAGTTAATTTTGGTGCGGCTCTGTGAATTGGAGCAGTATCTTTTGTATTTACGGGACCTTGTTCGTCTACTGGTTCTCCTAAAACATTAAATATTCTCCCAAGTGTTGCTTCTCCAACGGGTACAGATATTGGAGCACCTGTATCGATGGCCTCCATGCCTCTTACAAGACCGTCTGTGCCGCTCATTGCAACCGCTCTGACTCTGTGGTCCCCGAGGAGCTGTTGAACCTCTGCAGTGAGCGCTATTTCTTGTCCAGCAGGATTTTTAGATTCAATACGTAAAGCATTTAATATTTTAGGTAATTTTCCGGCTGGGAATTCTACATCTAGAACGGGGCCAATTACCTGACGAACGACGCCTTTTGTTTGAGAAGAAGTTGATGGAGTTGCTACCATTTTGTATTAATTGGTGATGAATAGCTGATTTTAAACAGCTCATAATCCGAAAATACTACCACCTAATGGGTAAATTCGTTAAATGGGTTCGGCCAACCGCACAGTTAAAGTATGGTTTAATTGCCACTTCGAGGATTATGTTGTTGATGATAAGGATCGAGAATTTTCTCTTTCCATTTTATGACGCAAAGCGTCTCAATTATGATCCTCCATTAATCTATGGCAGCTGTTTCACTTACGGTCTCTACAGTAAAACCACTGGGAGATAGAATATTTATCAAAGTTTCCGCATCTGAGGAAAAAACTGCTGGAGGCATTCTTTTGCCTGATACAGCAAAAGAAAAACCACAGGTAGGGGAAGTTGCTCAGGTAGGTCCTGGGAAACTTAATGACGATGGTTCTCGACAAACTCCAGAAGTGAGTATTGGCGATAAAGTCTTGTACAGTAAATACGCTGGAACAGACATTAAATTGGGGGGAGATGAATATGTCTTGCTCTCAGAAAAGGATATTTTAGCTGTAGTAGGCTAAAATATTTGTTTCAAAAATTATTAAAACTTATTATTAAATTGCTGCCTAAACATGGCTAAAAGAATTATTTACAATGAGCAAGCTCGTAGAGCGCTCGAGAGAGGAATCGATATCCTTGCTGAGTCTGTAGCTGTAACGCTTGGACCAAAAGGAAGAAATGTTGTCTTAGAGAAAAAATTTGGTGCTCCTCAGATTATTAATGATGGTGTCACAATTGCTAAAGAAATTGAATTAGAAGACCACATTGAAAATACAGGAGTAGCCTTGATAAGACAAGCTGCCTCTAAAACTAATGATGCTGCTGGAGATGGTACTACAACAGCTACTGTTCTGGCTCATGCAATGGTAAAAGCTGGGTTGAGAAATGTTGCTGCAGGTGCTAACGCAATTACTTTGAAAAAAGGAATTGATAAAGCTACCGAATTCCTAGTTGGCAAAATTCAGGAGAATTCCAAACCTATTAGCGATAGTAATGCTATTGCTCAATGTGGGACTATTGCAGCTGGAAATGATGAAGAGGTCGGACAAATGATTGCCAATGCAATGGATAAAGTTGGTAAAGAAGGCGTTATTTCTCTAGAAGAGGGAAAATCAATGACCACTGAATTAGAAGTTACTGAGGGGATGCGTTTCGATAAGGGCTACATTTCTCCATACTTCGCAACAGATACAGAGAGAATGGAAGCTGTCTTGGATGAACCATACATTCTTTTGACTGATAAAAAAATCGCCTTAGTACAAGATTTGGTTCCAGTTTTGGAACAAATAGCCAAAACTGGTAAACCATTAGTCATTATTGCAGAAGATATTGAAAAAGAGGCTTTAGCTACTCTTGTAGTGAACAGACTTAGAGGTGTGTTGAATGTTGCCGCAGTTAAAGCCCCTGGATTTGGTGATAGAAGAAAAGCCATGCTTGAAGATATGGCTGTTTTAACCAATGGCCAACTTATCACTGAGGATGCAGGCTTAAAATTAGAGAATGCTACCCTAGATATGCTTGGAACTGGAAGAAGAATAACTATCAACAAAGAGACTACAACTATTGTGGCTGAGGGTAACGAGAAAGCAGTTACTGCTAGATGTGATCAAATTAAGAAGCAGATGGATGAAACAGATTCCTCATATGATAAAGAAAAGCTTCAAGAGCGATTAGCAAAATTGGCAGGAGGAGTCGCAGTGATAAAGGTTGGGGCTGCTACTGAAACTGAAATGAAGGATAAAAAACTTCGTCTTGAGGATGCTATCAACGCAACTAAAGCTGCTGTCGAGGAAGGTATCGTTCCTGGTGGAGGCACAACACTTGCACATTTATCTCCAATTTTGAAAGATTGGGCAGATAAAAATTTAGGAGGAGAAGAATTAATTGGAGCTAACATTGTTGAAGCTTCATTAACCGCTCCTCTTATGAGAATTGCAGAAAATGCAGGTTCTAATGGTGCTGTGATTGCAGAGAATGTAAAATCTAAGCCTTTTAATGATGGATTTAACGCTGCTACTGGAGAATATGTTGACATGTCATCCGCCGGTATTGTTGACCCTGCAAAAGTTACTCGCTCAGGTTTGCAAAATGCAGCTTCAATAGCAGGAATGGTTCTAACCACTGAATGCATAGTTGCAGATTTACCTGAGAAAAAAGATGCATCTGCTCCAGCAGGAGCCCCAGGTATGGCTGGCGATTTTGATTACTAATTAAATTCTTGTTAAAGAATTAACTTTTAATATAATGGGATCATTTTGTATGATCCTTTTTTTTATAAAATCTTATGAAATCCAGCCAGCGCTAAGAATAATCGCTAGAGATAAAAATATTATTAAAAAAGTCCAAGTTATTTTATTGAGGGATGCTTCTGCACTACTCGCGCTATTGAATATTGAGCTCCCGCTGGCGGCGATTCCTCCCATGCCATCGCCTTTTGGACTATGAAGTAAAACTAAAATTATCAGAAGAACTCCAGAAAATACCCATATCCAACTAAAGATTTGAACCATTGCCTAAAAGCTTGTTTGAATTTTATACGTGTTGTACAACCTTATTATAGCCTTTTATTTCGATTCCTTTTATTAAGGATTTCCCCGTCATTTCTTTTGGAATTGGGAGATTTAATAATTGCAATAAAGTTGGAGCAATATCGGCTAAGCCAGCATTATCCCTTAAAAAAATTTCATTTCCCAAGTTTGGGATTTTTCTTTTTTCGCCCTCAATAAAAATCAATGGAACTTTATTAGTTGTATGTGCTGTCCATGGTTCTCCTGCAGGCCCTTTCATTAACTCTGCGTTACCATGATCGGCTGTAATGAGAATAGTTCCACCCATTTCTCCAGTAGCATTAACTATTTGACCTATACATTTATCTACCGTTTCTATAGCTTTAATCGTGGCATTCATATTGCCTGTATGACCAACCATATCAGGATTGGCAAAATTTATTACAACAAAAGCATATTCACCACTTTTAATTGCTTTAGAGCAACTAATAGTTAATTCTTCCGCAGACATTTCAGGTTCCATATCATAAGTTGCAACTCTTGGAGATGGAACTAGATATCTTTTTTCACCAGGTAAAGGAATTTCTTCACCTCCATTGAAAAAATATGTTACGTGAGGGTATTTTTCTGTTTCTGCTGTTCTGTATTGTTTAAGTCCGTTTTCTGAAACTATTTGTCCGATAAAATTATTCAGAGATTCAGGGGGAAATGCAACTTTAGTAGGGAAATTTGCGTCATATTGAGTAAAAGTAACTAAATTTAGATTTGGAAAATTTTTTCTTTCAAAATCTGAGAATTCTCTTTCTGAAAGGGATTTGATTATTTGTCTTGCCCTGTCAGGACGAAAGTTAAAGCAAATCAAACTATCACCATCTTTAAGATAGTTCTCAGTCATTCTTATAGGCTCTATAAATTCATCAGTAATGTTTTTTTCATAACTTTTTTTTATATAATCATGAGGTGAAATATTTGTTATTTTGATATCTGGATCGGTCAAATTTGCATAAGCTTTTTTTGTTCTGTCCCACAAAAGATTTCTATCCATTATCCAGTATCTTCCGCATATAGATGCTATCTCGCCTGTATTAAATTTTTTTATGCATGACTCTATTTGATTAAGATATTTAGAAGCACTTTTTGCGGGAGTATCTCTCCCATCAGTAATAATATGTATTGCAACTTTTTTAATCCCATTATCTGATGCCCATTTTATTAGACCTATTAAATGATCAATATGACTATGCACACCTCCGTCAGAACATAATCCAGTAATATGCAAAGTAGAATTGTTTTTCTTTAAAGAATCAGCCATATCCTTTAACTCATTAACCATGTCTAACTGATTATTTTTTACAACATTTGAAATTCTTACAAGTTCTTGTTCGATTATTCTTCCTGATCCAATGGTAAGATGACCAACTTCTGAATTGCCCATTTGACCATCTGGTAGTCCTACATCAGATCCACTAGCGCTAATTAGAGTGTGAGGATATGCATGCCACAATGAATCCATTATTGGAGTTTTGGCACTTTTTATAGCATTGTCAGAAATATCTTTTCTATAACCCCATCCATCTAATATCGCAAGAACTACCGGACTCTCAGGAACACTTAATTTATTTATATTGTTGCTGCTAATCTTTGACATATTTAGATCAAATTCACTATTTAGTGATCTATTTTTAAATCTAGCTTTAAACGCTACTCTTTAACAATCTATATTTAAAATAGTTAGCTTTTGCTAATTTATGAAAATATTGAACGATTATTATTTTTTGATAAATTATGTCCAATAAATCCAAAAGAATCATAATACTAAATGAAATTGAGCTTAGAAAAACACTTTCACGGTTATCTTCAGAAATTATTGAAAAAGTCAAAAATTTGGACAATCTGCTTTTGGTTGGCATCCCAACTAGAGGAATTGATTTGGCCGAAGTTCTAATAAAAGAATTATTCTCCAAGACTGGTATAAAAATAAGAAAAGGAATAATTGATCCAACTTTTTATAGAGATGATCAAAATAGGGTGGGAACTCGATTAATAAAAGCAACTGATATTCCAACTCCTATTGAGAAACAAGAAATTCTCTTGGTAGATGATGTAATTTATACAGGTAGAACAATTAGAGCTGCAATCGATGCATTATATTCATGGGGAAGACCTCAAAGAGTGATGTTATTAGTCATGATTGATAGAGGTCATAGAGAATTACCTATCCATCCTGATTTTTGTGGGAAAAAAGTTCCAACTAGTAAAAGTGAAAGTATTAATTTATGTTTGAATAATATTGATAATGAAGAAGGTGTTTTTTTAGAGTAGCTTAAGATTAAGAAATATTTCCTAAATTATATTCTCCAAGAAATTCATCTTTCCTATCGAAACATTTAACTAATAAATCAGCTTTTTTAGAAATATTGAAGAAAAGTATTAAGTTATCTTCTCCAAGATTAAATTTATTTTTGATTGTTATTTTAAGTGGTTCTTTTTCCCATTTTAAAATTGCTTCTTCACTTTGGACCTCTGATAATTTTGGTAATCCATTTTCATAAATCACATCATATTCTCTATCTTTTTTTGTCTCTCCAATTATAATTTCAAATATTTTCTGATTATTTTTACTAGCTTGCAGGATAAGTTTGAATGGGTTTTCAGTTGGCCATGTTTGACCTTTGCAAAAAATAGGATGCCAGAAGTGTTTTTGTTCTCTTTTATTAAATAATCTAATAGATAGTCCTTTGGTTAAAATATCTTTTATTTTTACTCCTGGGGTCATCGATAAAGCTCCCAATGCAATTGATTCAATGGGAGGAGGTGTTTTTATTTGAACTTTTGCAATCTTCTTTGTTATCCATTCTTTAATTAAAGGAATTTGCGAACCCCCTCCAACCAAAATAATTACATCTAGGTCATCTGCTGTTAAAAATTTGCCTCTTGCTTCATTTAATAAATCTTTGAGTAAAGCGTTAAGGTGATTTAGAAGATTATTCTCAATAATAATTTTCTCAAAAATTTCTTTACTAAGGAAAAATTCTTTTTCTTGATATTCTTCAATTAAAAATTTTACTGGATATTCATCTTCATATTTTATTTTTGATGAGCTCAGTTTACATTTTATTTGTTCTGCCGTTAAAAGATTTATTGGATATTTATTACCTGGAATAAAATAATCAACGATCCATTGATCTATATCTTTTCCACCAATTTTTGAGCCTGCTTTACTTATTATTTCAGCGCACCTTATTTTTTGTTTTGAAATTGAGCTTACATTATTTCCATTAAATTTCAATAATTCGGCTATTGGTCCAGATTTCCCCTCGCCACCCTCTATTTTGACAATATTCATATCTATTGTGCTTCCTCCAATATCTAATGTCAGAATTTTGGATCCAAATGGAACATTAATTCCTAAACTTGCAGCAGTGGGCTCATCAACTAATGCTATTTCATCTACAGCTAATTCCCCGCAAAGGTTAACCAACCATTCTCTGTAACCTTTATATGTATCAATAGGAGCACTTATAATAAGTCTTTTGACTTGGTATTCTTTAGGAATATTTTCCCACAAAAATCTAAAAAATTTTTCGCCACATTCAGCAGGGTTTAAAATATTTTTTTGATAATTTTTTTCAATAGGATTTCCAATTAACCTTTTAAAATTTGAATGAAAAAACAAATCTGTATTAGAACTATCTCTCATCTTCAAAGCACTCATACCAATTTTCAAATCTTTTGATGGTTTTTCGAACCAAACTGCAGTAGGTATAACACCGGGATATGATGTAATATTAGGTATTTCTACTAAAATTGGATTGGTCTCTTTTTGATCTTGAAAAATTACTACTGTATTGGTATTCCCTAAATCAATAGCAAGAGTTCCAGATAAACTTTCTTTCATATAATTTTTTAAATCAATTAAGTGCTTTTTGTAATTTATGTTTTGAATTGGTCCAATCAATTGTAAGATATACTTATATTAAAAAATTTTTTAATGAATATATCAAATAATCCTGGAATTGACTCTAATGATCTTGCGAAAAGGGGTGAGAGCTTAATAAGAAAATCAACAAATAGATACTTAACTACAGTAAAAATTGCTTTTAGAGCTAAACAAAGACGTTTTGATGATTTTGATGGATTATTAGAGGAGTCAACTATAAAGCCTGTTCAAAGATCAATTATTGAACTAAGTGATGAACAAGACCAACCAGATTTACTTCCTGGGTAATCTTGCTAAAAGACCAAAGAAGTTGGAGATTACATAAAGATTTTAAAAAGGGTAAATTTTGCTTTTTGATTGGTGTTGAAAATTGGTCAATTGAGTTACAAAAAAGTGAATTTCATTCGCTTTATCTTTCTCTTCTAAGAATCAGTGAACAACTAATAGATATCAAGAATGAATTAATGGATGAGGAGTTTGTTACTTTAGAATTTGAACAGCTGCCTTGGTATATTGAGTTAGAAGGAAAAAAGGAGGAATGGAGTTTAAGATTTGTTTTTGAAAGTCAAGATCAAACGAGATCTTTTGAAATGTATTGGCCGATACCAATAGCACAAACTTTATGTTATGAAATAAAAAACATGTGGGAATCAATGGATTGAAAGATAAATAAAATTGGAAATTTTGAATAATATATCCCCGTGCGCAAAAAAATTTTTCACAACTTTTCCACAACTTTTCCTACAAAATTATCTTATGACCTAAATCATGTGGAAAACTTCTGATTCAATACAATTCTTTATATTTAAGTAAAATTTATTTTGTAAAAACTATTTTTTTCTATAACTACTGAAATGACTGAATTCTCATGATTCTATTACCTGAGACTAACTCTTATTAATGCTTGTTGACGATTTTGTGATTTTGAAGAAAACTTATATTTGTAAGTTTTAAATTTCAACAAGATTTTTGAGTATGAAAGAATTAAATTCCAATGTCGATCAAATAGTTTTTAATCAGAGAGATGAAGTAATTAGTTTCAAATGTGAACTTCAGGCAAATCTTCAACATGCTATGAAAAAATTTGTTGAGGAACATCCTAACTGGGATCAATATAGGATTTTGCAAGCTGCTATTGCAGGATTTTTGATGCAAAAAGGTTTTCAAAATAGGGATTTAACGAGACTCTATGTTGGAAATATGTTCTCCATGAATTTTAAGGATTAAAAATTTTATACTTTTTTTAGTAGTATTTTTGCTATATCATTTCTGACAGGTAGGATAGATAATCTATTACCTTTTTTTACAACTAATAACTCATCTTCATTAAATAAAACCTTTAATTCGGGTAAACTTAGAATCTTATCTGACTTAGATAAGTATTTTACTTTTACACAATCCCATCTTGGATTTTCAGGTTTTGATTTTGGATCGAAATACTTTGAATCTTTATCAAATTGGGTAGGATCAACAATACCTAGATCAATCACCTCCATAAGCCCAACAATACCTGGCGGTTTACAGTTCGAATGATAGAAAAAAACCTTGTCTCCTTTATTCATTTTTCTCATGAAATTTCGAGCTTGATAATTTCTTATCCCGTCCCATAAAGTTACCCCTTCATTTTTTAAAGTATCAATGCTGTATGCATCAGGCTCACTTTTCATAAGCCAGTAATTTGGTTCAGTCATGGTCTATGATTTGCGGGAAATAGTACTGCTGGTATGGTGCTGGTATGGTGCTGGTATGGTGCTGGTATGGCATTTTGTTAATTTTTTCGTAATTCAGCCAAATTCAAAGCATTTTATTTACTTTATCGAACAATATTAGTTGAAGAAAGTTCACATTTATAAAAGTGTTGGTGGGTATATGGGGTACACATGATGGTTTTTCATCGTTAAATGAAACTTTAGGATTGCTGTTGAAATTTTAAGGATATAACTTTTTAATAGCTTCTTTTTGTTCTTGCTTTTTTATGTCTTCAGCATCTAAAACAGGGCACGAGTTTTGATTTAGTGATAAGAGGAAAGTGCTTTTTTTGAATAGTTTGAAAAGTGGTGTAAGTAATAAGTTTTTCATTTATTCCCAAGTTTTCATATCAGAGAAGTCGCTTGCTATTGCATGAAGCATCCCTCCTACAAATGATCTAGGGCAACCAAGTTTGTTAACTAAAACTTCTGATTGTTTTTTGATATCTTCCCATGTAGGTCTGATATCCTCATTTATTTGTTTAAGGCTAGGTTTAAATTCTTCTGAATCATTCATATTAAAAGGTATTAACTTATTAAAATTCAAATGATAGTAAAGAAAATCTCATTTATTTAAATAAATATTCAATAAAAATTACAAAATAAATTCTTTAGAAATTATTCTAAGCTGATTTAAATTCAGATTATTTAAATAATTATTTGCAATAAATTTTTCCTCATTAATTTCGAGATCTTTAATCTCAGAAATAATGCTATTAGATATTAAATCAATTAAATGTTCTTTATCCATGACTTATATATAAACCCAAAACAAACATTAATTATTTAAAGTCTTCAACTCAACATATAAGTAAAAATACTCAGATAAATATAAAACTCATAGGTTTGCTAAATCACTTTAGATGATTGGTATAGGGTGCACGCGAATTATCAGCTACTCACACTTGAGCTTTTTATGTAACATAATAAGTTTACATAAAGTAACAATTAAATGAAAAGACTTTTTCCTTATATAGCTTTTGCATGTTTAACTGGTTTTACGGCTACGACCGGTTTACCAGTCATAGCAGGCGGTTGTAGTAGCCACATAAACAAAAAAGCTGAAATCAAATGTGCTGAAGATGATACTGAGTGTCAAATTGAAAAAGCTGAAAAGTTTGATTTAAGAGATTCTCTCAAGTCATAAAATCATGACTCAAATCGGTTTATTTATGAACTCTGCCCCAAGAGATTTGATTGAGTTCACATTCTTTTCGGCTGTTGGTTTTACTGCAGGATTATTTGGTCTAATTTAGTTATAGAAAATTGACCCATTCTTTTTTTCTCCTAACCTTTTCAAGTCTTTCTTTTATGTGATGGCTTGCTTATGGAGAGATTTAATTAATCAAAAGTAAAAAATATTTTTTAAATTACCTTTTATAGATAAATCTTTGTATGTCTTCGAATAGATTAGATTTTGATTTAAAAAATCCATTACTTTTTAAATAAGATTTTCCTTTTTCTATATTTTCAATTCTTTTTTCATAAGAATTTTCATCTAAATTTTTTTGCATAAAAAAATAGTCGGACTTTTATTCTGAATAATGCTCACAAAAAAGCGGTTACCTTAAATACAAAATTTAAATTCTTTTTTGAATTTCTTTTCATTAAAACTAAAGATCAAATAAAAAAGTTTCTTTCTTAAATTTCTAAGAATCTTTTGATATCTTCTTCTTGATGTCCTCAATATTATTAATTAATTTGTCTAACCATTTTGTATTATCTTCTGGTTTTAAATATTTAATTTTTGGTTGATTAATTTCAAGAGTCTCAAAATCTCCACTCATAAATTCTCCTTTGTATATTTGTTTAACTACCTCTTTGTTCTAATTGATTTGACTAAAACACTGCGTATCTAATGTGTGCGGGTTGAGGAACATTTAGGTACGGAAAGAGGTATGTTTTTTTAGCCATTTAAATCTATGGCTGACCTAAATTAGAAATATGGTTGTCATGAGTCGGTTGCGTTGCTGCAACTGAAATCAACCATGAACTTTAAATTGCATTTAATAAAATGACTTACTACAGTTGCTTTGATCAAAAAGGAAACATAATTGCTCGCTGTCAGACTAAAGAAGATATAGATGTTCTCAAGAAAATGGGCAGACCAATAATGGAAATAAAAGAAATGAAAAAAGAGGAATCAGTTGTTTGTTCTTTAACTGGTAGTCCATCCGATTACAATGAAGATTATTAAAAGTATGACTCAAAGATCACTTCAATTAAATCAACATGGAAGAATAGTAGTTCTTTTGTTGGTTGCATTGAATAGCATCTGTACTTTCTTTTTTACTTTTGAAAAAGCATTAACTGATCGCGAAAGAGCGAGATAAAAATATTTAATTATTTGTGGATTAACAGTAAATAAATAAAATTTAAAACATAAAAAAAGACCCTTTTAAAGGTCTTTTTTAAATGGTGACGACAGAAAGGAGATCTGTTTAATAATCAGATTAAGAATTTCTTAGAAATTAGTTTTGAATGTAAAAGTGATTACTCACTTCTTCATGCTTTACAAACGACTTTATTTTTTAGATAGTTCTGAATTAATCCCGAAAGATTAATTTCTGATCACTTAACTTTCTTACCGTAAAGGTTAGATAAGTTAATATACCTTGGTGTTGCAGACCATTGGTTAGTGAAGATCTAGTTGGTCAACCTTGGATTAGTCGATCACCAGAACTGTCGTACTTATAAAGTAATCGGTCATAAATATTTGGCATGAATCCTTAAGAATGATTTAATCATGATTAATTAAATCTTTAATCCGCGGACCACATCATCTCTTAGTAAGCATTTTATTTGTTTGTTTTACAAAGAATATAAAGCCAACCAAAGAAAGTAGCAAAAGCAATTATTAAAGCAATATTGTTATTCAATGGACTTAAATATCTTTCTATTGAAAGTGGCACATGGAGAATAACAAAATACCAATATAGAACAGATAGTAATCCAAACAATAAAGCTAGAAGAATATAAAAAGGCAGGATATAAAATCTTCTTTTTTTTATTCTTTCCTCTGTAATATTTTCGGCTAAACCAATTCTTGACCAATAACCACCATTTAATTGAAGAAAAAACTTTAAAAATATTCCGTAAATATTTATAAAAAACCTAGATAAAGCAAATAACGGTGAAATTATAAATCTTTGCATTACTGCTTTAAAATTAAATTTGTTCTGTTATGGAAATCTGGCTTATATTATTAACTTTTTTTTCTCTATATTTTGTTAGGAAAAATACCATTGAGCTAAAAACAACTAAAAATCCTATTAATGATATTCGATAGAAAAGGTCATCAGACATATCAAAAAAAGCTGATCTTTTAAATTTGTTTCTCATCAAAAAAAGAGGATTTTATCCCTCTAAGTTTAGATCGACTGTCAATCAAGTTATTTTTACTTGTGATGAGTGTGTTTCTTAGGTATAAGTGGTCTAAGGACTTGTCCTTTTCGTAAGGACTTGAGCCTAGCGGTTTCAAGGTTAACCCCGCACTCCTACACACGAGTACAAAAACCTTTTTAATTAATGCAGATTACTTCCCAGACACTTAGCTTGCTACTTAATGTAGTTTTTGTGCTTTGTGTCTTTGTCATTTGAAGACTATTCATCAAAAGAGATTAATAGTTTCAGGGTTTTCTTACTTCGAACCGAACTCAATATCGGTTAGTTTTTTAGTCTTTAAAAGTTTGAGTAAAGTTTGATTAAAAAATTACGATTCCCTGAAATCCCAGTTATAGCTAGACGCGCTCACTTTTCATTAGCCAGTAGCTAGGTTCCTTTTATACCATGGGATCTCAGCGAATCCTAAAGCTTCGAGTAGGTGTTACTCAAACTTTTTTGTATGAATTTATTATCCATCAAAGTTCCTATTTAGGAAAGTAATGGGTGGCATGGGGGAATGGGGGAAAGAGTTCTGATGATTTAAATTGTTTTAAACAAATTTATTTTTTTATCAATGATTACTTAATCTTGGTAAATTAACCTTCTTAAATTTCTAATATTGTTAATGAAAAATAAATTAAAAATAAAATTCTTATAAGAAATGTGATTTAGGTAGGAAATACTACATCAAATACCTATTTGGAATAATTAATTTGTAAATATAAATCTATTTCGAATAATTATGGAATTCGCTAAAAAATTCATGACTGAGAAAGCTGAAAAGCTTAACGGTAAAGCTGCAATGCTAGGAATGCTTGCTCTAATAGGGGCTTACTATTTTACAGGTCAGATTGTTCCAGGTATTTTCTAAACAACAAAAATTTTTTAAAATTTTTTGAGGGGCTTTATTAAGCCCTTTTTATATGAGTGAAAATTTTCTTTTTTTAATTTTCTAATAATTCAAACAATTTGTTTATAAGAAGCTTTCTTTTTAAAAAAGTTTTATCACTATATTTTTTATTTTCTTCTCTTAAAATTTTCTGACCATTTGGTCCCAATCCTTTAAAGACAAATTCTTTATCTTCTTTAATCCACTTATTTATCATTGCCTCTGTTGCCTCTATGTGGAATTGCAATCCGTAAGCAAAATCACCAATCCTAAAAAACTGTTCCTTACAACGTGCACTACTAGCAATGAGTTCCGCTTGATTAGGTAATAAAATCCTATCTCCATGCCAATGCAGTACATGAAAAGGTTCTTCAAACAGTGCTTTAAATTCTTTATTTGATTTATCAATAAAAATTTGAGACCATCCAATTTCTGGCAATTCTTTTGGAGGGTAATTATATTTTAAAATTTCAACATCTCCTCCAGCAGCACTTGCAAGCAACTGAGCACCTAAGCAAACACCGATTATAGATCTCTTATTTTCTAATTCTTTTCTTATGAAATCTCTCTCCAACTTAAGCCATGGGTATTTGTAGCTTCCAATATCTTTGAGTCCCATAGGTCCACCCATAATTAAAATAAGATCACCTTCTTTTGTTTGAGGAAGATTATCTTGTTTATCCAAACGAATAATTTCAATTTTTAAATCTCTTTCTTCAGCAAATTGTTTAAAAAGACCAGGTCCCTCTATTTCTAAATGCTGTAAAACTAATAGTCTTTTTATTACCTTCATTCACTTTCAATTATTTCAGCAGAATCAGCACAGACATTAACGCTAAACCACCCTATTGAGGACCAAGAACCTTCTTGGTATGTACCTGCAGCAACACTTACGAAACAATCATTCTCATACCAACTTCGATAATTGGGATTTAATTCAGTTCCTTTTAATCTGTTTTCTAAGCCTTTTCCATATTTCTTAATAACAAGATTGATAGCCTCATACTCAATTTGTCTTTGCCTTTCATCAGCAAAAGCTCCAAAATGTATAAAAAAAAGGGTTGATGCAATAAGAAAATGTTTCATTGATGATTCTCTTTTTTACATGTAGCCAATTTCATATTGTTTAATTAATTTTTTAAAATCATCAACTCTTTTTTCTCCGTTCTTTAATGGTCTTGAGTAGTCAAGTACAGCTGCACAACATAATTGCCAACAAGATTTTTCATCTAAGTCTAATTTCTCGCATATATTTTTTGGAGCTTTAAAAACTATATTGATTTCAGCAATATGTTGAGTAGTTTCCCATAACTCTCCTTCAAGAAAATCAAGTTCAATACTTGATAACAATTCTGTTGCAACGTAATCTTTGATTAGCTCAGTTAATTCCACAGTATTTTATTAAAGCAGAAAAAGTAAATCATCTCTTATTTTTTTTATAGCAAGATAAAACAAAAAGGAGCTAATTACCATTTATTGTAGATCGACTTTCAATAGGATAGGCGTTACTTTGAAATACATAGCTCAAAAATTCTTTATGTGGATTGATGAATATAGAAATTTAGATAAAATCATTAAAGAAATTTGAGAAAATAGATATAATATTGAGCTTGTTGGCATCTATATAAGAGAGCTTTTAGACAAGGATAAAATATATGATTAAAGTTTCAATTTTTATAGAAGGTTTATTGATGCCTTTATTAAGTTTAGGTATATTTGTTATTTACTAAGAGATCAAAGAGAAAGAAAAGAAAATTTCATGCAGCACCTACCCAAAACTACTTAGTTCAAATGTTGGAAGTTTACCAAAACTAATTGCAATGCTTGGGGTTTTGCTTCTTTTATTAGTGTAATAATTTATTTTTTAAGATAAAGCAAGAAGCTGTTTTTGATTATGAAAAATTTAAAGGGTAATCAATATTTTTGGGTTCCAAATGTTTCGTATAGCAAGCTGTTGTGCAGTCGACTCCTTCATTATTGATACTGCAGGAGGTTATACATTCAAGGAAACTTTCCAAAGCATCTGATTCTTTCATATTTGTATAAATGTCTTTTTTCATTGTTGAAACCCAAATCTTAGGTTTATCTAGCAATTTTCTCTAAAAAGTGTCAAATTCAGGTAAAGTACCTAACTACAATTTTTCATTACTGACTAGTTACTATATGGCTATAAATACAAAGTTTGAATAACTACCTTTACAAAAATAGATTATCTATCACTCTACCCTTAAAGGAAAAAAGGTTTGTTTATTAATAAAACATGGGCTTATTTATAAAAACCATAAGTTGCACTTTCAATGCTTAAAAATAAAAAATATTTAAATATACTGAAAATTAAAATTCACCCTTATTTTTTATAAATTAAATCTTAAATTATATAGAGAAACTTATATTGAACTGATTTTTATATAAGTTATATAAATCAAATTAAGTAGTCTTTTTTACCAATTGAATATACCTGTTGGTAAATAAATATATTTGTCCTTGAAAAGCTCCTAAAAAATACTTTTTCTTGAAATAAAGATTGACAAGACATTCATAAAAAAAACTTTTATAAATCATTAACTTCTTTTATAAATATGTTTCTAACCAACAAGGCTCGTTTAAAAATTAAGGATATTGTAAAGAGGATTTCACTAGATGAACCTGTCGCATTGGAAGAAAGAATTTATGTAGAAAAGTTTGCAAAACATAATTCAACTATATGGACATGGCTTAAGAAAGCTAATAGCCTGAGGAGATATGGCAAGCAAAAATCAGATGGAATAAATGGACTCATACAGAATCTTGGCCTTGATGGTTTAGAAACTGAAAATCATTTCGATCCCAAAAATGATGATCTTGCTGATTGGTTTAGTGGATCTCCTGATTGGGTGAGAAGGAGCTAAGTACCCCTTTGTTTTAAATATAAATTAATAACACTAAAACTAGTTATCTAATATTAAAAGTTAAGGTGCAGCAAATCTAAAAATAAGGTGTATATGGTACTTCTGTTTTTAATGAATCTCCATAGTAACTTTCAGCTGACTTTAATAAGATCCAATAAATAAAATTTAGAAATGATTTTTCCATAGGAACATCTATAACCTTTCCTAATTCAAATCAGAATGTCAAATAAAAACATCGTAGAAAATACTCAATAAAAGAGATTTAGATTTTCTTAGTTAGTTTGTGATGATTTGATAATTTCCCATGCTTCTGCAGCGGTGTCTGCATATTGGAAAAGATTTAAGTCTTCATCTGCAATTAATCCATGATCAGCTAGATATTCGAAGTTAATTATCTTGTTCCAATACTCTCTACCAAAAAGTAATATTGGGATTTTATTTTTCATGCCTGTTTGACAAAGTGTCAATAGTTCAAATAGTTCATCTAGTGTTCCAAAACCTCCAGGAAAAAAAACAGCAGCTACTGATCGCATTACAAAATGGATCTTTCTCAATGCAAAATAATTAAACTTAAAGCAAAGACCTGGTGTTATAAAAGAATTAGGGATTTGCTCATTAGGAAGACTGATATTTAATCCTATAGATTTACAATTTGCTTCAAATGCACCTCTATTAGCAGCTTCCATAATTCCGGGCCCCCCACCTGTCACAATCACGTGAGAATTACAGTCTTGATTTTGCGTACTAATTGAAGCAAGTTTAGAAAACTCCCTTGCGGATTCATAGTAATGACTCATTAGACGCAAATTTTCTAATCTATTTAAATTTCGTTTTAGAATTATCGATTTAGGATTTTTTTTAATTAACTCTTCTATATTTTCAATTCTCTTTTTTGTATTTGATTCTTCTGTAATGCTTGCGCCTCCAAAAATAATTATGGTTGAAAGAATTTTATTTTCTTCAAGTATTAAATCTGGTTTAGTAATTTCAAGAAGCATTCTTACTCCACGCATTTCATTTCGGCTTAGTAGGCCAATATCTTCATGAGCCAATTTATAAGTATCAGAATTAATAATTAAATTCAGGTTTTTTAAATTATTACTAGGGGATATATGTTTTTTCATTTCAAATAAGAGTTTTAATTTTTCTTTCTAGAGGATTAAAATAGACTCTTTTGATTTTGTTATTTTCGTAAATCCAATAAACAGGTGGCCTTTTTCTTGCCTTAATTAAATTAATTTTGTCTAATTTTTGAGGGATAAATTCTTTGGAAGGATCAAAAAATTTATCTCTTTTGGGTTGGTTTAAAACAATACTACCATCTTTCCCTGAGATAGATCTGTGATAAGTTCCTATAGGAATTTCTAATGCTCCCATAGATCTATTTAAATAAATCACATGATGTGGTTCATCCCAGAAAGGATTTATTAAAACAAATTTCCTTTCTCCGGTGATAACTAAATTGTGGTCAATTTGATGATAGTGAACGTAATATTGCTCATTTTTTAAATTATCTGGAGGAGATATAGCTTCCCCAGAATGTATCACAACATCAGAACCATTAGAAGTATTTATGCCTGCATCAAAGAATGTTACTTTTGGAGTTTCTCTAAAAACATTTATTGGGAAGAATCTTAATTCCATAGTGCTAACTCCCTTTTAGAAAATTTACAAATACTGATTAAAATTTATTTTCTTTTGAAAAACAGCTATTTTATTATTTTTAATTGCAACAAACCAAGCAATCTTCTTGATTTGGATAATCTATACATTCTTTATTTAAAGTTTCTTTTAAGAAATCTACTTTCTTAACATAATCAAAATCTTTTAATTCTTTGTTTGGAACCGTGAACTGAGTTTGTAGTTTCATTTTCTAATCTCCTAATTAATACTGTTTTTTTAATCCATTCCAAGTTTGAGAAAACCTTAATCCCAAATAAGAAATTAAAATTGTCCAAAATAAAATTTCTATACCTAAATTAGTCATTTGCTTGGCCTCCTTTCTATATGATTATTCTTTAGTACGGGTATTAGGTAAAAATCAAGCGTAAGAATACCTAAAAGTTAAAGTTTCAATCACAAAAAATCTTGCAATGGTTGTTACTCGGATGTTCTGTACATTCGTTATTCCAATAAGCTTCAATTTCTTTTAGCTTATTTTCATGTGAAAGATTTTTTTTATCCAAATTAATTTCTTGGATAGTAAATGTGTCATTTAGTGCCATAAGACTTACCCCTTTACTACAACTATGTTCTAATTCATTTGAATGGTAAATTTCAAGTCGTATGTGTGCGGTAAGAGGAACAAAATTGTACGGATTAAGGATCAAAAAAAAAATCTTAAAGTATAAATGATTGCAAGGAAAATATCTTCAAAAAAATTATTCTAAATTTAAAAAAATTTGTTTAAATTTTGCTTAGAGATTATATTCTCTTAATACTTTCTCAGGTTTGCCAGTATCTATCATTCATCTAATCTATCTGCATTTTCTCTTAAAATCTCAGCTATCTTTTGAGGTGGAATTTCTTGTTGATATTCTCTACATAAATCAAAAAATTTATCTAAGAAATCTTACATTGAAGATGACATAAAAATTAGCGTTTCATTTTAAAAGTAAAGTATGCTAACCCACCAAGCAATAAAAGACTCAAAACCCCATAAGTAATCGCTATGCCGTACATGTAAGTCATTTATTTATAAAGACATAAGCAGAATATAAATAAACTAAGAAAATTCCAATAGCTATTGAACTTCCATAAATAAGAAAGTTCCAAAATCTATATAATTTAGGTTTTTTGAATTCTTTTTCTTCTTCTTTAGTAATCATCTATTTTCTTTTTCTTTTCTGGCAGCATTACCTTTTGCTCTTAATACCAAAGTTATCGTAAGGGCAGCGCTTAATATCACAGCATCAATTAATAGGTGAGGGGAAATATTCATCAGCTAAAAAGAGAAATAAGAAGAGTCATTATCTTTTCATAAATAAATCTATTAATCATTAAAAAAGAGGGGTTGATCCCTCTAAGTTTAGATCTACTGTCAATCACAGTCTATTTTAGTTTTTAGCTTCTCTAAAAAACAGTATTTTATTTAGCCAGAGCAAGAGAAGGCACCTGCAAGAATATTTTTAAAAATTGGTGCTTGACCCAAGGCATATAAAAAGAAAGTTGATGATGCGAGAGTAATAGCTATTTTAGAAGCCCTGTTAACTTTCAAATTTGAGACTTTTGCAAATCCAGAGTTCATTTGTTCCTTAATTTAGTCACCCTATAATAGCTGCAAAAATTAAATATTCAGCATCAATATTTACAAAAGAATAATTTTATTGCTCCTTTTTCATAGCTTGCATTTTTATTAGCTCAAATTCTTTTTTAGAAACTATTCTGATTTTGTATGCTGGATATCTTTTCTTCCATCATTTATTGATCGAAATAGCTACTCCTTTTAAATCTTGGGCACAAATATTGACCCATAAAATCTTAGTTTCAATTTCTTTATAGAATTTTCATTTAGTGGTAATAAAAAATTTTAAACAAAAGATTTACATAATATTTGCCTCCTAGGAAAGTATTATTTTTATTTAAGAAAGAGTTTCATTTAAAAAATATCCCTGCAAAGAAGGGGCCAAAAATTGACCTCTCTTGGTGAAACTCTTCCAAAGAAACACCATTAAAATCTTACTCTTAAAGTTGCAAAGTTAAACAAATTAACAAAATAAAGGTTAACAATTTATGCGGCCTTTTTAAAAGGGTTCATATTCCTTAAAAAGTTATTACTTTTACTGGTACTCATTTTTCTATATCTTTGATTTATATCCAGGATATACTTCCTAGCTTTCTTATCACTTTCAATTTTCTTTTTTCGAAGACGTAAAGCTCTTAAATCTTCTATTGACATGAGGCCATCATCTTCTTTGGAATTCAAATGATCAAAATGCATCATTTCTATAAATTAAGTATCTTTATTTATTGCAAGATTAACAACCTTTTTTTTATTTGCAATAGAGATAATTAACCAACTTAAGTTGAATAAGTTTTTCAAGGTTCAGAAAGCTATAAATTTAAATATTTAAACCTTCAAATAAAAAACTTTCTTAAATCAAGAAAAACTTCTGATTTAATTTGGTGGACCTTCTAAAGATACAAATGATTCCCCATAATGAGATTCCACTGATCTTATTAGTAACCAGTAAAAGAAGTTAACCAAAGCTTTTTCCACGAGGATTTAGTAACTAATTTAAATAACCTCATAATTTTTGTAATAGCAATATACCAAATAAATTTATCAAGCAACCAAGATATCTATATCATATTTATAGATTAATATTGCCAAAGAAAAAATTACGCTCCTATGCTTTAGGTAGCGGACTAAATCTTCGTGGAGTATTGGACTTTAGCCCGCTCTATTTTTGTAGAAAAAGAAAAATGGCACTGCAAGAGAACTAGAGGACCAGTTACTATATTAAATTCTGAATAATCCTTTACTGATTTATTAGATCAAGAGCATCTGAGCATATGTTGGGGTTATTTATTGTATAGTTATGCTATAAGACTAGTGTGATATCAATAGATTCGGTATTTTTGCTCATTGATATATTCATACTAAGAATAATATTGTTATGGATGCCTAAAGAGGGTTTAATTGTGAAAAAAATAATTAAATTTTTTAAACTACTTAAGAGAAGAATTGATATTTATAATGCAGAGGCTGAATTAAAATTTATATTGGAAAATAAATAATGGGATTCCCACATTGCCCTATTTGTGCGGTTCTAGCATTTGTTTCAGTTTTTATGGGAGTTACTCGTAGTTATATGTTCTATATTCTTTTTAGACTGTTTGTGAGAGCAGAATCTAATTTTAAATTGAAGTTTAGTTTCTATTAATTGTTGACATCTAAGTATAAATACTTTATAAATA
This sequence comes from uncultured Prochlorococcus sp., assembly GCA_902519235.1. Classification (GTDB taxonomy): domain Bacteria; phylum Cyanobacteriota; class Cyanobacteriia; order PCC-6307; family Cyanobiaceae; genus Prochlorococcus_A. The sequence continues at coordinate 36,004 of CABYJE010000002.1, forward strand.
GATTGTAGTGAATACTACAAAATCGTCCGATCTACCATCTGATAGACCGCAGTACGACTCAAGCCATAGGACGGGGACTTGAGCAAGTTCAGGAGCTGCATCATGGTAAACATGTATTTCAATGGAAAGTCATTCGTATATTGTAGAAAACAAGAAGAAAAGATAATAAAGCTCACTTACAGAGGATCTATTTACTTGAAATAAGATTTCTAATTTCTTTTTTTAAAAGTTTGGACATTCGTTAAAGTGTTGAACTCAGTATTTATTAATACGTTATAAGAAAAACTTATTGTGAAGATATTATTTACCTATTTAAAAATTCATATATTCGTATATTTAGTAACGAGAAATTAATTTTAAAATAACTAATTTGTAATCAGATTTTTACAAATTTATGCAGCCTATTTCTGAAGAACTTTACAAAAAAATAGTTGAGAGTACTAAAAAATGAGTAAGTTACTAATCGCTTTATTAGCTTTAGATATAGGTGTTAGTCTGTCTAAAGTTTTTATTTTTACTTGAAAATCAAATTACTTAATGAAAGAATTGTTTTCTAAAAAAGAAATAGTAACCGGATATTTTTTTGATGTATTTATTTTATAAAATAAAAAATTAAACCAATAAAAGAACTACCTAAAAGAAGTAGCACCATTAAAAAAGATATCAACTTTGCTAATCCCATAAAGATAAATCAGAATTTCCGGTAGATCTTTGCATCCAGTGAATTTTCCAAACATTATTTACTTTTTTAAAAATTGACGTAACTGTTGGTAAGTCATCATTAGCTGTCCCTTTATAAGTAAATTTTGAACCTAGTGTAAAAATGCACATTACTATATTTTCGCTTAAAAATTCGAATCGGTGAATTTTAGTTATTTCTGCCTTTTCTTGAACTATATCACCAGTAATCATTTGTTCGAATCCTTTTGCATCTATAGGATTACCACTTGGTCTTATGAATAAAAAATCTGGAGTCGCATTGTTAACAAAAAATGAAGCCATTTTTTTTGGATTAGCAAATTCATTTAATAATGAAATTATTTTTTCTTTATCATTCATAAAAAATAAGGGAAATAACCCTTTTAGTGTATATCTACTATTTTAAATGCATAAATCTAAATTAGGTAATTTTAAAAAAAAATTCGTTAGGATGATCCAAAGAATTATATTTTTAATGTAAATTATGATCAATTCATTGAACAAATTATTGCCTGTTGGCAAAAAGGTCAAAAAATATTTACCTTTCTTTATTGGATTTAAATTACTTACATTTACTGGCTTTCTTACTTATTTAATGAATCGCTAATTGATATAAGCTTAAAATAAATTTTAACAAAATTAAAATCTAGTGAATAAAAAAGAACGAATTAAAAGATTTAAGTCTATGTCAAGTATCCAAAGACAAGAATTGATATTAAAGAAGTTTAAAGAAAGAGGCCTAGAAGTTGGAAGTGGAATTCCTAATAAAAAATATGATAGCAAAGAGGTTTATGAATTAATTCATATTGCGAATTACTTCCCAGAATTAAGAAAGAAAAAATAAAAAATATTTAGATTTATTTAATTAATTTATTTATTCATTTTGGTTCCCTTATAGCAGCAATAATTAATGCACCTATCAATCCGAGATTCATAAATACTGCCCTTTGATGGAAAGGGAATACATGAAAAATTATTGTTGTCGGAATAAGAAATACTAATAAAAACACTGAACCGATTTTTTGTTTTTCTCCAAATATAAAAAATCCAGAACCCAAGATAAGACATACAATGGCTCCCACTAAAAGAATAGATGAAATTTGTTCAGGAATACCTTTTGAAGAAATATATTCAACTGTTCTTTCAAAATCATTTATTTTACCTGGTATGGCTGAGATAAATAATGCAGAAATGAATACTCTTGAAAAAAAATCTAAAAAATATTTGATACTTTTATTTTTCAAAAAAGAATTTTTCATAATCTTAATTATAAGAAAAAATTTTATTTGTTTTATAAATACTTAATTAGTTCAAAATACTTTTCAAGTTTTTCAAAAAAGATTTAGTTCACTATGATAAATCCTATTTAATTAATATCAATCTTTTAAAGGAAATGAAGACTAATTTATTAATTGTCTTTTTATTGTTATGTAATAATGAACATAACTTAAAATAAAAATGTTTAAGAAATTTCTTTTTACTTCTTTTTTACTTTTTGGTTCCCTCATCACTATATATCCTTCAAAAAAAGAAAATACTAATTTTTTGGATTACTGTTATTCTCTAGAAAAAATAATTTCTAGAAATGCAGTAGAAAAAAGTAAGAATCTATCTAATAATTTTAAGTCCCTAGCAAAAGATATTACTCTATTTGGGACTAACAAAACCAAAGGTGCTTTTGCTAATAAAATTATTAATCAATATAAAAATTCCAATAAATTATTTATTGTGACTTTTGTTCCTAACCAAATTTATTGTTTAGCAGGATATTGGATTGAGGTAGCAAATCCAGGAAAATTTGAATCGATTTTTTACAACAAAAGTAAACAAAAAATAAATGAATATAAAAATATAAAAAAAGAAGTTGACGAATTTATCAAAGATATTAATCTCGAATATAAAACTATAAAAAAAGAAATAAACGATTTTTTTTAGAAAATTAAAATCCTTTATTTAAAATAAATTGTTTTTTTATTTTTGCTTTCTTGTTCCGCCGTAAGAGTAATTAGAATGTTTAGAAATTTCTTTACAACATTCTTTACAACAAAAAATCCAGTCTTTATGAATTATAGATTTGACTCTGTAATGAATTTTATCTGGCTTATTACATAAATCACATTTTTTCATTTTCTTGAACTTTTACCAAAGAAATTTTTGAGTTTAATCTAGTTTGATTAAATAAAATTCACGAATAAATTTTTAAAATATCATATTAAAAAAGCACTCACCATCTTCTGAAGCAAAGCAGTGGTCATGTTGAGTGCAAATCTTTTAAATTTATTTTTTATAAATTTCTAATTTTAATTATCTATAAATTTGAGGCTGTTGTCCTTATATTAATTTTTAAAATGTATTTGCTCAAAATTTCGTTGTTTTAACCAGAAATCACTATACATGCAAATATGAACTTTAAAAAGAAACCCACAGATTTTGTTTAATCGCTTTTATTATTAATGCATAAACATGAGATACTATGAACATTTACTTATTTTGGATATTATTTTTTGCTTTGTGGGCAATTGTTCCTTTAATGATTATTAAAGGAAGAACGGATGAATCTCCAAAAATTAAGACATCTCCCGAAGCTGGAGCAAAGAAAAAAGGTTGGTTTAGTTAAATATTCATTGTTTTTTTATTAAGGATTTATTACGAGGAATTTATCAAAAATAAATCTATATTTAATCAAAAATTTCTGTTTTAACTAGTGAAACCAATTGAAGAAAATTATCTCTTTTTAGTAGTACTTGGGGGAAGAGCCAGAAAGGCTAATATTGAATTGCATGATGTCAGGTGGGTGGTAGGCTCAAGAATTGATGATACATTTGACATACTAAAAAAAGATTGGTTTGGAAGCTTTGAAGGCTTACATATTGATAGCTATAAAAAAATAAATCATGTAGATGGATATAAGATAACTTTAAAAAAAATTGAGAAGAGGAAATTTAAAAATAACAAATCTATTAATGGAAATAAATCCACAAAGAATTTGTGGTTTGTAAATATTGGAGGCTATCATCCAAGTTCTATGCAGGAAAAACATGAATTTGGTTTAGTTGTAGCTTCAAGTAAATTAGAAGCAAAAAATTTAGCAAAATCTAAATGGCTTTTAGATTGTAAAAAAAAACATAAAGATGATTTAGCCTCTTTAAAAGAAATAATTGGTTGCGATGATTGCCAACTTATAAAAAAAATAGGCAAATGGGAAATAGAATTAACTCAAGATAATAATTTTATTGATGAAAACAATAATCCTGATTGGTTTGGCTATAAAAGAATAGATAATATTTAAAAAGTTAAGGAACTTTTTTTCATACATAATTTTGTTAGTTTTTCGACTAAATAAAAATTATATAGAACTTGATTTTCTTAAGAAATAAAATCCGCTACTTAGAGAAATTACTACTGGAAACCAAGCAGCAATTACAGGAGGAATTAATCCCTTAATGCCAAAAGAACTGGATACAAATGACATTATATAATAAACCAATATCAGAATCACACTTAATCCAAACCCCTGACTTTTAGAAGATCTTAAATTAGATTTAGATCCTAAAATACTTCCTATTAATCCAAAAACCAAACATGCACAAGGTAAAGTAAATTTTTCTTGAATTCGTACTTGAATCTTTCTAATTTCCTTAAGATTTCCTATTTTTTTATATATTTTTTCAGCCTCTAAAGCTTCTTTTAAAGACATATCGCTCGCATCTTTTGGGACTTTTGCAATATCTAAAGGGCCTTCAACAAAAGGATATGTATATTTTTGAAATTTAATATTTGTTGTTTGACCAATAGAGTCAGTTGAAACAATATTCCCATCTGTAAATATCCAAGAAGAATTATCTTTATCAAAGATGGCACTTTTTGCAGTAAGAATCTGCTTGATATTTACTCTGGAAAAGTCTAAAACTGTAACTTCTTTCATAGAATTATTTTCAAATCGAGAGGCATAGAAAATATGAGTTAAAAATGTATTTACTTTTGTTGGCTTATTAGTTAATGGATCTATTCTTGATCCTTTTCTAGTAAAAATAATGTTATTTTTACTTTTCCCTTTATTAAAAGAACTTCCTATTCCTGATCTTAAAGTTGATTCAGCAAGCTTATTGCTAGTGGGTACTAAATTATCATTGAAATAAAAAGTTAATCCTGTCATGAATATTGAAACTGCAATAGCTGGAGCTATAATTCTTGATGTTGTAATCCCTAATGACCTTAAAGCTATTAATTCAGAATTTGCTGATAGTTTTCCATAAGACAATAGTGTGGATAGTAAAACAGCCATTGGGAACGATAAAACTAGAAAGCTTGGAAGGCTATAAATTAAGGCTTGTAAAGCTTTTAAGATAGGTAAGCCATACTCAACTATTTTCCTAATGAGATCGAACATTACCCCAACAGATAATGAAATAACTGTAAAAGCTGAAATAGCAAATATCATAGGAGGTATAATTTGCCCTAATAACCATCTATCAATTAAAGGGAGCGAATACCAAGGAGTAATTATTTTTTTGACATTTTTGTTAAATTGTGATTGGTTTGAAATTTTCAAAAGGAATTTATTAAATTTTTACTATCTTTTATTGCATTATAAAAGATCAATGATTTTGAGACCAATTAAAAATTTTTGGTTAGGAAGATTATCTTAATATTTAGTTTTTAAAATATGAACAAAAAAGAGTTCATTCATACTTGCAGTTAACTAAAAAATTTGGTTTCTTTAAAAAAAAGAGAAAATTCATGAAAAATAACCCTCTATTAAATGAGTGTAAATGTGTACACTGCAAACAAAAAGTAAATCAGATTAATGAATCAAGAATATATTGGGGTAAGTTAATTTTAAGTAAAAATGTAGTTTAGTTTCTTTTTTTAACTTTCTAGAATTAATTATTGTTTTTAAATAAGAAAATTTTTGGATTTTTTTAATAGATAATATATTAATTTGTTTAATTTTTTAAAAAATTCTTTTGAAAACTTATTTAATTACTTAGCTTTTTGATTTCTTTTGTAAATTCTATTTTCTCTATTCAACAGAAAAAGTATGATCAAAATACAACTAGGAATTAGTATAAAATCTAACGACATAAATATTATTAATTCTATTTTCTATTTAGCAATAAAATAATGTTTTGACAGTCTTAAATACCTTAAAAGCTTATTGAAATAAGAAAAGATTATATGTTTTGTTATTTATCTTGCTCTTAAAAATTAAAAAGAGCTTGAAAGTATCCCACCAACAAGCTCATGACGACATAGTTAGCTTCAGATTTCCTGATGTTAACCTGCTAAGCACTTCCTAAATGCTTCTTAAATTATACTAAGTAGAATTACTTACTGTGAGTATAAATGCTTACTTTGCGAACATATTCAAATATACTTGCTTAAGCAAAGAATTTAATTAAAGCTTTTCAAATAACTTTTTTTGATAAAGCGGCCATAATATCGTCCTAGAAAAACTTGCCACAAATACTGCCTTGAATTAAGTTTACATAAGTTAATAATCATGTTATATTCGTTTACATATCTAGGCAGTTTATTTTTTATGTCAAAATCAGGCGTTACAACAGAATCGGGCGGTAGACAAAATATGTTTCCTTCGGAGACAAGGCCTTACATAGATGAATCCGTATCCTACGACGGGTATCCTCAAAATGCAGAAAAAGTAAATGGTAGATGGGCTATGGTAGGTTTTGTGGCTCTTCTTGGTGCTTATATAACAACAGGACAAATCATACCTGGAATCTTTTGATATTTAATTATTCAAATTTTTCTTTAGAAGCTTATACGAATCTATCTATTTAACAAACATAATTTCTCTTTTACTTGATTTTATCGAGGTTGGAGAATAGAAAGAACCAAACAAACGTTATAGCATTTAGGCTTAATATTATCCCAAGAAATAAATAAGCAAATTTTTTTCCAATAAACGCTGTTTCAGGTTCAAGTTTTACCCTCATAAATCTTTAGAATTTTTGATTAAGATAATAGCATTATTTAACAAATAAATTTAAATCTATAATAAGTAAAAGTATCAAATTCATGAATTTTATGTTTTTTACTATAATCTAGACTCTTTTCTATTTCTTAATTTATTAATTGGATAAATTTTTTTATGTTAATTTAGGTAGTGCTTTAAATGTTTTTTAGTCTATCTCTATATTGAGTATATGGATATATAAACCAAAACTAATTCAGGAAATTTTTAGGAATTAAAAAAAAATAAAAAAAAAGAACCATTTGTAAATGGTTCTTTGATGAAATTTCAAATTTTTGTTTAGATAAAACCCGGTATGATTTGGCCTGTGGTTAAATATGCTCCTATTAGAGCTATAAAACCTATCATTGCAAACCTTCCATTTAGTTTTTCAGCTACTATTTTTTCTTTTTCGACAATTTTTGGTTCTGAATTATTCATTAGAACCATCCTGGGATAATCTGGCCTGTTGTTACATACGCACCAACTGCTGCAACGAAACCTAGCATTGCTGCCCATCCGTTAAAACGTTCTGCTTCTGGAGTCATTTTTATTGAGTAATTTGTTAACAAATATAACATAAATATTATTAAATGTAAAGAAAATAAGAGAATTCTGCTTGAAAGGCCTGACTAATATCAATTATGTGACAATTACGTATCAGATTATACTCTTTTGTCGGCATGATTTTTGGGGTTAGTATTTCAATTTTTGAGAGAAAAAATATAAGTTAGAAGCTTTTTCTTTTCTATAAGAAAATCCTCATTTAGAGTTTATTTAAATTAATATTAATTGAGAGTCAGCTAGTAGGGATACAGGCTGGCTCTTTTAATTGGAATTCTTTATCTTTGAGAAAAAAGTAGTTTTTAGAAGCCAAATAATTGCTATGAATAAATAAGATATAAAAATACTTGAATGTCATTTGAAACCTATTACTTGCATTTAATTTTTGCAAGAATTCCTTCTCTATTAAGTTCTGATTTAATACTTTATGTCTTGCCAAGTCTTTCAGTTTTAATATTATTCTTTAGCATTAAAATAATATTTTTTAAGACGCCTAAGTTGAGGAAAATAAAATAGCAAATAAACTCTTTATTTTTATTAACTGCATTTCCAAATTCTTTTAATTTTGGATAAAAGACTTTTTTTTTCAGCTACTCAAAGAAATAAGTACTCAATTGGAAATGTACTAGAGAGAATTATAAAAAAAAATGGCTCAATATTAGAAATTGGAAGTGGTAGTGGTGAGCATGGAGTGGCCTTTCAAAAACGCTTTCCTGAAATAATTTGGCAAACAAGTGATCCATATTTAATCCATAGAAAAAGTATAAGCTCTTGGATTGAATATGAAGCATTAAGTAAGAAAATGCCCCAGCCACTTAATCTTGATGTAGAGAAAATTCCTTGGAAAATTCCATTTCAATTAGCAAATTCTTTGCAAGGTATAGTTTCTATAAATATGATTCACGTAGCAAATTGGAATTGCACTATAGAGCTTTTTCGCGAGTCAGGGAAAATACTTAAAGAAGGACAATTTTTGATATTGTATGGGCCATTTAAAATTGGTAATAAGCATACAAGTAAAAGTAATTGTTTATTTGATAGTTCATTAAAAATGCAAAATTATCTTTGGGGTATTAGAAATCTTGAGAACGTCAGTGATGAAGCTAAAAAAAATGGTTTTTTTCAAGAAGATATTATTGATATGCCTGCAAATAATTTCTCAATAATTTACAGAAAAACTTCTTATTAAAAAGATTAAGTAATCAATAATCAAATAAAAGTTTTTTAAAACTTATAAACCTGAGAGCTTTCTGCTCCACTCTTTATGCTTTTCATCTAAATTAGAAGCTTTTTCTCCTAAACTTAAATGCCTCTCTAGCAACTCAATTTTTGTAATAGTTATTTTTTCAGAATAGAATTTAATGGGTTGTTTACCATGTAAATTGTCTCCACTCATAATGAAACATAATTGATCTCTGACATTTCTAGGATGAAAAATAAATTATCAGAAATTCTTTTATATTATTTTCAGATTGTCTTAAGTTAATGTGATAAAAAGATTTATTTTTATCACATTTTGATCTTTCTTTTCTTGTATGAAGATTGCCAAAGATATCTTTCACTATTTTTATCTGACTTAACAGCGACGCAATTGCAAGCAATATTCCAAAGTGCTTTGGGGATGGGGTCAGGATTAAAAAGATAAGCTTTTTTAAAGGCTTTTTTTATTAAGACAGTAGCTTTTTTAGCGTGATAATGAGGAATGGTCGGGCTAACATGATGAACCACATGACTTGAACCTATATTATGATGCAGGAAATTAAGAATTTTGCCGTAAGGCCTGTCAATAGATAGAAAGGCTCCTCTCATATAATCGAAATCCTTATTTGAAAGATGGGGGACATCAGAATCTGTATGGTGAAGCCATGTATAAACGACTAACCAACAATTAACCACTAAAAGAGGGCCAATATACATAGCAATTACTGGAAATATTCCAAACTTAAAAACTAAATAAAAAATACCTAATAATGTCGTAGCTACGCCAATATCTGATAACCAAACTTTCTTGGTCCATATTGATGGCCATAATGCTTTGGAAAATGGTTCGATTGGCCAAAAATGATTTGAAGTTCCATACTTTACTCCTCCAGTACTACCTGTAAGTAAATAAGCAGGCCAGCCAAATATTAGATGTAAAAGAACTTGAAGAATTCCGTAATTTTTCTTACCTAAGGAATGCGAAAATCGCAATTCTTTTTCCCCTCCAACTTTTTCTGTAACTCCGTTTCCTTCTATGACTAAAGGAACATGAGTTTCACCATTAGTTATATTGTTTGTGAATCGATGATGAACAGCATGAGAACGCTGCCAAGAAAAATAAGGAACTAGTAATAATGAATGAAGTAAATATCCAGTAATAGTTTCCAAACTCTTGTTTTCAGAAAATGCTCCATGTCCACATTCATGTGCAATGACCCAGAATCCCATTGCAGTGGTGCCAGAAATTAGTGAGTAAATGATCCAAATTGGGATCATTTTTGAAGTAAATGGAATAGATAAACCTATCGCAAATACTATTGATTGAATTAAAGCTGATTGTGATAGATAACTTAAAGAAGTTTTAGTATTGCTTTTAAAATACTGATCTGGGATAACATCCCGAAACTCTTTTATGCTTGGAATATCTTCATGATCTATTTCAAGCGCTTGGCCTTTTAGGCCAGAAAATTTTATATTACTCAAATTTTTTTTCAGGTAAGAATTTAGTTAAATAAAAATCAATTTATGTATACTATTATCCATCACCGGATCTAGTTATGAAAAGAATGTATAGTTTGTTTTTTCAATAGAGTTTTTTTAAAGCTAAATTCCATCTTCCAATAAATTAATACAAGTCCAACAATTTTGGCTTTATGGTTTTATTAAATCTCTTTAGTTATATCATCATTCAATTAGTTATTTTCTCGTTGAATGTCTTTCACTCATTTAAAATTAATTTAAAGTCCGCGTATATACTTCTTTGGAAGACCAGACCGTTTATTTGGTCTTACTAAAATAGGTAAAATAATAACTCCTGCAGTAAAAAGACATATTGGTGCAACTACCATCAGTATAGATTCTAAGGACATGAAAAATATTGAACTTATTAATAAATAGCAGGATTTGTTTTTTAAGTCATGCGTATTTATATCTATTTCGAGAGAATTGCTTTAAAATACAAAAATTATTAAGCAAAAAAGAAAAAAATATTAAAAAAAACTGATTTTTTTATAATTCATCCTAATTAAGTAAGTTATCTACTAATTAAAAGAGAGGTGATTTCTCATGGATGAAGAAAAAAAATGGATGTTAATGACCTATTACTGCCCAACTCATGGCAATTCAGGTATTCTAAAGCCGATGGAAATAACAAAAAAAGAAATTAGGGAAACATTATTGAAAAAAGTCCAGGATCCTAAAAGATAATTTCTCAACAAATTTTAACTCTGAGAAAGGGTTATAAATCTTGAATGAATTCTTATAAATAAAGTATTAATATCGTGCAAAATCACGATAGCTGGTTTTAAATTATTAACATAACTATATTCATAGAGATGTTATTTTTAAAGCAAATCTCATTTAAACTGTCAAAAAATTTTTAATTAAAAAGTAATTTTATTCACAATTTCTACTCTTGATCGCAATCGCAAGTCAATTCACATTGATTAATATTACTTGATGATAACCTATCTAGAATTCTTAACATATCAATTTCTGAAAGCTCTCCATTAGGATTCCATTTTAAAGTTGTTTTCCTTTGAGGTGAATTTTTTTTATTCATTTTGATCTTCCCCCTTTAAATGAATTTCTAAACAACGAGTAATACATTCTTGATGACCATCTACGATACTGCACTCAGTAATACATTCAAAATATGAATTAATAGAATCTATTTCTGAATTTTGGTTGGTAGAAACAAATGAATCATTCATGATTTTGGGAGATTTATTTGGAATAGAGATATAGCACGAAATTATGTTCAAAAATTCAATTTATTAAGTAAATTAGAGAAAATAAGTATTATTTACTAAATTTATATTCATCCAGGTTTGCATTAATAGAGTAATAATATTTTTTACTGAAAATAATAAATTAGTTTATTAATATTATTTTTATTCAAAGTAATCTTTCAAAAAAAATCAGCATAAAGACTGATTTACTTTTAAGTAATTTAGTTAGATGATAAAAAAGTACACTTTTAGATTTTCAAATGAAATCAGTAATTAATTGGCTTTCGAAAATGTTAGAGAGTATGGCTAACGCTTTTATGCATCCTTTAAAGAATGACTTGCCTCCATCTATTGGTACTCATGCGTATACCAGTATTCCAATAAAAAGAAAGTTAAAGAGAAGGTGGAATTAGGTATTAACTTATAGGGATTAATTTTTCATTTTTGTTATCCCAAATTATGTATTTGAAGCAGTGTGAAAAATCGCTTAATTTTAAGAATTTTGCTTCCTTAAGTAAATGAATATTTGCATTATGACAAGCTTTTAAGTTGTAATTTGGTATTCTTTCAGAAAGATGATGAATGCTGTGAAAAGATATGTCTGCTAAAAACCAATTTAGCCAATCAGGTATATCTAAATTGCTACTACCCAAAATTGCCCCATCGACGATATCCCAATTTTTTGTGTTTTTAGCATATGCATTTTTATAATTATGTTGGACGAAAAAAACACATATTAGAATTCCTGCTGAGAGAGCTAATACTACGGAATAAAATGATAAGAAAAAAACTAACCCAAACCATTTACACATAAATATCCACCCTGTTATCACTACTAAGTTATTTATTATTAATTCAAATAATTCACTAAAATTATCTCCATAATCAGAAAAAGGGGGTTTAACTTTTGAATAAATAGCAAAGAGTTTATAAAATTCTCTGTTTTTTATTTTTAGAAAAGTCTCTACCAATATATCTTTCATTAAATTAAAAATAACAATAATCAGTCCTAACCTGGGTTTTAAAACTAAGTAAAAAAAACCACCTGGGAAAAGCATGATCCAATTTCGACTGAGTTTATAAAATATTTTCCCTCTTTTTGAGAGGGAATTGTAATCTTCGAGACTTAAAACATCTATAGGACCTTTGTAAATTTCCCAATTCCCATTATTTCTATGATGAAATGCATGATCAATTGACCATGATTTCTGGGGAATACCATTTACCAAACCAAGTAAAAATCCAAAAAAACGATTTAATTTACGTTTTGTAAAAAGAGAATTATGTCCGCAATCATGCATTAATGAAAATACTCTAGAAGAAAATAAAGTTAGAAGACAAATAATAGGTATTAAGGAGAAACCTTTTACTATTAATGAAAAAGGATGATTTAGTATTTGATATAAAATTATCCAAATAGAGATTATTGGGATAATGGTAGAAATTATTTGAAATGAAGCCCTAAAATTATTTCTTTTTAGAAATGGCTTGATTAAAAAATCACTTCTATTAACTTCGAGCATATTTACCATTTTTTAGTGAACCTAACAAAGTTTAAAAAATATTGGTTATTAACTAAGGAAAAGCTAATATTTATAAACTTTACTAAAGAATAAATTCTTTAGACATAGTTCTTAATTGATCTAGATTTAGTCTTTCTAAGTAATTCTTAAAGTCACAAAGATTCTTTGTCGATTCACAATCTTTACTATCGTAAAGAAGGCTATTTGAAATTAACTCAATAAGATGATCTTTGTCCATAACCCCTTATAGACTATATTTCGGGTTAAAAAAACTAAGGTCTTGAATTCGAGATCATTAAGTCATTTTTGTAGAACTAATTTTTATAAATTTTTTAAATCTCGTTCTATTTTTTCTAATCTTTCGTTTAATTCTTTTTGTTCTTTAATTAAGGCTTTTTTCTTTTCGGCAAGCTCTTTGTTTAAAGGCGAATTGAAATATTTTTGATAAGCTACAAAAAAAACTGCTATTGCAACTGCAATACCGAGAGCACCAATAATTAAAATTGGAGATGAAGGAAAGTCATAAAATGGAATTGACAATGTTCTTTATTAAAAACAGATTTTAGCTATCAGATAAACAAAAAAATGAGTAATAAATACTTATTTTCTAAGAAGTTTTATGGGCAATTAAGCTTTTTATTTGGAAAATAAGTAATTGTACAGCTGTCAAACAATAAATATTTAATAATGATTAATCTAGAAAAAATTATTTCATGAAGAAAATCTTAAATAAAAAAAATTATAAAAATGAACCATGGTTTAAATGGTTAACCAGAGAACTTAATTCTTATGAGGCTTTTCAGGATTTCGATTCAGGTAAAAATCCACGAGATGTTGCAGAGGATTTTATTGATAGTAATAGCATTGCTATATCAGAGGTTTTCAAAAATTTTGATGAAGAAGATAAAGATACACTCGATCAGTTTCTTAAATTAACCGAATGCGAGATGCATGTGTTTAGGATTCTTGAAAAACAAATAGCGTCAAGCAACAAGGTAAGATTTGTAGATTTTAAAAAAAGGAAAAAAATAAAGAGTTAATTTCTTTTGCGTCTATTTTAATTGCATCTACTAGAGATTGGACTTTTAAAGATTAAATTCCTAGAAGTCCAAAATAGTATAGATAAATAGCAAAAACAAATATAACTAAAAACGTTAAAACAACTCCAATAATATTCATATATAAATTAATAAGTTTATTTTTGCTATTACCGGTTTTGCCAAATCCTAACCAGATAAACCACATAATCGACCCATATATTGGGACTAAATTTATAAAGATCCATTTCCAATCTTTTCCAAAATCTTTGATTCTTCTTACATCAATAGCTATTTGAGGAATGATACAAACTATTCCATAAGTATTGAACCCAAACGTTTTTAAAAATATTGGGATAGTTAGGAAAGAAATAATAAGATTCGCTAGTTGAACTAACCACCAGTCTGATAGGGATGTGACTCCTTTAAAGTATGTTGCTTTAATCCAAAAATCTTGATATGCATTTATTAAGTCTTTAAGCATAAATTAAAATTTCGAGAACTCCACCATATCAACTTACTTTTTAAAAATAATATTTTTTTCTAAATAGGATCAAATAAATTCATATTATTTTTTACTTGTTTTGACATCTCTTTTTGATTTGGCAATGAGCAGAATCCGTCTTTGCAAATCATCTCTTTTTTTACAATATTTGTGGTCTCTGAGAATTTATTGTCACTATTGTTTTTTGAAGATTCTTTCAGCATTTATATAAAAAAATTTAATCCAATATTAAATTAATAACTCAATTTATTTTTATAAGCAACAAAATTAATATTAATTATTTACTTTTTTTGATTTGGCAAGTCTCTCCAAAATAGCGCCATTATATAAATGAATAAAGATATAGAACAAATATAAAGTAAAGAATTTAGATGCATTTTTATTTATTAAAGTAATTAGTAGTAGAGCTCCCGTCACAAAAAGGAACAACTATGAATTTGTAGTTGTTTAACTTAGTAATCCTTCAAATTCTAGTATTTATTAAAGTTTTTTACGATTTATCGTTATTTATATCTCTTAAAGCTTTTCTACCTTCTTTAAGGGTTCTCAAGCAAAGCAAAGAAAGAGAAGAAATAATAATAATGGTAAGTATAATTAAGGAAATATGAGTTATATCTATATTGTTAATCAATTTACTGAAATTTTTTCAGAGATTGTAATTTAAAATCTAAAAAATTTCAAACTTCAGCCCTAGAGTAAGCAGGTATAAGCATTCCGCCATCTTGGTCATCGTTATCATCATCAAATCCACCCCCTAGAAGTAATTCAATGATTACAAGTACAGCCACTGGATAAAGGCACCATAATATGGCTGTAAAAGGACTTACTGAGGAAGAAGCTGAGTAAAATTCTGTCATAATTTGATAATAATCTAAAGAAACAACAATTGTGGATCCTCTGGGTAGTGTTTTATTCAATATTTCTATAAATATTTTTTAAAAACTTTTCTATTGCGTACTAACAGATCTTTGGTATCTATTGATATTTTTATTCTTCAAAATCAATTTAAATAATAATTTTCTTGAACCTACTGAGAAACTAATAATGACATAATAAATCGCGCGATTGTTATTTTTTATACTTAACAATAATTGTACAATTTTGATTCAAAAACTATTATTTATCTTGATTTTATAAATTCTATGTTTTCTTTCACTTTTGATCCTTTGGCTGCGATATTTGGTATATCAGGAATTGTAGGCTTCTTTTTCTTCGTTTCTGCTGCTAAGGGAACTTCCAGTATCAATACAAAACCAAAAAAGGAATTAGATTAGATATTATTGATTCAGAAAACTAAATTGAAATTTTAAATTTAGTATTTAAAAGGCTTTTTAATTGTTACTTATTCCATTGTTTAGAAATAAATTCAAGAAAATCTTTTAGATCCTCTTCGGGACAATTTGTTTGTTTTTGTAAATCAATGCAAATTTGCTTAATATTTTCAAAAGCCTTTTTTACTATTTCGTTTTTTTCAATAACCTCAAAATATTCTTGATCAGTAAAAGGCATAATATTAGTTCCCTTCTTAAAATTATTTATTAACCGTATTTTATCTACATTGACTTAACAGTAAAGAAGAAAAAATCTTTTTTCTTAAATTTAGCTACCCAATCGATAATGTTTTTTAATACTTTTGGTTACTTCCCATTCGCAGTTAAGTCCAGCAGGAAACTCAACTAGATCTCCAGCTTTAATCACGTAAATGTCACCGTTTTGGGTACTTATTTTCGCTTGACCTTCAATAATTAAGCAAATTTCCTTATCGTCGTAATTCCATTGAAATTTGCTTGGCTCACATTCCCAAATAGGCCAACTTTTTATTCCATACTGAATTATAACGCTTGCACTACAGGGGGAAGTTATTAGAACTTTCACGAAATAGTTCGGATGTGTTTTTTCATTTTACAAATAAAAGAAATATTTATTTTCGAGAATGTGTATTTCTTTACGGTCTTTTATTTTTTTTCGTTTATCATAAAAAAAATTTTAATTTATGGATGAGCTTTCTGTATTGTCAATTTCACTATCTATAGCTTCTCTAGGAATATTTTTTTTATTTTTCTCTTCAAATGATGATGATGACCAAGATGGAGGTAAGTTGATTAAATCATTAGAAAGAATTAATTAATTCCAAGTAAAAAAACATTTAATAGAGTTTTATACCCTAAAAAGCCTGTATAAATGCAGCTAAAAAAAATAACATAAACTTCCAATGTGCCGAGTCTTTTTTTCTTTAAAGTTTTCATTTTTTTGAGTATTTATAGGGTAATTTTATTTAATTTGATTTTTATGAACATGAGTATTTTTTACATTAACTCAGATATTAAAGAATTATTAATGTTAAGCCAAAAAATAAAAAACAAGTAAAAAATATTATTTTTTTGGTAATTTCTCTTTCCTCATTTTTAGCAAAAAATAAAGAAATTACTGGAGATGTGCTTAATAAAGCCCATCCTACTCCTATGGGAAGGGTTTTAAACACAACTTGTTGTAGAAATATTCCTATATTTGTTCCAAGGAGTATTGAAATAAAAAATCTTTTTTGCTGTTTTTTGTCTATGTTTTTTAAGAAAAAATTAATCTTAAATCCTTTTAGACTAATCAAAAAAATTATTGCACCTAATAATCTTATTTCAGTTGTAAGGAAAGGAGATAAATTGCTTTGAAGGAAAACCATCCTTGATAAAAGGCCTCCAAGAACAGCACATAAAACAGATAAAAAAGGAAAAGCAAAAATCTTAAAGTTATTTTTTTCTAAGAAAGAGGAGTTTTCCTCTTTAAAATCGTTACCTTTTCTGAGAATTATGAATAGCGAAATCGTTACTATAATTATTCCAACCCATGATTTAGTTGTTAAATTTTCATTAATAAAAAATTCCCCAGACAAAGCTGCCATTAACGGAGAAAGAGTTTCTATAGATAAAGTTTTTCTTGTGCCAATTGTTTGTAGTGACTTTAAATAGAAAGTATCACCAAAACCAATACCTATTATCCCACTAATTAGTAGTATAAATATGTTTTTTAATGCAGTTGTAGAACTTAGATTGATAAAAGCAGGTATAAAAATTAAAAAAGCTATTATATTTTTTATTAAATTAATATCTATTGATTTATATTTTTGAGTTTGCGCGCGCCAAATAAAGCACGCATATGTCCAAGATGTAGCAGCTCCAAAAGCAGAAAGGATTCCAATCAAAACGAATAATTTTTAAAGATTTTATTTAATAAATTGTGTAAATGCCAAAAAGAATACATAAATAAGAATCAAAATCCCTGGTGAGTACTGAATTAGTGATTTGAAATTATTTTTTTTCATATTTTCTAAAATAATTTATTCTAAACAATTCTTTTATTAGTAGGGTACAAACTCTCTAACTTCTTTCTTCTTTGAACTTTCGCATTAATTCTTTCTTCTTTTTCTTTTTTCTTGATCTCATCATTAATCTTATTTTGTCTATATCCAAGCCAAAGTAGAACCCAAATAACAGAAGTTATTAAAAGAAGAGCAGTATATTGACCAGTCATAGGAAAACTGGCCTCAGAATATTTAACGTAAGAAAATATTAGACTCATTTAATCAAGTTAAAGCATAAAAATAACGACTGCGTTGATTTTTTTTAGAAATTTAAAAATTAGTGAATTACAGCTATCTATGTTGCATTTTTTTAAGTTTTTTATTTATTTTTTATGGTTTTTGGAGTAATTTTTCTTTGTAACTCCTTGCTATTATCATATTGAAGCATATTAAATAATAAGTTATTGGAACCTTTTGATTTAGCAGTTGTTGGAGGTGGTGCAGCCGGTTTTATGACAGCAATAACTGCTGCTGAAAATGGAGTTAAAAGAATAATAATTCTTGAAGGCACTTCAAAACTTATGGAGAAAGTAAGGATTAGTGGAGGGGGAAGATGTAACGTCACTAATGCGACATGGATACCGAATGAACTAATTGAGAATTACCCCAGAGGCGGAATTCAGCTCTTGGAATCATTTAATCATTTTGCTGCTGGAGATGTATACGATTGGTTTGAGAAAAAAGGGTTAAAATTAAAAATTGAGGAAGATCTAAGAGTATTCCCAGCGTCTAATTCTTCTTCAGATGTTATTGATTGTTTGAGAAAAAGTGCTTTATCAAAAAACGTAGAGATATTAACAAAATTTTTTGTAAAAGAAATTTCAAAAACTCCAGATAATATATTCAATATTTTTAGTCTTAAAAAAGCAAAGGTAACTTCAAAAAATATTATTCTTTCAACTGGAGGTAATCCAAGCGGATATAAATTAGCTCAAAATCTTGGGCATAATATTGTTAAACCTGTGCCATCGCTTTTTACTTTTTCTACAAAAGAACCAAATTTGGATGAATGTAGTGGGGTATCGATAAAGGGCATAGATATAGAAATTGAATTAAATAATAAGAATTTTCAAAATAGAGGCGATTTACTAATAACTCATTGGGGTTTTAGTGGACCAGCAGTATTAAAACTTTCATCAATTGCAGCAAGGGAACTTTATAGCCAAAAATATAAATTTAATCTAATCATTAAATGGTCTGCTTTAAGTTATGAGGAGTTAAAAGAAAAAGTTAAAAATTTAAGATTAAATAAAGGCAAGGTGAATCTAATTAACAGTAGACCTGTTCCACTATTAACAAGAAGATTATGGATTTTTTTATTAAATAAAATAGGTATTGATAAAGAGAAAAAGTGGGCTGATTTACTAGCGGATGAAAGAGAGAAAATGATAAATATTCTAATGAAGGACAAATATATAATTTCGGGGAAAGGACCATTTGGAGAGGAATTTGTTACTTCTGGAGGCGTAAAAATTAATGAAGTCAATTTTAAAAGTATGGAGAGCTTAATTTGTCCAGGATTATTTTTTTCTGGAGAAGTTTTAGATGTTGATGGGATCACAGGTGGATTTAATTTTCAACATTGTTGGACAAGTGGATGGATCGCTGGGATGGCAGTCGCAAAGTTAAAACAATAAGTAACTAATTAATAAGTAACAAATCAATAAGTTTATCTTTTTTTTATTAAGTATTAGACGGAAAAAGTTTTTTGAAGAAACTTTAATTCTAAAGTTTTAATTATTGGTGAAGATTAATGCAGAATCTTGTATCAAAAAAAGAAGACGAGGAAAGAAGATTAAAAGCTTTAGCAGAATATAGGATTTTGGGAACCAAGCCAGAATCATGTTATGACGATATTACAAAAATTGCTGCTACAACCTGTAATGTGCCTATTTCTTTAATGACTTTGGTAGACAAAGATAAACAATGGTTTAAATCCAAAATAGGACTTCAAATATCAGAAACTAGAAGGGATTGGTCTTTTTGTACACATGCAATAAAAGAAAATAGTCCATTAATTATTCATGATGCTTTCCAAGATGAAAGATTTATAAATAATCCATTGGTAACTGGAGACCCAAAGATTCGTTTTTATGCAGGATTTCCCCTTAGAAATAGTGATGGTAATAAGCTTGGAACTCTTTGTGTAATAGATAGAAAGCCGGGAAATCTAACTACACAACAATTTAATATTATGGAATTATTATCCAAGCAAATAGTTTCATTTTTAGAGCTTAGAAAAAAGTCATTAAATCTGCTAGATGCATTGTCTAATTTGCATAAACAGGAAGGGATTTTATCTGTATGTTCATATTGCAGAGAAGTGAAAAATAAGGAGGGCGATTGGATGCATTTAGAAAAATATCTTTCGAAAATTAGTGATATTAGATTCAGTCATGGGGTTTGCGATAATTGCATGGAAAAACACTTCCCAGATGTAATCGAAGTATGGAATAAAAAAGATTTTTTTGAAGATGGTCAAAAAAGATTTTTAAAGTCATAGATTCAATACCTTGCTTTTTATTTTCTAATCTATTTCTAAACAAATTCTTTATTTGGTAGTTAGTATTGTATAAATTTTGACTAGAAAATGTTATTTGGAACGTTATTAACAGGTGAAATTGCTAAAAGTGCATTAGTAGCATATGTTCATTATTTAGGAATTATTTTGTGTTTTGGTTCTCTTTTGTTTGAAAGATTGACTCTCAAAGTAGGTCTTAATAGAAATGAGACGATTTCAATGATAATTGCAGATGTGGTCTATGGTTTGGCAGGAGTTGCAATATTAGTTACTGGGATTTTACGTGTTAAGTATTTTGGTCAAGGAGGTGATTTCTATACAGCTAATCCTGTGTTTTGGATAAAAGTTTCTCTTTACATTCTGGTGGGATTACTTTCTTTATACCCAACAACAACCTATATTTTATGGGCTATTCCATTAAGTAAGAATAAATTACCTGAAATATCTGAAAATCTAGTTAAGAGGTTCAGACTAATCATTACTACTGAATTGGTGGGCTTTGCAACAATACCTTTGTTTGCCACTCTCATGGCTAGAGGTGTAGGTTTAGGTTGAAAAATTTATTTCTAGAAAGAAATTGTTTAATAAGTGCCAACAAACTATATAGATGGAGTTTAAGTTATAAGATTTCTAAATCTAAAAAAGAGATTATTTTTATTGGTTTAAATCCCTCATTATCGGATGAAGTTTTCTTGGACAACACAACAAAAAAGATAATTAAAATCTCGAAAAATAATAATTATGGCACAGTTAAATTAATCAATTTATTTGCTCTTATTTCAAGTAATCCAGGAAGACTCTTTAATCACAAAAACCCTGTTGGGTATTTAAACAATAATCATATTTATAAAAACTTAAAACACTGGTCTGAAAATAAAAATTGTGATTTATGGTTAGGTTGGGGTAACAAAGGGAAATTTCTAGATAGAAATAAAAGAATATTAAAAAAAATAATGCAATATAACTCAATCAGAAAAAATAATTTTGATAATCCTCTTGGACCGCTTTTGATTAAGAAAACAATCAAAGATAATCCAATACATCCTCTATACTGTTCTGATAATTCCATTCTCAAAGATTTAAAAAGTATTTGATGCAAAGGTTTAAGAGGCAATTAATTTAAACTTATGTTAAAATAACTTTAAGAACGGGTTAAATTATGAGTAACACAAAGCAACTGCAAAAACTTAAAAACTTAAATGTAAAAGCAGAAAAATGCCTTACAAGAGATGAAGCACAAAAAATATTGATAAAGGCTAATAAGGCTCAGAGTAAAATAAATTTTTAAATTTGATATTTGCTTTTTTAGGAATAATTTATCAAAAAAATTTTACAAATATTTTTCTAATTATTTAGAATCTTTTTATTCTATTTAATTTTGATGGTTTTTAATATTATTAAGATAAGAAAATCCGATGATAGATTTTTATCAAGAAGAGATTGGCTGCATTCAATGCATTCATTTTCCTTCGCAGAGCATAGAGATCCAAAATGGGATAATTTTGGGAAAATTAGAGTTATAAACGAAGATATTATTTCTCCTAATGCAGGATTTAATACACATTCTCATGCAAATATGGAAATAATTACTGTCGTAACAAAAGGAGCAATAACTCATAGAGACTCTTTAAATAATCTTGGAAAAATTCACAAAGATGAAGTACAAGTCATGTCTGCAGGTACTGGAATCTCTCATAGCGAGAAGAATGAAGAAGATGAGAACTGTAAGTTGTTCCAGATTTGGATATACCCTCAAAAAGAAAATATCAAACCTCGATATGATCAAATTTCAATAAATGAAAAGTTGTGGGACAATCTTATTTTTAATTACAAAGACGGTAAAAATAATAAGCTTTTTCTAAATCAAAGTATCTCTTTATGGCGTTGTAAATATAAGCCAATTAAAGAAAAAAAATTACCATTAAAAATCGATAAATATAATTGGATACAAATTATAGAAGGTAATCTTTTATTAAAAAGTAAAGACTCTAATTCAAATATATTTCTCGAATCTGGAGATGGCTTGGGTTTTGAAGTTAATTATTATGATGATGTTTCTATAGATACTGAAAAAAACTTAGATTTTCTCTTATTTTCGATGCCTTCCTTATAAATTATCTGTTATTTTACCCGTCAATTCCTTTATTAAATGCATTTAAGGCTTGCAAAGCCATATTAAGGTGAACTTCCATAGCACCAAGTGCAATTAAAGAATTTGGTGATTTATCTTTTAGTAAATTCTCTTTTCTTTTTGATAACTCATTAACTACCTTCTTAGTTGAAGCTTCCCAAGTGTTTATTAACTCTTCAAATTCTCTTTTTTCGGGGCTTTCTATTTCTGCTAATTCATCAGAAAAATGAGAATCCTTTTGTGCCTTAAGCATCAAATAACTTAATTTTTTATGACTTATTGCTTGAGGTAAATTGTTAGATTCACTCATTACTAGTAGTTAATTTATAGTCAAAATCTAACTAATTAAGTGAATATTTGCTAGAGGGGGGACGGTTGTGATGACCGACCAGAAAATTACGAATTGATACTTGAACAAAAAATGGATTTATTAACCTTTAATTTTTCACTTATCATTTTCTTGAAATAATCTCCACGCTCTTCATAATTTTTAAATTGATCAAAACTAGAGCATGAAGGTGAGAATAATAATGTTCCAACCCTATTGTTTTGTAAATAATAAAAAACAAAATTTAAAAGCTCTTTTAGTTCTGAAAATTCAAAAATATTTTTTTTAAATCCTTCATTAATAAGCGCCATTTTTAGGACTTTTGAGCTTTCTCCAAAAAGGAAAACACATTTAACTTTTTTCTTTAAAACTTTTATCCACTCACTATATTGATTGCTTTTTAATCTACCCCCAGCAATGATTATTATTTGACCATCAATTGAACTTATTCCTGCAATAGATGAGTCAAAATTTGTAGCTTTACTATCATTAATTATTTCCAGATCATTATTTTTGTAAATTGTTTCCATCCTATGGGGTAATTGTTTGTAATTAGATAAAGAATCTTTAATCTTCTTTCCAGATAATCCAACTTTTCTTGCTGCTGCAATTACCAATAAAAGATTTTGAAGATTATGCATTCCTTTTAAAGAAAAATTTTCAAGTTTGAATAATTTCTTTCCTCTCTCAATAATGTATGCTTGATCATCTATCCAATAATCGCATTTAATAAAATTTGATTTATCGAAACTAGTTGTTATCCAGACCCCTCTTGATAGCGAACTGTAGTGATTTCTTAAGTTTATATCGTCATAATTATAAATTCTAAAATCAGATTTTTCTAGCAAGCTTTTTTTTATGTTGAAATAGTTTTCAAGTGTTTTATGTCTTTCAAGATGATCTTCTGTGAAGGTTGTCCATATTCCAATATTAGGGTTTATTTCTGGAGATATTTCTATTTGATAACTGCTTAATTCAGCTACAACCCAATCAATTTTTTCATGTTTTTTAGAGTGAGCATATTTACATAAAGGTGTACCAATATTTCCAGCAAAAGGAGCATATAATCCAGTATTGCAGAGTATATGGCTTAATAGATGAGTAACAGTAGTCTTGCCATTAGTGCCAGTTATACCTATCCAATTTGTGTCTTTTAAAATTTCCCATGCAACATTAATTTCTCCAATTACTTTAATTCCCTTTTTTTTTAATTCAATAATAGTTATGTGGTCATAAGGTATTGATGGACTTACAACAACAGATTCGATGTCTTTCACAAAAGGTTGAATTTCTTCAAAAACAAATTCTTTATTCAGAGAAACTAGTATATTAAGCTCTTCTAATTCTGTTTTTCTTTCTAAGAATTCTATCCCGTCTTTACTTTCCCAAACAATTACTCTCTTATTGATGCTTCTCAAATACTTGGCAGCCCAAAATCCAGATTTACCTAATCCAATTACAAGATTAATATTTCTTTTACTTGAATGATTATCTATCATTAAATTTATAATTGCATTTATATTAATTGTGTTTAAAGGGTAATTCAATCATGAGATCTTTCTTCAGTCTTTATAGTATTCGCCAAAGAAAAGTTAATTAATGGAAGATAATACTGCAAAATATTGGTTCTCTTGGTTTTATGATAAGTGGGAGAAAAATGCTCCAGGTGAGTTAATTGAACAGGGTTTAACTCCGTCTCAGATTGCTGAGCGCTTCGTTAATGAAAACCATGATAGTTTTATTCAATTATCAAAAAAAATTGATGAAAAAAATTATGATGCCTTAACAGAATTTATGAAACTCTCAGAGAGTGAATTACATATATTGAAGTATTTTCTAAAGTTAGTAAAAATGAAAAATTTATAAGAAGTTACCAAGTATTTCAAGGCTTTTTTCCCATAAATTTTTTCTTTCCTTTTTATTCATGGCGAAAGGAGAGGTAGGGGATAGTTTTGGATGGCCTCTGAAATTAAATCTAGGACCATAATGATCACCTCCTCTTGCGTCTGGTGAAGTAGCTGCAAAAAGCTGAGGTAAAGCACCCATCTCAGCAGTTTGAAAAATAGGACTAAATAATTCCAATGAGAATGTTTCTAATGGACCAGGGTTAGGTTTTTGAGCAGTAAAGAGATTTGTTTTTGCAATTCCTGGGTGAGCAGCTAAAGAAAGTATATTTTTGTGCTTTAAGTTCTCATTTAGTTCCAAAGCAAACATTACATTTGCCAATTTGCTATTGGAGTAAGATTCCCATTTGTTGTAATAATTCTCGGCTTTCAGATTTTCCCAACCAACTTTGCCAAAAAATTGTGCTCCTGAAGTCACCGTCACTATTCTAGATTCTTCTTTTTTTTCAATAATTGGAAGTAGCTTTAGAGTCAAAAGCATGTGAGCTAGATGATTAACTGCAAATTGTATTTCATACCCTTGGGAACTAAGAGTTTTAGGCGGATGCATAATGCCTGCATTATTGATTAGTAAATCTAAATTTGCAAAATTATCAAAAATTTTGGACTGAACCTCAACGATATTTTTTAAATCTGACAAATCTAATTCTAAAGGTGTAAATAATCCTTCAGGATTAAGACCTTTAAGTTTTTTGATAGTTTGATTAGCTTTTTCAAGCGATCTACAAGCTATAACAACATGAGCATTTTTTTCTGCTAAGGCCTTTGCAGTGTAGTATCCAAGACCACTATTCGCACCAGTAATTAGCGCTGTTTTGCCTGTAAGGTTTGGAATATTGGATGTTTCCCAGTTAGAGATTTTAGGTCTTGAAATTGTGGCAGTCATTTTGTAATCCTGCAAATTGCTTTGGAATTTAACCAAAATTTATTTACCTTTCCACTGTAAATACTGGAAGTCAGTATCGTGAGCTCTTATTGAAGGCACTATTTAATATCATTTTTCAATTGCATATTGCCATTCGTTATTTTGAGATAAACTTTTCTCTCTAAGTAACTGTAATTTCCTACTATTTATTTTTATAACTATCCCATTAGTTGGATATTTCGCAAATATTTTTTTCTCTAACCAATTTTTTTTATATATTTGGATTTCGCTTGTATGATTTGTGAAGTAACTGTCAGGGGTGCTGAAGCCACATTTTTTAAGATAGTTAAGGGTTTCGTATTGATTAAGTCTTCCATTAAGTATTTGGAAACAGCAAAAGCGGAGACTTTCTCCAATCCCTTTCTTATCATTGAGGTATTTTCTTGTAATTCTTTGGGAAATACCGGCAATTTGATTTGTAGCGTATAGTTCACCTCTAATTTGAAAATCTCGTTTGATAGGAATACAATCGGGGACATTTTTAATTTGTTTAATTTTGCTTGAGACATCAAATCCTTTTTTTGTAATTGCCTTATTAAACTTGCCATCTATATATCTAATTGCAATAGCACAGCCATCGATTTTTGGTTGAATGCTTAATCTGGTTTTTGTTAATAAACTTTCCAAAAATTTTTTATAGTTTTCTTTGGCTAATTTTGGCAAAAGTTTATTATTTTTCTGATTAAAGTAGTCAGTTTCTGGATTAACAGGAATAAAGAGCTTTTAGAGTTGCTTAAATGCATCATCCGAAATTATGCCTTTACCTATTCTGTATTGTTCATCTAGATACTTAACATCTCTCACTAATAAATTATTCATAATAATTTTGATAAATATTTAAAAATCTTTTAGAAAAAATCATTTAAATAAAGATTTGAAAATTAAAAGTTAGATCTAAAAAGTAATTGACAACTAAATATCCTCCTACGCAGAGAGCGATTTAAGAGTATAAAAAGTACTGATAAAGCGTTTAAATTAAATACTTCAATCAAACATATTTACTTAAAAGTGAAATAGAAAATTTTAAGAATTAATTTGAAGGCAAATATTGGAATTTCTATCAATATAAAAAAAAATTTTTTAAAGTTATGAGAAAATGTCATTTTTATTAAAAGCTCAAAATACCTGGGAAAATTTTGCGAAATACAAAATCAATGATTATGCAAAATTAAGAAATTTTGATTTTGGGCCAAATAACGAAAGTTCAGTTTCAAAGTTATCGCCCTTCATTACACATAGAATATTATCGGAATATGATCTGATCCATGATATTAAAAGTAAGTACAAAATCAAAAATTCAACTAAATTTGTTGAAGAAATATTTTGGAGAGTTTACTGGAAAGGGTGGATGGAAAATAGACCAAAAGTTTGGAGAAATTTTATTTCAGAAAACAATCTCGATTTTGATTATGAGTTATATGAACGTGCAATTAATGGCAATACAGAATTAGATTTTTTTAATTCTTGGGTACATGAATTAAAGCAGTACAACTATTTGCATAACCATACAAGAATGTGGTTTGCGAGCACTTGGATATTTAATTTAGGCCTCCCATGGCAATTGGGAGCAAAGTTTTTCTTTAAATATCTTTTTGATGGAGATGCTTCATCTAATCTCCTTAGCTGGAGATGGGTAGGAGGATTGCAAACTAAGGGAAAACAATATCTTTTTTCATCATCAAACCTCAGAAAGTTTTCAAATAATAGATTTAATGTAGAAAAAATAAGTAATCAACAAATTTTTCTTGAAGAATCTAATCAAATACCATTTGAAGATGAGATTTATAAAAATGATATGGATCCTAAATCAGATAATCTGATTATGTTTGAAAATGATCTACACCTTGCAACCCTTAAAAATTTACTTCCAAGCTATAAAAAAGTATTTGTTATGCTCTTAAAGAATGAACAAAGACAAATTAAATTGTCTCAATCTGTTTTGAAATTTAAACAAGATTTGGTCTCTGAATTTGTAGAGCAATTTGATAATGTTGAACAGATTGATCCTTGTTCATTGGAAAATATTTTTAAAAATACTTACGAAATAGACATTATTTATCCTGGAGTGGGAGAAAATTATGATTTCATAACTGAGTTTAAAAATTTACACCATAAAAAAATTTTTAATCTTGTGAGGGATGAAGATTTATTTGCTTGGAAATTTGCTAAAAGAGGGTTTTTTAAATTTAAAGAAAATATTCCAAAAATAAATCAGAGAATATTAGAAAATAGTTCAAAAAATAATATTTAACCTAGTTGAATTCCTAATCAGAAAAAACCCTTTGACAAGTAAGTATAAATACTTATTTAAGTATGACTTTTGCTCTTTAATCCACGATGGATAGTGTGACTAGTTATTTTTACTTAAGGATAAATTTTTAATAGTGCTTTCAACAATTCTTACCAAGTCGTTTAGCAAAGATACTGCTTTATTAATTCTTAGAGTTATAACTGGAACTGTTCTTATACATCATGGTTATGAGAAATTAGCAAACATAGAAAATTTCGCTGATGCCTTTGTAAGACCATTACATCTCCCATTCCCAATATTTTTATCATACATAGCAGCATTCTCAGAAATAGGCGGTAGTTGGTTATTAATTATCGGCTTAGCCACAAGATTCGGAGCATTGGCAATTGTTGGAACAATTTCTGTCGCTATATATCATGCACTTGTTACTTCAGGTTTTAATATTTTTTTACTAGAGCTTTTACTCTTATATTTTGCTTCAGCAACTTCAATCGCTTTAACAGGGCCTGGGAATTTCTCCTTAGATGAAGTTATCATTAGAATTTTGAAATCGGAAGATGAAGAGGAAATCATTGTTTCAACGAAAACAAAAAATTCTAATGAACCCGAAGTTAAAGAAGAAACGAGTAAAGGTGGCTTATTTCAATTTCTGCAAGCGAACATACTTTCAGACACTTCAAGCTAATTTTTTAGGATAAAGGTTATTGATTAGTTCTAACCTTTTTCTATAACTGTTTCTCTTCTCAAGTTTTATCTTAATTGTGGCTTCAGAAAGACTTACAAATAGCCCTATAGCAGTAACCCAAGATAAAAAAATAAAAGGGTTTTCTGGAATTTCTGAGAAATTCATATGAATAATACTTCTTTTTTAAAACTGACTGATCAATATATGTTTTTCAACCTAAATATACAATTTAGAAATATTTAAGGGTTAATTTCAACTTTTTCCCATTTATTACTCTTTTCCCAAAGATATCTTTTATGAACAGGCTGTTCTAATTTAAGAAGATCTACTGAATCGATTTCAAAATTTAGAACTACAAAATTTTCTGACTTGGGCAGATTGGATAATATTTCATAAGCAGATTGGACTTTTGGGTTTATTTTCTCTCTAGGAGATCCCCAAAACCAAGATGATTTTGATTTTTCTGATAATAAATCCCAATAATTTTTGTTATCACTTAATTCAAATATTTTTCCTTTGAATCTAAATTGTGATTTGGTTTTCAAAAAGAACCATAATATTTCTGCATTAGGGTTGGATTTTAAATGCCCAATTTTTTCACTTCTTCTATCTGTAAAAATAATCATTGAACTATCTTTATGCCATCCTCTGAAAACAACTGTTCTTAATCTTGGCTCATTTTCTTCGCTGACTGTTGCAAGCTGTATCCATCTATTAGAGGGTGACTTTCCCTCTTTTTTTCTAGAAGATTTTAAATTTTGCCTCCAACTGGGTAAGTTGTTATCAGGCATTTATTTTAGGCAATATAAGACCACTTTTCTTTTTGTATTCTTCGAATGAATCATATTTTGAGAGTGATTTATCTTTTTTTATCATTCTTGGTAGAAAAACTATAGAGAAAAATATTGCAAGAATTACTAATGGGATGAAACTCATTGAAAGTATTGCGAATGATAGATAAATTAGTATTTCTCCTAGATAATTTGTATTCCTTATATTTTTGAAAAATCCTTCTTTAATTAGATCTTTTTTTAATTTAAGAGAAAAATATTTTTGGGCATCACTAGCAAAGTGTAGAAACACACCAATTATATTTATAGATACAGATGCAGCTATTACAATATTTGGAACCGATTTCTGAGATGAGATAAGAATGTAGGGAGCTACCCAGTAACTTCCAAGGAAAATAAAACCAGTAACTGAAGTTAAAAAATTGATTTTTTCTTTAAAATAAGGATCTGGGAATATCTTTTCTTTTAAAAGCCAAAGTAATCCATAAGTACCATGCAGAGCTAAATAAACGTAAGGAGCGATCGTAAAATTATCAAAAAAAATCATAAGGCCTATTACTACAAATGCAGTGAGTCCCTTATGTAGATTAATTATTTGATTAAGTTTCATCTTTTTTAATAATCTAAAAAATGAAATTATTTTCTGTGGATATCCTAGGTCGTCAAAAGTTTTAATGGGCGATACTGGATTCGAACCAGTGGCCACTACCGTGTCGAGGTAGTGCTCTACCACTGAGCTAATCGCCCCAATTGAGGAATTTTTAATCCCCCTTATAAGAAAATAGCAGGTTGCGTTTCATTTTCTAAGTAATTTAACTTTCCATCGTTCTCTTTTGGTTATTTCTAAATTTAGAATTTCGATAAATCCTTTATTTTCAAGTTCTAGTTTGTCGCCAATTTTTAGATTAATTGTTGGCTTATTAACTTTGCTTCCATTTAATCTAAGCATTCCATTTTCTATCCTTTCAATGATTTTGGTTCGTGATAGCCTAAAGCCAGCTGAAGCTATAGCATCTAATCTTGTTGAAGCTTCTACTGTATTGACAAGTTTTTTTGATCTTCCAGAAGGTATTTGTAATTCATCTATACCCACTACATTGACTTTTACTTTTACGTCCCTTAAATAAAAAATCTTTTCATCAAGATGCTTAATATTTGAATTATCAATTATCCCTTGTGCTCCCCTATCGCCAATAGTCCATATATCTCCAACTTTTATTTGATCAACCCCATTTTCAATTAAGAGGGATCTAAAGTCGTCTTGTGTAGCATTATCAAATAAAAAATTTCCATTAATTTTTATTCCTTGAGCTGGAAAATTAGTTTTTAGCGCATCCTCTTCAGGAATATTATCTCCTCTAAAGCAAGCTATCCTAGATCTTTGAGAAGAGGAGAATCCTCCATAAATAAAAAATTTGAAATCATTTAAATTTTCAAAATCTTTTAAAATCTCTTCGCAAATATAAGTTGAATTAAACCCAGTCCAATAAGTTTCCCAGTGTTTGTAAGCTAAGTTAGCAATATTTATTAATTCCTCAGTTTCTTTTTTGTAGTTTGAATTTATTAAGATTTCTTTTAAGTCAATCATTTAGCCTTCTAAAAAAATTATATCTTTTGCTTCTGATTGTTTTATCAAAGCCCAAGGTAATTCAGTTCCAATTTGATTTTCAAGCAGAACAAGCCATTTACCCTCTTTATTAAAATTAATAATTGATCTCAACTCTTTATTTCTATTAATGTTGATACTTGCAGAAGAAACAACACTACCTAAATAGCCTGAACCCATTCCTAAAAGACCTCCAATGAGGGATTCGCCGATGTTATTTAAACCAAGAAAACTGAAAGTAGATAAATTTGTCATATTAGAAAAAGCTATTCCAGCTATAAAACCAAATGGCATTAGCCATCTACTCATTTCTTTTTGTCTAATCTTTCTATCAAGTTTCGGATTTAAAATTCTTATATCTTCAAAATTTTGAGATTTGAATAAAATATTTGCTTTCGCATTTAGCAATTCTGTTTCATCTGATGATATTTTCTCACTTTTTGGTGGGATCAAAATAGCTTCAGAGAGCATCACCGATTTTTCTTTGAAAACTTCAAATAGTTGGATACATTTATCAATGTCTTCAAATATCACAATACTTTTAGTCAAATTTCAATCCTCAAATGTTTGTGTGTTATTCAAATTAATAAAATAAGATACATACACTATAGATTAAGTTAAAGTAAAAGATTAAAGAACCAATCTTAAATGACAAAAGTTCTAATTACAGATCCAATTGATCAAACAGGAATCGATATTCTTTCACAAGTTGCTCAGGTTGATCAGAAGATAGGAATCTCAGACTCTGAGCTAGCTTCCATTATTAAAGATTATGATGCTTTAATGATTCGCTCTGGTACTCAAGTGACTGAAGAAATTATTAACTCTTCAAGTAAACTGAGAATTATCGGAAGAGCAGGAGTTGGAGTTGATAATGTAGATGTAAAGGCTGCTACACAAAAAGGAGTTCTTGTTGTTAATTCTCCAGGGGGTAACACAATAGCTGCTGCTGAACATACCATCGCTATGATGTTGGCTTTATCTAGACATATTCCAATTGCTAATAGTAGTACTTTGGCAGGTAAATGGGAAAGAAAGAAATTTGTTGGTAATGAGCTTTATAAGAAAAAATTAGGGGTAGTAGGTTTAGGGAAAATTGGTGCTCATGTAGCGAAAGTTGCTAATGCATTAGGAATGGAAGTTTACGGATATGATCCCTTTGTATCAACTGAAAGAGCTCAACAAATACAAGTTAAACTATCTGAACTAGAGGATTTATTCAAACAATCCGATTATGTAACTTTGCATTTGCCTCGAACTCCAGAGACAGAGAATTTAGTAAATATAGAGGTGCTTAAAAGTATGAAAAGTAGCGCAAAATTAATTAATTGTGCTCGCGGAGGTTTAATTGACGAAGAGGCATTAGCAGAAGCTTTAAATGAATCATTGATTGCAGGCGCTGCAATAGATGTCTTTTCTAAAGAACCTTTAGAATCTAATTCACCACTTTTGAAGGTTGAAAAAAATCTTATCCTTACCCCACACTTAGGAGCATCTACTCGGGAAGCACAAGAAAATGTAGCTGTTGATGTTGCAGAACAAATAAGAGATGTCTTGCTTGGCTTATCTGCTAGAACTGCAGTAAATATTCCAGGTTTGAGCCCTGATATTATGGATAGTCTAAAACCGCATTTGCAGTTGGCTGAAACAATGGGTTTGCTTATAAGCCAACTTTCAGGTGGACAGATACAGAAACTAGAAGTAAAGCTTCAAGGAGAATTTGTTCAACATCCCTCTCAGCCATTAATAATAGCTAGTCTAAAAGGTCTTCTAAGTAAAGCTTTGGGAGATAGGATTAATTATGTGAATGCTTCTCTAGAAGCAGATTCAAGAGGTATTTCAGTAGTCGAGAATAAAGATGAGGCAAGACCTGAATTTGCTAGTGGGTCGCTTCAGTTGACTACTTATGGAGATAATGGCGACCATAGTGTAGCGGGAAGCATTTTTGCTGATGGGGAATTAAGAATTATTAGTATTGATCAATACCCAGTTAACGTATCGCCAAGCAGATATATGTTAGTTACTAGGCACAGAGATATGCCAGGTATTATTGGTAAGCTAGGGTCTTTATTAGGTAGCAACAATGTAAATATTGCCTCAATGCAAGTTGGGCGCAAAATTGTTAGAGGGGAAGCTGTTATGGTTCTAAGTATTGATGATCCAATACCTAATAAGTTGCTTGATACCATTCTTGAGGTAGAGGGAATTACCAATGCTAATCCAGTTACTTTATAACAAGGCTTGTCCTAATTAATGGAAACTAAAGATTGGTATAAACTAACTTTTCTTGTAGAAAGTGATTTAGAAGAAATTATCATTTGGAAATTAACTGAGTTAGGAATATTTAGTTTTTCATTTGAATATTTGATAAAAACTGAAAATAAAAAAAAAGTAAATATATGGCTACCAATTAAAGATTGGGAAGAGAGTTCGAGAAATGATTTTGAAAAAATAATTAGCAAACTTCTGTATATTAGTGCCACTAAGAATCGATTTTTTGACTGGAGTATCATCAAAGAGGAGGATTGGTTAACTAGTTGGAAGAAATATTGGGCACCTGAATTAGTAGGTAACCATTTTCTGGTATTACCTTGTTGGATAAATCTGAATGAAAAATTTAATGATAAACAAATAATAAAAATTGATCCTGGAGCTGCCTTTGGTACTGGCAGTCACCCCTCGACTTATCTATGTTTAGAAAGAATGGAGAATATTTTATTTACTGATACAAAGGTATTAGATATTGGAAGCGGTAGCGGTATTTTGAGCATTGCGGCAAGATTGCTTGGGGCTAAAGAGATTTGTGCAGTTGATAATGATTATTTAGCTATAAATTCAACAAAATCTAATTTTCAATTAAATTTCGGTAATTTAAATAACTTAAACACATATTTGGGAACTTTTAATGAGGTATTTTTAAAACATAAACTCAAAAAATTCGATTTTGTTTTATGCAATATTCTTGCTGAAGTAATAAAAGAAATGATCCCGAATATTTATAAGTGCTTGAAAAACAATGGAGAAGTAATTTTTAGTGGAATTCTGAATTCGCAAAAAGATGAAATTATAAAAATATTAATTCAAAATAACTTGAAATTATTGAATGTATCAACTAGAAAAGATTGGGCATGCATTTCTGCGCAAAAGCCAGCGATCCTACCTAAATATAAGTTTTACTTATGAATACTCTTTAATACATTTTATTGTGTCATTTTTTACTTCAAAATCTCACATATCGCCCTAATCGATGTTAAAAATGTAATTGATAGGTATTAATTACCAACAATTTTTTATTTAAATGGCTTCTTACAAAGTTACACTCATCAACGAAGGTGAAGGTCTCAATTCAACTATTGAAGTACCTGAAGACCAATACATTCTTGACGCAGCCGAGGAGCAAGGAATTGATCTCCCTTATTCATGCAGAGCTGGAGCATGTTCAACATGCGCAGGAAAAGTCACTTCAGGTAGTGTCGATCAATCAGATCAGAGTTTCTTAGATGATGATCAACTTGAAGCTGGTTTTGTACTTACATGTGTTGCTTACCCAACTTCTGATGTAACAATTACAACTCATGCTGAGGAAGAATTGTATTAATTATAATAAATTAACTTTTTTAAGTTGATAATTTATCATATCTCTGCCACCCTCTATTAAGGTGGCTTTTTTATTGTGAATGAATAAATTTGAATTTTTTAAGACTGGAAGTGTTCA
Organism: uncultured Prochlorococcus sp.; assembly: GCA_902519235.1. Taxonomy (GTDB): domain Bacteria; phylum Cyanobacteriota; class Cyanobacteriia; order PCC-6307; family Cyanobiaceae; genus Prochlorococcus_A. The sequence continues at coordinate 70,450 of CABYJE010000002.1, forward strand.
ATCAAGCTATGGGGGTCAGTACAGTTATAAGGTTATTGGACCATGTTGCAAACTCTATGATAGAGAGGAATTACCCTGGCCATGTTCAAGGCTTGCTTGGAGAAGCAAGGAGCCTAGTTGGAGAAGAATAGGTTCTAGGTTCGTTGCTGATATGGCTTCAAGAAAATGCCCATCTTATTCAGTTCAGATTCTTGAACCTGGATCAAAACCTGTTGAAACTGTTATAACTCTTTTTTCAAAGAAATTTTCTTCTGATATACAAGAATGGTGGTATAGCAAAAAACCAGGCTCTTTTGAGCCTGGTAATATACTCCCATCTGAATTTAGTTAGCTTTAAATCTTATGCTTTTGGTTTTGGTGGCATGTAACCTTTTAAGCCGGTGCATTCAAGACTATCAATCGTATTAACTCCAGTTTGTGGGTTAGTTCCACTAGCTCTTTCACATAATGATTTTCTCTGAGAAAGATCAAGATTTGCATCAGTAAAGTCTGCCCCATCAATAATTGCTCCATCAAAAACACTTTTCATTAGCTCACCATTGGTAAGATTTGCATCTGTAAAATCGGCATTATCAAAGCGTGTTGCATATGCAATGAGGTCCGTCATATTTGCTCCTTTAAAACTAGAGTTTTTTGCAGTCGTCACGCTCATATATGCACCTTGAAGATTAGCTTCTCCTAAATCTTGATTAGATAAATCATATTTAACATATTCAGTATTATGAAGGTCAGCACCATGAAGATCATCTTTTAGAACGTCAACTGATGAAGGATCACTAGGATAGAGTGCATTTGCAGATATTGGATTAATAAGTAACCCAATAATTAATGGAAGAAAAATAAATAGTCTTTTACAAGACTTATGTAGTGATGAAAAAATAGAGACCATTTCGATCGACATCATATAGAAAAACCTAAGACTATTATTTCATGGGTTGGTCATTTACAACGCTCCTGCTAACGAACTGTTGCAGTTTATTTTATTTCTGCCGTTAGAAAATCTTTTGCGAGCTGAGTATTTGGAAAAACTTTTTGAGCCTCTTTAAGCAAATCGATTGGAGTAATTGCATTTTTGTTGGTATATCTGGGACTTAAATGAGTAATAATTAATTTTTTTGTGTTAGATAATAATGCTGTTTTGGCAGCCATGATTGTTGTGGAATGTAATTTTTCGTATGCCATGCTTTCATCCTCCTCTGAAAAAGTCGATTCATGTACGAGTAAATCGGCATTTTTTGATAGTGAAACAGCTGATTCGCTAAAGATTGTATCTGTGCAATAAACAAAACTTTCACCCTCTCTAGGGGGTCCACAGAATTCTTTCCCATCAAATGTCCTACCATCCGCTAAAACTACTTTTTTACCTTTTTGCAGTTCTGAATAAATTGGTCCAGGCGTAATTTTTAGAGACTCTGCTTTTTTGATATCAAATATACCTGGTTTATCTTTTTCATTAACTCTATAACCATAAGCAGGTATTTTATGTTTAAGACAGGCGCAGTTTACTTTTATTTTATTGTTTTCAAATAGGATTTTATTTTCTGATGCAAAATTTTCAACTTCTACAAAATGCAATGGAAACGATAATTTGCAAAAACTACTTTTAAGTGCAGAACTTATAAAACTTCTCAACTCTGTAGGACCGTAAATTTCAATACCCTTACTATTTCCTGATAAACCTAAGGTAGCCAAAAGTCCAGGTAAACCATAAATATGGTCTCCATGCATATGAGTAATAAATATTTTCTTGATTTGCGAAGATTTAATATTGCTTTTCATTATTTGATGCTGAGTTCCCTCTCCACAATCAAAAAGCCAAACTTCTGAAGATTGTGATAATTTAAGAGCTAAAGAAGAAACATTTCTCGTTAAGGATGGCACTCCTGAACTTGTTCCTAAAAAGGTGATATTCACTTCTTATGATATTTTTATTTTGATATCTTGATTAAATCTAGACATTTAGTCAAATTTAGGCAAATTTAGCATCTGTTTTTAAACAAAGTGATACTTAAATTTAAAAATTTTTACAGTAAATTTTGCGTTATTAGTATTTTATTTATTTGTGTTTTTAAAAGTGACACTGTTTTTGCATCTAGAGAGCCATTAATTAGAGTTTTAATATCAAAAAGTAATAATTTAAGGATTAGATCAGATAAATCAATTCCTCTAAGCATAGAAGGGAAAAATTTTTCAAATGAAAAAATAAAAGGCTTAACTTTAAAAAATGGAAGAATTTTATATTTTGATAAGAATAAACAAAAAAAATATAACCTAAAAGGTAATCAACAATTTCAAATTAGGACTTCTGATGGAAGAGGTATATGGGTAGGTCAAAAAAGATTTTCTGGCAAACTTAATCTTTTTGTACTTGATTCCGAAATATTGGTAGTTAATGTTTTAGGAATTGAAAAATACCTTAGTAGTGTTGTTGGGTCAGAAATGCCAACAAAATGGCCTATGGAAGCATTAAAAGCACAAGCAATTGCATCCAGAACTTATGCTTTAAAGCAAAAGGGAAATAATTTATTCGATATCGATTCTACCCGGCGAAATCAAGTCTATAATGGCCTAGAGTCAAGAACTTATAAAACTATCAGAGCCGTTAAAAGTACAAGATCTTTGGTTTTGACATACAAAAATAAATTAATTAATGCTTTATTTCATAGTAGCTCAGGTGGAATGACTGAAAATAGTCAAGATGTTTGGAAGAATAAATATCCATATTTATCAAGTGTGAGAGATTTTGATAAAAATAATCCAAAATTTAGATGGCAAAAAAAATTTTCGAATAATGAATTGACAAATTTATTCCCCAAGATTGGAGGTTTAAAAAAAATAGAGATTCTTGATATTACAACATCAGGGAGGGTAAAAAATGTCAAGCTTGATGGGGCTTATGGTTCTGATCAAATGTCTGGGGTAGATTTAAGAAAAAAACTTGGACTGAAGAGTACTTTCGTTAGATTTAAATTAATTGAAGAACAAAGTAAAGACTTTACTACAAATAAATCTTTAATAGTTTCTGGGCAGGGATCGGGTCATGGAGTTGGCATGAGTCAATGGGGTGCAAAATATATGGCTTCTAGAGGTCAAAAAGCTGAAAAAATATTAAAACATTTCTATAGGGGTGTGCAGATTAAACCTTTTAAAAAAGATTATTTATAAAAATCATTTTGCATTAAGGACTAATTTGGGATTTATATTAGTTAGTTCTTTATTTAAGAAGCCAATCCCAAGTAGTTTTTTTCTTTTATCTATTACCTTTATGGGTTTTTTATAGTCGTAAGTGTTGGCTACATTAAGGTAATTAATATCGAACTTAATTGCCCTTCCAGTTTGCCAAAAATTTATATCTTCTTCTTTTTTTAAGACTAATGTTGCAATGTGATTAAGAGCAGAAATTGTTGGAATAATAAAATTTGCCGCATTTTTTTTACCTTTTCCTGTTTCTATATCAGATATTTTTATAGAGCTTTTTTCATTAAAGCCACAAGCTGAAATTCTTTTTAGTTGTAGAAGGCAGCCTTCGGAATCAAGAATCTCGCCCAAATCTCTTGCAATTGACCTTATATATGTACCAGCAGAACAATTGATTTTTATTTCTATGATTCCGTTAATTTGGTCCCATTTTATTAAAATAAGTTCCTCTATTTTTACTTCTCTGGGTGGTAATTCAAAATTTTCATTATTTAAAGATTTTTTATAAGCTCTCTCACCATTGACATGAACACTAGATACTTTTGGAGGAATTTGTTTGATTATACCTCTAAATTTATTTAAATATTGATCTAATTGCTTATAACTGATTTTAGGCCAATCCTTTTGATTAATTATTTCTCCGTGAATATCATCAGTGTGAGTTCTTATCCCTAATTTAATTTGTCCAATATAAGTTTTCCCCTGAGGAAGATATTGAATAAATCTTGTTGCACTCCCTATTGCAATTGGTAATGTTCCTGTAACTGCTGGATCAAGAGTTCCTGTGTGCCCAACCTTTTTTGTATTAAATAACTTCCTTATTTGTTTAACACAATCATGCGAGGTGCATCCTTTTTCTTTATTAATTACTAGGAATCCATCTTTAGTTTCCATTTTTTATATTAAGAATACTTTGAGAAAGATTTATTACCATCCTATGCTTTTTAATATATTATCTTAAAAGTAAAAATTGCATAATAATAGTTTTATATTAAAAGAATTTTTAGAGAATGCTTTCAATTTGAAATCACATTTAATGGAATTCTTATCTATTAAGGAATGTGATTTAGATGGATTCCTTGCAAATGCAAAGATGAATTTAGCGAATTTACATCCTGGAGAAGCTCTGAGTAATGTTTCAGATTTTTATACTGATATTGTTGGATATCATCATGTAGCTGATTTAGCTGCTTGGCATATTACAAGCAAGGACTACATCACAGATACTTTAAAACTTCAGCAAGAATTTTCTAGAGATTTAGTTTTAGATTTTGGAGGAGGGATTGGAACTCATGCCCTAGCTAATGCTATGTCTTCAAAAGTTGAGCATGTTTTTTTTGTAGATATAAATCAAACAAATAGAAACTTTGTTGAATTTAGAGCTAGGGAATTAGGAGTCGAAAAAAAACTTACTTTTTGCAAGACAATTAAAGATACACAAATATCGAAATTTGATACGATAGTTTGTCTGGATGTTTTGGAACATCTTGCAGATCCCTCATTTCAAATTGAGATTTTCAATGAGTATATGGATTCTAATTCTATTGCTTTATTTAATTGGTATTTCTATAAGGGAGAAAAAAATGAATACCCATTCCATATAGACGATGGGAAAATTGTTGAAAAGTTCTTTAAAACACTTCAATCAAATTTTTTAGAAGTTTTTCATCCTATTCTCATAACTACAAGAGCATATAAGAAAATTAGATAACTATATTAACTCTTTTTCTATTCCTTAAATTTCTCTTAATACTTTCGAAACTGACCGTTCCTTCTTTAAGTGCAAAAAGGGTATCATCTTTGCCTTTGCCAACATTAATTCCTGGTAAAAATGATGTTCCTCTTTGGCGAATTAAAATTGATCCAGCCGTTACTTTTTCTCCACCATAAGCTTTTACACCGAGTCTCTTGGAATTTGAATCTCTACCGTTTCTTGTAGAACCAGTTCCTTTTTTATGTGCCATTAGAAATGATTAATTTGTTGTTTTTTAAGATTTTAGTTTAGTTTCCTTATTTAACAGCTTCCTTTTTTGAAACTGTCTTAGGAGCACTTTTACTTATTGATATAGATTTTACCATAACTCTTGTAAGTTCTTGTCTGTGACCCATCTTTCTTCTTGTCTTTTTTTTGGGACGCATCTTGTACACAATTATTTTCTTATCTCTTTTGTGAGAGACAACTTCTAATTCAATTTTTGCATCTTTTACGTAAGGCTTACCAACAGTGATAGAGTCTTTGTCCTTTAAAAGTAAAACCTTATCTAGTGTTATCTTGTCTTTCTCTTTTGCATTTAACCTATCGATGTCATAGTACCTGTTAACTTCAAACCAAAATTGTTGACCTGAAGTTTCTGCTATTGCAAACAATTCATTACTGTTAGAGGACTTGTTTGAGGAGTTTTTAGAGTTTGTCATATCTTAGAGACGCTATTAGGCTCAAATTTATCATTTGATTAAACCTAATGAGCAATCATAATAGTTTGTTTATTTTCTTATTTTGTAGTGTAATAAGTCAAGGGTTGTTTTAAATCTTTTATATCAATTTGAGGAACCATAACAATGGCAGCAAGAAAAACGTATATTTTAAAACTCTATGTTGCTGGAAATACTCCAAATTCAATGAGAGCTTTGAATACTTTAAGAGAAATTTTAGAAAATGAATTTAAAGGAGTTTATGCTTTAAAGGTGATTGATGTACTTAAGCAACCTCAACTTGCTGAGGAGGATAAGATTTTGGCTACCCCAACCTTAGCTAAAATTTTACCTCCACCCGTAAGAAGAATAATTGGTGATCTTTCTGATAGAGAGAAAGTTTTAATTGGTTTAGACCTTCTGTTTGATGAATTAACTGAAACTGAATATAGTGGAGAAAATAATACAAAGAAAACTTTTTAAAATTAGGAAAAATTTAATCTTTACTTTTTATTTAAATATTTTTTAAAACTATGAAAGATAAGAAATTTGTCAAATCAAATAAAATGCAAGTCCAAAAACTACCTACTGGTATAGAGGGATTTGATGATGTTTGTAGGGGTGGGTTGCCTGTAGCAAGAAGTACACTAGTTAGCGGCACCTCAGGAACTGGTAAAACCGTTTTTTCTTTGCAGTACTTGCACCATGGAATATGTAATTTTGATGAGCCTGGGATCTTTGTCACATTTGAGGAATCACCTTTAGATATTATTAGAAATGCCGCCAGTTTTGGTTGGGATTTACAAGAATTAATTGATCAAAATAAACTTTTTATTTTGGATGCTTCTCCTGATCCTGACGGTCAAGATGTCGCGGGCAACTTTGATTTGTCTGGTCTTATTGAGAGAATTAGTTATGCAATTAGAAAATATAAAGCTAAAAGAGTTGCGATAGATTCTATAACTGCAGTTTTTCAACAATATGACGCTATTTACGTTGTTAGAAGAGAAATCTTCAGACTTATAGCAAGATTAAAAGAAATAGGAGTAACAACAGTTATGACTACAGAAAGGGTAGATGATTACGGACCTATTGCTAGATATGGAGTAGAAGAATTTGTTTCTGATAATGTAGTCTTATTAAGAAATGTCCTAGAGTCAGAGAAGAGAAGAAGAACTTTAGAAGTTTTGAAGTTAAGAGGTACTGTACATATGAAAGGGGAATATCCATTCACAATGGGTGTAGATGGTATAAGTGTATTTGCTCTTGGAGCAATGAGACTTACGCAAAGATCTTCAAATATAAGGATTAGTTCTGGAGTTAAAGATCTTGACGATATGTGTGGCGGAGGTTATTTTCAGGATTCTATTATTCTAGCTACAGGAGCGACTGGCACAGGTAAGACAATGCTTGTATCAAAATTTGTAGAGGATGCCTATAACAATAATGAGAGAGCAATACTGTTTGCATATGAGGAATCCAGGGCTCAACTGCTAAGGAATGCTACTAGTTGGGGAATAGACTTTGAAAAGATGGAAAGTGATGGATTATTAAAAATTATTTGTGCATATCCTGAATCAACTGGTTTGGAAGATCACTTGCAAATCATAAAAACTCAAATTAATCAATTTAAACCAAAAAGAATGGCAATAGATTCTCTCTCGGCATTGGCAAGAGGTGTAAGTTTAAACGCATTTAGACAATTTGTAATTGCAGTAACTGGTTATACAAAACAAGAAGAAATAGCAGGTTTTTTTACTAATACAGCAGAAGAATTTATGGGTAGCCACTCTATTACTGATTCGCATATTTCAACAATTACAGATACTATTTTGTTACTGCAATATGTGGAAATCAAAGGAGAGATGGCTAGAGCTTTAAATGTTTTTAAAATGCGGGGATCATGGCATGATAAAAGAATAAGAGAATTTATTATTACTAATAAAGGACCTGAAATAAAAGATTCTTTTTCTAACTTTGAACAAATATTTAGTGGCGCTCCTCACAGAGTTGTTCCTGATCAAAATGTTCAGAATGTTTTTAAGGGGTTAGATAATAATTAGACTATTTATCTTATTTAAGAGCTTGAAAAAGTTTCTGTATTATTTAAAGTCTGAGTCAGTAATTCATCTTTATCAGATTGTGCCAAGGCTAAATCAAACCAAAAGGTTGTTCCAACTCCTAATTCACTAGCCATACGAATTTCTCCACCATGTTTTTCAATTATTCCCCGCACTATAGATAATCCTAAACCTGTTCCTTGTTCTGTATGAACAGAATTTTCTACTCTATAAAATCGGTCAAATATTTTTTCTTGATCCGCTTGAGATATTCCTGAACCAGTGTCAGCAATCTCAATTCTTACTTTTGGTAATGGTGAAAATAACTCACATTGAGGAGCCGCATCATCTACGTTATTTGGAGGCAAAGCTGGACATGAGTCTGGCCAAGTATAAGCTCTTATTATCAGATTGCTGTTTTTAGGACTAAATTTCAACCCATTACCAAGTAAATTATCAAAAACTTGTAAAAGTAAATCAAAATTGCCAAGAATTGAAGGGATAGTTTCTTCTATATCGTGTGCTAAGGAAACATTTTTTTCTGTAGCATTAAGTCTATAATTTCTTAGGGTCTGTTCTATTGCTGGCTTTATATCCATTTCCTCTAGTTGAATTATTTTCCCTGACTCCAATCTTGATAAATCTAATACATCGTTCACAAGTCTTGTTAACCTATCAGTTTCAGAATTTGCAATACCCAGAAATTCGAGTTGTTCTTCATTAGATAACTGATCTTTCAAATCATGTAAGGTTTCTACGTAACTTTTAATGTTAAAAAGTGGTGTCCTTAGTTCGTGCGAAACATTACTAATAAATCTATTTTGTGCTGCATTTAGTTCTACCTCTCTTGTTAAATCCTGAATTGTGACTGCAATTCCTTTTAATTCAACTTTGTTTGTATCTAATACTGACTGTAAGACAATTCTTAAAGTTCTAGCAGGTTCTCCTAAGCTAAACCTCAAATCATCTTTCTCCTTCTCTCTATTTAAAATAGACTCTATATTTGTGTGTAAGTCATTTGATAAAATTTCGGGGATTTCATTTAAAAAATATTTTCCTTCTAAGAATCTTCCTTCCCAACGAAATAATCTTTTTGCTGTTGGATTAGTAAGTACAATCTTTCCTTGAGAATCCAGTAATATTGCTCCATCAGCCATAGTTGCTATTAATGATTGCTGCTTTATTTGGGCTGCTTTAAGTTCTTCAATGTTTGCCTCATCATAATTTTCTAATTGAGTTGCCATTCTGTTGAATCCATTTAAAAGCTCTCCAAGGTCCCCTGTCATAGGTAATGAAATTCTTGATTTAAAGTTTCCTTTTGAAATTTCCCTAACACCCCTTACTAGTTCCCTTACAGGTCTGGTAATTGTCAGGGCATTAAATACCGCGCCAAGTATTACTAAAACCCAAATAGATATAAAAACTGCAATGGTAACTTCCCTTGTAAGTGCGGCACTGGCTAAGGCTTTTTTATTAGGTGTGACTCCTAAAGCTAATGTTCCAAGATATTTTCCTTTCCAAAGCATTGGAACGAAGACATCTGTTACTTGACCCTGAGGAGTAATGTGCTGCCTAACTAGTGGGAATTGTGGTCTTTTCTTTAATTCTGTTGGTAGTTTTAATTTTCTAGTGAGCTGGAACTGACTATCTGAACTTGTTGAAGTAGCACTAATCGGTATTCCAAGTTGAACTATATCTTCAGCATCAGTAAAAAATATATAACGTAAATTTCTACTTGATCTCCAAAATTTCTCAGCTACATTTGAAATTTCTTTTTTTTGGTTATTAGCAACTAATTCTGTGACATTACCTGATAACAATAAACCAAGATCTCGAGCATATCTTGTATCATTCATTCCAGCATCACGTTGAATACTATTTAGTGCAAAAAATGTGATCCCTGTCATTAGGAGGCTTACGACGAGAGTTGCTATAGCTAATAATTTTGTTCTTAAACTAAACCCACTCCACCAAGTGATAAGTCTATTAGGCCAATAGTTATTAATATCTTCATTATCAGGATTTTTATATTCTCTAATATCTCTCTTATTGGTTTCTACCACAAGCTAATTCTCCTTTGAAATGTTTTTTCTCACTTGATGACCTATGTCGTTTCTAAAATAAATGCCATCAAAATTAATTTCATTTAAGTTTTTGTATGCTTTTTCAAAAGCCATATCGAAATCTTTATCTTGACAGACAATACTCAAGACTCTTCCCCCATCTGTTAACAATTCTCCATTTTTACTTATAGAAGTGCCGGAGTCGAAAATCTGACAGTCAGTTGGGTCTATATTTCCAATTTCTATTGGAAAACCAGTTTTATATTCATTAGGGTAACCTTTTGAGGTAGCTATTACACATCCACTGACTTTATTAGCTATGTCTATTTTTTCATTTCCTGTTAATTTCCCCATTGCACACTTCTGTAAAATAACTACAAAATTTTTATCTAGTAGAGGCATAATGGTCTGACACTCTGGATCACCGAATCTGCAGTTATATTCTATAACCTTAGGCCCAGACTTCGTGATCATCAGACCAAAATATATAACTCCTCGATAATCGATATTTTTTCTTCTTAATTCATCAATTGTGGGTTTAATTATTTTTTTAATAATTTCCTTGAGGAGATTTGTTGTTATGAGTGGGGTAGGGGAGTAGGCACCCATCCCACCAGTATTTGGACCCTCATCTTTTTCATTCAAACGTTTATGATCTTGCGCTGTTGGAAGTAAGACATATTTTTCTCCATCACAAAGTGCAAAAATTGAAACTTCTGGTCCTTGAATTTTCTCTTCTAGAACTACTACTTGCCCTGATTCACCAAATTTACCATTTAAAATTGCTTTTGTGGCTTCTATAGACTCATCTTTTGATTTAGGAATAAAAACTCCTTTCCCTGATGCTAATCCATCAGCTTTTACTACTAGAGGATCTCTAGAACTATTAATAATCTTCACTGCCTCTTCAAAAGAGTCTATCTCCCATGATTTTGAGGTTGGAATATTAGCTTTTTTCATGAATTCTTTCGCCCAAGATTTACTGTATTCTAATTTTGCCCCATCTTGATTTGGGCCAAATACATCGAAATCATTCTTACGAAGATAATCTCCCAAACCAGCCGCTAATGGAATCTCTGGTCCAATTACAACTAAATCAATCTCTAGAGATTTAAGATTATTGATTAAGTCTTTTTTGTCAGTTATGTCTAAATTAATCCTCATACACTTTTTTATTTTCTCTGATCCACCATTACCTGGTGAGAGATATATTTTTTTAATCAACTCATTTTTTTGAATAGCCCAACCTAATGAATTTTCTCTACCTCCACTTCCAATTATTAAAATATTTTCAAGTTTTTTATTAATCTCAGGAATTGTTGAATTAAAATTCATAATTACATTATATTCTTAATTACCAATATTAAAAATGGAATACCAATTTAAGATGGGTTGACAAGATTCTTAGAATTAAGATAATTACAATTGCTAATTAATAACTTAATTATATTCTACTTTAATTATCAAAAGACTACTTATGAATAATAAACTCGAATTAATTTATGAAGGAAAAGCTAAAAAGATATACTCACATGAAGATTCAGAAAAAGTGATTATCGAATTTAAAGACGATGCAACTGCTTTTAATGCATTAAAGAAAGCTCAGTTTAAAGGCAAAGGTGAATTAAACTGTCTTATTACATCAAAAATATTCGAATTTCTCATTAATAATGGGATACAAACTCACTTTATTGGTTTACGCAATAATAATTCAATCATTGCCCAGAAAATAAAAATTATTCCACTTGAAATAGTCTTGAGAAATAAGGCTTATGGGTCTATTTGCAAGCAAACTACCTTAATTCCAGGAACATCATTAAATGAACCATTAATTGATCTCTATTTTAAAAATGATGAATTAAATGATCCTCTTTTAACTAAAAATAGAATTAGATTACTTAATATTATAAGTAATGAAGATTTAGAACTTATTGAGAAAATTACGTTATCAATAAACAAATTATTAAAAGATTTTTTCTTAAACATTAATCTTGACCTTGTGGATTTTAAGTTAGAGTTTGGTAAGAATCCATCTGGTCAAATAGTATTAGCTGATGAATTTAGTCCTGACAATTGTAGATTATGGGATCTTAATCCGGTAGATGTTAAAATGAAGAGTCTGGATAAAGATCGATTCAGAAATGATTTAGGTGGTCTTATTGAAGCCTATACTGAAATTAACAACAGGATAGATAATTTCTTTAACTCTCAATAAATCTCTTTTGTAATTTTTGATTAAGAACCCCATGCAAAATCAATCGATTAATTTTAAGAATTTATGTTCAAGTATAGGTTTATTTACATTTTTTTTAATTTTTTGCGGCTATGAACTAAAGGCTGAGCCTTTAAGCGCGTCTGAAAAAAAATATGTGGATTCTAATAAAATAAAATGGATTAGGTTCTATGAGTTTAGTAAAAATAAAGAAATTGAAGCTGTAAAAAAAGATTTTGTAGAACCTAATAATCAATTGATAAATAATCATACAACGGAAGAGATTTTAGGAAATAAAGAATTAGAAGTTATTGATAAGATTAATCAGAAATCAGATTTACCGACCACATCATTTCCACAATCTTTAGAAGGTTTAAAAAATATTTTTGTAGCTAGTACAGAAGAAGAAAGTAATGTTCTTATTTCAGAAATTATTATAGAGGGATGGGAAGATCATCCTGAGGGCAGAAAGTTAGAGCTTGCCGCTTATGATTCTATGAGTATTAAGCCTGGAAGCATCATAAATAATCAAATTCTAAATAAAGACTTAAATGCAATATATGCCAGTGGATTGTTTTCGGGAGTTAAAATAAAATCTGAAGATGGGCCATTAGGGGTGAGACTTATTGTAAATATAGTTCCTAATCCAATTTTGAAGAAAGTTGAACTTAAACAAATAAGTTCTGTAATCTCCAATGCAGACGTAGACGAAATTTTTAATAATTCTTATGGCAAGACTCTTAACCTAAATGAATTACAAAAAAAAATAGAAATAATTAAAAATCGTTATGAAAGTCAAGGTTATTCTTTAGCCAGAATAAATGGCCCAGAAAGAATCTCTGACGACGGATTAGTAATATTAAATGTTTCTGAAGGTTTGATATCAAACATTGAGTTGAGATTCCAAGGAGCTGATGGAGAAATAGTGGTTGATGGTAAACCCAGAAAAGGAAAAACAAAAGACTGGGTTATAAAAAGAGAACTTAAAACAAAACCTGGTGCCATATTTAATAGAAATATTTTAGAAGAAGATATTAAAAGACTATATGCCACTTCACTTTTTAATGATGTCAAGGTTTCTCTCGGCCCTGATAATTTAAACCCCGGTCAAGTAATAATTTTTTTAGACTTAAGTGAGCAAAGAACAGGATCATTAACTGGAGGCCTTGGTTATAGCAATTCTGCAGGTATCTTTGCATCTATTGGTTTACAGGAGACCAATGCATTTGGTAGGGCATACGCCACAAATGTAAACCTGAATTTTGGGGAGTATGCAACAACTTATAATTTTTCTTTAACTGATCCGTGGATTAAGGGTGATAAGCATAGAACTTCTTTTAGAACAAATGTTTTTCTAAGTAGGGATTATCCGCAAGAATTTAAAAGTGAAAATAACGGGAAAATATATGCCGTAAATAATAAAACAACATCTAGTTCTGATACTTTTTCATCAATAGTTTTAGAAAAAACTGGGGGTGGATTTTCTTTCTCAAGGCCCCTTAATGGAGGGGATCCATTTAAGGTTGCAAAATGGAGAGCTTTAGCAGGAATGAATTTCAAGAGGGTAAAGATGATTGATGGTGGCGGTAACAAAAAACCTTTTGGTGATATGACCCCAACGACAGGTAATGTTAGCGATATTATCTGTATTGGATACACCCCAGATGATGGTTCATGCCCTGATGAAAACACATTAGTAAGTTTTATAGCTAGTACATCTAGAAATAATTTGAATAATTCTGTAAACCCAACTTCAGGAAATAAATTAAGTTTTGGTACTGAACAGTTTGTTCCAATTGGGGAAAATGCTCCAACTTTTAATAGAATAAGAGCCTCGTATTCTTACTTTATACCAACAAAATTGATTAATTTAACCAAAGCATGTAGGACGTCTAGTAATTCTGATGATGAGGATTGTCCACAAGCATTAGGTTTCCAATTAAAGGCTGGAACTATTTTTGGAGAATTGCCTCCTTATGAAGCATTTTGTATGGGTGGGACATCATCAATAAGAGGTTGGGGTTCTTGTGATTTAGCTGTAAGTAAAAGTTTTGTTGAGGGCACAGCAGAATATAGATTCCCTATTTGGAGAATAATATCGGGAGCATTGTTTGTTGATGCAGGAAGTGATTTAGGTACTCAAAAGGATGTTCCGGGGAAACCTGGTAAATTATTGAAGAAATCAGGTTCTGGTTTTTCACTAGGTGGGGGAGTTGGAGTAAAAACACCAATCGGTCCATTAAGATTAGATGTTGCTAGTAAAGATCTAAGTGGAGATTGGAGATATACACTTGGCGTTGGATGGAAGTTTTAAGTGTTTTCTTGGCCTACTAATTATAATTCTTGCTATACCTTGGCTGGTAGTATCTCCAAAGAAGGTATCGGTCTTCATAGTGGAGAAAAAACAAGTGTTAAAATCTCTGCTTATGAAAAAGAGGGATTTTATGTTTCTTTTAGGGATAAACCTAAAGAAATTTTTAAACTAACTCAAGATTTAATTGGAAGTACTATGCTCTGTACGGCAGTTAAATTAGGAGGGAGAAATTTATATACAATTGAACATTTATTATCTTCAATCGCTGGATGCGGGTTAAGTTATATCCATATTGAGGTTGATGGTAAAGAGATCCCGCTTCTAGATGGTTCAGCAATTCAATGGGTTAAAGCTTTTGAAGAAGTAGGGATAAAAAAGGCACCTAAACCAGATAATTTCTGCCCAGATATTAATAAATCAATTATTTTAAATAAAGAGGACTCAGTTATAGCCGCAACGCCTGCTGAAAAGATTACTATCATATCTACAATAAGTTTTCCTTATAAAGCAATTGGGAATCAAACTTTTGTGATTGATTTAAATCCAAAAAGTTTTGTTGAAATGATTGCTCCAGCAAGAACATTTGGTTTTAAGGATCAATTTCAAGAATTAAGTGAACTTGGATTAATAAAAGGAGGAAATTTGGAAAATGCACTCGTTTGTGATGGTGATGGATGGGTAAATCCACCATTAAGATTTGATGATGAACCAATAAGACATAAAATTTTGGACCTCATTGGGGACTTGGCTTTGGTAGGGTTACCTAGGGCACAAATTTTAGTTTATAAAGGATCACATTCTTTAAACGCTTTATTGGCTTCATCTCTAAAAAATTAACTTTATTATTAAATTGTTTTGGAAAACAAATTATCCAGTGAAAATAATGAAATCTCTTCTGAGAAAATACTAGGTTTATTGCCGCACAGATATCCTTTTGCTCTTGTGGATAAAGTAATTGAACATATTCCTGGGGAGCGAGCTGTTGCAGTAAAAAATGTAACTATAAATGAACCTCAATTTCAAGGACACTTTCCTGAAAGGCCTTTAATGCCTGGAGTTCTTATTGTTGAATCTATGGCTCAAGTTGGGGGGATAATAGTAACCCAAATGCCAGATCTCCCTAAAGGACTTTTTGTTTTTGCTGGAATCAATAATGTTAAATTTAGAAAACCTGTTGTCCCTGGAGATCAATTGATAATTACTTGTGAATTAAGGAGTATTAAAAGACAAAGATTTGGAAAGGTTCAAGGTGAGGCGCACGTTGATGGTAAGTTGGTGTGTGCCGGAGAATTAATGTTTTCATTAGTTGATTAAGGAAATGGAGAATAATAATACTGAATTAAAGGCAGGGTTTAGTGGTGTAAAAGTGCATCCAAACGCTTTTGTAGATCCAAGTTCTAAATTACATGATGGGGTCGTTATTTCTCAAGGAGCTATTATCGGTCCTGACGTGACTATAGGTAAAGGCACAGAAATCGGACCAAATGCTGTTATTACAGGAAGAACTCAAATTGGGGCTAATAATAAAGTTTTCCCAAATGTTTTTATAGGTCTTGACCCTCAAGATCTTAAATATAAAGGTGCCCCTACCGAAGTAATTATTGGAGATAATAATACTTTCAGAGAATGCGTAACTATTAATAAAGCAACTGATGAAGGAGAAAAAACTATTATTGGCAATAATAATTTGTTAATGGCTTATACTCACATAGGCCATAATTGTGTACTTGGAAACAGGATAGTTTTATCAAATAGTATTCAAGTTGCTGGCCATGTAAAAATTGAAGATAAAGCTATTATCGGTGGCTGTTTAGGTATCCATCAATTTGTACATATTGGATATTTAGCCATGGTTGGAGGAATGACAAGAGTTGATAGAGATGTCCCTCCTTTTTGTTTGGCCGAAGGACATCCTGGAAGATTAAGAGGTCTTAATAGGATTGGAATTAAAAGAAGTGGTTTGTTAGAAAATAAAGATTTTGACTTAAAATTACTTCAAAGTACATGGAATCTTCTTTTTAAATCAAATGATGCAATTACAAATTCATTAGAGAAAGCAATGAAAGGAGAATTAGATTTTTCATCTTCTAAATTATGTAGTTTTTTAAAAGAATCAATAACTAAGGAAAGACGCGGACCAATGCCTGGCATGAATTTATGAAAAAAAAAATATTTATAAGTACTGGTGAAGTCTCAGGAGATTTGCATGGGAGTTTATTATCAAAAGCATTATTTGATGAAGCGAAAAAAAAATCTATAGATTTAGAAATTTGTGGATTAGGTGGTGAAAGGATGAAGAAAGAAGGTGTTCAAATTCTTCAAGATACAACATCTATTAGTGCAATAGGAATTTGGGAGGCTTTACCTCTTATTCTTCCGACAATAAGAATTCAAAGAAGATTTTATAAATTACTAAAAAAATATCCTCCAGATTGTTTGATTTTAATAGACTATATGGGGCCAAATATTAATATTGGGACAAAATTAAAAAGATCGAGAATCAATATTCCAATTTACTATTACATAGCTCCACAAGAATGGGCGTGGAGAGTTGGAAATAATAGTACTACAAATTTAATAAATTTTTCAGATAAAATCTTCGCGATTTTTAAGCAGGAAGCAAAATTCTATAAAAGGAGAGGTGGAAATGTTTCTTGGGTTGGACATCCAATGCTTGATTTGAAGAAAAAACTACCATCCAAGAAAGTTTCTAGAACAATTCTAAAACTTAAAGCAGAGCAAAATATCTTACTTTTAATGCCTGCATCAAGACCACAAGAGTTGAAATATATATTACCTACTTTTTTGAAAACTGCCAAAAAATTACAATTAAGATATCCAAGTCTTGTTGTTTATATTCCATCTTGTAGAGGGGTTTTTGATAAAAAATTTAGGCAGGGTTTAGAAAAAAATGCAATTAAAGGTAAAGTTATTTCTCAACAAGATTATTCTGAATTTATGCCTTATATTTATTCATTAACAAAACTAGCATTGTGCAAATCAGGTACAGTTAATATGGAGTTGGCTTTATATGGAATACCACAGATTATTGGATACAGAGTAAGTAGAGTTACTGCTTTTATTGCAAAAAGAATTCTCAATTTTAAAGTAAGGTTTATTTCTCCAGTAAATCTTTTATTAAAAAAATTTATAATACCTGAGTTTGTCCAGAAAAATTTTAATGAAGAGAAAATTTTTTATAAAGCTTCTAGGCTGCTGGATCTGAAATCAGAAAAAGTAAAAATCAAAAAAGGTTATTCTCATTTAAAAGAAGAATTAGGAGAGGAAGGAGTAGTTGATAGAGCAGCCAAAGAAATTATCAATTCAATTATGTGAACTTTATAATAAAAAGATGAAATTTTTCTTACCTTTAATAGTTGCTTTTTCAATATTAATTAATCCTGTAAATACTTTTGCAGAGGAATTGATTCTTGCAGGAGGATGTTTTTGGTGTTTAGAACATGATTTAGAGTCATTAAAAGGGATAAATTTTGTTCAAAGTGGCTATTCAGGTGGGGATTTAAAAAATCCTACCTATGAAAATCATGAGGGTCATCAGGAAGTAGTTTTGGTGGACTATGATTCCAAATTGGTAACTTTACCTGAGATACTTAGGCTATATTTAAGAAATATTGATCCTCTTGACGGAAAGGGTCAATTTTGTGATCGTGGAGATTCTTATAGGCCAGTGATCTTTTTTAAAGATAAAATTGAGGAAAGTGATGCAAAAAATGCAATTGTTTCGGCATCTAATGAATTAAGAGTGCCATTAGAAAAAATATCTGTTGAACTAAAATCAAAAGGTCAATTTTGGTTGGCTGAAGAATATCATCAGGATTTTGCTGAGAGAAATGAATTAAAATACAAGATTTATAGATTCTCGTGCGGGAGAGATCAGAAATTGGATAAATTATGGGGGGATAACGCTAGATCAACAAATCTTTGGATTGAATGATTTTAAATAATTATTTATTCTTAATCCATTGAACAAGAGTTTTAACTCCAAAACCGGTTGCACCTGATGGATTTATCCCTTTATTCTTATCAGTCCAACAAGTTCCAGCAATATCAATATGGGCCCATTTAATCTCTTCATCAAAGAATTCCTCTAAAAACAAAGCAGCAGTTATAGACCCACCTGCTCTAGGACCTGTATTTTTCATGTCAGCTATATGAGACTTTAGCCCTTCTTTATAGGATTTTTGTAAAGGCATTCGCCATAACTCTTCCCCAGCCATGGCTGATGCTGCTTTTAGATCATTTGCCAGATCATTATTATTGCTCCAAAATCCTGCTACATCATTACCTAATGCAACAACAATAGCTCCTGTTAAAGTAGCGAGATCTATTATTGAGTCCGGTTTTAAATTGGATGCGTAAGTTAAAGCATCGGCTAATGTGAGTCTACCCTCTGCATCCGTGTTATTTATTTCAATTGTCTTACCATTAGATGCCTTAACTACATCTCCAGGATGTACTGCAGATCCATTTATCATGTTTTCGCAAGCTGCCACAATAAAATGTATTTCTAATCCCTTTGGTTTTATTGCTCCAAGTGCTTTTGCTGCTCCTAAAACTGCAGCGCTTCCGCCCATATCATATTTCATCATTTCAATTTGAGAGGCTCCTACTTTCAGATTGTATCCTCCAGAATCAAAGGTTAAACCTTTCCCAACAAGAGCAATCTTTTCTTTTATAGGCCCATCTGATTTCAAAGTGAGATGTATGAATTTAGGATCTAGATCAGAACCTTTTGCCACAGCTAAATATGCACCCATTCCTAAATCTTCGCAATCTTTTGCCTCTAAAATTTTTACTTCCAAACCATGATCTTTAGCTATTTGCGAAGCTTGCATAGACATTTGCTTTGGGGTAAGACTATTTGGAGGGGCGGCTACAAGTCTTCTTGCTAGTTCTACACCTTCACATATTTTTTCTGTGTCTTCAAAGCTGATATTCTCAAATTTCTTGAAATTCAAAAACTCTATTTCTTTAAGAACTTTCTCTTCATCTTTTTTCTTGTTAAATCTATTGTCCTTATAAGCAGATAATCTGGCTGACTCAGCTAATTGATTTATTTCTAGTTTTGAATTTATTAATTCCCAAGGTAACAAGATGCTGATTTTTTCATTTTTATCAACAGTTTTCCTAATTTGATTTCCTATGGAGTTTTCTATATCACTTTTTTTTAGATCTTTCGATTTGCCAAGACCAACAATGATTAAAGTTTCTAATTTTTGATCTAAAAATTCAAAGCTTAGAGTTTTTCCTTTTTCTCCTTTGAATTTTTTTTGAGTAACTTTTTTTAGTAATAATTTTGGGTCAACAACGAATTTTATTTTTTCAAGTTGGCTTGCAATTTCTTCCTCTAAAACTCCAAAAATTAATGAAGCACCTTGCCAGTTATCTAGATTTTGTTGGAATGTGGAAAATTGCATTTGTAAAATGGATTTAATTAACTTTTAGTTGTTTGTGAAAGTAGTTGCCCACCTATCTCGGGTTTCTTTATTAAAAGGTGGTAACCATAAATATATCAGTTGCTGTTCTAATTTACGTCTTAATTTTACTTCTTTAGGCACATCTAAGAAGAAACGAATATCTTGGTGACTCGAGAGGTTGTTATGGGCTAGGGCTTCTTTATAGTTCGTGAGATAATTTTTACAGTCATGTTCTCCCTTCCATCTTTTATTTGCTAAGTTTGTTTCTCCTATGTAGAGGATTATTTTAGAACTCTCCATCGAGTCAATTACAAAATACATTGCTGGACCATTGTGTATATATTGATTAGTTCTCCAAAAGTTCAATGATAATGGCTGCAGGGAAAACGGATCAATTTTTCTTTGATTGGAAATTGTTTCTATAGGAAGACTTGTTTGATGCACGGTTTTATTGTGAGCATCTTTTGAAATTTTAAATTGGTGGTTATGGATTCTATTTCTCCATTCAGTTAGCATTTCGCCTTTGATTTTAAGATTATTTGAGGGTTGAAAATTAATTGATGTATTTACATTTGAACCAAATAATTCAAATTGTCTATTTTGATTTGAAAAATTATTTACGTTGAATTTTTCCAATATTTATTAAACATGTCTACTAAATTTAATTCTGAAAAAATATAAATCAAAGAATTATTTATAAACTAAAATTTATTAATGTTCTAATCAATTTAAAAGATTCTTGTTATCTTGCAATTGAGCCTTAATCTTTGCAAAGTAAAAAATAGAAATAAGATTCTTTGAGCAGGAAAAAATGTAAGAAAAGATATTTTTGTTTTAAAGAGCCCATGAAAAACTTTTCATAAGCTAGATTTTTTGAATATTCGTTAAATATTTTCTTTTATTAATTTTTCTGATTAAAAAATTTAGAGTTAATTTAGAATTTAAAAATTATTTTTATATGAAAAGGTTAATTCTTCCAATTTTTTCATTATTTGCCTTACCATCTGCAATTCAGGCAAATATTGATCCAAAAGTTGCTGAAATATGTATGAAAGCTGCTGACTTTCAAGGCTGTGTAAAGTCCATGTCTGTTCCAAAAAAACAAGATTCATTTAATAAATCTGAATTTGATGATGCTTTAGCTCTTTTTAAAGAGGGATCTTCTTTAAGAGCAATAAAATCAATAAATTCTTATCTAAAGAAAAATCCAAACTCTAAAGAGGGCTTCATATTAAGCGCAACGATAAATGCTTATGATTTAGGAAAGTTTGATGAAGCTATTAGAGATATTGATAATGCAATTGATATTGATAAAGATTATGCTTATGCTCATGCTCTAAAAGCTGAAATTTTTTATTTTGACTTAGATGGTAGCCTTTCAAAAACTCTTGAATATTTGGGAAAAGGGATGAATATTTCTCCTGAAGACCCATTTATTAACTTTATAGCAGGTGATATTCAATACGATAATGGATTCGTTATTTTAGGCGGAGATACAAATGACTTGTCTAAAAAACCTAAAAATAAAAAAGAATTATCTTTGCAATCTTTTGAGGATGCAAAAAAAAGTTTTGAAAAAACATTAGCTAATATTGAAATATATAAGAATCCATCAGCAGAAAGTACTTTTCCTCTTGGTGTAACTTATACCACAAATGCTCTTTTAGGAGATACTAAATTTGAATTCTTTTTATTGTATAGGGATAAGAAAGATAGATTAATGGAAAAGAAATATCAAAACGAGGCAATAGAGCATTATACAAAAGCAATTTCTATCGCTCCTTCACAAGAAGAAGCTGAAAAAATTGAATTAGATAGAGATTTTGATTTAATTACTCCTGCTGATCTGTATAGGGCAAGAGGCAATGTCTACAGCTGGATGAATAATAAGTATAAAAAAGCATGTAGTGACTGGAAGGTTTCTAAGAAACTTGGTGATGAGGATGCACGAGCAAATTTTAGAGATTGGAAATGTTGATATTTTTTATGCTTTCAAAAACTAGATATGAACTATTTAAATTATTTTTTTGTTGTAAGATAAAATATAATTGAAACTTAGATGATAAGTTTGAACTTACTTTGAACTTTAAGGTGAAATGACAGAAAACATCAGGCATCAATATTTAAAAGTTCAAACTTTGAACCATATTAAATCAACAAGAAGCACTGCAAATATAGGAGTCTACTAGTATGGGATTTTTTGAGTCAGACATCGTTCAAGAAGAAGCCAAAAAGCTTTTTACAGATTACCAAGAACTTATGAAACTTGGCTCTGATTATGGGAAATTTGACAGAGAAGGGAAAAAAATGTTTATTAAAAAAATGGAATCTCTTATGGATCGTTATAAGGTTTTTATGAAGAGATTTGAATTATCTGAAGATTTCCAAGCCAAAATGACAGTAGAACAATTAAAGACACAGTTAAGTCAATTTGGAATTACTCCTGATCAAATGTTCGATCAGATGAATAAAACCTTAATAAGAATGAAGGATGAACTTGATAAAACTTCTTGAATTAAACCGTTAAAGCTTCATGTCAGATAATTTAATATTGCCATCATGGCTGTCAAGAGGAATAGAAGAATATTTTCCAATTAAGGGAACAGATCAAACTTTTTTGGAGATAATTGATTATGCAAAAAAAAATAATAAAAAATTAAGGGTTAAACTCGGAATCGATCCAACTGGAACAGATATTCATCTTGGACACAGCATATTGTTCAAAAAACTTAGGGCATTCCAAGATAATGGACATATTGCAGTTTTAATTATTGGAGATTTTACTGCTCAAATTGGGGACCCAACTGGAAAAAACAAAACAAGAGTCCAGTTATCGGAAAAACAAGTTAAGGAAAATGCGAAAACATACTTAACTCAACTAGGAATGGGAAAACCAGCTAATGAATCTATTTTAGATTTTGATTCAAAAGATAGAATAGAAATTAGATATAACAGTGAATGGTTAAAAGGATTAGATCTTAATTCGATAATTGAATTAATGGGGAGTGCAACAGTAAGTCAAATGCTAGCTAAAGAGGACTTTAATAAAAGGTACACTTCACAAGTTCCAATTGCTTTGCATGAATTCTTATACCCACTATTACAAGGTTACGATTCGGTGGTTGTCCAATCAGATATTGAGCTTGGAGGTACAGATCAGAAATTTAATATTGCAATAGGAAGAGATCTTCAAAGGTATTTTAAACAAGAACCTCAATTTGGCGTTCTGTTACCAATTTTGACAGGTTTAGATGGAATTAAGAAGATGAGTAAATCTGAATTTAATACCGTCGGGTTGACTGATGATCCTCTTTCTATGTATTCAAAATTAGAAAAAGTACCCGATAATATAATACCTACCTATTTTGAATTACTTACTGAATTAGATTTAAATTTGCTTGAAAAATCAAATCCTCGTGAATTACAGAGAAGAATGGCTTTAGAAGTTACTACTCTATTCCACGGGGCTGAAGAAGCATTAAAAGCGCAATCAAACTGCGAAAAATTATTTCTTGGACAAAAAGAAAAAGTTGGAGAAATTCCAGAGATTTCATTAAAAGAAATAGTTTTTCCAGTTAAGCTTTTTTACTTGCTAAGTGCTCTAAAACTTTTCAAATCAAGTAGCGAATCCAAAAGATCTATTAAAGGAGGGGGAGTGAAAATTGATAGTCAGAAAGTAATAAATCCTGATTTAATTTTTGATTCAAAAAATGAATTAGAAGGGAAAATTTTGCAAATTGGGAAAAAAATTATTAAGAGGTTTGAAAACTAAAAATTGATGAATAACAGATTTAATTCAGAAGATAAAATAATATTGGCAATTGATGGACTAGATGTAAGTCAAGCAAAATTACTTCTAGCAAAATGTCCTAATATTAAGTGGGTGAAAGTTGGTTTAGAGCTTTTTGTTAGGGAAGGTCCAAGAGTTATTGAAATTTTAAAAAGTTTAAATAAAAAAATTTTTTTAGACTTAAAATTTCATGATATTCCAAATACCATGAGTGCAGCATGTTTCCAAGTTTCGAAATTAGGGGTTGATATTATTTCTATTCATGCTTCAGCAGGTTTAAAAGCTCTTAAGGATTCAAAAAAAGCATCTTTACAGGGAGCCTCCTCAGTTAATGTAAAACCTCCATTAGTTGTGGGAATAACTGTTTTAACAAGCTTTTCTCTTAAAGATTTTCAAACTGATCTTGATAGAAATAATTCAATTGAAGAAAATGTATTGAGACTTGCAAAGTTGTCTTTTGATGCTGGATTAGATGGATGTGTCTGTTCCCCTTGGGAAGTAAAAATGTTGAGATCTATTTATAAGGATAATTTTGAACTAATTACGCCAGGTATCAGGTTAAAGATTGAAAATAAAGATGATCAAAATAGAATTATGACTCCCCATGAAGCTATAGATAATGGCGCTTCTAAATTAGTTATTGGTAGATCAATATCAAAAGCTATAGATCCTAATAAAGCTCTTATAGAAATATTTAAATCTATTAATTCTGGTTAATTTTGGATTCTTCTCCCTTGAGCAATCTTGTTATGTTTGTTCTATGTTTCCAGATTACTAATAATGCCACTATTAGACTTATAAAAAAATATGAGTGCATATAATTGCCGAGGTAAAAAAACATAAAGATAGGGAGTAATATTGCAGCTGAAATACTGGATAAAGAAACAAATTTAGTTTTTGTTAGGACTATTAAAAAAATGCCAAGTGATGCTAGGCCAACTTTCCATGAAAGAGCCAAAAACATACCTAATCCAGTGGCAACAGCTTTCCCTCCTTTACCTCTGAGCCATATTGGCCAAATATGTCCTGAGATAGCTGATATGCCTGCTATAACTTCTATTAATCCTTGTGCTGTGTAATGTTGAGCAATTTTTACTGCAATAAGGCCTTTAGCAACATCAACGATAAATACAAAAAGTGCTGGCCATTTCCCAACATTTCTTAAGACATTTGTTGCACCCGTAGATCCAGAACCTATAGTCCTTAGATCTATATTTTTAAGATATTTTCCAATTAAAAAACCCGTAGGAAGTGATCCTAAAAGATAACTTGTAAAAATTATTAAGATATTCATGAAGATTAGTTTAATTCAAGATCATCGTAAATTTCACTATCTGAACCAGCAAATGCAACCCATAATGGGAACTGAAGTATTGGAATTTCAACAGAGGTTTCTGCTGCATCAATGATAATAAATGGTAATTCTTCATTGGCTTCTAATCTATCAGCCCTTTCGATGACACCTTCAGGCCTTTCAAAAAGAACAATCCCACTATTAGGTCCAAAGTCATCTCTTGTGAGACCAAGTGAATCTTGAAGAATTCTTCTCCATTCACCTAATCGTTCAGGCTGCGAAGCTAAAATAAGAGTCTGAAACTGATCTCCATATAATTCGCCAAGAATAGATATTAACCCCGCTGATAGCAAAGCATTTTTTTGTCGAGAACCTCTACTTTCAAGAGAACCTCTTCCTCCCATGTTAAAGAACCAATCATCCATAATTTCTATATCTGATGTATCAAGACTCCGTCTTAATTTCCAAGGTTCTGCATAAAAGTCAGGTTGTTCTGTAAAACTTGAAAAGCAACTTTTTATAATCTTTTCATCTGGCTTAAATGTTTCAGAAAGAGCGGGAACTTTAACTACATTATTTATGGTATTGTTTTGCTTTTTCTCATCGAGGGGAGAAGGCTTTACGATTATTGGTTGAGAAACTAATTCAAGTTTCTCAACGTTTCGTGAAAGATTCTGCAAAGCTCCAGTTAAGTATTCTTGAAAGCCTTTAACTCTTTTAGCAATATTATCTGACTGTCCTTTAAAATTTGACTCAATATCTTTTTCTAATTCATTTTTTTTTGTTTCTAACTCTTTTATTTCTTTAACTAAATTGTCTTTTTTTGAAACGAGATCTCTAAAAATTTCATTAGAAATTTCATCAAAAGATTTAGTTAATTTATCGTTTTTTGGTGTAATTTTTTTATTTTGAGTTGTATTTTTCTTACTAATTTGTTTGGTTTTATCATCTGAAATTGACTTATCTATTATTAATTCTTTTTCAGAATTATTGTCGGAAATTTCTGTATTGGTCATTTAAATAATTTTGATGAATAAGCAAATTCTGAATTTTAAGAATTTTTAATTTCTAGGGAGTCAACTTTTTTTATGAGCTCATCTTTTAATTGCTTTGGATTAAATAAAATTGGTAATAAATGAGGACTGGACTTTTCTCTAAAATAAAAAATACCTGGGATTATAGGGAAAAAGAATTTCCATGATATCCAGTTCTTGAATGGAAAAGTTCTAATCTCTTTCCCTAATTGTAAAACGATAAAATCATCATTTGTTATTTTTATTCTTAAGGTGAATGACTGTAGTAATAAAAAAAAGCTAAAAGAAGCAAAAACTATTGTTGGCAAAGAACCAATATTCAAAAACAAAAGCATAAAACTTAAAACTATTAGAATGAGTGGCAACTGAAATGATGGAGATATTATTACTGGTTCCTCTTTTTTTGATTTAGTGTTAAACATAGAATCATCCAAATAAAATTTGTGTTAGAAATACATCTATTAAAGATACTGTAACGAGAGTCATTACAACTGCGCCTGTTGTACTTGTTCCAACTTCTTTTGGACCACCTTTAGTTGTGAGTCCATATCCACAAGCAATGATTGAAATAAGTAATCCGAACACTACAGATTTTATTAGCATTGAAGTTAAGTCTGTACTGGTTAAACTCACATTACCTGATCTTACAGATGTCCAAAAAACTATTGGTGGGACTTTATAAAAAATTGTGCTCCAAATTTGTCCGCTCCATAAAGCTACAGATAAAAACAAAAGACACTGTATTGGAGACATTATTACCATCGATAGTAACCTTGGGACCACCAAATATTGGACTGGTTCGGTCCTTAACATTGTTATTGCCTCAATTTGTTCTGTGACTTTCATAGTGCCCAGCTGAGCAGCATATGCAGTTGCAACCTTTCCAGTCATTAAAGTAGCAGTTAGAAGAGGAGCCATTTCTCTCGCCATGCCTACTGCTAATAAACCTCCAATTTCACTTGAGACTCCCATGCTTGTAAGTTGTGATGCAACTTGAATATTAAAAACTGTACCTGCGGCAATTCCTGTAATTAATACAATTAATAAACTGCCAGGACCTGACTCCATAAGTTGGTCAAAAAGATCATTTTTGGAAATTTTACCCTTAAAGATAAAATTAATTGCCTGCCCGCCAATGATTAAGCTGCTTAGAAGTCTTTTGAAAAAATTAAGGTAATACATATCTTTATATTAGTTTGTAATTAAATTTCGATCCCATTTTCTCATGATTAAAAGACCAATTATTACTAGTATTGAAGGTATAAAACCAATACATAATCTAATAGTTAATTGTGCTGAGTAGCATTGTTCAATAATATTTAGACCATCTTTATCAACAAAGCATGATTGATAGCCTGATAAATACAATAAAAATCCTAATAACTGAACACTAAAAGCGATACCAATCTTCTGAATAAGTACCATCCAAGCAGTATATAATCCTGCCGGTTTCTCTGGGTCTTCGTCTATTGCATCAGGAAGTAGTGACCAAGGGATAAGAAAAGCGGTTGAAGCTCCAATTCCAATAAGACAGATTATGAAAATTAAAAGAATGAAGAGAAATATGTTGCCGGCATTTAGGAATAAACTATCTCTAACTCCTGAAATTTTTGATAATGAAGGTAAAAATAAAGCTGCCGTACATGAAATAATCCAGATAATTGCTCCATAGTTTAAAGCTGAAATCCTGTTCAATTTATTCGATACTCTGGTCCATATTTGTAAACCCACTAAAGCGCTAATTTGAAAAGGTATCGGAATCCACTTAGCAATATATGATGGTATATTCAGTACATCTTCTACATAGATTAACGCTACTGTTTGCATCAATTGTAAGGCGCACCAGAGAAGAATATAAAGCGTAATAACTTTTAGAAATTTTTTATTTCTGAAGATCCTTTTGAATTGAAGTGTTATAGCTTCAACCTTTCCTGAAGGCCTTCTTGCTTTTTTGGCGAATGGAGCCAATCCCCAACAAGAAATTAATGTTGCAGCAACTGCAATACATCCGCTTATTTTACCCATTAAAAAATATTCATTATTTGCTGATCCTTCAGAACCTAATACAACTCCAGCAATTATTAAACCAGTAAGTCCTGCAATTATTGAGCCAGTAAATCTAGATGCATTTAGTCTTGTTCTTATTGCGGTTTTTTCAGAAATTTCAGTAGATAGAGCCGCAAAAGGAAGATTAATACTTGTATAAGCAGTCATTACGATTATAGAAATTATGGCATAGTAAATAGTCTTGGTTAGTACGGAGCCAGTGGGTGTCCACCATATCGCAGCTAAAGAGAAACCAAGAGGTACAGATGCTACTACCATCCAAGGGATTCTAGGACCCCATCTTGATTTAGTACGATCACTTAACCATCCAATTAACGGATCATTTACTGCATCCCATATCTTTATTAACATTAATAATGAACCTGCAATTATTACTGGTAAACCAGCAGAAATAAAGAATTTGAACAGAAAAAAACCAAATTGCGTCGCGACTAAACCTGTGCCTGCATCTCCTAGCCCATAAGAGAACATTAATCTTGTTGTTGACCTAGTAATATTTTTTTTCGAGTGTGAATTTTCCAATCTTTTTGCTTTGTTGATTGTTTGATAATGTATTATTGCAATGGTAATTCTATTACTTAATGCGGGCGTGGTTTAGTGGTAAAACCTCAGCCTTCCAAGCTGAAGATGCGGGTTCGATTCCCGCCGCCCGCTTTAGAATAAATTATTTTTTGCTCCAAATACTTCTTCTGAAATGATTAATAAAGAGCTTCTACTCTTTATTGAAACAAATTTTTCATTGATAGTTAAGGGTTCAAAAATTTCAGACATGCTAGTGTCAATAACTTTTAACCAATTATATTTACATTTCGGCAGGGGGAAATCGATACTTTTTGAATATGCATTTAAACCTATCCAGACCAGCGGATTAGTAATACCTTTGTTAATGCTAAAAGCAACTGTGTGAGACCAACTACTCCAATCCGGATTATCTAACTTTGTTCCATGCCAATGATATGTTGGAATATTTTCATTGGTTTGATTATTAGGGAAGAATGATGGATTAAAAATGTTTATTAGTTTTTTTCTGATTTTTATAACGTATTTAAAAAATTCTAATAATTCCAAATCTTGTTGACCATGTTCCCAATTCATCAAGCCCAATAAATTATTTTGGCACCAAGAATTATTGTTACCGCCTTGAGATCTACCTATCTCATCACCCATAAGTACCATTGGAACACCTTTAGAGATGAGTAAACTAAGAATAAGATTTTTTTGTTGCCTTTTTCTTAAATCATTAATTAATAAGTTTGTAGTTGGTCCCTCTATACCATGATTCCAAGAATTGTTATGGTTATCACCATCTCTGTTTTGCTCTCTGTTGGCATAATTATGTTTTGTATTGAAAGTCACTAAATCTTTTAGAGTGAATCCATCATGTGAAGTAATAAAGTTTATCGATTTTGGGAAAATAGTATTTTCTTTATAAATCGATGGAGTACCTTTGATCTTATCGCTCATATTCCAAGCTGTATCTTTATCCCCTTTCCAAAATCTTCGCAAATCATCTCTAAAATGACCATTCCAAGTGAAAGTATTCTTCGATGGGAAATCACCTAATTTATATAAACCACCACAATCCCATGGCTCACTTATAAACTTTATATCAACAAGTTCTGGTTCACATTCTATATCTTCAAAAATTGGAGGATTATCGAGTGGCGAGAGATTTTCTCCTCTTGATAAGGCAATACCTAAATCAAATCTAAAACCATCTACTCCAAATTCACTCGCCCAACACTTTAATGATTCAATTATTAGTTTTCTAACTAATCCTCTGTTAGCTGCAATAGTATTCCCACAACCAGAAACGTCCTGATAATTTTTATCTTTCCCAATAAAGTAATAAAGGTTTTCATCTATACCTTTCCAAGATATCGCAGGCCCTTTGTTATCTCCTTCAGAAGTGTGATTGTATACGACATCTAAAATAACTTCAATATCTGCCTTATGACACTCCTCTACTAATTTTTTAAATTCCTCTCTATTCTTTTCGGCTGATTCATTCGAAAGGTATTCAAAATGCGGAGTAAACCAATTAATTGGACTATAACCCCAAAAATTCTCTAAACCATTTGGTGCATCAGTTGGATCAAAACAAAAAATTGGAAGTAATTCGATTGAGGTAATTCCCAGTTCTTTAAGATATGGAATTTTTTTTAAAAATTTCTTGAAAGAACTTTCAGTTTTATCAGTTGATTCAGTGAAGGATTTGATATGGAGTTCATAAATAATTGTTTCTTCCCAAGAATGTTTCGGTCTTGGAAAATCCTTAAAATTAAATAATTTTCTATCACAAACAACACTTTTAAGACAAGAATTAGTATTTTCTTGCGTTTTTAATGCATTTTCTCTTTTATAACTATCCCACCCAGTTATACCCCTTGAACATGGATCGAGTAATACTTTTTTTTCATAGTTATTGTTGATCTCATTATTTTTTTGTTTTACTCTAAAAGCATAAATACAACCTTCATTTAGATTTTTTACCTCCGCATGCCAGTAGGGACCTGTATTATGATTCTGATCTAGTTTCAATATACTTTTTGGAGAAATAGACCCCTCTTTCTCAAACAATAAGATTTCTACATATTCTGCATTTGTGGCTACTAGGGAAAAATTAACCCCTTGTGAAGTTAGAGAACTTCCTAAGGGAAATGGTTTACCTTTATTAATATGAGTCACTTTCTCTTTATCATTGATTAATTAAATATTGAGATAATTTATTCAAATTACTGATATTAGAATAATAGGTACAAAATTAAGAAAAAAACTAAAATTTAAGGTTTCACTAATCAACTTTATTAGATCTTGGAGAGCATTAATTTTCTAAATAATTGAAATTCATTGATTCATCTTCTTAGTACTTAAAACGATTTAGAGATAAAGTTTAATAATGAGAAAACCAGATTTTTCTTGATTTCAAAATACAAATCATCCTTTTTCATGTGATGAGAAGAAAATATATCTGAAAATTAATAAAACATAATAAATACTTTAAATTCTTGACATCATTACCTTTAAACATTTTTTAATATGATAATCGAAGTTAGATTTTTTAAGGCTAATTATAGTGCTACCAATGGTTTTAGCTGTTATATAATTGAAGAGGCTATTTTTTATATAAGAAAAAAATACCGTTATAACAATAAATAATCTAGCTAAAAATGTCCCTAAGATTTGTATAAAGCTTTGCGCCGCCGGCATTTTCGGTTGCCGTATTTGTATTTGGTCCATATGATGTGCAAGTTCGGGGTTTTTTGACTTGATTAAAACTCTTGTCTTTTAAATCTCTGCTTTACAAACAATTCAATGAACAAAGCTGATTTAGTAAATCTTGTTGCTGCTCGTACAGAGCTCACAAAAACGGATGTTTCTTTAGTTGTTGACGCAGCTATCGAAACTATTGTTGATTCAGTAGTGGAAGGCAAAAAAGTCTCCATACTAGGATTTGGTTCATTCGAGCCAAGAGATCGTTCTGCAAGACAGGGATTAAACCCTAAGACAGGCGAAAAAATTGCAATTCCTGCTAAAAGAGTTCCAACATTCTCAGCAGGAAAACTTTTTAAGGATCGAGTTCAAGGGTAAACTTTTTTACCTATTTCTTTCTTTAATACTAGGGTGCTCTTTCAGGGCATCTTTTTTTTTAAATTTGAATAAAATGCAATTAGCTCAATGACCAAAACTCTTAACAAGGCATCTCAAATTTTCGTATATTAAGAAGTAATGAAATGTTTAACCTTTTTATTCCTAAAATTTTTGTTGTTATCTAATTTTGTTATTGCAGAAACAATACTAACAAAATCCAAGATTTTAAAACAATCTATTGATTGTATTAAAGATTCTCAGACTCAAGTATGTAAAGAGTTAGTTTCTGAAATAGAAAAACTTCAATTAGTAGTATTTGATCAAAATAGATTCAAATGCCAATCTAGTTTATTGGGCCTGCAAACGGAAATTATTGAAGCTTATTTTTTTAATAATTCCTCAAATGAGAGAATTTCTTTAATGATCCCATATGTGATTAAAAATTGTTAATTATTAAAATAATTTATTTTTTTGGAATATTATAAATTTGTTATTTAATTTGTAATGGTAAAAGGTTTTTCTGATAATGAAGTCAAGAATAATACTCAAAATACTCAAAATACTCAAATAAAAGAAACAAAAAAAGAAAAAAAAGGCTTAGCTGGTTTTCTTAAAGGCAAAAAATTTACTTACACTTTGCCAGGTAAAAAACAAATAAATATTTTTGGATCAATAGTAATAGGCTTAAATATGATTCTATTATTGCTAGTCATCTTGTATTTAAAGAATCAAGAATTCCATAATTTTGTATTTAATGTTGGTCGTTAGCTATATTTTGAGATCGAAAAATTTTATTAGATGATATATTTAAATTTTAGAATATCTTATGAAGGTAGTTAATTTAATTTCTCAAGTATTTTTTTTGTTAATTACTGTTCTATTTTTGATATATTTTCTAACAGGTTATGACTCTGCTTTTGAGGCAGACCAAAGTTGTCATTCATATCTTTCAAGTTACGATAACCTATCTGGAAATTATGGTTGTGATCATGATACTGAAACACATCAGTGGATACTTTACGAGTCCATTGAAAGTAAAGAACCAGCAAAAATTATCAAGAAATTTAGGTACAAGTTTTTATAAATTAATCTTCTTATAAAAAAACTTTGCAGATAAGATAGAAATAATTGCTGTAACTGTGAAAGTAAGATATTGATATATGCTTCCTTCTAGGTAAATTTTATTTTTATATAGAGGAAAATCGATCAAAGATCCTAAAGTGCCCCAAATAATAACCCATACAGATATGTACAAGAATACTTTTATTGGATTAGATTTTTTTTCTTCCATTTTTAATTAATACCAAAAATTGAAGAAGTAACAGGTCTGCCGTTAAAAACTAACTCGGTTAATATGAGCATTAAGAATCCGATCATTGCTGCTCTACCATTTACAAGTTCAGCACTGCTATTAAATCCAAAAACATTCTTTACTTCATCTCCCTGATTGTCTACCCATTTTGAGTATTCATTATCAGTTGATGATGTATTAGCAAAATCATCATTTTGATCTTCTATTGAAGGGCTATTTTCTTGCATAGAATTTTATGTCCTATTTTAGTAATTTTAAAACTAATTTATCATTAAATTAAAGTCGAAATTATAAAATAAATTAAGACAAAAATTATTATCCATAAAAATTGTAATCTCAAAATTAACTGACAAATTAATTTAATTTTCTCTCCAGTACAACTATTTCCATTCGCATTGATTATTGGCTTATCAATAAGCTCATTTTTATATTTACTTTTTCCACCCAATTTTATACCAGAAATATAAGCAAAAATAGCTTCTGAAATTCCAGCATTAGGCGAATCATATTTTTTACCATCAAGATAGCTTTTTTTTATGATTGATCCATACTTATTAATTTTGGGACTAACTAAAGGTAATGTGATTAAAACTAATCTTGAAGGAATAAACGTAAAAATATCTTCGATTTTTGCACTGAAAAAACCTAAATATTTAAAATAATCATATTTGTAACCTATCATTGAATCTAAAGTACTTATGGCTTTATATGAAAAACCAAGTGATAAAGGTCCTGGCAGAAAAATTGAAAATTTTATTAAAATAATTCCAATAAAAATCCAAAATAATGGCCCAAATATTCCATCAACAGAATTTTCGCTAAGACTCTCTGTACTTGATCTCAAAAGATGTTCTAAAGATGATGAACTTACATCCCTACTTACTATCCTTTGCACCTTCTCTTTGATTATTCTCTTATTTTGGTCATTAATTTCTTTGCGTTCTATTAGCTCTGCAATCTCTTTCACACTTGAAATAAGTCCTTTAGTCGCTATACAACTTGAAAGTCCAAAAAAAATTAACAATCCAAAAAAATTACTTCTTGATTGCAAATAACTTAGTTCTATCAATTTTCCTAAACCAAAACTCACTCCAATGGTTGATATAGCTACGATTAAACCTGCCCAAAACAATATATTTTTATTTTTCCCAAAATTATTTATGAGGTAATCAGATATTTTTTTAATGTAAAAGCCAATTACTTGAACAGGGTGGATTAAGAATCTTGGATCGCCGATCAATAAATCAAAACCAATCGATCCAAGGAATATTAAAAATAAATTTATTTCAGCCAACTGAACATAGAGCGCAGACCTTTACCTACTTTCTCAATTTCATGTTTTGAGTTCTCTTCTCTTAATTTTGTCATTAAAGGTTTGTTTTTATCGCATTCTTGCACAAAATTCTTAGCGAAAGTTCCATCTTGAATATCTTTTAGAATTTTCTGCATTTCTCTCTTAGTATCACTATTGATAAGTCTTTTACCACTTACATAATCTCCATATTCTGCAGTATTTGAAATGGAATCTCTCATTTGAGATAAGCCTCCCTTCACCATTAAATCAACAATAAGTTTAACTTCATGTAAGCATTCGAAGTAAGCAAGTTCGGGCTGATATCCTGCTTCTACAAGAGTTTCGAAGCCTGATTTGACGAGTTCTGATAATCCTCCGCACAAAACCGCTTGTTCGCCAAATAAATCAGTTTCTGTTTCTTCTTTAAAGTTTGTTTCAAGAATCCCAGCTCTTGTTCCGCCAATCCCTTTAGCGTAAGCCATTGCCAATGACCTTGCACTTCCGGAAGAATCTTGTTCAACTGCAAAAAGTGCTGGAACTCCTTGACCATTCTGATATTCCCAACGAACAGTGTGTCCAGGTCCTTTTGGTGCAATCATTACAACATCTACAAAACTAGGAGGTTTAATAAGTCCAAATCTTATATTGAAACCATGAGCAAAACTTAGTATCTTTCCTTCTTTTAAGTTTGGTTCTATTTCTTTAAGGTAAACATCTTTCTGAAACTCATCGGGGAGGAGAATCATAATCCAGTCTGCTTTTTCGCAAGCTTCAGAAACACTAAACACTTGTAGACCATCGCTAATAGCTTTGCTTTCAGACTTACTTCCTTTATATAATCCAACAATTACATCCATACCGCTATCTTTAAGGTTTAGGGCATGTGCATGACCTTGTGATCCATATCCAATAATCGCTATTGTTTTGTTATTTAAAAGACTTAGATCTGCATCTGCGTCGTAAAAGAGTTGGGTCATTAGTTGTAACTTCTTTGCATTAGATAATTATTATTTTAGACATTAAGGTGTCAATAAACCAAAAAAATTATTAATTTAAAAATTAAAATAAAATATTAATTTAAAGATTTTAAGACTGATTTGCTTCGCTTGGATGTGTAATTACTCTATCGATTAATCCATAATTTTTTGCTTCTTCCGCACTCAGAAAATAATCTCTATCAGTATCCTTTTCAATTTTCTCAAATGATTGACCTGTCATATCTGCCATAGACATGTTTAACATATCTTTTATTCTTAAAATTTCCTTAGCTTCTATTTCAATGTCACTTGCTTGGCGTTGAGATGTTCCTCCTAAGGGTTGATGAATCATTATTCTGCTGTGGGGCAAAGCAACTCTTTTACCTTTTGTACCAGCGGCCAATAGGAACGCTCCCATGGAGGCTGCGAGGCCTACGCATATGGTCACTACATCACTTTTTACATATTTGATAGTGTCATATATTGCCAAGCCAGCAGTTACTGATCCTCCTGGACTATTTATATAAAGATAGATAGGTTTGGAATTGTCATCAGAATCTAAATAAAGCATTTGTGCAACAAGGCTATTAGCAATACCATCATTTACTTCTTGTCCAAGAAAAAGAATTCTTTCAACACCTAGTCTTGTATATATGTCGACCCATCTTTCGTATTGACTTCCTGGAAGTCTGTAAGGCACGCTTGGAGTTCCTATTGGCATGATTTTAAAATAGTTTTGAGAGTGTTAAATTTTATTAGGGAGATCTTTTTGACTTGTTAGTATTCTATCGATAACTCCATAATCTAGGGCTTCTTGTGGATTAAGATAACTCATCCTGTCAGAGTCTTTTGAGAGTTCTTCGATTGTCTTTCCAGTATTACGAGAAAGAATCTCGAGCATTGATTTTTTATTTTTCAAAACTTCCTCAGCTCTTATTTGGATATCGGTTGCTTGACCTCTTGCACCGCTAATAGGTTGATGCAAAACAATAGAGGCATGTGGAAGAGCGGCTCTTTGCCCTTTTGTGCCAGATGAAAGAATAACTGCAGCAGTTCCCATTGCCTGCCCTATGCAGATTGTATGTACTGGAGGTTTAATGTAGCTTATTGTATCGCAGATAGCGAAAGCCTCTGTTTCAAAACCGACTGCGTCACCAGTGTACCAACTTGTCCCAGTTGAATTGATATAAAAATAGATTGGTTTTTCTGGATCGTCAAACTCTAAATAAAGAAGTTGAGCAATGATTAGCTCAGTAACATCCATCCCTAGTTGTCTTTTCGCATCATCATCTGAAAATAATGGTAAACCAAGATAAACAATTCGCTCTTTCAGTAAAAGAGAGGGGAGATCAGGGGGCGGGGTCCTCATAACGGTGTTTTCGCCGTAATAAGGAGCAGATACAGTCATTTGTATCACAAAATTAAGATTGAACTGATTCTAGCTAGATTTAGCCCTGTGTCGCTGGTGATTTAAAAGATTTGTTTGACTCAGGATTATTTATTAGTTTTCCAAATACCATTCTTCCAGTGGGAGTTTGTAAAGCCCCTGTGATGACAATATCTAATCTGCTTCCCACAAAGTTCTTTGCTTCATCTATAACAACCATTGTGCCGTCATCTAAATATCCAATACCTTGCATTTTTTCTTTGCCTTCTCTCACGATTTTTATATTAAGTGACTCTCCTGGTTGTACTTCTGGCCTTAAAGCAATAACCAAGTCACTCAAATTCATAACTTTTAATTCTTTAACTTCAGCTATCTGAGAGAGATTATAATCAGCCGTAATTAAAGTTCCTGCCATATCCTCAGTAATTTTAAGGAGTTTTTCATCTACCCCATTACCTTCATACTTTGTTGGATTTATTACAAGTCTTCTCCCATATAGATCTCTTAATTCTTTTAATAACTTTAGACCTCTTCTGCCTTTAGACCTTTTTTCATTACTGCTTGAGTCAGCTAAAGTTTGTAATTCATCAATTACACTTTGCGCAACAATTAATTGCCCTTCCAATAAGCCGCAACTTAATAGGCCATTGATTCTTCCATCAATAATTACGCTAGTATCAAGAATTTTTGGGCTTGCAGCAGGGAGGATTCCTTCATTGACTAAATATGCATCAGTGTTATTTGGATTGAATAATCTCAATAATGTCCTCCCATGGGTATCTGCCAACTTATAACCAAGTACACCAAAGAAAATGTTGCTTAATATAGCTGCTAAGGGTTTTGCGAAAAAAACCTCTCTAGGGAAGGGAATTAATAGTATTGGCGCTAGTAGGAGATTCGCAACAAGTAATCCTAAAATTAATCCAACGGACCTACTTACTAGTAAGTCCGTTGGCATTGTTCTTATTTGATCAAGAAAAGTCTTTCTAAGTTGAAGAAATACAAAACCAGCAGCTAATCCAACGAAAAAACCAATTATTGCTAAAACAATTCTAAAACCTTCTACATTAGATACCTGTTTGAGTATGTCTACAGGCAATAAATCAACACCAAGCCACCCTGAAGCAGCCCCAGACAATACAAATAAAATTAATACTAAGATATCTGTCATATATATAATCTACTAGGATTTATTAATTGAGTAAATAAGGATTTTATTTTTTTCGATCCTTAATACTTTTTTGGAGCTTAAAAGTGAATTTAAATTATGAATAAGTTTCCAAGAAGTGCTTATGTGCACATTCCTTTTTGCCACAGAAGGTGTTTTTATTGTGATTTTGCAGTTATTCCACTAGGAAACAAAGTAGAAACTTTAAAAGGTTATGGAAGCAAAACTGTTCAAGAGTATTTGCAGTTTTTATATAAAGAAATATTGTCAATTAAGCATAAATCACCTCTATCGACAATTTATATAGGAGGTGGTACACCCTCAATTTTAGACCCTACTCAAATCAAAGAATTAATTGATCTTTTTAAAGAAAATTATGGAATTGATTATGGTGCTGAAATCACTATGGAGGTTGATCCAGCTAGTTTTACTCAAGATGATCTTCTTGGATTCATAAATGCTGGGATAAATAGATTTAGTCTCGGAGTACAAAGTTTTAATAATCAGATACTTCAAAAGGCTGGAAGGCGTCATTTGAAAGAAGATGCAGAAAAATCTTGTTTATGGTTGAAGAGAGAATATGATTCTGGGTTAATAAAAAGTTGGAGTTTAGATTTAATTCAAAACTTGCCACTTAGTGGATTTAAAGAATGGCAAGATGACTTAAAAAAAGCCATGACATTTTCACCACCACATCTATCTATTTACGATTTAAATATTGAAAATGGCACTGTTTTTGAAAAATTATTTAATTTAGGAAAACTAGAAGTTCCAAGTGATGAAGAAGCTTTTAGAAATAGTGAATCAACTCATGTAATTTTAAAGAACTCAGGGTACTCAAGATATGAAATTTCAAACTATTGTCTTCCGAGGCATCAATCGAGACATAATAGAGTTTATTGGAGTGGTTTAGGCTGGTGGAGTTTTGGTCAAGGTTCTACTAGTTCGCCTTGGGGGGAAAAGTTAACTAGACCAAGAGTTAGTAAAGAGTATAAAGAATGGGTAATTAGGCAACATGAACTTAATTTAGATTCATCCCTAACTGATAAGGATTTTGTTTATAAAGAACTTGATGAGAAAATAATGTTGGGCTTAAGACTTAAAGAGGGTTTAGATATTAAAGAAGTGTTTAAAGAACAAAACTGGGAAAATAAAAAATTTGAGAGAAACTTTAGTAAGTTGCTTTTTGAATGGAACAGATTTCTTGAAAGTGGACTATTAGTTAGAAGTGGTAATAGATTCTTTTTAAGAGATCCTAAAGGGATGGAGCTAAGCAATCAAGTTCTTATTGCCATGTTTAAGTGGTGGGATGAGATTAATTAAGTCTTTCAGAATCTACCCAATCTTTTAATTTATCCTTAAATAAATCCTTCCCTTGAATAATTGGCTGGCAAAATGGTGGTTGATTATCATTTAGGCCTAACAAATCTGCAGTAACTCTTACTTGTCCATCGCAATAATTACCTGCACCGATGCCTATTGTGGGAATTGTTAAGTTATTTTGTATCTCTTTTGCAAGTAACTCAGGAATATGTTCAAGAACTATTGAAAAACACCCTATTTTTTCAAGAATAGAAGCCTCACTCTTTATTTTTTCTTGGCTTTCTAAGCTTTCTCCTTGCTTTTTTAAGCCTAAATTTAAGTAGCTTTGTGGTGTTAGACCTATATGACCCATAACAGGGATTCCCATTCTTATTAGTCTAGAAATTACTTTTTGTATTTCCGGTTCAGCACCCTCTACTTTTACAGCTTTTGCATAAGTGCTTTGAATGATTTTCCCAGCATACTCCACAGCTTTATCCTCTCCACATTGGTAAGTCAGAAAAGGCATATCGGAAACTACCAAAGGTTGTTCTTCAATTTTCTTTTTAAATCCTCTTGAAACAGCATTAGTATGATAAATTATGTTTTCTAAAGTTAATGGCAATGTCGATTTGTATCCTAAGCAGACCATTGCTAAGGAATCTCCTACGAGTACGAGATCAACATTGGCTTGTTCTGCAATAGATCCCGATATGGAGTCCCATGCAGTTAATGCAATTATTTTTTGAGATTTTTCTTTATATTTAATAAGGTCTGAAGGTAACATAATTATTTCAGTATCTTTTTTAATCAAGAATTGCTAATATGTTTTTGACTCGGCCTTTCGCGGTTTTAACGCCTAAACCTGGTCAGGACCGGAAGGTAGCAGCCACAAGGGATGCTTGAGGCAGGCGAGATAACCGAGTCACTTTATTTTACCTTTTAATCTATATCTTTTTTATTTTGCCTTAATCTTAAAAACTCAGGAATATTAGCGCCTGATTCTTTGTTCTCAGAAAAATTATATAAGGTTTGATTTGATAATCTGTTTTTAATTCTTTGTTGGTTTAAAGGTTGATTTGTTTCAAAACCTGTGGCAATTACAGTGACTTGTATCTCACCTTCCATGGCTTCGTTAACCGCTTGACCAACGATTATATTTGCATCCTTATCTACGACATTGCTAATAACTTCACCAACAGCAGTCACATCGTCAAGGGTCATATCTATTCCTCCAGTTATATTTACAAGACAACCTTTCGCTCCATCAATTCTTCCTGCTTCTAGTAACGGACTATTAATCGCAGCTTGAGCAGCCTCCATAGCTCTAGATCGACCAGATCCAATCCCCATGCCAAGAAGTGCGGTACCAGCTTCTGTCATGACTGATCTAACATCAGCAAAATCAAGATTAACTTCGCCAGGGCGTGTAATTACTTCACTTATACCTTGAACTCCCATCCTTAAAACATCATCAGCATTCCTGAAAGCTTCTTGAATAGAAGCTCCTGCAGAAACTTCCTTTAAACGATCATTTGGTATAACAATAAGAGTATCAACATTTTCTGCTAATCTCGCAATTCCTTCTTCGGCTTGACGCATTCTCCTTTTACCTTCGAAAGAAAAGGGTTTAGTAACTATGCCAATAGTTAATGCACCGCTTTGCTTTGCTATTTCAGCAACAACCGGAGCTGCACCTGTGCCAGTACCTCCACCCATTCCTGCAGCTATAAATACTAAGTCGGATCCTTCTAGTGATTGTTGAAGCTCCTCTCTAGATTCTTCTGCAGCCTTTTGACCAATACTTGGATTACCTCCCGCTCCAAGCCCTCTTGTTAAGTTCTGACCTAATTGCACTCTACGCTCTGCTGAAGATTGTAATAGTGCTTGTGCATCAGTATTGAGAACTCGAAATGATACACCTTCAAGATCACTATCAATCATTCTGTTAATAGCATTACTTCCACCACCACCAACGCCAATAACTTCTATTTTGGCGTTTTGGCTTGGAAGAATTTCTCTCGATTGATCAAAGTTTGGATTGTTACCGAAGCTCATCTCTTAATTAGGATCTAATAACTAGTATTGGGTGCATTATGAACTTACTGAGCTCATATGTAGGAATTTGTTGAGGAAAAACTTAAAAATATTTACTTATTAAATATTTTGTTTTTTATGCTGAACCCACATCAACACTACAATAATAAAAAAAATTTATTCAAAATCTTTTTTCAAATATTAGGGTTTGAACACTTTTATTTTTGGTTTATTTGGATTAGTAAGATCAATATTATCTATTTTTTTTGAAAAGTTATTTTTCTTAAGTTCATTTTTTAGGTTGTTGATTATTTGTAATTGATAGTTAATTAAATTTGGTTTAAATCCTAAGAATATTGTTTTTAAATCTCTTTCCTCAACGGTTAGAAAGCCATTTGGTGAGAAATTTATTTTAAGTATCTCAAATTCATATTTCTCTTGAGCAATAAAAATTTCAGATAATGTTTTTTTAAATTTTGCTTTCCATCCAAAGACTTTAATGGATATGTTGTTCAAATTTTTTTCGTCAACATTTTGTTTATCAATAAAAATCCCATCTCTATCAATAAAGCCTAATATTTTTTCATTATTTAATATTCTCTCACCGTACGCTATTGGAGTTCTTGTTTTAATTTGAACCTCCAAACCAAAAGGAAATATTTGTCTACTGACGGAAACATTCTTGAGAGATAAATTTTGTTTTAACTCTTTTTCTAAAAAATTAGTTTTGATAAAAATTAACCGAGTCGGAAATTTTAAAGATGAATTTTTTACCACATCATTCTTAGAGAATAATTCGCTACCAGAAATTCTAATGTCATCTATATCAACCTTTTTAAGGGTTTTTATGCTTATAAAGCTTGTTAAAAATAAAAATGAAATTAGAAAAAAAAAGCTTCTATTTTTAATTTTTTTCTGGTTTTTCACAAATCACATCGAGCTTTTTCCATTAGTTGTTCCATCCATTCTCTTGCCTGCTCTGCATCTGAAAATGGTACATCCATCTCTTTCCCATCACCCACTAATCTTAACCTGCACTTACCTTGGGATTCACTTGTTAGAGGAGCTTCTCCGGAAGTTAGTGCCATTAATTCAACTAATTCTAGTTTCTTGATTATAAAACTATCCTTATCTTCAAATTTACCAGCTTCAAATGCGCTCCATCTCAATTCTCCATCTTTTAAAGACGCCGCACCTGAACTGTCTAATTTACAAAGTTCAGAACCACTCGCCCAGCTGATAAAAAGATTTTGCCTTCTTCTTTCTAACCATCCAAGAGCAGTTAATAAAACGAAGATTAAAAGTAATGGTAACCAAAGAAGTCCATGCAACATCTGATTTGAATTATGAATCTTGAGATATTTCTACCAGTTTAGCCACAAGTTGTTCAATATTTAAACCAGAGGCTTTCCATAGCATTGGAAACATACTTTTTTTTGTAAAACCAGGTATTGTATTTATTTCATTTAAGAAAACTTTATTTGATGATTTTTCTAAAAAGAAATCAACTCTGGCAAAACCAAAAATATTTAATGCTTTACAACTTTCTATAGATATTTCTTTAATTTGTTGGGTAATTTTTGAATCTACTCTAGCTGGGATGGTTATTTTATTAGCTAAGTTATATTTTGTATCGTAATCATACCAATCAGTTTCGTAACTTACCTCTCCAATCTCAGAGGTTAAGAGTTCTGAATTTCCAATTATTGCACATTCAATCTCTCTTACCTCTAAACCTTCCTCTACTAGAATTCTTTGGTCTATTTCCCAAGCATTTTCTAATGCTTGGGAAAGTTTTGATTGATCATTAACTTTTGAAATGCCTAGGGATGAGCCGGAGTTGGAGGGTTTAACAAAAATAGGAAAATTTAATTTTCTTATTATCTGACTAATAAACCTATTTTTTACTTCTTTATTATTTAGATCTTCGTTTTGAAAAACTAAATAATTTACTTGTGGAAGTTTAAGATTTGAAAAAATTGTTTTCATCAATATTTTATCCATTCCAATTGCAGAGCCTATAATTCCACATCCTACTAAAGGTTTCTTTGTAAATCTCAGTAAACCATGAATTGACCCATCTTCTCCATTAAATCCATGTAAAAGAGGAAACCAAACATCAACATTTTGAAATTCAATTCCGTCTAGGAAGTTTATTTTTTCTTGAATAAAAACTGCTTGTTTTTTTATATTCTCATTTTCAATTTCACCAATTAGAATTTTTTCTGAACTATTACTATCAAGCCAATCTCCAGATTTGTTTATGTAAAAGGCTTTCACTGTAAAGCGTGATTTGTTTATTTCTGAATTGAATGCTTGAAAAACTGTTTTTGCAGAGGATATTGATACTTCATGTTCATTGGATTCTCCACCAAATATTAACC
This sequence comes from uncultured Prochlorococcus sp., assembly GCA_902519235.1. GTDB lineage: Bacteria > Cyanobacteriota > Cyanobacteriia > PCC-6307 > Cyanobiaceae > Prochlorococcus_A. Next base: position 113,784 of record CABYJE010000002.1, read on the forward strand.
CAATACATTTTTTCTTGCCCCCGATCATTTAGAAAAAAAATTATAAATAAAGTTCTCCTGTTAGAGAAAAAGGTCTTGCTTCATTAATTCTGACATTAATCTCATCTCCCAATGAAAAATTAAAGTTAATATTTTTAGGAATCTCTACGAAAGTTAATCTATTTGTTCTAGTTCTACCCATAATTTGGGAGGAATTTTTTGGATTTGAACCTTCAATTAAAACGCTTTCGATATTATTGATATACCTTTGATTTCTACTTCTGGCAGTTTTCTCGACCAAATCATTAATTTCCTGCAATCTAGCTTTTTTCACCTCTTCCGAAAGTTGATTCGCCCAAATTGCTGCAGGCGTGTTTGGCCTTGGAGAGTATGCTGCTGTATTCACCTGATCAAAGCCAATTTCTGATATTAGCTTTAATGTATCTTGATATTGTTGTTCGGTTTCTCCTGGGAAAGCAACTATCGCGTCAGCTGTGATTGATGCATCTGGCATTAGTGATCTAATATTCTCGATAATATTTTTATACTTTTTGATAGTGTATCCTCTGGACATTTGCTTTAAAATTTCATCATTTCCACTTTGGAAGGGAATATGGAAATGTTCACAGACTTTATCAAGTTCATAACAAGCTTGAATCAACCTTTTTGAAAAATATCTTGGATGACTAGTAGCAAATCTTATTCTGCGAATTCCTTTAACATCATGAATATAATACAAAAGATCAGTTAGAGTATTCTCTTTTCTCCCCTCTTTTGTGGTTCCTGGAAGGTCTCTACCATAAGCATCAATGTTCTGACCCAAAAGAGTAATTTCTTTAAAATTATCATCAGCCAATTTTTGGATCTCACTTTTTATCGCATTTGGATATCTTGATTGCTCTTTCCCTCTTACAGAGGGGACTACACAATATGAACATCTTTCATTACATCCATAAATAATATTAACCCAGCCGCAAATGGAGCTTTCTCTTCTAGCACTTGTTATATCTTCAGAAATGAAGGTTTCTTCTGTTGCAGAAACTTGATTTCCTGAATCAACTTTCCCCAGAAGATTCTCAAGATTATTTACGTGTTGAGGCCCCATAACCAGATCAAGTTCTGGGACTCTTCTCAGTAAGGACTCTCCCTCTTGCTGAGCAAGACAACCTGCAACAACAAGTTTTAAGCTTGGTGTCTTGTGCTTTCTTTTTGCTTGTCTTCCTAGAAAGCTATAAACTTTTTGCTCTGCATTATCTCTAATAGTACATGTATTGTACAAGACCAAATCGGCATTTAATTCATCATCTGCTCTGGTGTATCCCATTTTCTCTAATGTCCCAGCCATTCTCTCAGAATCAGCCTTGTTCATTTGGCATCCAAATGTGGTTATCCAATAACTGCTAGTAGTTGAATTCTTTTGAATTTTTTTTTCGTCTGGTTTTGTTTTTGTTAGCACTTTGCTATAACTTTTTTATGATTCTTTAATTCAAAATTACAAGTTAAATAATTTTGCTGCAATTTTTTTAAGGGCGAGCGAGGGGATTCGAACCCCCGAATAGCGGCGCCACAAGCCGCTGCCTTAACCACTTGGCGACGCCCGCCTCACATTTATAAATTTAACAACTCAAGGGTAATTTTTCATAATTATTTTTATCTTTTAGCGAAATTTGAATTATTTTCTAATTCAGTAAAGTTTTCTTATGATTTAAAATAAAAGAAAATTTAAAAAATTTGAGTAATTCCGGCACAGCTGAGGTTCTCATTCCCAGAAGCCTTTGTTTAATTGAAGATATAGATAACCTCATTATCGATGTAGAGGATTTATGTTCAATTTCTATTAGTTGGGAGGATGGATTTGTTTCTGAGTTAAAGCCTTTAAAAAATAAAATTACAAAACCAAAAAATATTTTATTCCCAAGATTTGTTGAAACCCATTCGCATTTTGATAAATCTTTTACATGGGCAGACTTTCCTAATCTGGAATCAAACTATGGAGGAGCATTATCAGTAAATCTTGAAGAACATAAAACTAGAACTACAGATAAGGTTCTTGAAAGAGTTGAAAAATCATTAAAACTTGCTCTAAGAAATGGATATCGAGCTATTAGAAGTCATATCGATACATACAAAGGTCAATCTATTGATATTTGGATTGAACTTTTTAAATTACAAAAAAAATTTTCATCTGAGTTGACTCTACAATACGTTGCTCTAGCTCCAGTTGAATTCTGGGATACTTCTAATGGAGAAGATTTAGCAAAAATATTTTCCTCTAATGGAGGTATTTTAGGAGGTGTTATTGTTCCTCCTTTCAATAAAAAAAATACAAGCAAATATCTAGCAAAGATGCTTCTTCTTGCTAGTAAATATAAATTAGAAATTGATTTGCATATAGATGAATCAATTATTGAACCTGGAGCGGGAATAAAAGTTTTATTAGAAACAATCGAAAATTTAAAAATTAATAGTATTCCGATCACTTGTAGTCATTTGAGTAGTCTTATTTCTCTAAGTAATAGAGAGATTTTAAATTTAGGAGAAAAAATGGCTGAGAAAAATATTAAGGTTATTGCTTTACCCCTAACAAATTTTTGGCTGCTCAATCGAAGTAATAATACTACTTCATTAAAAAGACCAGTTGCACCAATAAAGCAATTACAAAAATCACATGTGGATGTATCTCTTGGTAGTGATAATGTTCAAGACCCTTGGTACCCATTTGGTAATTTTGATCCTTTTTATATGTTGTCTTGCTCGATGCCTATGCTTCAACTAAATCCCTGGGAGAGAATGACTCTATCTTCTATTTTTTTAGCTCCAAGCAGATTATTAAATTTAAAATGGGATGGTCTAATTAAAAAAGGTTGTCCTGCTGATTTTGTGATTTTAGATGCACAAAGATGGGCAGATGTTTTTTCGAGCAATTTAAAGAGAAAAGTATTTATAAACGGCAATTTATATTGCTAATTGGCTAATTTATATACAAAGCAAAAAATTTTTATTAATGATATCAAAACTTAAATTTATAGACAAATTTAGAGAAGTCAAAAACTTAGAGATTATTGAAAATAAATCCGATGTAAAAAGACTTTCAAAAGATTTTTATAACTACTCTCCAATCCTTACTGAAAAATTAGACGAATGTATTGCTGATTTGGTGGTAAGACCTAGTGATCACAAAGCCGTAAAGGAAGTAGCAGAAATTTGTTGGGAATTATCTATCCCGCTGACTTTAAGGGGTTCAGGTACAGGTAATTATGGACAAGCTGTCCCATTATTTAAAGGAGTTGTAATGCAGATGAGTCACTTTAATAAGTTAGAAGAATTTGATCCAGATACAGGCTTTGTAAAAGTACAGTCTGGCTGTGTTATGGGAGATTTGAATAAACAATTAGAGAAATATGGTAGAGAATTGAGGTTGCTTCCAAGTACTTGGAAGACTGCAACTATTGGAGGTTTTATTGCAGGTGGATCAGGAGGTATTGGTTCCATTAGATGGGGATTTTTAAGAGATCCAGGAAATCTTATTGGTTTAGAGGCAGTAACGATGAATGAAAAACCTTCATTATTAAAATTTGATGCTGAAGAATCTGAACCTCTTAATCATGCTTATGGGACTAATGGAATAATCACTTCTTTATTACTTGCTACTGATATCAAACGTAAGTGGTACTCATTAGTTATCGACTGTATTGAATTTGAAAAAACAATAGAAATATTAAAAACTCTTACTAGCGCAGCAATTGATCTGAAATTAGGAGCAATTCTTGAAGAAGAAATTGTAGATCAAATGCCAAAATGGTTTAAAGGTAAATCTAGAAGTCACAAGATATTAATACAATCTACTCTTGGAGGAATAAAAACCATCGATCTAATTTGTAAAAAATTTAAAGTTGAATCTACCCTACTTGGGGAAGAAGAAAAGCTCGTGAATGGAATTTCTGAAGTCGTATGGAATCATACAACTCTTCATATGAGGTCTAGGGATAAAAATTGGACGTATTTACAGATGCTTTTGCCACTTAATAATGAACTAGAATTAATTAATTTTTTGAGAAAAAAATGGGGTAAAAAAGTTCTTTGGCATTTAGAGGCAGTTTCTCAACAAGGATCACCGCGATTAGCGGCTTTGCCTGTATTAAAGTGGAATGGGGCAGAAGAATTAAAAGAAATAATGGAAGATTGCAAGAAACTTGGTGCGTTTATTTTTAATCCTCATGTTTTAACAGTTGAAGGAGGAGGTCTCGGAGTGGTGGATGCAGATCAAGTAAAAGCGAAATTAAGATTTGATCCTAAAGGGCTATTAAATCCAGGAAAATTGGAAGGTTGGGAAGTAAAAGAACAATTTAAAATTTAACATTTCTGTTTATTCGCAAATTTAATAAATTCAGCAACTAAAAAAATAGAACCTGTTAGAACAGGATGATTAGTCGGCCATTTTTTTAAAGAAAATAAATACTCAATGGCAAGTTCAAATGTTTTAAATTCAATTGTTTTTTGAAAGTCAATTTCTTTAATCTCAGATAGATCATTTAATTGCCAACTAGGTTGGTTTGGAACTGGCACAAGTAATAAGTGATCATTTTTCTTTAGAAGTGTTTTTAATATTGCGTAAATATCTTTTTGTCTTTGGACACCTAAAATCCAATAAATTCCTTTATCTTCATTCTCCCAATTGCTTCGCTCATTAGAGAGAGCTTTTGCAGCAGGATAATTGTGCGCACAATCTACAAGAATTTCTTTATTGAAATAATTTATTATTTCTAGCCTTCCCTTCCAACTTGTCTTTTTAAGACCTTGACATATGTGTTTTTCTTTTATGTAAAATCCCAAATTATTCAGCGCTTCAATTGCTCCAATAGCTACTGAAGCATTTTGCTTTTGAAAAATTCCTTTTAATCCAAGCTCATAGCTGTTTGAAATTGAATCTTTCCAAATAATTTCTGCTCCAACCTCTTTAACTTTTTTGGTTATTAAATTTTCAACTTGACTATTTTGATTGCATGAGATGACAATTGAGTTTTTTTCAATAACTGCTAATTTTTCTTCAGCAATTTTTTCAATAGTATTTCCAAGAAATTCTTTATGGTCTAAGCCAATATTCCCAATAGCAATGATTGGTCTAGATTTATGGGCTGTTGTCGCGTCTAATCGTCCCCCTAAGCCGGCTTCAAGAATGAGTAATTCAACTTTTTGATGGTCAAAAAAATTTAGTGCGCAGCAAATGATTTTTTCAAAAGGAGTTAATTCAAATGTTGAAAAATTTTTTTCTATTAATCTATAGATTTTTTCAAAATCAGTTTTGTTGATATTTTTTTTATTAACTCTAATCCTCTCGCACACATCCAAAAGATGAGGAGATGTCGTTACACCGAAATTCCTTTTAGCTTCAAAAAGTATACTTTCTAAATATGCCGCGATTGATCCTTTCCCATTGGTTCCAATAATCTGTATCGCAGGTATATTCTTGCAAGGATTACCAAGTTCTTGAAGTGCTTTTTTAATTCTTGATAAACCTAACTTGATATTATCCCTTTCATATTTAGGAGATAATAATTCAAAAGTTTTTAAATTTGCATTTTTCAAAATTTAAATTGCTATAACTCTTCAAAAATTGAATTTAGCTTATCCAAAAGAATATTAATTTCTCTTCGAGAAATAACTAATGGTGGGACAATCCTTACAACATTTCCTCCTGCAGGAACTACCAGTAATCCTTTATCAAAAGCTTTTAATGTAATTTTTTTTGCATCAGCATAATCATCATTTATCACAAGACCTTGTATTAAACCTAAACCTCTTTTCCCGCTAATAATATTTGGAAATTTTTTTGACAATTCTTCAAACCCAGCACTTAATTGTTCCCCTCTTAGATAAACATTATTGATAATATTTCTTCTATTTATTTCTTCTAATACAGTTAGGGCAGCTTTACAAGCGAATGGGTTCCCTCCAAAAGTGCTTGCATGATCCCCTGGAGAGAAAATGTTGGCTTTTTCTTTTACCAATAATGCTCCAATTGCATGACCTCCTCCTAATCCTTTAGCAAGGGTGAATCCATCAGGTTCAATTCCTAAATTCTCATAACCCCACATTTTTCCAGTTCGACCTACTCCACTTTGGACCTCATCTAAAATGAGAAGAGAATTATATTTATCACATATTTCTCTCAGGCTTTTAAAAAATATTTTACTTCCAGGAATTACGCCGCCTTCGCCTTGTATTGGTTCAACTAAAACGCCGGAAATTTTTTGATCATTATTTTCACACTCTTCAAATAATTTTTTTACCGAATCAAAATTGTTAAATTTAAAAAATTTGAACCCTTGAATCATTGGTTCGAAACCTTTTTGATATTTTGGTTGTCCAGTAGCACTCAAGGCTGCAAGCGTCCTTCCATGGAAGCTGGATTCTGCTGCGAGAATAATTGATTCTTTACCTTTATTTGTTTTATTTCCATATTTTTTAATTAATTTAATTGCTGATTCATTTGCTTCCGCACCACTATTACAGAAGAAGACGCTTTTAGCACAACTTATATTCGTTAAAGTTCTGCTTAATTGTTCTTGTTCTTCGATGTTGTAGAGATTAGAAATGTGCTGAATCTTTTTTAGTTGAGTTGATAACCTTCTTCTTAAAACTCTATCGCTATGTCCAAGACTACAAGTTGCTATACCCGCGACTGCATCAAGATATCTTTTACCTGTTTTGTCCCATAGCCAACAACCTTTACCTTTTATGAAAGATATATCGAATCGACTATATGTATTCATCAAAGTGGGAGCGGTCGGACTTGAACCGACATACCCGAAGGTGCCGCATTTTGAGTGCGGTGCGTCTACCAATTCCACCACGCTCCCAAGGCTTTTGAAAAAATGAACTTTTTTATTATAACAAAAATAAACTTATTGACTATTGTTTTGGTCAAGGAAAAGTTATCCAGAAAAAGTTTGTTATTAGTTAATCTTTTCGATAAAAACATAGAATTATTTATTGCAATTGCTGACAAGAAATGAGGGGGGAAAAGAAAATTTAAACATTTATGACACACTTTTGTGATTAAATGTGCTTAAAAGTCCTTTTTAAGAGGAAATACCTTCATCATTAGTAATATTGTGTTATATTTGATAAAAAAACTAATGTCAAAAACTCAAGCTAAAAAATTATCCTTTAAATTTGTTCCTTATCTTTTTATTGCAGTAACTATACTTACAACATTCGGTTTTAATAGCGGAACTTGGGCATGAACGAATTTAAATTTAATGGTTTAAATAAAATTTGGTCTAATCGTTTTCTAGTTTTGTTAATTTTATTTTTGGGTTGTATTTCACTAATCAATATTGCTTACGTTTAAATCAACTTTCTTAGTTTAAGAAATATATTTGGGAAATACTAAGCTACTTCGAGTTTTGAAAGATTCTCAGATTTAGGTTCTGTTTTATATCTATTCTCCTCAAAAGTATTTTTACTAATCTCTCTAATTATTTTTACACCTAGATTTTTTAGTTTTAATTCAAAATTTTCATAACCTCTATCTAGATGTTCTAATCCATAGAAATTACTACTACCTTTTGCGATGATTCCTGCAATTATTAATGCAGCTGATGACCTTAAATCTGAGCCAACTAGATTCATCCCATTAATTGTTTTAACTCCTTTGATGTGAGCTACGTTTTTGTTTAGTTTTATACTGGCTCCCATTTCATTAAGTAAATAAATATGATTCATTCTGTTTTCGAAAATTGTTTCAGTTATCTTTGATTCACCATTTGCGATTGTCATTAGAGTTGTAAATGGTGCCTGCAAATCAGTAGGAAAGCCTGGGAAAGGAGCTGTTTCAATATCTACTCCTTTAATCTCTTTACTCTTGATAGAAATCGAATTACCTTTAATCGTAATTTTACTCCCACTCTCTTGAAGCTTATTAGTGACAGCTTCAAGATGATGAGGGATTACTGGAGAAATTGTTATTGAAGAGGAAGTTGCAGCAGCAGCTATTAGAAAAGTTCCAGCTTCTATTCGGTCTGGAATTACTTTATGGGTACATCCGCCAAGCTTATCAACACCATCAATAATAATTGTTTCTTTACCAGAGTCATAAATTTTTGCCCCCATTTTATTAAGCATTTGGCATAAATCTTGAACTTCAGGCTCTCTAGCAGCATTTTCAATAGTAGTTCTTCCTTTAGCTAAAGATGCTGCCATTATTAAAGTTTCAGTCGCACCTACACTTGGACAATTTAATTTAATATGAGTGCCATGAAGTCTATTTTTGTTCCCCCTTGTTGTTGCCTTTACAATTCCCTCTTCAATAATAATGTCTGCTCCTAGTGCGATTAATCCATTAATGTGCTCGTCTATTGGCCTTGAACCAATATTGCACCCACCTGGTAAAGGTACTTGAGCTTCTCCAAATTTAGTTAATAGTGCACCTATACAAAAGAAACTAGCTCTTAATCCTTTAACAAGTTCATATGGAAGTTCTTTAATTGAAATAGTTGTTGGATCTATTTCTAGTTGGTTGTTTTTACGAATTAAATTCACTCCTAAATTCTTTAAGATATTCCCCATCTTTTCAATATCAGTGAGAAAAGGTACATTTTCAAGAATTATTTTTTCATTAGTTAGCAATGATGAGGCTAATAAAACTAAAGCGGAATTCTTCGCACCACTTATTTCAACAATTCCATTTAACTTGCCTTGGCCAAGAATCTTTAAATTTTGCGATTTAAGAAATGACTTCGTTTTGCTTCCGCAAATCATTAAGACTAAATTTATTAGATTCATCATGACAAACTAATAATATTAAGTCCACCCTATGTAACGTCATGAATATTAATAAAAAGTGAAAATGTATTTTTTGATTTCTTGGGAAATTAAAATTTAATAAATAATTGATCAAAATATTTATGTAATTAAAATATAATTGATAACAAATTTTTCAAAATTCTCATAGAAAATACTTTTTTAAAAATAACTAGTAAAAACAATAATCTAGTTAAAAGATTTAGATCATTTAAGAGAGGATCATCTCCAAAAGATCAAGACTTTTTTTGCATAGAGGGTACACATCTCATTGAAGAATTGCTGAAGTCTGGGAAAAATCCCTCTAATATTTTAGTTACCGAAAAATGGCTAAGAAAGAATCAAAATCTAAGCAAAAAATTTGATGAGTCATTAATAAATATTGTCTCAGAGGAAGTCTTAGCATCTGCGATTTCAACAATTAATCCAGATGGGATAGCAGCTTTAGTAGAGATTTCAGCAATACCTAATTATCAACTTAATAGAAAAGATGATTTTATTCTTGTTCTCGACAGAATTCAAGATCCTGGAAATATGGGTAATCTATTTAGAACCGCCTTAGCTGCGGGTGTTAATGCAATTTTTTTTAGCTGGAGGTGCGCACCCATTAGGCCAAAAGGTATTAAGAGCATCCTCAGGCGCAGTTTTTCATCTTCCATTTTTAAGATTTGATGGCATTGAAGAAGAAATATTAAATTCTTTACTTAAGTCTTTGTCTGAATTATCAAATGTAGGATTTAAGATTTTCTCTACGAGTAGCCATAATGAGAGTTCAAAAAAACCTTCAAAACCTTACTGGGAAGTTGATTGGTCTAGACATACAGCATTAATTTTGGGTAATGAAGGTCAAGGTATTCATAAAAAAATTCAAGAAGCTTTTAATGAAACAATTACAATTCCGCATAGTGAGATTGTAGAATCATTGAATGTGGCTTGTGTTGCAGTTCCTTTATTACTAGAACGAAAAAGAGTCGCATACACCTCTAAATAAATAAATAAAAAGTGACTGATTCAAGTTTTGATTTTGATTTAATCGTAATAGGAGCAGGATATGGAGGTTTTGATGCCGCTAAACATGCTGCTGGTAAGGGACTGAAAGTCGCAATAGTAGAATCTTCTGATATGGGAGGAACTTGTGTTAACAAGGGTTGTGTTCCATCTAAAGCTCTTTTGGCTGCAAGTGGAAAAGTTAGAGAAATAGCTGATTATGAACATTTAGCTAAATTTGGTATACATGCTTCACCAGTAAGATTCGAGAGATCAAAAATTGCAGATCATGCAAATAATTTAGTTTTAAATGTTAGAGAAAATTTAACAAAAACTCTTAAAAGGAGTGGAGTTGAAATTATTTTGGGCATTGGCAGAATTGAAGGAAATCAAAAAGTAGGTGTAAAAGATAAAAACGGAATTGATAAAATTTTCACATGTGAGAATATTGTTATTGCAACAGGCTCTTCTCCTTTTGTGCCCCGTGGAATAAGTTTGGATAATAGGACCGTATTTACTAGCGATGATGCGGTTAAACTTGAGTGGCTTCCAAGATGGATAGCAATTATTGGAAGCGGATATATAGGTTTAGAATTTGCTGATGTTTACACCGCGCTTGGTTGTGAAGTTACCATGATCGAGGCTTTGGAGAATATTATGCCAACATTTGATCCAGACATAACTAAAATTGCAAAGAAGAACCTTATTCAAGCAAGAGATATAGACACAAAATCAAATGTCTTTGCGACAAAAATAACACCTGGATGCCCTGTAAAAATAGAACTGACTGATGCAAAATCTAAGGAAGTTGTAGAAACTTTAGAAGTTGACGCAGTACTAGTTGCAACTGGCAGAAGTCCTAATAGTAATAACTTAAATCTTGAGTCGGTTGGTATCGAAACAGTAAAAGGTTTCATTCCTGTAGATGATCAAATGAGAGTTAAGAATGGTGATGAAACAATACCTAATATTTGGGCTGTTGGAGATGTAACGGGCAAACTAATGCTTGCCCATACAGCTGCAGCGCAGGGTACTATTGCTGTTGATAATATTTGCGGTGGTAATGTCGAAATTAACTATAAAAGTATCCCCGCAGCAACCTTTACTCACCCAGAGATAAGTTCAGTGGGTCTCTCTGAAGTTGAAGCTAAAGAGATATCTATAAAAGAAAATTTTACTTTGGGAGTTGTCAAAAGTTTCTTCAAGGCTAATTCAAAAGCATTGGCTGAATTAGAGAGTGATGGATTGCTAAAGTTGATTTTCAATAAAGATAATGGGAAAGTATTAGGGGCTCATATTTTTGGGTTACATGCAGCCGATTTAATTCAAGAAATTTCGAACGCTATTTCAAGGAACCAAGATGTAATTGAATTATCTAAAGAAGTTCATACTCACCCTACTCTTAGTGAAGTAGTTGAGGTCGCATATAAACAGGCGGCTTCTCAAATAAAATAATATCTAAAATTAATGGAGATAAGACGCAGGCCACCAAATCCAACAGTAAGGGTAGAAAATTTAGAATATGCTGTACCTCATAGAGAAGCACAAGCAAAAAACATTCTGGAAGAAATTGTTTGGCACAAGGATATTGAAATTAAGAATTTTAAAAAAATAGTCTCTTTGGAAGATCTCATCAAAAAGATTGAAAAACTTCCTACTCCCAAAGATTTTTACAAAAATATCTTGGAGTCGAAAATAAAACCAGGAGTTATTGCTGAAATAAAAAAAGCTAGTCCGAGTAAAGGAGTTATTAGAAAAGATTTCAATCCTGAAGACATAGCAATTTGTTATGAAGGATTAGGTGCATCATGTATTTCAGTACTTACCGATAAAAGGTTTTTTCAAGGTAGTTATGAAATACTCGAAACTGTAAGGAAATCAACTAATCTCCCTCTACTCTGCAAAGATTTTATTATTTCTGCTTATCAGATTTATAAAGCAAGGGTATCTGGTGCTGATGCAATATTATTAATCGCTGCGATTTTAAGTGATGATGATTTAATTTATTTAAAGAAAATAGCTGATAATTTAAAGATGAGTGTTCTTGTTGAAGTTCATAACGATAATGAATTAGAAAGGATTCTAAAGTTAAAATCTTTTAATTTGATTGGAATAAATAATAGGGACTTAAAGACTTTTAAAACGGATTTAAAAACATCAAAAGAATTGATGCATACATATGCAGATATATTTTTAAAACAAAATATTATTCCCATAAGTGAATCTGGAATTAATTGTGCCGAAGATTTAGAATCGCTTAGATCTATTGGAATCATGGGAGTATTAATTGGTGAAACTTTTATGAGAGAAACTGATATTGCACAATCGTTCAAGAAATTATTTAACTCAATTTAATATTGACTTCAAATCGTGCTATAAAATTTAATAAGCAAAGTTGTACTGAATATATATGCAGGCTGTAATTTTAACAGGTATAGTCGCAGGATTTGTGCATGTATTTAGTGGCGCTGATCATTTAATTGCAATGGCACCAGCAGCGATTAATAATCCTCAAAAAGCTCTCAAAAATAGTTTCTCATGGGGCTTGGGACATTCTTCAGGAGTCCTCTTGTTAGCTTTTCTAGCGATTTTTATTAAGGATATTACGCCATTAAACAAATTTTCTAGTATTGCCGAATTTCTAGTTGGAATTTCACTTCTAATTGTTGGAGTATTTGCTATAAAAAATTCTTTTCAAATAAGTATCCACTCGCATTCCCATAAGCATGAGAATGGAATTGCCCATCGTCACTTTCACTTTCATGTTAAGGAACAAAAAAATAATAATAAGCACTCACATGCTTTGACTGGTTTAGGCTTGCTACACGGTATAGCTGGAGGTTCACATTTTCTTGCAGTTCTTCCTGCTTTAGCACTACCTTTAACAAGCGCTTGCTTGTATTTGATTTCATATTTGATTGGTTCACTCATAAGTATGAATCTTTTTACTTGTTTAATATCTTTTACTACCTTTAAAGCAAGTCAAAAATTTATTAAAAGATTAATAGCTGTAGCAGGAGGGCTTTCCTTTTCTTTGGGATTATTTTGGATTCAAAGAAGTGCTTCTGTTTTTTTGAATTAAAAAATTTTTTAATTTAGGAATAATTAATTTAGAGGTGACAATCCCAATTATTTTTTCGTTATTGATTAATCCAAATTTATTACTATCTTCGCTAAATTCAATATTGTCTCCAATAACCTCAACGTTATTTTGATTTACTGAATTTATCCTTTTTATTAGGTTTTTATTTTTAAATGGATGATTGAAAATAACTATTTGTCGATTTTTAAGTATTGATTTATTCTTTTTATATTTTTTAAAAAATACAATATCACCTTCTTTTAGGTAAGGAAACATCGATTCACCACTAATAATCGCTGTTTTTCTTAAACCTAAAAAAAATAAAATAAAATCAAAAAAGCTTTTGAAAATAATTCTGATTAACTAGCTTTTACAAAAGCGTCTGATCTTCCTTTTGAAGCCCAGAAAATATTATGAATTTTTTCTACATAACTCATGAGTTCTTCAGCTTGGGCCAAGTCAATATTAACTTTGCATGCACTGCATAATTTGGCAGCCTTCCAAATGGTTTCATGTAAGTCTGGATAAGTTTCTAAGTGAACTGGTTTAAAGTAATCTGTCCACAAAATTAGAATCTCTTTCTTTGTTTCTTTTGCTTGCTCTTCTTTAACTGCCACATATCTAGAAAATGTATTACTGTATGCAGCCCACTCTGCTGAATCAGTGCTAGAAGGAGCTTCTAATGCAATTAGTTTTTTTGTCATTGATAAAACTGCTTCAGCTGCAACTCTCGTAGATGCTGGGTCGTAAACACCACAAGGACCATCGCAGTGAGCATGGACAGTCATTGGGGATTTTTTATCTAGAAAAGAATTGATGAATTTACTTAACATTTCAAATATTTGGTGTTGTATATATATTACTTGGAGATTAACTAAATTGAAAAGTCTTAGATGTTTTTCTTACTTAATTTAATTGACTTTTAATAATTCAACTTCAAATATTAAAGTCGCATTAGCAGGTATCACATTTCCAGCTCCTCTTGATCCGTATCCAAGTTCCGGAGGTATTGTTAATTTTCTTTTGCCTCCAACTTTCATGCCTGCTACACCTTCGTCCCAACCTTTTATTACTCGTCCAGCACCCAAGGGAAAGCTGAATGGAGCTCTGCCGATACTGGTATCAAATTGAGTCCCGTCTTCTAGAGTTCCTGTGTAATTTACAGTAACTGTTTGCCCAGCACTAGCTTCATCTCCTTCCCCGTTTACGATATCTGCAATAATTAGACCACTTTCTGTAGTCCTTGAATTGTTGTCTGATGGTGTTTCTTCTGCCATAGCGAAAAGTATAGGATTTGGATCTGATGGGTCTAGTTCAAATAAATTTTTATTTGAGACATTTGATGATTTTGCAACAGGTGTTCTTTGAACTGACTGAGTTTCTGATTCAGCAGCATTAACAACTTGAGGTGAATTAAATTGACTGAAAAGAGTTAATGAAACACAAAAAACAAAAACTGCAAAACTAATAAAGACTTCTTTCACTTAAATTTTGAAAGTTACTAAAACTTAGTTTACAGAATGAAGGTACAATAAATGGGTGATTATAAATTTAATTTCGTAATTTTAGATTGTTAATCCCAACTCAAATTAAAAGTCTAAGACAATATTTTTACCCTTGTTTAGGAGGGATTTTAGGAGGAATTTCAGTTTCAACCCATTTTTGGCTGATTTTTATGCCCATATCATTATTTATTTTATGGAAGGGAAGTGAAAGGAGAATAGCAAATTTTTGTTGGGGTTTTTTCTTTATCTTGATAAGTCATTCTTGGCTTTATGATCTTCATCCATTGACATGGCTTGGGTTTTCATGGCTTGCAAGTTTAATTATTGCCATTTTAATATTATTATTCTGCGCTTTTCTGGGTGGGATATTAGTTTATTTATGGGGATTGTTAGTTGAAATTATTCTCTGGAAAGAGGATGTTTTCAACATGAAAATATTATCTTTAACAGTAAAAGTATTTTTTTTATCTCTGACTTGGGGTATTGGTGAATTGATACTTTCTCAAACACCTTTTTTTTGGATAGGTTTAGGAGAGAGTCTTATTCCAGGTGATATTTATCTTGCTGGTTTAGCAAGATGGATTGGTGCAAGTGGTTTATGCGTATTACAAATATTGATTGGATTTTGGATTTTTTATATTCAAGGTAGATGGGAAAGAAAACTTTACTTTAAAAAAATATTTCTTTTAGGACTTTTGGTTTTTATTTTCTTGCATTTATTTGGAGGTTTAACAACTCCAATAAAAAGAAATTATGAATATCCAGTAGCTATTTGGCAAACTAATATCCCAACAAGAGAAAAATTAAAAATAAATGATGAATTTATTGAAGAAAAGCTATCTATCGCTCAAAAATATGCTTTATCAAACAAAGCGAAACTTCTTGTTGCTCCTGAAGGAACTCTATCTAATAATTTTTATTTTTCTAAAGGCATTAAGGTTAATACCTTGTCAGGAGGTTTCAGAAATTCAAATAATGAGTTAAGAAGTTCTTTACTCGGATTTCAAATTGGAGATAAATCTCTTACTTCATTTATAGATAAAAATAGACTTGTTCCAATAGGTGAAAAAATACCTAGATTTCTAGATGGTTTTTCAAGAGGATTATCTGCAGTAGGAGGAATTCAACCAGGCTCTGATTCAAGATTTTTTGATCCTAAATTTACACCCCCACTAGCAGTTGCTATATGTTACGAAATTAGTGATGGACTAGAAATAAGAAAGGCTATTAATAGCGGTGCAAAACTAATAATAACTGCAGCAAATTTAGACCCATATCCAGCTAAGCTTTATAATCAATTCCTATCTTTGGCTAGATTAAGAAGTATTGAAAATAAGAAAAATAATTTACTAGTATCAAATACCGGCCCTTCGGGCTTAGTTCAAGATGATGGAAAAATAATTAAACTTTTAGATTTTGATGTTGAGCAAAATGAAATAGTGTTTCCTAATTTTTCATCCGAAAAGACTTTCTATACAAAATTTGGAGATAAACCTATTTTATTTTTGTTTATATTTTTTATGGGATTAAATATCTTTTGGAAAATTAATTAATTAATCCACCACCTAATAAAATTTCTCCCTTATAAAAAACTGCAGCTTGTCCGGGCGTTACCGAACTTTGACTTTCTTCAAAAATTAATTTAAAAGTTTTAGATGGATTATCTGAATTTTTCAAAGGAATCAATGTTCCTTTTACTGGATGACTTCTATATCTGATTTGTGCTTCTACTTCTATCTCTTTTTTAGGCTCTTCAATTGAAACCCAGTTAACCTTACTAATTATTGCTTCTCTCGTAAATAGATCATTTTTATCTGCTACATAAACTATATTTTTTACTCTGTCTAAACTTTTTACATATAATGGTTTAGGCCAAGCAATGCCCAAACCTTTTCTTTGGCCTACCGTAAAGTGCTGAATGCCACTGTGATTTCCAAGGACTTTCCCATTTATATGCATAATTTCTCCTTCTTTGGGTTCAATGTGTTTATCGATAAATCTCTGCATTGATCCATAATGCTCAACTAAACATAAATCTTGACTTTCTGGTTTTTGAGCAGTTCTAAGGCCTAATCTCAGTGCTTCCTTTCTTGTCTCTTCTTTTTTCATTTCACCTAGAGGGAATTCTAATCTGCTTAGTACTTCTTGTGAAAGAGAGTAAAGAAAATAACTTTGGTCTTTGTTCTCGTCAGCACCTCTGAGAAGAAGGAAGTCCTTAAAGAGAAAGCTCTCGCAATCAATTTTTTCAACATAAGATGATTTTTTTATCCTGGCGTAATGTCCTGTGGCGATATGAGTAAAGTCTTTTTTGTTTATTGCGTAATTCAGCATCTCTTCAAACTTCACATTTTTGTTGCACATTGAACATGGAAGTGGAGTGAATCCTTTCTCGTAGCTTTCAGTAGTTTTTTTAATTACCTCTCTTTCGAAAATTTCCCTTGAATCTATGATTTTATGATTAATTCCTAAATCTTCACAAAGGCCAGCGGCATCTACTAATCCTTCAGAACAACATGAGCCTTGACCTTTCATAAGCCAAAGAGTAAGTCCCTCAACATTCCAGCCTCTTTCAACAAGAAGAGCCGCAGAAAGGGAACTATCTACCCCACCAGAAAGACCTACAATAATATTTTTCACCTTTTGAGTTTTATTATTATTAGATAAATTGTTCTCTAATTTTTTTTCCTTTTGTGTCTTTAACATGGAAGTTTAAATTTTTGAACGGGACTTCAATTGCTTTGTATTAATTATGAACGAAATTGTATGGCCAACAATTAACTCTAAACATTTAATTGTTGATTCAAAGCAAATGTTGATATTGGAGAAAGAAATGTTTTCTGATGGAATGCCTCAAGAAGCATTGATGGAAAAAGCTGGTATCCAGATTAGTAGATGGCTCTTGAGAAGGAAACCTCTTCTAAAGCATGGAATAATTGTCTTCATAGGTCCTGGTCATAATGGTGGAGATGGTGCCGTCATAGCTAGAGAGCTTTTTTTGAAAGATTTTTTAGTAAAGGTATGGTGTCCATTTCCGATAAAAAAATCATTAACAATTGATCACGTTAATTATCTTACATCTATTGGTGTCACAAAATTGGCAGAGCCCCCTGATGCAAATGGGAAAGAACTCTGGATTGATGCTGTTTTTGGTAATAATCAAACAAGAAAAGTTGATAATAAATTAATTAAACTATTTAATCAAAAATTTCATAACAAATGTGGCAAGGTAATAAGCATTGATATCCCAACTGGATTATGTCCTAATAAAGGAAAGCCTTTTTTCGATAATGCAGTAAAGGCAGACCATACCTTGGTCATTGGTCTTAATAAAATTGGGTTAACGCAAGATTCTGCTTTGCCTTTTATTGGAGAATTGAACCATATAGATGTTGGGGTTCCTATTAGTAAACTGTCCAAAGTTGATAAAAAGATTTTTAAGGTTACTTACAAAGATTTAAAAAATATTGATTTACCCTCTTTACCAAAAAATTCCAATAAATATAAAAGAGGTAAAACAATAATAATTGCGGGAAGTGAAAAATATCCTGGTGCTGCATACTTAGCATTAAAAGGGGCCATATCAAGTGGAGCAGGTTTTATCTCGGCTGTCCTGCCTAAATTAGTTGCTCAATCTATTTGGCAAGTTGCCCCAGAAATAGTTTTAAAAGGAACTATGCAATCTAATCAAAATGGAAATGCATCCCTATTTAATGCATTAAATAATATTGATCTAAGTGCATATGATTCATTAGCTGTTGGCCCTGGTATCGGTATTGATAATGATGATTGGCAAAAATCAAAAGATTTTCTTCTAGATTTTGAAGGATTATTGATCTTGGATGCAGATGCGCTCAATAGAATTGCGGAATCTAAATTAGGAACAAAATTTTTTTTAGAGAGGAAATTCAAAACATGGATTACACCTCATAGCAAAGAGTTTTCAAGGTTATTCCCAAACATCAAGGGTGAGACTAATGTTGAATTGGCTCTAAATGCAGCGGAAAAATTTAATATAAGTGTTTTGTTAAAGGGAGCTAACAGCGTAATTGCTGACAATAAAAAAGCATGGCAAATCTTTGGGACTGATTCTCATACAGCTAGAGCTGGATTGGGTGATCTTTTATCTGGATTTGTAGCTGGCAGTTCTGCGATTGATTTAAACTTAAGTAAAAACATAAAAACTGAATATTTTGCTAAGTACGCACTTATACATTCATTTGCTGCTTCAAAGTGTAAAAAGGGTTCCGATGCATCTGCTATTGGGGCTAAATTATCAAAATTAATGAGAAATAGGAAAATGAGGCAAATATCTTGAAAGAAACAATTTAAGAGAGTTATTTCAAGTTTTAAACACATTAATATACAAATATTACATGAAATCTGAAGCGCGCATTAAATAATTGGCTATTTCCAAAAAAGTGTAGGAGAGTTTAGTTACCAAATTTGGGTCTTAAAATGGTTTCATCAATACCAACACAAGCCGAACCACAAAAAAGAAGAGGTAATGATCCAATAAGTTGGTATTTACAAAATATTGGTAGAGTCCCCTTGTTAACACCATCCGAGGAGATTGAACTAGGAAACCAAGTTCAAAAAATGATGATACTTACAGAGGATGGTCAATTGAATGAGAACATTAAAGATTTTTCTGCTCAGCAAAAAAGAACAATAAAAAGAGGCAGAAGAGCCAAAGAAAGAATGATGAAAGCTAATTTAAGATTAGTTGTAAGTGTGGCCAAAAAATATCAAGGTAAAGGACTTGAACTACTGGATTTAGTTCAAGAAGGATCTCTTGGTTTGGAAAGGGCTGTTGAAAAATTTGATCCAACAAGAGGATATAAGTTTTCCACATATGCTTTTTGGTGGATCAGACAAAGTATGACAAGAGCAATTGCTTGTCAATCACGAACAATTCGTTTACCAGTTCATTTAAGCGAAAGATTAGCTTCTATACGAAAAGTTAGTAGGGAGTTGGCTCATAAACTTGGTGCGATGCCTAGCAGAATCGAAATTGCGGAAGCAATGGATATTGATGTGGAGGATTTAGATTCTGTTTTAAGACAAGCTTTATCAACAAGTAGTTTAGATGCTCCTGTTAATGGTGATGATGGTAGAAGCTTTTTAGGTGATTTAATCGCTGATAGCAATAATGAAGAGCCTTTAGATCAAGTTGAACAAAAAATGCATCAAGAGCAACTAGGAAATTGGTTAAGCCATCTAAGCGAGCAAGAGCAACAGGTTCTAAAATTAAGGTTTGGACTAGATGGAAATGAAAGACATACTCTTGCTGAAATAGGAAGATTATTAGAAGTTTCTAGGGAAAGAGTTAGACAGGTTGAACTAAAGGCATTAAGGAAATTAAGAAATTTAACAAGAAAATTGCCAAGTAGTATTTAATCTAATCTTCGGCCCAAATATATTTAGTTAGTTCTTGTGAGGGAGGTTCAGGTGCTTCTAAAGCATTTTTAACGGACTCTGATATTTCAATATCTATTTTCTTTTCAATGCTTTTTAATTCTTCATCAGTAGCGAATTTACCATCAATAATTTCTTGAGCTAATTTTTTAATAGGATCTCTTTTCCCCCAAAACTCCTTCTCTCTCTCAGACCTCAATTCATCTGGATCTGCAAGAGAATGTCCTCTATATCTATAAGTCAAACATTCTAAGAGTGTGGGCCCTTCTCCTGCTCTAGCGCGCTCAATTGCTCTTTGTGCTGCTCCTCTTACGGCTAATACATCCATTCCATCAACTTCCTCACCATGCATCCCAAAAGCAGAGGCTTTTCTCCAGATTTCAGGATTGCTAGTTGCTCTATCGTGAGCCATACCAATAGCCCACTTATTATTCTCAACAACAAAAATTATGGGTAATTTCCATAATTGGGCCATATTTAAACATTCAAAAAACTGCCCATTATTGCAAGTTCCATCTCCGAAGAAAGCAGCAGTTACAGCATCGCTACGATTATTACCAGCAACTTCCTTTTTATATTTACTTGAAAAGGCTGCTCCTAAAGCAACTGGAATTCCTTCTCCAATAAATGCATATCCTCCGAGTAAGTGATGCTCTCTTGAAAATAAGTGCATGGAGCCGCCTCGGCCTTTACTACAGCCTGTGGCTTTACCAAAAAGTTCGCTCATTACTTCAAAGGAAGGAACACCTGCGCTTAGCGCATGAACATGATCTCGGTAGGTACTGCAAAACCAATCATGTTTCTTTCTCATAGCGCCAATTACTCCAGTGCTAATAGCTTCCTGTCCGTTATATAAATGAACGAAACCAAACATTTTCCCCCTGTAGTACATCTCAGCGCATTTATCTTCGAATCTTCGACCAAGTGTCATATCTTCATAAAGAAATAATCCTGTTTCTCGATCTAATTCGGCTTTTTTTGTGTCCTTAAGATTTGAGATTCTCTCTACGTGTGTTTCCAAGAAAATACCTTAATGAAGTTTTGATTTGTTGACATTCTAAGCCGCGAAGGGCGATTTTCATGATTTTTTTTAAAACTCTGATAAGACCTTATGAAAAAAATTTTTAACTTGATAAGATTTACCTAAGATTTTTCAATAGGATATTTGTTTGGAACTTCCTTTAGACCATTTCCGTTTAATTGGCGTAAGCCCCTCTGCAACATCTGAGGAAATATTAAGGGCGTTTCAATTGAGGTTAGATAAAACCCCTGATGAGGGTTTCACTTATGAAGTTTTAACTCAAAGATCTGAGTTGCTTCGACTCACTGCTGATCTTCTTACTAATCCAGAAAGTAGGAGAGAGTACGAAAATATGTTATTAAATGGTGCCTCTGGATTGGAGTTTTCTTCAAATAGGGAAGTAGCAGGATTAATCCTGCTTTGGGAGTCGGGTTCCCCAAAAGAAGCTTTCAATATTACAAAGAAATCTTTGCAGCCCCCACAAACCCCAGCCTTAGGTAGCAGCAGAGAAGCCGATCTAACTTTATTAGCTGCTTTAACAGCTAGAGATTCCGCCGTTCACGAACAACAACTAAGATCCTATTCTAACGCTGCCGACTTTTTACATGAGGGAATACAGCTTCTCCAAAGAATGGGAAAGTTAGGTGAAAGAAGAAAAGAACTTGAAGAAGATTTGGTTGCTTTGCTTCCATACAGGATCCTAGATCTACTTAGTAGAGATTTAAATGATCAGGATTCTCATAAAAAAGGTTTAAGTATGTTGGAGAATTTAATAGTTAAAAGAGGTGGTTTGGAGGGTAATAATAAATCTGAATATAGAGATTATTTAAATCAGCAAGAATTTGAAGCTTTCTTTCAACAAATAAAGCCATTTTTGACAGTCCAAGAACAGATAGATTTGTTTCTTGAATTACAAAAAAGAGGATCATTAGAAGCAGGATTTTTAGCTTTTTTATCTTTAACAGCAATTGGCTTCACAAGAAGAAAGCCAGAAAAATTATTTGAAGCAAGAAGAATTTTAAAGAAATTAAATTTATCAGGTCTAGATTCCATGCCTTTAGTTGGTTGCTTAGATCTACTTTTGGCAGATATTGATCAGGCCTCTGCAAGGTTTTCTAGCAGTTCTGATGAAAAATTAAGAGATTGGCTTAATAATTTTCCAGGGAATAAACTAGAAGCTATTTGTATTTTCTGTAAAAATTGGTTAGAGAATGATGTTTTAGTTGGTTATAGAGATATTGAATCAAAAGAGGCGGATTTAGATTCTTGGTTTGAAGATAGGGAAATTCAAGAATTTATTGAAAAATTAGAAAAGAAATCAATTAAGACTACAATTAAATCAAATCTTCAAAATCAACAGATAAAAAGAGAATCCTTAACGAAAAACTTTGAAGACTATAGTAGTTCATTAAATAACGTTGATGAAAGGAGATTGCCTTGGCCAGGTGGAATAAAAC
>CABYJE010000003.1 GCA_902519235.1 uncultured Prochlorococcus sp.
CAGCTATCATAAAAATAATCATAATTTCTTTTATTACCTGGGTTAGTCATTAAAAGTACGAATAAAAAAGTTGGGTAAAAAGAACAATTTATTTTTTGGCTATTAAGTAGGTAATTTCTATCATATTCAAATCCATCTAGGTCATTGAAATCTGACAAATAAAAATTAGAAATAGCTCTTAAGAAATGAGCTTTTTCTTTAGAATCTGAAGTTATATCTTTAATATCAGAGAATCTCCTTAATCTTTCTAAGCGGATAAGATACTCTGAAAGATCTGATTTCGCTTTTCTATATTTTTCATTATAAAAGTGAATTTTTCCTCTTGCAAAATAATCCTCATAATCTAATTTCCCCTTTTGAAGATTCATTTATATTATGTAAAAAAAGCTATTTTCTTTTTAGTTCTATAAAAACATAATGATTCCAGATTAATTTTTATAAGATTTAAAACCTTTTTTAGATTTATATTTTATAGTTCCTAAATTATTGTCCAGATTACAAATTATTCACTTTTGTCATGATTCTAATTAGTGTTGTTTATGGAATGTATTCATTATTCAAAGCCTTTGCACTTTATAGCTTTTGGGCCTTATTGTTAATACCTTTATGGATAATATTTTGTGGTTTTACAGGTATTCCAAATATTATTAATCTTTTAAGAGTATCAAAGCTTTTTACTTCCAAAGAAATAACTAGGGGTTTGATTGCAAATATTATTACAGCAAGCTTTATTTTTATTTTACTAAAACTATTAAATGCTGAAGAGATAATATCAAATTTCTTTATTGGAGGAATCCTAACTTCTTTTGCCATGCCAAAAGAGTCCTTAATTAGTGAAAGACTTGATCAAATAAAAGAACAAAAAAGTAAATAATCTAATAAAAAGAAATATTATCCCCATTAGGTTTGCTAATCGTAACTCTTGTTGAGAATTGACCTAGTTCAAAGTTTTTTAATAAATAAGTACTCAATTGTATTTGATTCGTATTATTAAAATTTATATTTTTAAATAAATCACTATACTCATTTTCCTTTAATAAAATTTCAATTATGTTTCGGGATTCATTATCTTTGCTCTTTTGATAATTTAAACCTAAATCATCTAATGATTCTTCGCAATCAATATCAATATCTATAAAAACATAATAATTTTTTTATTCATTATTTAATGGCAAAGTAATTATAAGATTCTTTTAGTACTTAAAAAATTAATTGATTCCAAACTAATCTTTAATAGATACATTGAATCTTATTCTTATAATATTTTTTATTCCTTCATCAATATTCTGAAATACTTTCTTATACTTTTCTGAACAATTTTTATCTAAAGCCAATCCTAATCCCATGTCCTCTATACCATCTTCAACATTCTGATAACGAATTTTTGAATAACCTCTAAGAATATAGGCATATGCCTTTGAAGTTATTTTAGAGCCTCTATAAAATCTACCTAAAATTCCTATTTCTTCATCGAACATACTAATTGCCATATTAAAATTCGAGAACCTAATATGAATACAACCCATTAAAAAATATTCTTTATAATTAAATACATTATTTTTACAAGTTGATTTACTAGTTGCTTTATTGATATCTTTTATTGCATCTAAAAAATTTCCTTGTTTAAAATGCAGATATGCTTTTTCAGTATATAGCCGAGGTAGAGAATGTGATGGAGGGTTATTAATAATACATCTATTAAAGTCCAAGAGTGCCAGTTTTATTTTTTTTAATCTCTTGAATGTAAATGCTCTCATACAGTAAATCTTATACAGAAGTTTTCTTCCTACCTCTTTTGTTTTTTTATTTAATTTATATTTAGTAGGGTTGTTTATAAGCTCTAAAAAAATTGTCAATGAATCAGCAGCATTTCTAATGTAAGAATTACTTAGATCATGGGAATCAAAAAAAATTGATAAATTTGCATATTTATTTTTAAAAAAATGATCATATATTTCATTTTCATTTTTCCTTATTTTTAAAGTTTTTATAAAGTCTGAAGCCGCTATTGAATAATTCTCTAAATGATAATTTGTAATGCACTTAATAAAAATAAATGAATATATTTCTCTTCTGAAATAACGAAATCTTTCTTAAAAGAAATTCTCGTTAATTCATCAAAATACTTTTTTGCTTCTTCATATTTCTTGGCATTAAGTTCTCTAATACCTTTTTTAAGCAAATATTCTGATAAATCATTGTCATTTTGAAAATTCTCTCTTGATTTCACTAACACAATAAATATTAATTTTTGAATAACTATCAGTTAAATAGTTAGGGATGCTTATTAATGATTCCTTTAAGTTCTTAAATTATTAAGCGTTTCATTTTTTAGAGGTCATTTTGAAGGTTCAATACCCAAAGCTTCTGGATTGACTCTATATAAATTGGCTTCTAACTTATCAAACTGTTCATCAGTAATTAAAAGACTTCCCATCCTTTAATTGTGGTCATACCATTCGACTCTTTCTTCTAAATAAGTGATCATAACTTCTTTGCTCCTTTTATTGCATCTATTTCTTCATAAGTAGAGTTATAAGTTTTCATGTGTATCGCTTGGCTATGACCTAAAGATTTACAAGCAATTCTAATTTCCATATTTGCATGAATAGACCTTATACCCCAGTAATGTCGCATATCAACTAAACCAAATTTTAAAGTTCTATTTTTAGCTAACCATTTTGTCCATGCCTCAACTTTTTTTTTCATTTCATTGGAATCATATAAACCATTATCTAAATCCCAATAAAAACAATCTTTTGGTCTATTTAAAATATCCCATCTTTTAATTAACAATTCAGGTTTATAGTCATCTTTTTCTAATCCCAAAGCAATTGGAAATTTAATAGCTTTTTCTTCTGCTTTGGGACAATTGACCGCTTTGGCAATTCCATCTTTTTGAGGAATCAAGCTAAATGCCTCATTTGGACGACATCCATATATAAATACAGCAGCAGTTAACCAACCATATTTTTTGTGATCTCTTACTTTGTCTATTTCTTCTACTATTGCAGCATCATCAAGTCTTATTCTCTTCTTTGGAATATATTTTCCTCTAATTTTATCTAGATCTTTTAAATCACTTTCTATGAAGAATAATTTACCTAATCTTTTAAATATTTTGCACATATCTTGTCTGGGCTTTGTATTAGGACTGCTTTTTTCCTCGATAACTGTTCTTAGAAGTTCTGGAGTAAGTTCTAAATCATTATATTTTTCTAGTTTTCTTAGTTGGTCGCTATAGCTAATAAGAGTCCGTTTAGATTCTGAAGTTTTTTCTTCTTCACTTGGATTGCCTTTAGATTCCCAATAATCTTCTTTAAATTTCTCTATTCCATATTCAACAGTATTTTTCCTAACTTCCTTAACTTCTAAAGTTTTATTCCAACTAAATAATTTAGGAAGATGCCCTTTCTTCTCATATTCAAGATAAAAGTCTCTTATTCTGTCTCTGCAAGTAGTAAAGTCATATATTTTTGCATTTAAAGCAATTTCTTTTCTTACTCTCTTACCATCAGCACCTAAAAAAGTTCCTCTTATATATACGGCATCACGTTTTGTCCTAATACTAGCCTTATAGTTAGCCGAATCTAATATCTGATTTAAGCGATAAACGTTTTCAGAGGACATTGGTAGGATTTATCTATAGCAATATTGCAAAAGATGTTCCCCATATGTTCCCCACTTTTGAGTTTAAAGTCAACGACTATTCACGAAATGGTAACAACGGTTGAGATTGGCTAAAATATTTATCTAATACCTGTCTAGCTTGGAATAACTGAGTTCTACTAGGGGAACTGGGTTGATGTATAATAGTCTACGAGGACAATTTAATCTCATCCTTGGAGGGGTGGTCGAGTGGTTTAAGGCTCTAGTCTTGAAAACTAAAAACTACTATAGTATTTGCAAGCGATCTCAGAGATATTTTAAAAAGTGGCCTCCTATGGGTGGCCTTTTTATTACAAAGTGTGTCTCTAGTCTTTAGAACTAGAGGCTTTACTAATATTTACAGTTGATTTTATAAAAAAATAACAGTACCATTTGTGGTAACTATGAAAGCTTGGTTGTCCAAGTGAGGTTTGTACCGTTTAGTAGATCATTTGCTGGAGACGGTGAAAGATCGGGAAAACTGATAAGAAATTATTAGTTTGAATCTGCTATTGGTTGTCCAATACCTACTCCTCGCGACTCTAAATTTTTAGAGATTTAAAGCAGAAATTATAAACCGATTAAATTTAAAAAATGGCTACTTCTAAGCAACCTTCACAGGTCAATTCTGTCGTATATCCTGTGCGACCTTCTAAAGCTGAACGCTACCAAATCGAAAGGGAAAAAGATGCACTATTTGCAAAAATTCCTCAAGATTTAATTACCGAGTATTTTGATCTTATTGATGAAAAGAAAAGTATTGAACATAAAGAAACAATGGAAATAGAAATTATTAGAAAAGCGACAAAATATAATTTACAAAAAAATTTAGAACAACTTGAAGTTAATCAAAAAAAGCTTACTTCAATATCTAATCTTGATTTATTTGATTTACTTTCTCGTTTAAAGAGGGGTGTTAAATAATCATGCCCAGTTTAGAATTTACAATTTCTAATCTGCAAAAAGATGTGGCTGCCGTTTTACAGGCAGTCAACACTTTGACAGATTCACATAACATCTCGAAAGATGAGTTAAAACAATTAAGAGTTGATTTTGACTTAGCCCAAGAACAAAATCCGTTTAATGTTAATGTCTGGCTCAAGCCATCTGAACTTGCTGCACTTTTAAAAATTAGTACTTCAACAGTTACTAAATATAGAAATGAAGGTAGGTTCAAAAAGACTTCTGTGAAAGAAGTAGATAGAGGTAAAAGAACTGATTTCTACTATCACAGAATTAATGCAGTTAAAGACGTATCAAAAATAAAACCAATACATATAGCTAAGAAAAATATCCTAGATAGATTTGTATGATCAATACCGCTTCAAAGGGCGGTAATAAAAAGAGAAAACCTACTCTGATTGATCAGGCTCAATGCCTTCGCCCATACGAGGAAATATTTGCATTTTTACCATGCAATAACAAAAAATATCCTCCCATCAAAGGTTGGCAAAATAAATCTTTTTCTATTGATGAAATAGCTGGATTTAATTTTGTTGCTGCTATAGGTGTAAGAACAAAAGTTGGGAATCTATTTTGTATTGATATTGATGGCATTACTGCTGTTGATTATCTATATGAAAGAAACCTAATTCCTCAACATTGCAAGACTTGGCAAGTTCATAGATCCAACCATAACTGGAAGATGAAATTGTTATTTCAGCTAAGACCAGATCAACTTCAAGCACTACAAAGAAAAGAGTTTGAAGAATCGAGAGCAACAGGTGCAGAGGAACAATTAGAGTTCTTTTTTCATGGTGGTTGTCAGGTTGTTGTATTAGGTGAACACCCCAGCAGAGGGAGGTATTTTAGCCCTAGAGGATTTGAAGTTGATGCACTAACTTCACCTCCTGATGATTGGTTCAAACTAATATTGGAGGCATCAAAAGGGCAACAACAAGTAAGAAGAGGATCTTCAAATAGTAAGGATTGGATCAGGTTAGATTTTTGCCCAATATGCAAAAGAGAAGAGAATCCAGTTTGCAGTATTCATAAAGATGGAAAGACCCTGAGATGTTTTTGGGGAGGCCATCACTACCCACCAAAGAACCTTAAAAGGGGACAAGTAGTGGAGCAAGAATGGGCATTTTCAAGTGTCGTTCTAAGCGTACCCATAGGAACATTTAGCCATTTCGTAAAACACCAACCAACCCCAGCACAACAACTCTGGAGAGATTTACATGGGTAACATTTACAAGTCTTGGGAATTTAGAGAAGGCTGGAAAATTAATTCCAAAGGAGAGCAAATACCATCAATTCTTCATGTTGGTGTATGGGCTGAAATAATAAAACAAAGCATTAGTAAACATCTTAGATTTAATGAGATAACTATGCTTGCAGAGTTGCATGGTAAACCCATACCACCTGAGATATTAGATGAGTTATACATTGAACTAGGTGAGAGAGGTTGGGAGATAACAAAGGGCAAAGCTAAAGATGCTTTCATAAAAGTTGCTAGATCCAACTCCTATAACCCCATCACTAAATATCTATTAGAGATAGAAAATGATGCTGGTATTACACCTGTTGATATAGATAAAATTTCTACCAATTATTTAAAAACAGATAATTTATTATTTGATCAAATGATGGCAGCTTGTTTGATTGGTGCTGTAGCTAGAGCCTTTGATCATGGCTGCCAAATGGATTATTTAACTTGTTTAAAAGGTAAGCAAGGTATCAAGAAAAGTACATTCTGGAGAACACTAGGAGGAGAGTATTTTTCAGACACAATGCAAAAGGACATAAAAGATTTAAGGCTCTGCATGAATACTTGCTGGTTATATGAATGGGCTGAACTTGAAGTTTGGACTAGCAGAGGTCAGCAGGGAACTTTAAAAGGATTAATAACTCAAAGAGTTGATGATTTTAGACCTCCTTATTATTCCTCAATGGGTCGATTCCCAAGAAAATCAATATTACTTGGTTCAGTTAATGAAGATAGTTTTCTTAGAGATAAAACAGGTGCAAGACGATATTGGATTATTGAAATTGATGAAATGATTGATATAGATAAAGTTCTCAAAGATAGAGATGCAATATGGAAAGCTGCTGTAATTGCACATAGAACAGGAAGGAAACCCATGTTGGCAGATCATCAGGAGCAACAATCATTATTAAATAATCAGATTTATGAAACTGAAGATCCATTCTTAGAACCTATCCAAAGAAAAGTTGAAAGCTGGAATAAAGGCCATAAATTCTCTACCAGAGATGTATTGATAGATTCTGAACTTAGAGATGGTAATAAAATAACTCCAGCAGATATGAACAATGCAGCAAGAATATTAAAAAGCTTGGGTTGTATTCGAGATAAAAACCAAACTAGAAATCCTATTACTGGTGAAAGACCAAGACTCTGGAATTTGCCTCAGACTGACTCACCCGACTAACTAGGTTGAGTCACTTCAAAATGACTTAGTAGCAATGGATTAAAAGATTTTGTCTCATTACTCACTTCAAAAAATAAAAACTATATATATTAAATAGTTATTGTTATTGGAGGGATAGAGAAAGTGGGTGAGAGGTTGAGTTTTTAGTTCTAAAACACCAAAAGCGAATTGTTCTTACGACAGTACTACCAACAGTTTTGGCAAGATTTATGAGATTGGCTCACCATACTCACTACGATCTTCAGAGAGTGAGATGAGAATTAGACAGAGTGAGACTAAAAATTGGACATAAAAAAGTTGTTGGACACGACCCATTCTCAAAGATCACATGAGACTCATTAACCTCGATAGTTACCATGAAAAGTTTTAGCGGTATTTGATTTTGGTTTATTTTCAGCAATTCCCATTTTCCAAATCAGGTTTAGACAACCAGTAGCAGCACTATATTGCTCAGCTTCGACAGATTTTAAATACACCTGTTGAGTTTGATACAAAAGCCATGCGAGAAGGTCGTGACGTTCATGCTTTGTGTGGTTCTGGACTAACTTAGCTGATGCCCATTGAATGTCGAGATTTGCGGATCTTCGGGTAATTTTGTAGTCGTGGACTAGATAGTTTATGGTTTGACCCACCCCCCAGCCTTTTTCCATCTTTCGGAGAGCATCATTACGTCTAGCAATCCTTTCTTTTCTAGTAGTTAAAGCCATGTTTCTTCTCCCATAATTCTTCCACTTCATTAAGGTAAACGACTATTGAAAGTTGGGTATATTTCATTAACGCTGCAAGTTCACCTAAAGCATCAGGCATACCCGCGTAACATTCACACGCTTCATAGAATCGAACCTTTGAAGCAAGAAAATCCATAATTTGAATTAGGTGTGGATCAATTAAATCTCTTGTAGGTTCAGTTTTTTTTTAGATTCCAGGAGTATTTCTTTTAACCTTTCACTCTTCATTTCTAAAGAACCCTTTTCAGTCTCCCAAACTTGCATTTGGTTTCTCATAGCTCTATCAATATTTGCAGCTTTCATATCTAGCTCTTCAATTTCAACTTCAACCTGTTTTCTATAAAACTCATCATTGCAGAGTTGTGGTAACTGTTCATTCCAGAACCAATGATTTGTTTCAGGTGTAATACCTGAGAATGTTGGATCTTCTTTTGACCTAGCTTGAGAATCTTCTTTGACTCTTTGCAATGTAGTGGCATAAATATTGCCAGTTACTTTTAAGAAGTTTGCTAGTGGGTGTGATTTAGAAATCATATTCTTGGCCTCCCATAATGATCTAAGTTGCGAACACTTCTATATTCTCTTTTGGCCTTTTCTTCTAAGTTTCTTTGTCTTAACGCTTCAGTTTTTTCAACCATTGATGCAACCATTTGATCATATTCATCTTTTTCTTTTAACTTACGTTCCCAATAGCCAGTTGAGATTTTTAAGTAAGCTGCAAGTTCTTTATGGTTACGTTCAATAATTGATTTTAAGGTTAATCCAAATTTAGTTGGATCTACTGGTTGGCCATAAGGCCTCTTTGGTAATAGACCAGCAGAACCTTCAAAAGAATTAATTAGAGTTTCAATTTCTCTAGCCTCATGTTCAACCTTTTGTTGGTCATCAAAGGACTTAAATAAGCGTTCTTCTAAACTCATAGACGTAATAAGAAAAGGGACATTCCTGAGTCCCAGAGAGAGGCAGTTCAAAGGCTACACTAAGACCCCACACCTATTGTAGTTACTGGGTTCTAGCTATGTTTTAAGTCAACTTTTATGTACTAATATCTACAGGTAAACCAAGTAAAATATGAAGCAATATGTCAGCGTTTTAGATAATAATTAGGTTTAGTTCTCTTAAAAGGTTTTTTAAATACTACTAACCATTTTAAAAATTCTTTCCAATCTTTAGCCTTACAAAATGCCATGTGAATCTCATGCCGTTGACTTACTGAATAACAGCGTTGGTTCATTATCTTTGCAAGAGTTCTTGAATGAAGTGGAATTTCGTCTCTCATTAGTAATCACACTCCCTCTCTAAACAATCAGGCGGATAATAGATTTTATAATCACACTCCACACAAGCCCATTTAGCTGAAGGCATTTCTAAAGTACAGCCCATAATTGCCCATTTACCAGAGTGAGCAGCTTCAGCAGTTGGCATACCCCAAAGACAAGGTTTAATAGATTTTTTTGCTTTGCATTTTGGACAGTTTTGAATTTTATGCCAGCGATATTCGCCATCAAAAAGCTTGTAGCAATTTTCCATTAACTTTCCTCGAAAGTACCAAGTGTCATCAATAGGTGGTGGATCTTTTCTTTTCATAATTATTGTTGTTGCTGTTGTTGTTGACGTAATAATTTTGCTGTTAGTAGAGCATCATTTTTGTTATATGCTTTCTGATAAGTTGAGGAATGAATGTCCTCGCTATGACCCATAAATTTTGAAGCTGTAGCAGTATTGATATTTAAATTTGCGGTTCGATAGCCATACGCGTGTCTCAAGTCATACGGCTCAAACCCTGCATCACATTTACCAGCAAACCATTTTGTATATGTGTTATTTACCTTCTTTAAAACTTTTGAATCATATTCACTAGCGTGATCTATAGAAAAAATCTTATTAACTTCTAAGATATTTAATTCTCTTGCCCAATCCTGATGTAAGGCTAAAGCAACTCTCCATTCAGTTGGTTTTTTATTTTTTTCTACAGTTAATATTTCTGCAAAAATTTCTCCTTCTTCCTCAAATGGTTTAATACTCCATACTTCAGATGTTCTTGCACCAAATACAAATTGAGCAGCTAATGCCCAACCCCATTGTCTCTGGGCTGGCAAAAATGATTTATCTTTTCTAGTTCTTACATTCTGAACGTCATCTCTTAAGGCTCTAACAATTTCAAGATATTCCTCATCAGTTAATCTTTTTCTAGCTCTTTTCTTGAGTTCTGTATTGTATGCCTGTTGTGTAGCTGTTGCCCACTCCCCAAGTTTTTTTAAATTAGAAATCTCTGCAAACTTTCCAACCAATAAACAATATTTAGCAAAATCTGCTTTTTTCTTTGAAGCCTTTGGAAATGTATTACCAAGTTCAAAAATATTTTCAGTATTAAAAATTTGATGTTTTTCTAGCTTATTAATATAGTGCTGAATTTGATACCAGTAACCTTCACTAGTTTTATCTTTATCTTCCTGACTCCAGAAATACTTTTCATACCTTTTTAGAATATCTCCAACTTTTTTACTAGCTGGTTTTAATTCAATAACTTCTTCCTCCTCCTTCTTTTGCCAGTTCTCCCATTTAAAAGAACCACCAATTTTTTCATCACTTAATTTTTTAGCTAACCTATGAGCCTCATCAAGATTTTTAATATCAGCTTTTAAATTTATTGGAACTCTTTGCTGGATAGTCTGATTAGATTCTGGATTAGTTTTACTTGGCAAATAAGCTCTAAGGGTAAATCCATCTTTCCTAATCTGTATAGTTACTCCTCTTCTTTCACTCTTCAAAAGCCTATTTCTAGCATCAAGCTTTATATCTAATATTTGTTGTGAATTTGCCATTGTTCGGATAGAAAAAGTTGGTGGCCTTGTCTCGGTGGCCTTATTCTAACCAATATGTACAAATAGGTGCAAGTTGACCTATATTCTGTCAATCAAAAAATGTTTTCATTTTATAACCCCTGAGAACCCTAGTTATAACGTGAATTGCTTGACTATGACTGACTTCTTATGATATATATTAATGGTTCGGATACAACTGAATAACCCGTTGGAGGGGTGGTCGAGTGGTTTAAGGCTCTAGTCTTGAAAACTAGCGTGTCTGCAAGGGCACCGTGGGTTCGAATCCCACCCCCTCCGTCCTATAAATTAATTTCAAAGATCTTAAAATTTAATTTAAAAACTTTTTACAATTTATTTTAATTCAAATTTTTCAATAATATTTCCTAAGTTTTTCCCAAAAAATGACGAATCAAGGTGAGAATATTACAAAAGATAGGATTGGTTTCGAGAAGTCGAATATAGCATTAGGTTTTTTATATAAGGAATGGTATGAATTAATTTCAAAGTTTCTTTCTGAAATCGAAGGATTAAATATTGAACTGGGATGCGGTGCAAGTTTTATAGATCAGGTTAATAAAAGCATAAAAAAAACAGACGTTTTTTTAAATGAAAATACTGATTTCAAACTTGATGCAATAGATATTGGGAAAGACTTTGAAAACAAAATATCAAATTTAATCTTGGTTAATGTTTTTCATCACATAAGCGACCCAGAATTATTTTTGAAATCAGCAGAAAAGTCTCTCTTGCCAGGAGGAAGAATAATAATGATTGAACCAAGCAATAATCTATGGAGTAGATTGATCTATAACTTTGTAGGTCACGAACCCTTTGATACAAGTCAAGTTGGATGGAACTTTCAATCTAAAGATCCCTTATTAGACTCAAATCAAGCTCTTTCATGGATAATTTTTGAAAGGGATTACAAAAAATTCAAAAATTTATTCCCTATGTTTTCTTTAATTCAAAAAAAGAATATAATGACATTTTCATATTTATTAAGTGGAGGCCATTCTTTCAATACGAGACTTGGTAAGTTGATTAAATTAACCAGAATTATTGAGAAATTCTTCTTTGATAAATATTTAGGGATGTTTAATTTAATATGTTTAGAAAAAATTTAAATTTCAAATCAACAATATTTAAAATTTTCATATTTTATATAATAATTTATTTTTTTGCTCTCTTTCTTCGATATAGCAATGGGTTTGAGAATTTAATAATCGATATTGAGTATAGATATTTAGTACTAATAAATGTTATTTCTATATTTCTTGGTCTACCGCTATCTATTGTATTTGACTTATTATTGATGAAGTTTTTAGGTTTAAAATATATTGTTTTTTTTGCGCCAATTTTAACTACTTTAGGGGTTGCTCAAATCATAATTTTCAGGAAAACAAATTTCAGATTGTCAAAAAATATGCCTTTCATACAAAATATTAGAAATCAAGGAATAAAGCATAATTTTGCAAATATTACTTTTAGACCAATTTTCATATTTATAATACGCTCTTTCCCAATTTTACCTTTTTCTTTGGGAAGTTATTTCATTGCATCATCAGAGATAAATAAAAGATTGATAATAGTCAATTCACTTATTGGGTCATACTTTTATTATTTTTCTCTTTTTTTCATTATCCAAATTGTTTAGTACATTAAGACCTTTTCATTATTAATTATTTTGTATTTAGAAAGATATTTTCTTATTCTTCATTTCGCAATTGATATAGAATATTTTTATAAAATATAAATTAAATTTTGAAATCAGTGAAAACCCCTTGGGGTGAGATCTCTCCAGAAGTTAATCTATTCCCCATTTATTACATAATTTTTATTTATGGATTTGTTTATATCCTTCCTTATGGGGAAAATATTATTGGTTCAACATGGTTTAATTTTTTAAAAATTGAAGATGGTCCTTTAGAATGGCTTCAGTTTATTGAATACTTAATTTCATCAATATTTGGCATTTTTATCTATTTCAGAAGTAAAAATAAAAGTACAATAAATTCATTTATTTGGTTAATTCTCAGCGCTTTTTGCTTCTTCGTTGCCGCCGAAGAAATAAGTTGGGGTGAAAGGATAACAGGTTTTTCTCTTAATTCTTTAACAGAGATAAGTATTCAAAGTGAAACTAATTTACATAATCTTCCATTTTTCCATGATTTCTTTCTTGATCCTATTTTGGTTGCGATTTGTATTTTATTTGGTTGGATAGGTTGGAGAAAATGGCCATATTTGAATTCAATCCCTAACAAAAAATTAAGCTTATTTTTCTTGATAACTGCTTTATATATTTTCTATTATGAGATATCGTGGGCCTCTACCGTTGAACATATAAGGAATGATTTAGAAATTTATGAATTTTTACTTTCAACTGGGATATTTTTACATTTTTGGAACAACTTGAAATTATTTGTTAACGGAAATTCTAAATAATTTGAATTTAACTTTTTTTAATGCAAAATTAATTAAATAAAATACAAAGTTCTTTAAAACTATCTTGACAAGAATAATTGGCAGAATTAAGTCACTAAGAATCAAAATTTATCAGCAATTTTTACGCTCTTCTTTTTTATTTTTGTTAATATATAATTTTGTTAAAAACTAATGAGCAAAGGATTCGCAGATAATACATACAAGTCCTTAAAAGCAAAAAAATTTACTTCTTCTAGTGAACCTCAAGGAAGATTAATTCCTTGGTCACCTTGGCCCCCTGCTAATTTTCAAACAAGATATCCAGCTTTTCCTTTTGTTCTTACAGTACTAATCTTAATAGTTGGTCAATGGTATTTTTCTCTTCTAAGATGACTTGAAAATGGCTTTTTATTAACATTTAAGTTGAATTTATTTTAAAAATTATTTTGTTTTTTTCAATATTATTATTAGCCCATTTTCAAGCAGCAGTCATCCCAATAGTATTAGGAATAAAATCAATCAATCAATTCAGGCATATAACAAAGAACAAGTTGATACCTTTTGGTTTTATTTTTTTAGGATTAGCTTCAGTTTCTGAAATGATAGATCATACACAAACATCTTGGATTTATATTGATCATTCCTCTCTATTTAATTGGCTATTTTATTCTTTTCTATCTTTAGGACTAACATGTTTATCAATATCAGTTATAAAAAATAAACTTATTCAAATATTTAACTTTTGTATTGCTTTATGTTCAATAACCTCATACTTTATATTTGATAAAAAAATTGCTCTTTTTTTTCAAGTTCTCATAAGTATTTTTCTAATATTTAATTGGCAAAGAACTTTTAAAGATTGGCTGTTAATGCTTTACCCGATATTCGGAATTGTATTTACAACATTCTTTGGAACAAATCTCTCAATTAGTGGTGATCAATTTTGGCATATCTTTATAGGACCCTCTGGAACAATAAGCGTCCTTGTATTTTATTTAATATTAAAAAGGTCGAGCAAAAAATTTATTTAAGATTCTCATGAAAATGATTATATATACGGGTTTTGTAATATGTTTAATCACAATCATCTCTCCAATTCAGATTTTTGCTGATACTGCTTTAGATGTTTATATGAATGATTTTTACTCTAAATCGAATGAAGCTAGCCAGATTCTTAAAGAAATTGAAAATAGTCTAAAAGAGGGATCAAGAAAAAAAGTATGCTCTAGGCAAAGAGAGGCAGCAAGATTAGGCCTATTAGCTAATAAATCATTGATTAAAGCCTTTGAAATAGAGGGGGCTAATCCACCAATGGGAGCAATAAAGGCAAGTCAACAAAGATGGGAATCTATTCTGAATGAGTGCTGAAGAAAGTCAGTAAATCTATAAATCCTTTTAAATTTGCATTCTAACAGATTTACTAATAAATGGTATTTCAGGTTCAATTCCATAAATACATTGAAAAATCGAATATATAAAAATACATAGTGTAAATATAAAAATAATTGAGCCTAATTCAACTATGGGAAATATTCTCAAGAGATATGAAATTATTATCAAAGCAATATCAATGAGTAATGCTTGGCATGCGTTATATCTAACGAAATAAGGGACTTTTGGATTCCTTGCTAATCCAGCAAACAAAATTATAAATAATAGAAAACCACCAAAAGGCAATGATTTCTCAATTAATGCTATTGGGAAAGTTAGAAATAATAGTATTTTTAAAAATGAATATTTATAGAACAAATAATATCCAAAAGGTATTGATGCCTTTAATGGCAAAGTATACAAAAATACTGATGAGAGTCTCTGGAATATCTGATTCAATATATTATTTAAATTTTGTATTCATATTTTAGCCTAATTTTTCTGAACTTAATAAATGACTTAGCTTCGAAAAAATCAACTTTGGCAGATGGTTATTAAATATTAGATAATTGATTAAGGTTCATAATTCAAAATGCGTATTCTACATACAATGTTGAGGGTTGGAGATTTAGATAAATCCATTGATTTCTACGTTAATAGATTAGGAATGAATTTATTAAGAAAAAAGGATTACCCTCATGGAAAATTCACTTTGGCATTTGTTGGTTATGGCTCAGAAAAAGAAAACACAGTAATTGAATTAACTTATAACTGGGACAAAAAGTCTGAAGACTATGAGCTTGGTGATAAATATGGTCATATAGCTATTGGAGTAAAAGATATTCATTTAATTTGCCAAGGATTAGAAAATAATGGATGCAAAGTAACAACCAAACCTAAAACAATGAAAAACAGTACTACTGTCTTGGCTTTTGTTGAGGATCCTGATGGATATAAAATTGAACTTATTGAAAGAGATTAAAAGTTCAGAAGTCTCTAATTAAATAAATAAATAACTAAAATAAAAAATAATTTAAAAGATTCAATTATCTAATAAATCCATATCCAACTACCGAAAAAAATACATATAAAACAATCCTGGATAGACTCTAAAGTTTAAAGTGTTCAATAACATTATTTCTAATATTCCAGATCAAAACAAAAAAAACTTAAAACTTTATGTAATCTATATTAAATCTATATAGATTATGTAGACAATCTATTTAGATTAAATTATTATATAGTTATCGCATAAAACTTATGCCTAGTAATTGGTCTAAAATAAGAGATGAATGGCTTGATAAAACGGCCATTGCGAAAGATGATGCTAAATGGGCATTAGAAGCTTTAATTAATTCTGAAGAAGAGTTATTTGAAATAGAGCAGAAAATAAAGAATAAAGAGGACGCTATAAGCCAAGTAAAGTTTTTGAAGAAAAAGGTTAAAGAAACTATTTCCTCTAAAGAAATTAGTCTCGATGATATTGCATTAAATACTTCAAATTCAAACAAAGTACAGATCTCAGTACCATCAAACCTTACTTATCTTTTGAAAGTTTGGGCCGCAGCAGAAGGAAGAGATCTATCAAGTGTTGCTTTTCAATGTTTAGAAACTGGTATAAGAGAAATGAAAAGCAAAGGTTCAATACCTTCAGTAGCAGTAAATAGATATGACTCGGCCTGTCAAAAAAGGATTGCACTAGCAGAAGTAAACAATCTATTGGAGAAATACGAATTAGCTCAGGATGAAATCAAATAATTATGAAAAACAGAAAAATCATTAAAGGATACAAAACATTAATATCATCAAGATTTAATGTAGATACTTTTGTAGATAAATACAAAGATGGAATAATTTATACTCTTTATTCTGATGAATTTAATTCACTTAAAGTTGGTTTTGCTGAAAATGATAAGGTTCTAGAAAAAAAATTATCAAGTGAAGCATTGATATTATTGAATATGAAAAAAGGCAAAAAGAAAGATCTTTGTTTATTAATAACCACTCTAAAAGAACTTGGTATCAAATATTCAGATAATTTTTATTTCAAATACTCAAGTTCTTTAATTAGACATTTATCAACTTTAGGTTGGCCTGTTGGAAGATCACTTTACAAGCAAAGAAAAATTAAAAAAGAACTTGTATGTGCATAAATTCAGCTGTAATCACACTCTAAAGTGTCTCTGGTATCTCTATTTGTGATTGGATTAGTTCCAGTGGCACTTTCACAAAATTTCCTAATAATATCTTTTGGTAAAAAAACATTTGTGAAGTCTGCGCCTTGTATTTTTACATTTTCAAACTGTGTACTATAAGCGAATGAATCCTCTAAGTTAGTATTTGATAAATCTGTTCCATCTAAAATAGCCGAGTCTAAAGTTACTTCTCTTAAATTGGAGTTACTTAAATTAGTATCTTTCAATTTAGCTCCATAAAGAGTAGCATTTTGGAGCTCACAATCTGATAAATTTGCATCTTGTAAATCAGTTAAATAGAACGTTGCCCCTTTCAAATCAGATCCAGAAAAATCAGCTCCTATTAAGGATTGTTTACCATAATCCAATGCAGCGTAGCTTCTAGAAGGGAGAGTTAAAACAATCATTAAAACAGTTAAAATTATAAATCTCATTTTTTGAGTAATATTTCAATAAATTCTAACTTCTCAAGCTGAAATCTAAAAATTTATTATTTACTGAATGCTATATTTATTGAAATAACAAATCACGAACTAGGTTTTGGATATAAGTCCTTATGATGCAATTGTTGTTGGTTCTGGAGCTACTGGAGGAATAGCAACACTTACATTGGCAGAGCAGGGGATAAAAGTTTTAGTTATAGAAGCAGGGCCTCAAGTTAAGAGGCATGAAGCTACTAATAATGAGCCTAAAAGTACATTGAAAAGATTATCAGGAGTTTTAACAAAAAAACATACAAATCAATGCCAACATCCTGGTTATTGGAAAAATAATCCTGACTTATATTCAAATGAATTGAAGCATCCTTATGACTTTCCACCAAAAAAGCCATTTCTTTGGACCCAAGGCAAACAATTTGGTGGGAGATCATTAACGTGGGGAGGCATAACATTAAGACTTTCCTCAGAAGATTTTCAACCGGCTAAAAAAGACGGATTCGGACCAAACTGGCCTATTTCATACGATGAACTATCCCCTCACTATGATTTCATTGAAAATTTATGTGGCATATATGGACGAAAAGATGACATTAAAGAAGTTCCAAACGGTAAATATAGTGGTGAAATACCTCTTACAGAAAACGAAAATATTTTTGGCAGCAAAGTTAAATCAAAATTAAATTATCCATTTATGCAATCAAGGGGATTTGACCGAAATTCATCAGTAAAAGATAAAAATTGGCCGAGATCCTCTAGTCTAGGAAGCACTTTTAAAAAAGCCTTAGATACTGGGAATGTTCAAATAATTTCAAATCACCTAGTGGAATCTTTTGAGATTAACAAGATCACAGAGCTTGCATCAAAACTAACGATTGTAAACTTAGAAAATGGACACAAAGAAGTATTGAATTGTGATTTAATTCTTCTTTGCGCATCAACAATTTCAACACTCAGAATACTACTGAACTCAGAATATAAATCAAATTCCTCAGGTTTTAAAGATAATTCTGGGAAATTAGGTAAATATCTTATGGACCATATATCTATCTGTAGATTTTTTTCAGTCCCAAAAACAAATAACGCAGGAAAAACATTAGATAATACTCCCGATCTTTCAGGAGCAGGCAGCTTCTTTATTCCATTCGGTTCAAATTTACCAAAAATTGACAACATCAAATTCCATAGAGGTTATGGGATCTGGGGGGCAATTGATCGATTAGGGATACCTAAATTTTTGCAAAAAGACATAAACAAATCCATTGGCTTTCTTATCGCCCATGGCGAAGTCCTTCCTAGAGAAAAAAACTCAGTTTCTCTCTCAAGAAAAACAGATGAATGGGGTATCCCAATTCCCTACATTGAATTCGAATGGAGCGAAAACGAGTTAAACATGGCTAAACATATGGAAAATACAATACGAAAATCAATCACAGCTGCAAATGGAGAAATAAAAAATATTAATGAACTAATGAATATCCCAGTAGGGAGTTTTTTTACAAAAAAATTGATCGCATTTTCAGATAGTCCTCCTCCTCCAGGGTATTACATTCATGAAGTAGGGGGCGCACCAATGGGGATTAATGAAGAAAATAGCGTAGTTGATAAATTTAATAGATTATGGAGATGCAAGAATGTACTTGTACTAGATGGAGCATGCTGGCCCACATCATCTTGGCAAAGCCCCACACTTACAATGATGGCTTTAAGTAGAAGAGCCTGTTTAAATATTAAAAAGACTTAGAGGGTTTAAATAATTGATTTAAATAGATTTCTGAGACAGAATTATCTGTACAACCGTTTTGAACGAGAAAAGTAGCTAATGCTGAATTTATAAGCTTATATTCATCCCAAGTCGGGTTACTTAATACGAAATCTTTCATAGTGTTGTAAAGAGTTTCTGAAAGCTCTGTTTCTAATGAGACTTTATTTGAAGAGCACTCTAAGAGTTTCTTATCAGTTAAATTTGATTGGCTGATTTGATCCATAAATTTATTCTTACTTCACAAACAATAATGATATTTTTCTCTAAAAATTTCAAGAAAAATCCTCTGGTAAACTTTTCAAATTATCAAATAAGACTCATGTTATAAGTAGGTTTTTAAAAAACTTCTTTTTCAAATAAGGAAATTGAATAGATCTTAAAAAAAAGTCAACAATAATGTTGAAGTCCTGTTTTTTTTGAAAAATACTGCCATTTCTAATCAAGTGTGGATTTGGACGTGGAAAACAACCTGCAAATTGTGGAAAATCTAGCTCAAAATACTTTCACGATTTTATATTAAGAATACTTATATATACTGAGTCTATTAAGACTAAGTCAAGAAAGAGACAGGTGATTCATTGATTTCAACGGATTTTCTTAAGATTTAGTCTTTATTAGGCAAGCGAAGCGTGACAGGTCCTAAAGGGTGTTTTGAATTTGGATAAATACTATGGTGATGGTGATGGTGATTATGTTCATGTTGATGAGCCTCTAAATGTTCATGTTCTAAGCAATCACCTCCTCCTGTGTATGATTTTTCTTGATTATGAGTTGGGATTTGATTTTGTATTTCACAAGCACCATTACATTCAGGATCACATAAATCACAGCTGATACCTAAGCCCTCTACATGGTCATGATGACTTTCTTGTACCATTCCAACTTCTTTCTCAAAGCCAAATAAATTTGACCTATATTTACAAGTTGAGCAATTCATGAAATTATTACCTTCGTTATTAAGAATCTCTTCAATCCTTTCTACAAAAGTGTCGACCACATAAGGCTGTGACGAAAGATATTTTGCATGTATAAATGAAATATTTGGATTATTAATCGCAACTAAATCACTTTGCCTTTTTATTCTTGTAACAAGGACACCTGAGAAAAGGAAATAAGGGAAAACAATTATATTTTTATAACCAAGTCTCACAACATTTTTCAAGCCAGGTTCAACAAGAGGGAAAGTTACTCCAGAAAAGACTGTTTCCCCCCACCCTAAACCAATACCCTCTACGATCATTCTCGTAATTTTTGAAACATTGGAATTCGCATCTGGGTCAGAAGAGCCTCTACCCACAACAACTAGTAATGACTCTTCAGGTTTGAGATTATTATTTTGTTTAAATACATCTTTTACTCTTTCACAAGCTGCACTAATCATTAAATTATTAATACCTAATT
The DNA here is from genome assembly GCA_902519235.1 of uncultured Prochlorococcus sp. Taxonomy (GTDB): domain Bacteria; phylum Cyanobacteriota; class Cyanobacteriia; order PCC-6307; family Cyanobiaceae; genus Prochlorococcus_A. The sequence goes on from CABYJE010000003.1 coordinate 20,184, forward strand.
CTCTTCCATAAATTATTTCAATTCCTGTTTTACAAGAATAATTCATAAGCAGGCTAGGAATATCATTTTTTACATGGCCAGCAGCGAAAAGCATTGCAGGTATTGCAATTATTTTTTTTATAGAAAGATCTTTTAACTTGTCTAAAGCATCAACAATCGAAGGTTTAGCAAATTCCAAGAAACCATATTCAACTAAAAAGTTTGGATATCTTTTTTGGATGAGATTAGTTAATTCTTGAAATTCAGCAATGGCTAGTTTATTTCTACTCCCGTGTCCACAGATAAGTATCGCGACTTGATTATTTAACTTAGAATCTAAATTATCCAAAATCAAGTTATTACTTATACCATAATAGTAAAGAACAATATCATGTAGTGAAAAATAATAGTTTACTTGAAGTTCCTAATATCAACTCAAAGGATGCAAAATTTAAGAAATTAATTTATGACGTTGATGACTCCTTATTTTGTGAGAATAACTATTATGAAGAATTCGAGCACCTTTGCGTATGTAGTGGAGGTACAACCTCTAGTTGCGCAAAAAATGGTTTTACAACTCTTGATCTAAGAAAAAATTACAGCAAAATTCACCTAGATAGAAAAACCAATTTAGTAACAATTGGAGGTGGAGTAATAATGGGGGATCTAATAAATCATTTACAAAAACATAATCGAAGTTTTCCAATCGGACTTTCTAAACTTCCTGGAGCAGGCTATATACTTACTGGTGGAGTAAGCCCGCTTAGTAGAGCCTACGGATTAGCTATTGATAATATTGAATCAATAAAAGGATTCTTGGGAAATGGTACATTTATCTCTTTAAATAAAAATCAAATAAATCCAGAAGAACAATTGATTTGGGAAGCAATTAAAGGAGCAGCACCCTTCTTTTCAATTATTACCGAAATAGAACTTAAGACTATCAAATCTAATCCAATAAAGGTTATTGAAGGATTTGTAAATCCAAATGAACTTTCAGAAATAATAAAACTATCAGAGGAATTTCCAGAAAATATTAGTCTTCAATGGATTTATGCCCAAAAAATTTATATATATATTTTTGCTGAACTCAATAATTTAGAGGATAAAAGAACAGAAGAATACTTAATGCTTCTAGACAAATTTCCCGCTCTAGAAAAACAATTTCATGAGAACTTTAACAAAATTAATTTTTTTCCAAAGGAATTGAATTTATATGAGCTGAATGCAAATAACCATTCTGAGGTAATTAGTCTTCTTGGAGAAGATTTAAAAAATGATATCCCAATTTTCATAAAATGTTTGAGTGAAATAATGGATAATAAACCTAATAATTCCTGTTATGTTGCTTCTCAACAATTAGGTTGCAAAACTAAAAAGTTAAATCATGGCTCAAGCTTTTTTGTTCATAGAAAAAGTACTTGGAAACCATGGATATATGCATCATGGAAAAAAAATGATCTTCAAGAAAAAGACGTCGCTCTGGAATGGATTTATAAATCATGGAGCAAGCTAAAAAGGTTTTATCCAAATATTCACTTAGCCCAATTGCATAATCATTTGAATTCTCATGAAGAAGAAATTACATTAGCCTTTGGGAATAGAATGAATGAATTAAAAACTTTAAAGAATATTTTTGACCCACAAGGTGTTTTGCCTCCTTTATAAGGTAACTTCTTAATTATAAAGAAAATTAAAATGTCAAATTTCTCAAGATATTTATCTAAAAATTGGTTAGATGATCCAAAGTCAAATATTCTCTCTGGCTTAGTTGTTGCTTTTGCAATGATCCCAGAAGCAATTGCTTTTTCAGGTATCGCTGGTGTAGATCCTAAAGTTGGCCTTTTTGGCGCATTTTGCTTATCTATAACAATTGCGATTGTTGGCGGAAGAAGGGGTATGATCACTTCTGCCACGGGTTCAACAGCTCTTTTGATGACTGGACTTGTTGCCTATGGAGAATCACAAGCCCCTGGTTTAGGAGTCCCATATCTTATTGCAGCTGGAATATTAACTGGAATTTTCCAAATTCTTTGGGGATATTTAAGACTTGCCTACCAAATGCGATTCGTGCCAACAGGAGTATTAAGTGGATTTGTAAATGCACTGGCTCTTTTAATATTTCAAGCACAACTACCACAGTTAGGAATAGGTATTAAAGAATCAAAAGAATTAGTTGAAGAAACCTTAAGTCAATATCCAGTTAACTCTCAGATTCCAGTAGTTTGGATTCTTTTAATCCTAGGATTAGTAATTATCTATGGACTTCCAAAAATCACAAAAGTAATCCCATCTCAACTTATTGCAATAGTAGTAATAACACTTATAAGCATATTCTTTAATCTAGATGTCCCAACAGTTAGCGATTTGGGTAAATTACCTGATGGATTACCAAGTATTTCTCTTCCTTTTGGATCAATAGAAAATGGAAAAGTACCTTTTAGTCTTGAAACATTAGGGATAATTTTACCGACCTCGCTCGCAATATCTCTTGTGGGTTTAATGGAAACCTTTTTAACTCAAGACATTTTAGACGATGTAACTGATACAAGTTCTAATAAAAATAAAGAAGCAAGAGGACAGGGGATCGCAAATATTGTGGCATCTTTATTTGGTGGAATGGCTGGATGTGCCTTAGTTGGGCAATCTGTAATGAATACTGAGAATGGTGGTAAATCTAGATTATCAACCCTCTCCTCAGGTATATCTCTACTAATTATGATCATCCTCTTGAAGTCTTGGATTGGGGCAATACCAATGGCTGCTTTAGTAGCAATCATGATAACGATCGCAATAAGTACAGCAGATATAAATGGATTAAAAAATATTAGAAAGATACCTAAAAGCGATACTGCAGTCATGCTTATGACTTTTGCAGTTACTATGCTTACAAAACCTCATAATCTTGCACTTGGAGTTATTGCAGGAGTTGCATTAGCTGCAATTCTTTTCAGCAGAAAAGTTGCAAAAGTTATAACTGTCTCAAGAGCAAAAGAAAATAATATAACTACCTACAAAGTAAAAGGACAATTATTTTTTGTAAGTAAAATTTATTTTTTACAAGGATTTGATATTCATGAACATCCAGAAAATATTGTCATTGACATGTCTTTAGCTCATATTTGGGATCAAAGTGGTGTTGTTGCACTTGAGCAAATTATTAGAAAATTCCAGAATGGTGGTTCTAAAGTTGAAATTGTAGGATTAAATAAAGAAAGTCTTAACTTATTTGAAAGACTAGGTGGAATAGAAAGCGCTCATTAAAAAGTTAATTAAGACTAACTTTTTGATAACAAAACCAAAGCCATTGCTGAAAAAGCAAATTCCTATGAGATCTCCAAGCGGTTTTTGAACTATTTAGATCAAAATTTTCAGGAGGAGGAACATCTCCCTTTTCTTTGTCTCTTTCAATTTCACTAATAATTCTATGCACCGTATATTCAGGATGACCTAAATGCATAAGTTGTTTTTGATCATTAGATTCAAATATTGTATATCCGACGTTTTCTCCATAAGCCAACAAATTCAATCTCCCCTCTTTTTGGGCCTTCTCCATCTCCAAATCTGGTAATCCAGCAAATCTACTTTGAGGACAAATAAATTCATCATCTTGTGTACCCATCAAAGGGTGACCAGGAACAAGACTTTTTAAAGGAAATACCCCAAATAATTTCCTATCAAAAACTTTCTTATCGACCCCTGCCAAATAAGCCAACGCAAAGCCAGCCCAACATAATCCAAGAGTACTCGCACAAGAATTTCTGGCGTCATTTACAATTTTCACAAACTCATCCCAATACTTAACATCCTCAAAGGCTAAGTGCTCAATAGGTGCCCCAGTAATAATGATTCCATCTAAAGGTTCTGGATTATTTGCTTCTTCCCAAGTTATGTATAGATTATTTAGATGATTGAGATCCCATGTTTTATAAGAGTGAGTTTTAAGCTTTATCCAAACTGGCTCAATTTGGAGAGGAGATAACCCAAGTGGATGTAGTAAGTTAAATTCATACTGCTTGCCAAGAGGCATGATATTTAAAATCCCAATCCTAAGAGGACGTATATCCTGTCTTTTTGCCAATTCTGGTTCGATCCAAGATATATGATTTTTCTCAACATCACTAATCTTGTGATAGTTGCTAGGAATTATTAAAGCCAATAAATCTCCTTTCCTATGTGATTTGTGAAAGTGCTTGTTCGAAATCTGCTTTTATATCATCAATATGCTCAATTCCTACAGAAACTCTTACCATCGTGGGAGTGACACCTGCAGATAATTGTTCTTCTTCAGATAATTGCTGATGGGTTGTTGAAGCCGGATGAATTACTAATGTTTTTGAATCACCCACGTTAGCAAGGTGGCTTGCTAATTTTAAGGAATCAATAAACTTTACTGCATTTTCATAACCCCCATTAAGAGAGAACATCAGCATGCAACCCATTCCCCTTCCAGTAGTATATTTTTTGGCACTTGAGTAATATGGATCAGATTCTAAGCCAGGGTAATTAACACTGCTGACATTAGGATTAGAATCCAACCATTTTGCTAATTCAAGAGCATTAGAAGTTTGTCTCTCTATTCTTAAACTAAGAGTTTCCAAACCCTGCAATAATAAGAACGAATTAAAAGGACTTTGAGCTGAGCCCCAGTCTCTTAGGCATTCAAGTCTTGCTCTTAAGGCAAAAGCTATATTTCTATTATCAGGTACTCCCAAAGATTTGCAGATATCACTTCCGAAACCAAAAGCTTCCCAATGAACGAGTCCATGATAAGCCGCGCTGGGCTCACTCATAAGTGGGAATTTACCATTTCCCCAATCAAAGGTTCCGGCATCAACAATAACCCCTCCAATACTTGTTCCATGTCCACCGATCCATTTCGTTGCACTTTCTACAACAACATCTGCTCCAAAATCAATTGGTCTTATTAAAGCACCACCAGCACCAAGGGTATTATCCACTATTAAAGGAATTTCATTTTCCTTGGCCAAAGCAGATAGTCCCTCAAAATCTGGGATATTGAACCGAGGATTTCCCATAGATTCAACATATATTGCTTTAGTTTTATCATCAATTTTATTTCTAAAACTATCGATACTATCACCATCAGCAAATTTAACTTCTATTCCTAATCTTGGGAATTGTACTTTAAATTGATTGTAGGTCCCACCATATAAAAAAGATGTAGAGACAAAATTATCCCCTGCCGTCATGCAGTTCACGATTGACAAGAATTGAGCAGCTTGACCTGAGGATGTTGCAAGCGCTGCCATACCTCCTTCTAAAGCTGCCATCCTTTTTTCAAAGACATCTGTGGTGGGGTTCATAAGTCGAGTATAAATATTCCCAAATTCTTTTAATCCAAAAAGATTCGCTCCATGCTCTGCATTATCAAAGACATAGGAACTAGTTTGATAAATGGGGACTGCTCTAGAATTTGTAGTTGGATCAGGCACTTGTCCTGCATGTAACTGAAGAGTCTCAAACTTTTGGTTGCTCAAAATTTTTAAATAATCCTATTATCCATTTAACTTAAAAAAGTCCAAAAAAAAAACAAAAAAAAGATAAATATTTATAAATCCTTTTTTAATGAAGGATAATTGTCTTTCATATATAAACTCAAATCCTCTTTTATCGCAGTTCTGAGCTTCTCAATATTTGTAGAATCAATTATTGGAAAAGTTTTATTTGCCTCAGGATCTTTTTCAGTAATTGATTTCCAATTCTTACCAACATCTTTTCCAGAGTTGTTTAGAACCTCATCAAAATTGAAACTCTCATCGTTTTTTTCAGCATCAAATTCGCTAAAAGCTTTATTTATGAGCTCTTTTCTTTTTTCAAACAGATTCTTGGCTTTTAAAGTATCCGGAAGACCCATAACTGGTTGTAACTCCTTAAGAAGTTTTATTTCCTCTTCAATTAAGAGTGTCCAAACACTATGTTTATTTTTTGGAAGATTAGAATTACTAAAAGTGTTAATTTCATCAAGATAAAAATTTAACCATAAATAATATGATTTTTCTTCAATAGTTTTTTTAACGGATATCTTTTTATTTTGAATCTTTGGGAGTAACTTTTCTGCTTTCTTTAAAAACTGTCTGTCTTCTCTCTCTAAATTTATTAATCCCCATCTTTGACTGTAGTCCCATAAATCTTCGTATCTTGTTAAATCTTCTTGATTCCAACCAAGAGCTTTTAGTTCATGAGAACGATGTGATAATTCCTTTTTCAAAAAAACCTTTTAAAACCATAATAATTCTAACCCTGCAATCAAGATTAGTAAATAAATTAAGAACTTAGCTTTCAAGCAAATTAGACAAGTAATCAATTATTAAAATATTTATTAATAATTTTCAATACATTAATATAACTTGGGTTTTTTTTAGAAATTTGATTATTAGAATCATTATTTTTAAGATAATTTTCTTCTTTGTCAATAAAAAATTTCTTGTAAAAGATTTCAATATCATTAAAAAGATAATCACCTTTTAATTTTTCGTTTAGTTCTAAAGATAATTCAGATTTCACAGATTCTTGGCAAAAATTAGTGATTTCTTCTGCACTAATTAAAACCTTATAAATTTCTTTTTTTTCTTCTGAATTAGCATTAAAGCATAAATAAATCAGATTAATCATTGAGCAATTATTATTTTTGATTTTGAATTTTTTATAAATGTCTGGCCAAAATTTCAAGGATTTTAGGCCTTCTAAACCGCCTTGACTGAGAGAGTATTTATTACAACAATTTACAAATTCTGAGACATCTTTTGGACATCTTTTGAGTTGCAAAAGCATATCTGATAAAACTTGTCCTGCCTGGAAATTCCTTGTTGGTTTTCCTTCAGTTGGCAGCGTCATGCTCCCTAAAACATCAGCCTTAACAGCATTTAATTGAGAAAAAGTATAATCTCCTTTTTCTAAGTATTTATCATTAATTTTTTCCTTTGAACTAATTATTTCTTCACCATAACCAAGTTCTTTTAATGAAAGATATTTATTCTCTAATTTATTTTCTTTTCTAACTTGTGATGATACTGATGCGGCCTGATCCAAACATTGTGTTAACAAAATCGTATTAATGGTAGGTAGCATTCCTGGCTTGTCAGAATGAAAGTTATTTACAAAACCTGCAAATATTGATGAGATATTTTTTATTGATTTTATGTATTGACATTCAATATTATGAACTCCAGGAGAAACTTGGATTTTCGGTGACAATTGATTCAAAATTCGAGCTCCTATTAAAGCAGTCAGGGCATCAGGATGGCAGAAATTCGCAGTAAAACTATCATTAGGATTTCTTAAAGCTCCGTGACGATGAAATCCTGTAAAAAAAGCTAAATTTGGATATTTATTACAGAGAATAAAGGGGTTTTTGTTTTTATTGTCAATGCAAAAAGAACCGACGAGACAGCCAAGAACCACATTTTCTCTTTTTAAAGTTTTTCTTAGTTTTAAAGCATGTTTAACATCATCTTGTATGTGATTACTGTTTGAAGCAAGAATAACTATCTCACACTCCAAGAGAAGATCTTTTAGATCAAAAGACTTTCTTATTCCTTCTGAAGAATAATGTCCCATTCTCTTAATTTTTTCAATAATCTCATTATCCATATCAGAAAGAACATCATTTGAGAAAGCGCCTAATAAATCTCTATCTTCCCTAGGAGCTAAGAGAATATTATTTGATTTTCCATGCATAGCACAGTTATATGCTAATGATGCAGGATATAAACCAACACTGTAGAATCCAACTTTGCTATTCTCTAAATCTTCAATCAATGAATAAAAATATTTTTCATCACTTATGTTTTCTATAAAATTATTCTTCATTTTTGGAAATTCTTGATAAATTTTTAATTTCTAACCCATACCAACATTCTTCTACATTAAAGTAATTCTTGACCATAGCAAATTATTTATTGTAAATAATGAATTTTTTAATTTATAATTTCTGGGAAATAGAAATTAAATTAAAAGAGAAATAATTATATATATGGAATATATGGCAAGTAATTTAAAGGCACAAAAACAATTAATTTCTTCTAAAAATATCTTAATTATTCAAGACATTGACGGAGTTTGTATACCTTTAGTTAAAGATCCAATGACTAGAGAATTAGAATCAAAATATATCTATGCAGTAAAAGAATTTGCGGAGGAATTCTTTGTATTAACTTGCGGGGAACATGAAGGCCCGAGAGGCGTTAACAGAATAATAGAAAGGAGTTTAAGAAGCACTACTGAGCCTAAAAACAAAGAACTATATTTAAGAGGTTTAGCAGCCTGTGGAGTAGAGTATCAAGACAACAATGGTGAAATAAGTTTCGAAGGAGTCTCAGAAAAAGAACTAAATTTTTTATCTAAAGTACCTAGTTTAATAAGACCAAAGTTTAATTTTATAGTTAAGAATATTTTTCCTGAACTTAGCCAAGAAGATATCAATTTTCACGCAGTAAAATCAATATGCGAAACACGCTTCTCGCCAACGATTAATTTCAATAGTCTCTTTGATTTAGTTAATAATGATTCTGATAAAAGAAAGCTTATTCAAATAAGTTTTGAAAAAATGATGAATGAAATCATCTTAAAAGCTGAATCCGAAGGCCTTAAAAACTCATTTTTCCTGCATATTTCACCAAATTTAGGAAATAAAAATGGTAAAGAAACAATTAAACTTTCTTCTAAAGATGATATTGGATCAACAGATATACAATTACTTATTAAAGGAGCAGTTAAAGATTCTGGAGTTTTATTTCTTTTAAATAAATTTATTGCTGATAAAACTGGTAAAGCTCCTTTTGGAAATAATTTTAATTTTAAAAATTCTCCAAATTCTATTACGGGAAAAATTGATTTATGCAAAAGAACTATTCAAACAGAAGATATGCCTTTGATTGTAGGAGTTGGTGACACAATAACATCAAAGAAAAATAATGGTGAAAAGGGTTATTTGAGAGGCGGAAGTGACAGATCTTTTTTAGAATTTATACAAATATTAGGTAATGAATTTGGTATTAATAATAAAATAATTTTTGTAGATAGTAGTTCTGGTGAAGTTGAAAGACCTTCTACAAAAAAAACTGGTTTAACAGGGATAAGTGATCTTTATGACAAATTAAAGTTTGACTTAGTTTTTCAAAATGGTCCCAAAGAATATATAAGTTGGTTTATTGAACTTGCTAATAAAAGATCAAACTTTAGAAAAAATAGTTGACTTTTTAATTTTCGAATGACAATTTAAAAATAATAGATTTATGAAAGAAAAATTCCCCTCAATATATAAAGAGCCTATAGAAACATTGCAAATTAACATAGGTTATAAATGCAATCAGGCTTGCAAGCATTGTCATGTCAATTCAAGTCCCCTAAGGACTGAAAAGATGTCCAATGAAATGATATCTCTTATTCCAAAGATAATTGAAAAATACAAAATTAAGACTTTAGATATTACGGGTGGTGCGCCAGAACTTCACCCAGAATTTAAAAACCTAATAAACAGTTTGAGCACAAAACAAGTTGATATTATTGATAGGTGCAATTTGACAATTTTCTTTGAAGAAGGTTATGAAGATCTTCCTCAATTTCTTGCAAAGAATAAAGTGATAGTTACTGCTTCGCTACCATGTTATGAAAAAAATAATGTTGATTTTCAAAGGGGTTTTGGCGTTTTTGAAAAAAGTATTAATGCCATAAAAATTCTTAATGATTTAGGCTATGGAAAGGAAGAAAATGGATTACAATTAAACCTTGTTTACAATCCTGTAAGCCCAATCCTCCCTCCCTCTCAGGAAATTTTGGAGAAGGATTATAAAAAAATACTATTCGAAAAATACAATATCGTTTTTAATAACTTATATACAATAACTAATATGCCAATAAATAGATATGAAGAGTCTCTTAGAAGAGAAGGGAAACTAAATACTTATTACAAACTACTAAAAGAAAATTTTAATGAAAAAAATTTAGAAAATCTTATGTGTAAAAAGACAATTAGCGTAAATTGGCTAGGAGAAATTTATGATTGTGACTTTAACCAACAGATAAATTTCCGAGATGATAAAGGTCCAAAGACACTTTTTGATCTATTGGATGAATCTATTACATTTGACTACGGGGTAGCTGTAAAAGAACATTGTTTTGCTTGCACTGCAGGCGCAGGCTCAAGTTGTGGGGGGACTTTAAGTTAAAAACTGCTAAATGCAATTAGGACAAATAGCTCTTACATTTAAAGAGGATTCAATTAGTTTAAAACCATTAACTTTTGCTGCAACTTTGCCTGCCTCTAAAACTTCGTCATTTTCGAATTCTTCTGTTCTTCCACACCTAATACAAATCAAATGATGATGGTCTGGTGTGTCGTTACTAAGCAATTCATATCTATGTCCACCCTCACTGAGTTCTAATTCATGAAGCAAACCCATTTCTACTAAAAGTCTTAAAGTTCTATAAATTGTTGCTAGTGAAACTTTGGAGCTTGTTTTGACTAACTTTTCATGAACCTCTTCAGCACTAAGATGCTTTCCAGAGCCAATATTTTCAAATAAATTAAGAACCTTTAGCCTCTGAGGAGTTAACCTCTTCCCATCTTTATGTAAACCATCACCAAGAGGAGATGTAATGACATTGTATTGAGAGGATAATGACAAAATTAACCAATGGCTATTCTCAATAATAACTGTAGATGAGAGTAAAACAACTTATTGATTTAAAATGTTTACTAAAGTTCTTCAAAATATTATGTTAAATGTATCTTTATGTTTAAATGATGAATGATCAAGAAATCTCTTCTGACAAATTATCAGCGAAAGTAAACTCCTTGCTAATTATTGATATTCAGGAAAAAATAATAAGACCAATTTTTAATAAGGATTCAATAATCAAAAACATCAAAAAGCTAACAAATGCTTACCAAATTTTAGAAGAAAACATATTTATATCTGAACAGAACCCACTTAAATTGGGGGCAACGATAACTGAATTATCACCCATAGCAAGATTTAGAAAATTTGAAAAAATGGAATTCAGCCTAGCTAAATTAGAAGAATTTTTAAAAGAACTTAAAGATAAGAAAATTACTAATTTGATAGTTTGTGGGATCGAAACACATATTTGTATTCAACAAACAGTCTTAGATTGTTTACAAAAAGGATTTGAAGTTATTCTCATATCAGATGCTATGGGAAGTCGAAATAGAGTAGATCATGAAATAGCTTTACAAAGAATGACTCAGAGTGGAGCGATCTTAACAACAACTGAATCAATAATTTTTGAATTATGCAAAACTGCCGATAGAAAAGAATTTAATGAAATTAGAAATATAATAATGAGTTAAAAAAAAATAAAGACTGGTTTGTTGTTTAGAGATAATTTAAAATTTTATAAGAGATAAATTTTTAGTGTTTATTTGAATATGAAATTAGTTACTGAAAACTTCCTTCTGGCAATATCTATTTTTTTTATTGGAATTTTATTGTCGATAATAATTTCTAAACTTTCAAAAATATTTTTTAAAAAGATTTCCAAAAGAACAAAAACAAATTTCGATGATTTTATTTTTGAGGTGATACATGGAATTATAAAACCTATAGGTTTCCTCCTCTCATTTTATTTTTCAATTGACTATTTTTTTGCTGATGAAATAACTTTCATCTCTGTCTTATTGAATATTTTGAAATTATTTATATTAATAATCATCATAAAAGCTCTCAACAAAGTTTTAATAAGATCTTTAACAGAATCGACCTCGAAAATTAATGATTCCTCAATTAGTTCAATGGTATCTTCACTAACTCCATTGATAAAAGCATTAACATGGACTATTGGCTCAATATTTTTCTTACAAAATATAGGTGTTCAAATGACTGCTATTTGGGCTTTACTAAGTGCAGGAGGAATTGGAGCGGGATTAGCTTTGAAAGATCCAGTTCAGGAGTTTTTTGAATATATAACAATTTTGCTTGATAAACCTTTTCAAAAAGGTGAGTTTATAAAATCTGATGGAGTCCTCGGGATGGTTGAGAGAGTTGGAGTACGATCCTCAAGGATAAGAAGTATTAATGGAGAAGTAATAGTAATGAGCAACAGCGCTCTAACAAATGGAATAATTTCAAATTACGCACAAATGGAAAAAAGAAGGTTAGTGCATAAATTAGGAGTTGTTTATGAAACCTCTCCAAAACTTATGAAATTGATTCCAATAATAATTAAAAAAATAGTTGAAGAGACAAAAGATGCATCTTTTGATAGATGTCATTTCACAGATTTCGGCGACTTCAGTCTTAATTTCGAACTTGTTTATTACATCCCAACAAATAATTATCTCGCTGCAATGGAAGCTCAACAATCTATAAATTTAAGAATTATTGAGGAATTTGCGGTTAATAATATAGAGTTTGCATTCCCAACACAAACCTTAAATATTGAAAGTAACAAAGCCAAGTGATCTACAAATCTCTTCACTTAAAATCCAGAGTTTTGAAGCCAACTCAGAGTCATTTGCCTCATCACTAACCTTACTTTCAACTAATTTATGTTTTTTAAAAGATATAAGTTTATTACTTAAATGAACGTAACCAATATTATTTAAATTTGAATCAAAAACAATTTCTGAAAGAATCTTACCAGCATTTTCTACACTTTCAGAAATTCCTAAAATATTTTTTGCAACTTTAGAAAAAATAAAATATCCAGAGAGATTAAAACGTTTGCTATATCTAAAGAAACCTGAATCATCATTTGGTATTACAAGACCAGGAGCCCAAGTAATTATAGAAATTTTACTAGAGGATATTTTTAATTTTTTTACAAGTTCTTTAGCAAACAAAATATTACATAACTTACTATTTTTATAAGATTCATCAGCATTAAAATTTAAAAATTTACCTGTAACTTTCTTTCTAAAATCAATTAAATTATTAAGCCCTGCTTTCTTTCCTATATTTCCACCTGAGCTTTTAGGGTCGTGAACATCTGATGATGTAATAATGATTCTTGATTCTTCATTATCTCTAACAAAATCTTTTAAGATATTAACCAAGTAAAAATGTGCAAGATGATTAACCGCAAAAGTTAGCTCTACGCCTTGTTTTGATACTTTAGGGTAAAAAGAACCTGTATATTGCAATCCTGCATTTAAAACAATTACATCTAAAAAAATCTTTTTATTATAAAAATAATTTTTAATATTTTTAATATTCTCTAAATCTGAAAGATCACAATTTTCAATAATATTTAAAAATTTACTAAGGTAATTTTTATCAAAATATTTATCAATTTTTTTAAGAAATTGATTCTTTCTAAATTCGTTTTTTATTACAACATATAAAATATTTTTCGTCTTCAGTAGATTAATAATGGCAAAAAACCCGATTCCTGAATTACCTCCAGTAATTAAAATGTTTTTATTTTTAATCATTTAAATTGCTATATTTTTTTTATGATAAAAAAATAAATAAAGTTTTTTTTATTTTGTAATCTTATAAATTATTGTTAAAACACTGAAAACTTAGTCACTAGTATTTGAGTAATTTGATTATTATTAACCTACTCTCATTACAAGTATTGGATGAAAAATATAACTTTAGGCGCAGAAGTAATAATTTTTTCCATAAATTTCTTGAATCATAAGAATTACATTTAATGTCAAAAGAAAATATGCCAGATGTTCTTGTTTTAGGTGCAGGGCCTGCAGGTATGGCTATTGCCTCAGCTTTAGGGAAAGAAAAATTAGATGTTGAAGTGCTTTCTCCAAATGGACCAGATGAACCTTGGCCAAATACATATGGCATTTGGGGGAAAGAAGTTGATCAACTCGGGCTTCAGGATTTACTTGAATATAGATGGAAGAATACTGTAAGTTTTTTTGGGCATGGCGCTTTAGAAGAGCAAGACGACGAGAATAAAGCCACGGAACATTCACTAGATTATGGACTATTTGATAAGAAGAAACTCCACAATTATTGGTTTAATGAATGCAATAAGTCTTTTATTAAATGGCATCAAGGCTTTGCAAACAAAATACATTTTGAAAAATACAAAAGTACAGTAACTACAAAAGATGGCAAAACTTACTCTGCAAAATTAGTAGTAGATGCAACAGGATATGATCCTGTTTTTCTTAAATTAAAATCTTGTGGTCCCTTAGCGGTCCAAACTTGTTACGGGATAGTAGGTAATTTTAGTAAACCTCCACTGAAGAAAGGGCAGTTTGTATTAATGGACTATAGAAATGACCATCTTAACGATGAGCAAAAAAAAGAACCGCCAACTTTTCTTTATGCCATGGATATGGGGGATGGGAAATATTTTCTTGAAGAGACATCTCTTGGTTTAGTAAATCCTCTAACAATGGAAAATTTAAAAGAGAGATTAGAGAAGAGGCTTTCTTATCGAAATATATCAATCACAAGCATGCAGCACGAAGAGCTTGGCTTATTTCTGCCCATGAATATGCCAATCCCAGATTTCAAACAGCAAATACTTGGATATGGTGGTGCTGCTTCAATGGTACATCCTGCATCTGGATATTTAATTGGTAATGTTTTACGAAGAGCTCCACTTGTCGCCAAGGCAGTCTCAGAAGCAATTAAAAACAAAAATCTAAGTACCTATAATATTGCTAGAAAAGGTTGGGAAACTTTATGGTCAAAAGAATTAATTAGGAAGAAATCCCTTTACCAATTTGGATTAGAAAAACTCATGAGGTTTGACGAGAAACTATTAAGAGAATTTTTTGGCAGTTTTTTCCAACTACCTAAAAATCAATGGTATGGTTTTCTAACTGATACTCTTTCTTTAAAAGAGATTGTATATGCGATGTGCGTAATGTTTATAAAGGCTCCATGGAGTGTAAAGAAAGGTCTTATGATAATGCATGGTAGAGAATTTAAAATGTTGCTTAGGATAATATTTCCAAACATATAATTAAAAAATGAGAACCATATTAATAAGTGGAGCCAATAGAGGTATTGGACTAAATATTGCACATAAAGAATTAAAAGAAGGCAATAGAATTAGTGTTGGCATAAGAGATTTAGAATCATTAAAAGGTAGCGCTATTGATCCAAAGAGATGGCCAGAAGGAAAAATTTTGATCAACCATTATGATGCGTTAAAAAAAATTACAGCCGAAAATTGGATAAAGAATACCGTAGATGAATTTGGAGGATTTGATTCATTAATAAATTGTTCTGGAGTATTATCGAAAGTTCCTTTCTTATACAAAGATGGTGATGAAAAAGAAATTTTAGATACATTAAACATCAATTTTTTGGCAATTTGGCATTTATGTAGGCTTTCTTGGGATCATTTATGTACCTCTGGAAGAGGAAGGATTATTGTTTTAGTTTCAATGAGTGGGAAAAGATCTAAAGGTGATTTAGCAGCTTATTCCTCTTCTAAGTTTGCTTTGATGGGATTATGTCAAACGATGAAAAATAAAGGTTGGGATAAGAATATAAGGATTTCAGCAATTTGCCCAAGCTGGGTTAATACAAAAATGGCCCAAAATATCTCTTCCTTAGACAAATCAAGCATGACACAACCTGAAGATATTGCTGAAATATGCTCAACAATTCTTAAGTTACCTACCCAATCAGTTCCATTTGAAATTGCCTTAAATTGTAACTATGAAATTTAACCTAAATTAAAAATTAAGTAAGCCATTGAAAGCATTGCAATTGCAATAAATAAACCTTTGATTCGATTAGTTAACAATGAAAAAAGAGATAAATCTTCAGAAAAATATCCGCCAAAACTACCTGTAATAAATAATATAACCATTGGTAGAGAGGCAATTCCGAAAGAATAAGATATAGATCTTACAAATCCAAAATTTAAATAATTAAAAATAAAGGAACCTAATGAAAACAATAAAAAAGATGCAAATAGAGTTATGGAAACTTCAGCATCTAAAGTGTGAGGTAAGCTACCCTTTAATTCAAATTGCTTTTTACACTCTCTAATTTGTCTTTTAGAAAGCTTTAAATAACCAGTTTCAGGAATTCTTTGCGACTTATATTTTCTTAGTAATCTTGCTTCAAGAGTTTCTGGCTCCTTAGTCATAATTGATGTTAATAATTCATCTGGCTTTAATTTTTTAATTTTCTTTTCGAGATTATCTGTTTTCCCAATCCTATAAAGATCTCCTACTCTAATAAGGTAAACATATCCCGACATTTGCGTTGTAAAATTAATACTGTTCCTATTTAAATAATACTAAAAGAATTAAGGAAATTAAAAGTTTTTACAATATGAAAAACGATATTTTATATTCATTTCGAAGATGTCCATATGCAATTCGTGCAAGATGGGCTATATTAATTTGCGAAATAAAAGTAGAGATAAGAGAAATTGATTTAAAAAATAAACCTCTAGATTTTTTAAATAATTCAAAGACGAAAACGGTTCCAATTCTTATAAAAAAAAATTGTGAAGTTATTGAAGAAAGCCTTGAAATCATCCTTTGGGCTCTGTCAGAGTCGAAAAAGGAAAACATCAAATTAATTTATTTTCCTGAGAACAAAAAGGAAGAAATTTTTGAAATAATTAATGAAAACGATAACGAATTCAAATATCATTTAGACCGATTTAAATATGCCACAAGATATAAAGATAGTGATGAAGAATTTCATTTCACAAATGCTATTAAATTTATAAAGAGATGGAACGAACTACTTACAGAAAACAAATATTTTTTTGGAGATATCCCCACAATCGCTGATTGGTCTGTTTGGCCTTTTGTAAGACAATTTAAAATCGCTTGTGAAAGTCAAAAAAGGATAAATTATTTTGAACCCTCGATAAAAAACTGGTTAGATTCATTTGAGAAAAATAAAGAATTTAAAACCTTAATGTATAAATACGAATTATGGGAACCAAATTATAGAAAGAATTATTTTCCTTTTAATTAACTTTCTAACAACTTCCTTTTTTCAATAATTCTTGCTAACTCCAAAAAATATCCTGCAGTCCTAAATTTTCCAATATTTTTTTCCTTAAAATCAAGATCGCTTCTAATTTCTGCAGTCTCCGCCATTAGCAAATCTAAATCATTTGATCCAAGACTATACAATTCTCCTAGTTCGATTTCCCTTCCGAGTAAATGACTCCTGAACCACTTCCCTTTATTTTCTTGGGGTGGAATATCGTAGGGAGTAAATGACATTAAAATAAAATTTAGGCTAATACTATTCTAGGGTTCTTATTGAAACTTTTTCATCTCTACTCTATTAAAAATCAATGCAATAAAAAGAATTGCGAATGTAATTAGGGCACAAATTTCTGTCCAATAATCTAACCCAATTTTAGAAATCATTAATGGTGCAAGAACTGTAAATAGTCCCCCAGAAAGAATTAACTGAGCGAAAAGCTGTTTTGACGTAAAAATTGGTAAAGTCTTAGAAATATTTTTAGGATCTGCAAGCCTTAAAAGAAGTAACCCAGAAGCTACTACACCTGTAGAATTCCCAAACTCTATCAAGCTTTTTTCAAACCAATAATCATCAAAAATAAAGTATGCGAAATAAGCAATGCAGATTAAATTCCAAAATAAACCGAAAATAGTAAAAACTAAAATAAGTATCCAATTATCAAAAACAACTACAATATCTAAACTCGCCATAGCTGTAAAAATCAACAAATCTGTGGATAAAATACCAATCTCCCTCTGCAGAATATTTGAAATAAATTCCGTATTTTTGGTTTTCTCTAAAATATATCTTATAAGGAGCGAACCTATAAGGATAAAAGGGAATACTGGTAGTGAAAAAATAATTTCCTTCGAAAAATCTCCAAAAGAACTTGAAATATACCTTAAAAATTTAAGTAGCAAAATTCCAAAAGAAATTGCCAAACCAGAGAATCCAAGATTTATTATAAAAATTCTTAAATCTGCAAAAATTCCTGTCTTATTTTCTCCTTTTAGAGTATCTTTTTGTTCAAGAATTTCCTCAGTATCTGATAGGCCTAAAGTCCTTCCAAGAAAGATAAATACGCTCCCCAATATCGAAGAGGATAAAAGACCCATTGTTGCCATAGCCAAACCGAGATCTAAACCATTTTGGAAACCAAGTTTATTAAAACTTTCTCCAATTATTGATGCAGCTCCATGACCACCCTCAAAACCTACTTCTATTAAGCAACTCATTAGAGGATTTGCATCCATAGATGGAGGTAGAAAGTATTTAACAACAAGACCACCGACAAAAAATTGCCCAAAACCTAGTGAAAGAGCTAATAGAAATTGATTAAAAATTGGTTTAACTAAACCATTTATATTAGGGATAGGTCTTCCCATCATTAAAGTTGCGAAGACTAATGATAAAAGAGGAGTAGGAAAATTACTCCAAACATTGATTGTTTCTTTTGGTAAAAAGTGTATCGCCCCAAATGGGCCTATGGATATACCTAAAATTCCTGATATAACTGCAATCGGTAATCCAAATCTCTCAAGTTGAACAGCTAATTTAAATTTCCTTCCAAAAATCAACAAAAAAAATATAATTAATAATCCAAAAAAACTTATTAAGAGAGAATTTGAAAAAATATCTTTATTTTGTAGAGAAAAAATATTCAATGATTTCAAAAACATATAATTATCAATCTAAATTAATAAACAAAATTTTTCAAATAAAAAAGGCCCTTTAGAGGGCCTTTAATTTAAAGATTAACTTGAGAATTTAATCCTTGAGAGTAATTGTTGCACTATCAATATTACTAATAGCATTAGTAACTCTCTTGAAATCAAAGCCTAATGCTCTTAGAGCATGCCAAAGGTGGCCTTGAATAAAGAAGAAACCAAAGTAGTAGTGAACATTTGCTAACCATGCCCTTGATGTAAACTCACCATCAGGAAGATCAACAGTATCAATCCAATATGGAGAAATACTAAACTTCAACTCTAGTGGTTCACCAAAATATTCAACAGGATATACAGTTGTATTCGCTGCACTCCAGAAAGCTGCAATAATAGCCATCCAGCCTATACCGGCTAATGACCAAGATAGAACAGCTTCGGCTGAAAGAAGACCTTTACCTTTAAACTTAGTAAATTCTCCTACTTGCTTAGTAGCAATATGCCATGCACCACCTGTTATCTCAACAAAAGCTAAGAATGCATGACCACCCATAACCTCTTCCAGACTATCTATAGTCAAAAAGTCTGTTTGATGATTCCAAATTTTTGCTAAGTTTAATTCGTATTCAACTTGTCTTACAGCACCAATAGCTGGATCATAAATCCCATGGACTCTGGCCCATTCAACGAAAGCAATAACTGCAAATCCTAAGAAGAGTAGATGATGTCCAAGAATAAATGTCAATTTGTCAGGATTATCCCATTCAATATTGAATTTTCTTGCTCTAGCAATATCTGAATCTTCTAAATTTCCTGGAAGAAGTAGAGAGTGTAAAAGGCCTCCCGCGGCTAAAACCATAGAAGAAACTAAGTGTACAATTGCTATCGCAAGTACAGGTTTAGTATCTCCCATTGCAACGCCATTAGCGTCAAACCCTATTCCTAGAGTTGCTAAGTGTGGAAGAACAATTAAAGGTTGATGACCCATAGGAACACTAGGATCAAATCGTGAAAGTTCAAAAAGGGTGAAAGCACCAGCCCAGAAAACAATTAATCCTGCATGAGCTACATGAGCAGCGATAAATTTTCCTGAGCGATTAGCTACACCTGAATTTCCAGCCCACCACCCGTAAGTGGTATCTGGATTACCGTAGGTTTGCATTTAGGAAATGATTAGCTTAAACGTTTTGAGAATACTTTAATTTTCATCAAACAGTTGAATTCACAACAAAATTGTAAAAATTAGTAATCCTAAGAAAAAAAAATCAATTAATTTACCAGAACGATTAACAATAAAAGAAGTAAGATTTCAACAGTAAAGTTATTGTTAGAGAATAGATTACACATCAATTAAAAAGAGTTTTAAGTTTAGTTTATTTTTATTAAATTTCTTTTTGCTGACATAAAACGATGTTTTGTTTCATTACATCATGAAGTTTATTGCCTCATTTTCAAACAATTATTAAAAAGGGGATAACAGATCAAATATTATGACTACTTCTCAAGGTTCTTCTGGAAAAATTTCACTAGAAATGAAATCTGAAGTGCATTACAAAAAGGCTGCAAAATCTTACAGAAAATCGCAACAATACATAAAAATGATTAATTTATATCCAACTTTGCAAAACACTCTTATTGAGTGCAAGGATGAAAATCTTATCGAATAGAATTCATAAATATCTTTCCAAATTAATTTTCAAAAATATATTATTTTTAGGCTGCAATATTTTCGTCTTTTATAAGATAAAAATTATTAATTACTTTTTTGCACATATTAATGTTAAAAAGTGCTTTGGGTTTCCAAGGTTTATTCTGACCTTGAGGAGAACTTTTCCAATGAATACCAGGCTTAAGTATTCCATTTTCACGGAAATAGGAAAGTTGAATTTCAGTTATTCCTAGTTTTTCCGCGGTGAACTCAGATGAGCTCCATATATCCCCTAACATTGAATTAGTTAAATATTATTAATCCTTGATAACGCTATTTTTATTTTTTTGAAAGGGGTAAAACTTTTAAATAATTATTAAATAAACAAAAAACCTTGTATTTATTAAGAAAAGTGATTTGAAAGATTTATATCAAATTAAGAAATATTAAATAAAGAATCTTCATTAATGAATATCTTATCGATACCCTTTCCTTTATTGATGGATTTAAAGTTAACGTATTCTTCTGTAATAGATTGATTCTTTGAAAGATTGATCCAACCCTTGTGCCAATTTCCGCTATTTATTAATTCTTCGTATGTAGTTGTTAAGTTGATTTCAGAATCAAGGACAGAAACCATTAAAAAACTTATATTTCCTTTTTCTTTAGTCTCATTAACTAAAACAAAATGTCTCAATCCATTTATGGTTTTATTACAAGTCCAGTATTTTTCCATAATTATTTTTTCTTAATATTCCCCTCAGGATTTTTCCCAGATATTTTCTTATATTCATTTCTAATTTCGTCTAATAAAAGTTTTCTTCTATCCATATAGTTAACAGAATCTTGTTTAGATAAGTTATATCTTTCTTTTTTAGTTAAATTCATCCAGTTATTAAAATTCTTTTTATTGAAAGTTGTTAATTTTTTAGCATTCAAAACTTTTTGTTTTCTATTTAATTTAAGAAAATTCCTTAAATAAAAAAAAATAAATATAAAAAGAAAAATTATCACAAACTTTAAGAGCATCACTTCGCAATTAAATTGTTATTTATCCATTTTTCCAATTCATTATCATTCTCAAAAGATATAACCTCTTCTTCATTCCCATTACTTGATTGATCAAAGAGCCTTATAATAAATTCACCTTTAACTGCCTCATCATCACCAATTACAATAATACTTTTAGATTTTAGTTTATTTGCCTTTTTAAATTGTTTAGAAAATGAGGCTCCACTTAAATCCAACTCAACTATCAAATCATAATTTCTTAATTTTCTAGATAAATCCAAAGCTAAGGATTCAGCAATTAAGCCTTGATTAATAATATAAATATCAGTATTTCTTGGAACTTCAAGATCTTTTCCCGCTAGTAGAATTAATCTTTCAAGACCAATAGCAAATCCAATTGCCGGGGTATTTGGCCCTCCCATTTGTTTTATTAAATAATCGTATCTTCCTCCACCACAAACTGTAGCTTGGGAACCTAGAGCTCCACTTGTGATTTCAAAAGCAGTATGGGTGTAATAATCTAAACCTCTTACTAAATTAAAATTTTCTACATAAGGTATTTTTAAAACCTCTAATTGTTTTTTTAAGTCTGAATATCTGTTATGACTTTTTTCAGACAAAAAATCAAATAATCTTGGTGCATTTTTAAGAGCTTTTTTTGTTTGAATATTCTTTGAGTCCAAAATCCTCAAAGGATTTTTAGTAATCCTATTCTGAGAATCTAAATCTAGAGAATCTTTATTTATTTCTAGCCATTTTAAAAAGGATTTTTGAAAATTTGATCTGTCATTTGTATCACCTAAAGTATTTATTTCAAGATTGAGTTCTTTAATTCCTAATTTTCCTAAGATATCCCAAGCTAAAGCAATAATTTCAACATCACTTCTAACTGAATCATGTCCTATAAACTCAACACCTAATTGATGAAACTGTCTTTGCCTGCCTGCTTGAGGTCTTTCGTATCGAAACATAGGACCCATGTACCAAAGTTTTTGAAGAGGATTAGACGATATTCCATTTTGTATTAACGCTCGTGCGACTGAGGCTGTTCCTTCAGGTCTTAGAGTGCAAGATCTCCCCCCCCGATCAAGAAATGTATACATTTCCTTACTGACAACATCTGTTCCTTCACCAATTCCTCTTATAAATAACTCGGTCATTTCCAGTATTGGTGTCCTTATTTCTTTGATGGATGCTCTTGAAAGCTGTTCCAATAAAATTTTTTCAACATTTTGCCACTTTATTAATTGATCAGGCAACAAGTCTACTGTTCCTCTTAGATTTTTTAAGTTATTCAAAGTTCTAAAAAATAATTCAAAATTTTTAATTCATCTAGAAATTAATCTTTGATTAGTTATTCTATGAGACAATTTTAATTTAACATTTAGAAAAACTATTGGGAATTAATAAAAGTAAAGAGAATCAGCATTGCGGTACAAAACCAAAGAAAATTGCTTTTGGAATTGCACCTCTTGGTATAGTTTCAATAGGCATAGTGCCAATGGGAGTAATAAGTATAGGGGTAGTCCCGATGGGAGTATTTTCTTTTGGTGCAGTAGCAATGGGAATAGTCAATTTATCAGTAGTTGGGATGGGAATTATCTCTGCCGGTGTTACTACTATGGGAATATGGGAGTATTCACCTAATTCTCATAACAATCATCATAATCATTCCAAACAAATTTCAAATTCAAATAAGGAAAATACGATTTCAGATCTATTTAACACTAAACAAGAGGCTGAAAAGGCTGCTTCAAAATACGGATGTATTGGAGCACATAAAATGGGTAATAAATGGATGCCTTGTAAGATGCACTAAATATTTTCCTAGTCAAAAATTTATTAAATATTAATTCAAAATCTCAACTCTAAAATCAAGATTTTTTGCCTCATCAGTAGTTAATTTTCTTGACCAAGCTCCTTGCACAGGACTATTCCATGTGAACCCAGCATTTTTAGCTAAAGACCTATCTTCATAACTAACCAAAGCCTTGTATAAAAACCTCGGTTCAGTAGCTTTAAGTAAAAGTTCCTCTAAGTTGTCGCATTTTTTGAAGACCTCAGATATATAAAAGCAATCAGATAAAGCTCTATGTAAATTCCAAACTGGTATTGAAAAAGATAAGGCTAGATCAGTTACTGAAGGTCTTGTTTTTAGTGATTTTTGAAAAGACCAATTAATATCCTCTAAACTACATATCCATTTCTTATTAAGCTTAGGCAATCTTCCTTTGCCAAACCATTTCTTATCAAACTCCACATTATGAGCAACGATAAAATCTGAAGAATCAACAAGTTTTAGAAAGAAATTCAATCCATCTTCCCATGGTTGAGAGATATTAGTTACTTCTGCAGATATACCATTTACATGTTCGGCTTCATTATTATTGACCGGGAATAAAAATGAGACCTGTGAAAGTACACATTTATGAGATACATCAAACAAAATACAGCCTATCTCTAATACTTCATCTTTATTTTCATCTAAACCTGTTGTTTCAGTATCAAGAATTAAAATTTTTTCTATTTTTTTATTCTGATTAGCAACACTATGGTCTGATGGATAACTGATATCTTGATCATGAAGAATATCCAATTGATTTAATTCTTTTTTGTTAGATAGTTCCAATTAGCTGAAAACTCTTTCATTTATCTTGACGCATTTAATAAAAATTTCTCTTAAATTAATATAAATTAAGAAACATGATTAGAAAATAATTTTGAAACATTTTTAGTTTATGAAAGATGACTTATACAAAATATCAATTTAATAATTTTTGTTATTGGCCTTCAAATCCTAAAAAAATTGTGGAATTTATTGGTGGAAGTTATCTAGCTTCTAAACCAGATTTAACTTATAGAAGATTCATTGAGAGTTTAATTAATAAAAACTATGCAGTACATGCGTATAAATACACTCCACAATTCGATCACCAACAACTTGCTATTAAAGCATGGAGGGATTTCAAGAATTGCCGAATATCTTTATCCAAGAGAATAGGAGCATCAATTCCTTCAATAAGAATTGGTCATAGCCTAGGCTGCAAACTTCATCTAATTTCCCCAGATGGCGGAAGAAATTGCGAAAAATTCATATCAATAAGTTTTAATAACTTCAGTGCTAACAAATCTATTCCATTATTGAAACAAATTTCTCAAAAATTAGAATTCCAAAGTGAATTCAGTCCAAGCCCTGAAAGAACTTTGCGATTAATTCAAAAAACATATAATCAAAAAAATAACTTTCTAATAAAATTCAACTCAGACGAATTAGATCAAACAGATAAATTATTTTCTTGTCTGAAAGCAAGAAAAGAAGATAATTCTAAGGGGGTAATGTTAAAAGGTACACACACTATAATTGCAAGCGCAGGACTAAGAGAAAATTTTTTGGGAGACTGGGCCGATGATGAATTCAAAAGAAATACTATAAAAAAAATTTCCAATTTAATTGATGAATCTGATTAGGATAATTCTTTCAGCTTTTCCAAAACAGAACTATCTTCAAGAGTACTTATATCACCGCTAATTTTTTCTCCAGCAGCCAAAGATCTTAAAATACGCCTCATAATTTTTCCACTACGTGTTTTAGGAAGAGAGTCAGAAATTATAATCTTTTCAGGCTTTGCAATAATTCCAATTTCATTAACAACATGTTTCTTTAGATCCTCTACTAATTCTGAAGAACCGTTCACGTCTTTCTCTAGAGAAACAAAAGCAACTATAACTTCACCTTTTAAATCATCTTTTTTGCCAACGACTGCAGACTCTGCAACTGATTTATGACTTACCAAAGCAGATTCTATTTCCATTGTTCCTAGCCGATGTCCTGAAACACTTATTACATCATCAACTCTTCCCATAATCCATATATATCCATCTTCATCAATGCGTGCTCCGTCTCCAGCAAAATAAACATTTTTTTCTCCTTTAAAGGAAATATATTCCCAATAACTCTCCAAATATCTATCTGAGTTTCCGTGAATTGTTCTCATCATTCCTGGCCAAGGTTTTTTAATAATTAAATAGCCTCCCTCGTTCTCCTTAACCTTATCTCCATTCTTATCGACAATTTCAACTTCGATTCCTGGTAGAGGGAAAGTAGCTGAACCTGGCTTTGTAGCAACGACTCCAGGCAAGGGACTTATCATGACACCACCAGTCTCAGTTTGCCACCAAGTATCAACAATAGGGCATTTATCTCTACCAATAACATCCTTGTACCAGATCCATGCTTCAGGATTAATTGGTTCTCCAACTGTGCCCAAAAGTCTGAGACTTTCCAAATTATATTTATCAGGTATTTCACGCCCAGACTTCATAAATGCTCTTATTGCAGTTGGTGCAGTATAAAAAATAGAAACCTTATATTTTTCAACAATTTCCCAAAAAGCTCCTAGATTTGAGGGTCTTGGCACTCCCTCATACATTAAGGTTGTAGCACCATTAGATAAAGGCCCATAAACTATGTAACTATGACCTGTAATCCAACCAACATCAGCAGTACACCAGTAAATATCGTCATCTTTTAAGTCAAAAATCCATTTAAATGTCAAATGGGACCAAAGATTGTAACCACCTGTAGTGTGAACGACACCTTTGGGCTTTCCTGTAGAGCCTGAAGTATAAAGAATAAAAAGTCTATCTTCGCTATTCATTATTTCTGGTTCACAGTGCTCTTTTTGATCTTTTAATAATTCGTGCCACCAAAGATCTCTATCATTAACCATCGAAATATTTTTTTGGGATCGTTGAACAACAACTACTTTTTCAACAACTTTATCTGCCCCACTTTCAATGGCCGCATCGACTGCTTTCTTAAGTTCAATCACCTTATCTTTTCTAAAGCCACCATCAGCAGTAATAACAAATCTGGCGTTTCCATCAATTAACCTATCTTTTAGAGCTTCTGAAGAAAATCCTCCGAAGACAACTGAATGAGGAGCGCCAATTCTTGCACAAGCTAACATCGCAAACATCGCTTCAGGAATCATAGGCATATAAATACATACCAAATCTCCTTTTTTTACCCCAATTGCTTTTAATGCATTAGCTGCTTTACATACCTCTTTTAGAAGTTCTTCGTAAGTATATTTTTTGCTATCTCCGGGTTCACCTTCCCATATAAGTGCAGTCTTTCCTCCAAGCCCTCGCTTAATGTGTCTATCTAAACAGTTATATGTAATATTGAGTTTCCCTTCTTTAAACCATTTAAAAAAGGGTTCATTATCTGTATCTAATACAGTTTGAAATGGCTCAAACCAATCTAATTCAGATTTTGCAAAAGATTCCCAAAATTGAATAGGATTATCTGAAGCTTGCTTTTTTAGACTTAATAGTTCTTCTTTAGAGCTAATATTTGAGTTTTCTAAAAATTTTTTTGATGGAGGGAAAATTCTTTTTTCTTCAAGTATGTTATTGATTGAATTTTTTTTATCTAATGACATTAAATAAATCTATGCATAATAAACTTAGTCGAAAAAATTATGATTTAAAAAAATTTTAATATTAATTAAGCTGGAATAATTTATTTTTAATATTTCTAATAAATACGGCTGAGAACAAATTCTGGGAGAGCCAGCAAAGCTCTCTTGTACTCCGAATCAGGAAGCCAGGCTATAGCTTCTTTAGAAAGCATTGCAAAATCCTCAGCTAGTTTTCTAGAACTTTCGATAGCATTTGAATTCATAATGATACTAAGAGCATCATCTAAATCATCTTTTTCAGCAAGTTCTCTGTTTATAAGAACTGATAATTTCTTATCTTCTTCTAAGGCATATAAAACTGGCGCAGTAAGATACCCACTTGCAAGATCACTTACCGCAGGTTTTCCAAGTTGTTTATCGTTTCCAGTAAAGTCAAGTATGTCATCAACAACTTGAAATGCTAAACCAATATTTTTGCCAAAATCGTACAAAGAGTTCAATTTTTCATCAGTAATCCCACTCAAAACTCCAGCGGCCTTACAACTATTTGCTATTAATGATGCTGTTTTACAATAGCTTTTATTGATGTATTTGGAAAAAGATTGAGCCGAATCAAATCTATTTAAATTTTGTTTGATTTCTCCTTCTGCTAAATCCATTATCACTCTACTGAGTAATTTGACTACATCTACATTATCAAGATTTGCTAGGTGCCAACTTGCTTGAGCAAATAAAAAGTCACCCGCTAGAACAGCTACTCTTGTATTAAATCTACTATGTACTGTATCTACTCCTCTTCTCGTGGATGCCTCATCAACAACATCATCATGAACTAATGAAGCTGTATGAATCATCTCAGTTATTTCAGCAAGCCTCTTATGTTTATTTGTCAAAGAAAATTCATAGGATATTGCTTTTGATATTAATAAAACAATACCTGGTCTCAGTCTTTTTCCCCCAGCGCTAAAAAGGTGTTCCGCTGCAGCTTGAAGAATTGGATGACCAGCTCCTATTAAATTTTTCAGTTCTAAAATAAGATCATCAAGATCATTTTCAACTGGTTGTAGTAGCTTTGTTACTGTATTCATGTTTGACCTCTCATATATATTAAAGAATCAAACATTACTTCGGAGGTTAACCAACCTAATTTCTTTATTAATTCCAAGCCAAAGTTTTACTTTTTTAGAAAACTTATCGCTTTCGGAAGTAACATAAAATTTTACATTTTCGAGGGAAATACTCTCATAGTGGTCAGTTTTTGGAATAGTAAAAAATTTATTAAATTTTTTTATCAATGCTTCCGATGGATCAATAATTTTTATATTTGAGTTTATTTTTTTTCTTAAAAAGTCATAAATCAGCGGATAATGACTACATCCGAGTATTAATTCTTCAATATTTTTACTTAATAGTGGTTTTAAATACAAATCAGAAAGATTATTTAATTTTAAAAAATCAAGCTTTTCTTTTTCAATTTCTGATACAAATTCTGGACATTCTTTTTGAAATATTTTCAAATTATGCTTTTTAGAGTTAATAGCTTTTTTGTAATATGAAGATCTAACTGTTGTTTGCGTTGCTAAGACACCAATTATTTGCTTATCAACTATTTCAGATACAGAGTTTATAAGATCAAAACAAGGAATTCTTAAGTTTTTTTCTAGAATATCAAGTGCACATGCATTTGTAGTGTTACAAGCTATTAAAAGGGCATCTAAATTCTTATCTTCAAAAAAATAGCAAATCTCTTTAGCAATTAATCTTATTTCTTTAAAATTTTTATTCCCAAAAGGGATTCTTTTTGTATCCGCCAAATAAAAAACTTCTACATCTTTACGAGTTTTTAGTAAAGAATTAAGGATAGTAAAACCACCTATACCACTATCAAATATACCTATTTTAAGCTTCACCCTATTTTGTAAAGATATTCAAGAATGCCTTTTGCGATTGCATAAGCTAATCTTTTACGATGGGTTGATTTTTCTAATCTTCTTGCATCTAATCTTCCTGTTAAAAAACCAATTTCCACAAGCACCGCTGGCATCCTAGTATTTTTAATTACATAAAATCTACCTTGTTTAACTCCTCGATCAGGACTACCAGGTGAAACTCTAAGAATTTGTTTTTGAATTTTTTTAGCAAGATATTTACCTTTCCAACCTCTATAGTAAAAGGTTTCTAACCCATTAATATCCCTTCTTTTACCTCTTGAGGCATTTGCATGAATACTTACAAAAATATCTGCATCCATATTGTTAGCGAAGGAAACTCTAGGAGGTAAATCCAAATCAACTTCGTTTTTTCTAGTTAACCTTACTCTGACACCTTTCTCAGAAAGTAATTTTTTTACTATTTTGGAAACCTCCAAAACAACATCAGTTTCCCTAATACCTGCAATACCTACTGCTCCTGGATCAGGACCTCCATGCCCTGGATCGATAACAACCAAAAATTTATTTCGTTTTACTTCTGGTAATTTTAAATAATTAGAATTTCTTTTCTTATTATATATTGAGTTTTGTTTTGATTTAATATCTCCTTTTCTCTTAACAACTAAACCTTCACCAATCTTTTTAAATGAATATTTGGGGGCAAATAGTTTAATTCTCCACCTGTTTTGATCTAAGCCAACCATTCGCCAAGTCAAAGGTTTCAAATAAGTCTCTTCATTAAATTCAATTACTAGTCTTGTTTTACCAGGAATTGGTTTACCTAATCTAATTTCTTTTATTGGGCCATTACCTTTTATTGATCTAGGATTTTTTAATTCTCCGGGAAAATCTATCCAGAATCTATCTCCAGATATTTGGTTAGCCTTTTGAAAATATGCTTTTAAATTTGTGTTTGTCTTAGTTCTTAATTCTAAAACCCCATTTTCTTTTATAGCCCATGCTGCAAGAGCACTTGAAGATTTAACTGGAGGGATTGCAGAATTTAAAAATAAAAAAACCGATAAATAACGAACAAGTTTATTATCTAAAAACCTTATCATTAGTTTGAAAACAATTTGTTTTTTCTATGTTTAAGGCTTGGCATCTGCTCCCTAATTTTCTTTACTCTTTCTTTATCTGCAGGTGCGATTGCAGCTCCCTGAGTTTTCCCCGCGTCAGACAAAACTGTACCCCATGGGTCAATTACCATTGCATGGCCATGACTTTGCCTTCTGCCGTAATGAACCCCCGTTTGAGCTGGAGCAACTACATATGCTGTATTCTCAATTGCTCTTGCTTGTAACAAAATTTGCCAATGATCTTTTCCAGTAAATGCGGTAAAAGCTGCAGGAATCATAATTAGCTCTGCCCCATTTGAAGACAAGTATCTATAAAGTTCAGGAAATCTAACGTCGTAACAAATCGATAATCCTATTTTGCATAAGCCTGGAACTTCTACAACAGGTGGGTACTCCTCCCCAGATAAAATTGTAGATGATTCTTTATATAAATTTCCATCTGGCAAATCAACATCAAATAAGTGAATCTTGTCATATTTTGCAAGAATCTGTCCATCCTTCCCAAATAGTGCTGACCTATTAAAAGTATGAGTGTCATCACCTGCAGGAACCGGATACCCTCCTCCCAAAAGAAATACTTGATATCTTTGCGACATAGTTTTGAGGAAATTTGTACACTTCACTGACAGTTCAGAAGCCAATGTAAGTTTTTCATCATCTCCTCCTAAAAAAGCAAAATTCTCAGGCAATCCTATTAACTCAGCACCTCTTCTAGCGGCTAGTTCAATCTGTTCTTCTGCTTCAACAAAATTTGCATCAACATTCGAAGTACTCGTAATTTGCAATGCAGCAACCAAAAAATCAGTCAAGGCTTTACTCCAAGTGAACCAATTAGTAATTCATGAGGCACGAATCACACCTCTTTCAACTTGAGCTGGAACAATATCTAAGCAATCAAGTTCAGAGCAACATTTAAAATCATCCTCATAATCTCCAAGACTTGTCAATCTTTTGCCATGGGTTGCAGTTTTTAAACATTTCAAAATATCATTTTTCCAAAAATCCCAAAGTGCCAAAGCAGCTTGTAATTCGTCATTCAGAATATTAATTTCAAAATCACAGTTCTGTTTTAGGTATGAGGCCAAAGCACCAGCAGCTAAAGAATCCTCAAGTGAATAAGAACCTTCCCAACCACTGCCAAGTATTAAAACATTTTCACTTTTTAATGAAATGATTTTTTCGGCAACTGCTTTTCTATTTGGGAGACCCATAGCAAATAAATGCTTAGCATTTTGAACTTTTTGCAATGATTTAGTCCCATTAGTCGTACTCATAAATAGTCTTTTACCATTAACAACTTTTTTTGTAACTGATAGAGGAGAATTCCCTAAATCAAAGCCCTCAATCTTCTTTCCGCCTCTCTCTCCAAGCATTAGTCTCTTTTCAGCTTGCCACTTAATTGCAGATTCTTTTAATAAATCTAAATCTGCAAAAACTTGTATTGAATCAGCTCCATTTTTTAAAGCCCAAGAGATTGTGGTTGTAGCTCTTAAAACATCAATTACTACTGCAATGTCTGGACTTATTTCTGGAACATCCTTTGCAACGTGATAATAAGTAAGATTAATAATCAAGTCCTTTTTTTCTGATTTTATTATAGAAAAGAGTTACTTAAATTGATTATTTTTTTTTTAAAACAAACTTATTGATAATATATAACTAATTTGTTTTTACAGAAATCTTATCAAGTATTTAATTTGAAAATGAATAATATCCGCACAATAAAAGGTGGAATTAATTTAAAAGGAAAAGTAAAAGTACCTGGAGATAAATCTATTTCTCATAGAGCTTTAATAATAGGCAGTATTGCTGAGGGTGAGACGACTATTGAGGGGTTTTTACATTCTGAAGATCCACTTTCAACTGCTGATTGTTTAAGAAAATTAGGTGTAAATATTCCAGAAATAAAAAAAAATGAGTCTTTTACTATTTCAGGTTTGGGTCTTGATGGGTTAAAAGAGCCGAAAGAAATTTTAAATTGTGGGAATTCGGGAACCACCATGAGATTATTAATGGGGTTACTTGCCGGTGAAGAAGGCAAGAATTTTATCTTAACAGGAGATATTTCTCTTAATGAAAGGCCAATGGAGAGGGTAGGCAAACCATTATCATTGATGGGCGGCAAAATTTTTGGTAGAGAAAAAGGAAACAAAGCTCCAATCTCAATTAATGGGAACAAACTAAAAGGATGTGTTATTGGAACCCCTGTAGCTAGTGCTCAAGTAAAATCAGCAATCTTATTGGCAGGCCTAAAAGCTTCTGGAACCACTTCTGTTATTGAACCAGCATCTTCAAGAGATCATACTGAAAGAATGTTAAAAGCATTTGGAGCAAACATCAGTATTCGAGGAGAATTAGGAAGGAATATAGTTATTAAGTCAGGGGGCAGCTTAATTGGCCAGAGAGTATTGATTCCTGGAGACATAAGCTCTGCTTCTTTTTGGATGATTGCTGCATCTATTGTTCCAAATTCAGAGGTTTTAATTCAGAATGTCGGATTAAATCCGACTAGAACAGGGATTTTAAATGTAATGGATTCAATGGGGTGTAATTATGAGATCTTAGATAAATCGACTATTGCAGGTGAACCTATTGGATCTATTAAAGTAATAACTTCAAATAATTTAAGATCATTCACTATTGAAGGAGATATTCTTCCAAAACTTATAGATGAGATTCCTATCCTTACTGTGGCTGCCTGTTTTTGTAATGGAGTTTCTGAAATTAAGGATGCAAAAGAATTAAGAGTTAAGGAGACAGATCGATTAAAAGTCATGGCACGACAGTTACAAAAATTCGGTGCTGAAATAATAGAAAAAGAGGATGGGTTAATTATTAATGGGCAATCAAAATTTCATTCTGCAGAGGTAGATAGTGAGACAGATCATAGAGTAGCAATGAGTCTTGCTATTGCTTCGCTTCTTGCCAAAGGCACCTCAAAAATCATGAGGGCAGATGCAGCTAGCGTCTCGTATCCCACTTTTTGGGAAGAGCTTGCCAAACTAACTAACTAGGCTAAAGCTTTTGTCTGAATTAATAGAAGTTTTAACTAAAGATGGTAGTTACTCTTTAAGAAGTGAGTTTTTTCAAGAGAACTTCCATAGTTTATTAGGCGCATTGGAGGAAACAAAGTTGAAGTTTACATCTTCCTCTAATTTGCAAAGATTTAAGGGTAAATCTATTAATGTTTTGGATATATGTTTTGGTTTAGGATACAATTCCGCTTCTTTATTAGATGAATTAATTAAACAAAAATCGTATTTAAATTTATATGCATTGGAGATTGATAAAAAGCCTCTTGAATATTCACTTAGAAATGAATCTTTCCTTAATTTATGGGCTCCAAAAGTCAAAACAATATTTGAATCACTATATCGAAAAGATTACTTTGAGGATCAATTTTTTAAGTGCAGTGTTTTGTGGGGTGATGCTAGAGAAAAAATCAAAATTATTCCTTCATCTATTAAATTCGATCTGATTTATTTAGATGGGTTTTCTCCTCAAAAATGCCCACAAGTATGGACAATTGAATTTTTATCTAAAGTCGTAGAAAATCTTAATTCTCAGGGTTATTTAATAACTTATTCTTCTTCAGCGGCAGTAAGAAAAACTTTAAGAAATCTTGGATTAGAAATTTTTAGTATTAAGCCAAGTTTTAAAAACAGAACTTTTTGGAGTCTGGGAACTGTCGCAATATCAAAATTTGATAAGAATAAATTGAAACCTAATTTCAATTTTGAAAAGTTATCTTTAATGGAAGAGGAACACCTCTTAACTAAAGCTAGTATTCCATATAGAGATCAAGATTTAAACTCAAGCAAAGACGATATAATCAATAGAAGATTAAATGAGCAATTATTCTCAAATT
Source organism: uncultured Prochlorococcus sp. (assembly GCA_902519235.1). GTDB lineage: Bacteria > Cyanobacteriota > Cyanobacteriia > PCC-6307 > Cyanobiaceae > Prochlorococcus_A. The sequence continues at coordinate 53,703 of CABYJE010000003.1, forward strand.
TATTATCTACAAATAAATGGAGGCACAAGTGGGAAATGACGAAGTTATCCGTTAAGAGTAAGATTTAAATAAGGATTTCCAATAAACATGTTAAGTGTTGCGATATTAGCGGCAGGCAAAGGCACTAGGATGGAAAGCTCATTGCCAAAAGTTTTACATAAAATTTCTGGTAAAAGTCTTCTGCAAAGAGTAATTGATTCATGTGCCGAATTAAAACCTGATCAAATTTTCGTAATTACTGGACACAAATCAAAAGAAGTCCAAAAGTCAATACCAAACGATAAAAAAATCCATGTTGTTATTCAAGAACCTCAATCAGGAACGGGTCACGCTATCCAGGTACTTTGTAGAGAAGTAAAAAAACATGAAGGCAAACTTTTGGTACTTAACGGCGATTTGCCACTTATTAGGCCTAGTACTCTAAAAAGACTTTTATATTTACATGATTCAAAAAATTCTGATGTTTCTTTAATTACTACAAAGAAAACAAATCCTCATGGATATGGCAGAGTTTTTTTGAAGGGGGATTTTATAGAGAGAATTGTTGAAGAGAAAGACTGCAATGATCTAGAGAGAGAAACCCAGTTAATAAATGCAGGTGTTTACTGTTTTAACTGGGGTAACTTGTCAGAAATAATTAATACCTTGCAAAGTAATAATAATCAAAAAGAGATTTACTTAACAGATACAATATCTTTGCTAAAAAATTCCTTAAGCCTCGAGGTAGAGGATAATGGAGAGCTTCAAGGTATTAATAACAGAATTCAACTATCCGAGTGCGAGGAAAGTATTCAGAATTTAATTAAAGAAAAGCATATGCTTAATGGTGTAACTTTTATAAATAAAGCAAGTTGTTCAATTAGTGAAGAAGCTGAAATTGGTAAGGATGTGATTATAGAGGCTAATACACATATAAGAGGAAATACCAAAATAAATAGTCATTGCATTATTGGACCAAATACTTTTATTGAGAATTCTATTGTGGGATTAAATTGTGAAATTTCAAACTCTACTGTTTATGCTTCTCATATAATGGATAATATAAAAATTGGCCCTTATAGTCATATAAGACCTAATTCCAAAATATCTTCCTTTAGCAAAGTAGGAAATTTTGTTGAAATCAAAAATAGTCAATTAGAGGAAGAATCTAAAGTAAACCATTTAAGTTATATTGGCGATTCTATTATTGGAAGATCTACAAATATTGGAGCGGGTACTATTACTGCAAATTTTGATGGTCAGAAAAAACATCAAACGAAAATTGGTAAAAATTCCAGTATTGGTGCAAATACAGTTTTTGTAGCGCCAATAAATCTCGGGGAATCAGTTACAACAGGAGCTGGTTCAGTGATCACTAAAGACTCCAAAGATAATTCGTTAGCAATATCAAGAACTAAGCAAGTAAATATAGAAAATTGGGAAAGAAAGAAATCCTGATCTAATTGATTAATTCAATAATTTTTTCAAGTTGCCAACATCTACTCCCTTTTATAAGAATAGAATCACCTCTTTTTGTGGATTTATTTATCTCTTTAGGTACATCGTTGATATTATTAAAAACTAAAAATTTTTTCTTATCTTTTAGATAATCGCTATAAATCTTTTCATTTTTTTTATCGCAAATAAATAAACACTTTTCTATGTCTGAATTATTAATTAAGTTGAATATTTCTTTATGAAATTTTTCAGATTCTTTTCCCAATTCTTGCATACTTCCAAATATAAAAAATTTATTTCTCGGTTTTTCAAGCAGGTTTTCAATACATGCTTTAACTGACTCTGGCGAAGCATTATATGTTTCATCATATATATTTGTTTTTACTGATTTAAGAATTTTATTCCTTCCACCTAAAATCGCAAAATCAAATTTATTAAAACTTTCAAAATCAATGCCTAGCTCTTTGGCAACTGCATAAGCAAATAAGAAATTCGAAGCATTGTGAAAACCCTCAAATGGAATTTCAAAGGTATTTTCATCGATTATTATTGTTTTATTCGAACGATTATAAAATCCTCGCAAATTATCATCTTTCCTGAAACTTTCCTTTTGATTTTCTATATTTAATAGTTCTACTTTTATAAGTCTACCTTTCCAAAATTCCTTTAAAGTTTTTTCTAGGAATGGATCATTTGCGGGAATTATTACGACTCCTTCCGGATTTAAGAACTTACTAATTTCACATTTTGCAAAAGTAATATTTTTTTTTGAACCTAATAATCCAATATGAGCTGAGCCTATGTTAGTAATAACTGCAATATCGGGTTCACTATATTTAGATAAATTCTCAATCTGTCCAAGGCCTCTCATCCCCATCTCAAGAACTAAAGCTTGATCTTCTATATCTGTAGAAAGAATAGTAAGGCCAACTCCAATCTCATTATTAAAATTTGCATGAGATAATTTAATTTTTCCAAGTTTATTTAAAACTCCCCCAATCATTTCTTTTGTAGTTGTTTTACCCACTGAACCAGTTATTGCGATAATAGGGATATTTAATTTTTTTCTTTTTAGCAATGCTAATTTTTGAAATGCCTCTAATGTGTCATTTACAACCCAATAAGGAAAATTACTAGGAAGTAATCTCTGCATCCCTTTTTTAATTACTACTGATTTAACTCCTTTATCTAAAACATCTGGAAGGAAACTATGTCCATCAAAGTTTTTACCCCTTATAGCTATAAAAAGATCATTTTTTAATAAAGTTCTACTATCAATACTTATATTTTTAAAATTTAAAAAATCTCTTTTGCCCTCGCTCAGATTTTTAATATCCCCCAAAACATTGTTTAATTCTGATAAAGAGAATTCCATGAAAAGATTAAGTCAAACCTTTTTTAAAGATGGATCAGCCGATTGTCCGTAAGAGAATTTTTCAACTTCAGCAAAATCTGGAGATGGTTCTTTTATTCCACAAACATCTTTATACATGACTTCGTATTCCAGTGCGGATCTTTGCCAACTAAACTCTTGGCTCATTGCTCTTTTTTGCAATAACTCCCAACTCTCTTTATGCCTAAAGGCCTCCCATGACCTTACTAAAGATGTATAGAAATCTATAGGTTCAAAGCGATCGAAGCAAAAACCAGTTCCACTATTATTTTCTGGATCATAAGGTAAAACTGTATCAACTAAACCTCCTACTCGCCTTACTATTGGAATAGAACCATATCTCATAGCAAGTAGTTGACTAATGCCACAAGGTTCGAATCTACTTGGCATTAAAAATGCATCAGACCCACCATATATAAGTCTTGATAAAGAATCATCATATGTAAGGAATACTGAAAATCTTCCTGGGTAATCTAATGCAAGTTGCCATAATCCTGACTCTAAATATCTATCTCCAGTCCCTAAAACAACTATTTGCGAATCTGTATATGCTAAAAGTCTTCTTGAAACTTGTAGAAGTAAGTCAACCCCTTTCTGATCAACTAACCTACTGACCATACCTAAAAGATATTTTTTAGGATTAACTTCAAGACCCATTTCTCTCTGCAGAATTTTTTTATTTTCTAGCCTATTTTCTAAATTCTTAATACTAAATTTTGCAGGTAAAACTGGATCTTTGCCTGGATTCCATTCATCAAGATCAATACCATTAAGAATTCCCCTTAATTTACCTGAAATGTAATTAAGTAATCCTTCAAGGCTTTCTCCGTATTCATGAGTTTTAATTTCATCCGCATAAGTAGGAGAAACAGCATTGACCCTATCTGCATACAACATAGCCGCAGCCATTGTGTGGTCACCATGCATATACCAAGGACACCAAGTCATTTTTTCAAGTTTCCATCTCCAAGGGCCTTGGTATTTTAAATTATGAATTGTGAAGACAGTACTAATTTCAGGGTCCTGATGCATCCACACAGGAATCATTCCAGTGTGCCAATCATGGCAATGGAGAACTTGAGGTTTCCAACAATTCCAGGCAAATTCTGCAGTGGCACTGGCAAAAAATGTAAAGCGCCAGTCCTCATTTTCGCCTCCATATATTTGGTCAGAATCAAATATTGGATGACCCACTAGGTAAATCACATAATTATGTATGGGATGTTTTGCTTCATATACGGCGAAATCAGTGCCCATTGTATTTGCTCTAAAGACTGGTTCATTCGATACCTCTAAAAGACTCCACAATTTACCGTATCCTGGAATTATTACCCTTACATCGTGGCCAAGTTTTATCAAAGATGGAGGTAACGAACCAACCACATCTCCCATACCTCCAACTTTGATCATTGGAGCACATTCAGCAGCGGCAAGAAGAATTCTCATTGATAATTATTTAAAAAGTTCTTTTGAAAATAAACTAGGGTGTCCACTTATAGTCAGAAAAGTCTGGTGGACGCTTTTCAAGAAAGGCATCTCTACCTTCTTGAGCTTCTTCAGTCGAATAAAATAATTGGGTAGTGTATCCAGATAATTCTTGAATACCCGCAATCCCATCATTCTCCGCATTGAATGAAGCTTTAAGAATACGAATAGCAGTTGGACTATTTCGTAAAATCTCTCTTGCCCAGATTACACCCTCAGCTTCTAATTCTTCAATCTTTGTAATTGCATTTATCAAGCCCATATTAAGAGCTTCTTTGGAATTATATTTTCTACATAAAAACCAAATTTCTTTTGCTTTTCTTTGACCAACAATTCTTGCCAAATAACTAGATCCAAAACCCGCATCAAAACTACCAACTCTTGGACCTGTTTGACCAAATATTGCATTTTCAGAGGCGATACTGAGATCACAAATTAAATGTAGTACCTGCCCTCCTCCAATTGCGAAACCAGGTACTAAAGCAATAACCACTTTAGGCAAACTTCTTATTAATCTTTGAAGTTCAAGTACATTTAATCTTTGCTTCCCCTCATCATTTTTATATCCATTTTTACCCCTTACACTCTGATCACCTCCAGAGCAAAAAGAATAAATACCTCTCTTGTCAGGTCCCGCACCTGTAAAGAGAACTACGCCAATAGTTTCATCATTTCTTACGATATCAAATGCGTCAATGAGTTCATCTACAGTTTGTGGCCTAAATGCATTTCTTTTTTCAGGCCGATTAATTGCAATTCTCGCGATTCCCTCATCTGATTTGTGAAACAATATATCCTCATAAGATTTGCATTCTGACCAATTTAAAGTTGTTTTTCCAGGTAATACTTTCATGAAATCTAATTATTAAAGATAGAAAATGATAAATTTAACTGCCAATTATTTTTTCTAGCAAGGCATTTTTTTCACAAATTTCATTTTCTGGATCAACATCAACTTTAATTATTACAGATTTCTGTATAGAAATGCTCCAATCTAATGCCTCTCGTAATTTTTTAAAATTTGCCACACTTTTAAACTTTACTTGATACCCCTCTGCGAGTTTTGGCCAGTTTATTTCTTTTGGCATAAGAAATAGTTTTTTTAATTCATCTTCTTTTAAATTTTTTTTATAAATACGATTAAATATATTTCCGCCATTATTATTTATTAGAAGAATTATTAAATTCATATCAATTGAATTTTCAATCAGCCAACCGTTTATATCATGAATAAAAGCCAAATCTCCAGTCACAAGAAGTAGAGGATTTTTAATTCTAGAAATACCTAATGCAATAGATAAAGTACCGTCTATGCCGGAAGCGCCCCTAAAGCTGAAACAATTTCTTGTTAAAGTACCATTTTCTGAAAATGTGAGCCAATCTCTAATCGGGCTACTCGCCGAGAGCATTATTGGATTTTCAGCTGGCCAAAGTTTTGGAACAAGATTTGCAAGCATATACTCAGTAATTTGATGATCATCAGTAATTTTCTCTTTTAAAATTTTTTTAATCAGCTCGCCTTCCTCCATTAGACCTAGAGCCATGGGAGTAAGAGGCTTTTTATTTTTATCGTTAATTGATAATTCTGCTAACAAGAGAGTAGTAAAATTTGATAGCCCAAAATCATATTCAAATGATTTTTTTAAAGGGTCCAATTTTCTGTAGTTTTTTTCTTTTATAAGAATTTGTATCCCTTTGAAGTTTAATAAAAACTTCTCCAAATCAATTGAGGATGACATAGGGCCAATCCTCAAAAGTTGATGACAATTTATTGAATTTTTATTTTTTTTTAAGACTAATTCCCAATTCACGACTAGTCCTCTCAAACCAGAATAAACACCTGAAACAGGATCAGCAAATACTGGCCAACCAGTAATCTGTTGTAATCTTTCTAAAGACTTATTGAAAGAAGTTAAATCATTTATGGAACCTTGATAGGGACCTACCAAAATAATGCCGGATTTATCTAAATTTAAATTTTTTGAAATTTCGAAGAATTTGTTTTTATCAGACTTTATTTCAACTTCCTGAAATATATATTTTTTCTTTAAATAAATTCTCTCAAAAACCTTTAAAACATTTTTTTTATTTAAAAATGAAATATCTAAAGGCTTATCTATTGGAATATTTAAATGAATAGGACCAGGGAAGGTTGATATTTGTTTCTCAATAGTTCGAACTAAATTCAAGATTTCATTTTCTTGTGTTTCATGAAGTCCATCTAGATTTGTACTTAAAACTCTTCTGCAGACTGAACTCAAAAAATCTTCTTGATTTACTGTTTGATTGGCGCCACAATTTTTTAATCTTAAGGGTCTATCAGCAGTAAGAAATATAATACCTTTACAAGATCGGTCTGCCTCAACTGCTGCTGGCAATAAGTTACTTACAGCAGTCCCAGAAGTCGTAATAACTAAAGAAAGATTCCCTGATGCAGCAGAAATTCCAAGAGAATGAAATCCCGCAGATCTCTCATCTATCGAATTAAAAATATTTACCAGTCCTAATTTATTTAATTCTCCAGCAGCTATTGCTAAAGGTGCTGATCTACTTCCAGGACATATTATTAAATTTTGAACTCCTATTTTTATAAGAAGATTCAAAAGTTGTAAACTTCTAAGAAAATTTTTGCATTCAATAGATGATGTCATAATTTATATAAATGCTTTGGGATTTTCCTTATAACTGAATTAAATAAAACATGGCTACAACTCAAGAAAAAAGAAATTCAATAATAAAGGATTTAAAAAATCTTTTAATCTGGATATTTATAGCTTTAATTATACGATGGCAGGTTATAGAGCCAAGATGGATTCCATCTGGTTCAATGCTTCCAACTCTTCAAATACAAGATAAAATTCTTGTTGAGAAACTAACCCCCAAAATCACATCCAAATCAAATCTTTCAAAATTAAAAAATAAAATAGTTGTTTTTAACGTTCCAGAACAATTAATTAATGCTGGTTATAAAGCAGATACTGCACTAATAAAAAGAGTAATTGCAATACCTGGAGACAAGGTAGAAGTAAGAGATGGTAACCTTTTCTTAAATGATATCGCTCAAAACAATTACGTTTTTGACAAAAATATTAATTATTCAATGGGGCCATTTATTGTCCCTGAAGAATCATTATGGGTGATGGGAGATAATAGAAATAACAGTATGGACTCACATATTTGGGGATTTTTACCATATGAAAAGGTTATTGGTAAAGCTATTTTTAGATATTGGCCTTTCAACAAAATTGGACCTATTCGGTTCCCTGCCCTTAATAATTTAGATTAATGGGTACGTGATGTTGTAGGGTTTTTATATCTTGAAGTTGTAGAAATGTTTAATCCAGAATTTCTTGCTACTGAAAATAATGATCCAAACGATGAGAATGATCTAATCCAATATTTACAAAAACAATCTCCAGAAGTTCTGCAAAGAGTAGCAAAATCAGCTAGTGAAGATATTCAAGAAATTATTAGACATAATGTTCAAGGTCTTCTTGGAATGCTTCCTTCTGATCAATTTGATGTAAAAATAACATCTTCAAAAGACAACATTGCTAATTTATTATCTTCTGCAATGATGACAGGATATTTCTTAAGACAAATGGAGCAAAGAAAAGAGCTTGAACATACTCTTAAAAATGATGAAAACATGTCTATTGAAGAATAGTTTTTAAAGATTAACTTCTTCAGGAATTATTCCTAGTTCAAACAACTTTTTATATAAACCCATTAAAAATTTATTATCCTCAGGAAGTTTGTCCCACTTTTGGGAATTAATTTCATTAATTAATTTTTGACAATCTTCTATTGTAAATTTTATAGGGGCTGTAAAATGAGCTGGAATTAAATATTCCATATCTTCAAAAGACTTGATATTTTCTAACCATTTAAGTAAAACTTCTTTTGAACGCGGAAAAATTAATTTTTGTAAAACTGGTGCAATTTGAATCTTAGGAGTATCTTTACCCATTATTTCAATAAGAGAGGATTCCCAATCTTCATCCCATAAAAAGGGATAAATACCGAAATGAGATCTCCAATTTCTAAGGTCTTTTTTGAATGAATTATCAAATATTTTTTTTAAAGGTGGAATATTTAATTTTCCTGGTTTCAAAAAAGAAGAAAACAAGACTAACCTTTTCCATCCTTTTTTTCTTTGTTCGATGGAGTCAATCAAAGGTTCATCTCCTCTCTCTCTAGCATGAAAAAGAAGTGGTGTTGGATCAAAATTAAATATCTCAGGTGGTGTTGAGTCTATTCCAACTATTGCATCTGTTACATGCAGAGTTTTTGTAGGATAATGAAAACAGCTTATCTCCTGATATCTTCCAAGACCTAAATTCAGTGGACCTAATGAAGACCATTTAAAGGCGTTTGAATGTGGAGTACCATCCTCAAAAAGTAATCTTGATCTTTTTGATGGAATTCCTAAAAAATCTAGTGGGAGATTTATGGGAAAACTCCATTGTCCAGGACAAAGCCAAATTTCAGCATCTTTAAAAATTCTTGAAAGAGCTGGCAGTCCGATTTTATGTTCTAGTCCAGAGGCACTCGGTAGAATTATTGTTTTTACTTTGCCGTGAATCGCAATTAGTTTTTCTAACTCATTTATTAATTCTTTTGTCGGAGGTAGTGGATTTATTAGCATCAATCCATCATCAACCTTTATTACCGTCATTCTTATTGGAACCGCCACATAATAAAGTCCCTGTATTTGTTCCAAGGACCATATTTGATCAGGAATTAATTCTCTGAAAATTGTTTTCTTTTTTCCATAAGGATATAAGGGGAATAATGGCCACCAATTCCATTTTTTATTTAAAGTTTCTTCCACCACTATCATTTATACCCATTAAATAATTTCTTTAACTTAAATATTCCGTATCTTGGAGCGAATAAAAAGGCAAATAAAAATATAAAAGTTTGTGCTAAGACAATTGATCCACCTGTTTCAAGATCAAACCAAAAACTAACATAGATTCCTATTAGGCTTGAGATAATGGCACTTAATACTGAAATTACCGTCATATTATCGAACTTATCCGTCAGTAAATATGCTGTAGCCCCTGGTGTAATCAACATTGCAACTACTAAAATAATTCCAACCGACTGTAAGCCCACAACAGCTGCCAAAGATAAACATGTGAGCAGTAAATAATGAAGAAAAAACACGTTAATCCCAACTGTTTTTGCATGCCTGGGATCAAAACAATAAAGCATTAAATCTTTTCTAAAAATTGATAAAAGGATTACTACCAATAAAGAAATGAATATGGTTTGTTTTACATCTGAAAGTGATATTCCTAATGGACTACCAAAAAGAATAGAATGCAGATCAATATTACTTTTAATCTTAGAAACCAATACGATTCCAAGAGCGAAAAATCCAGTAAATACCAACCCAATAACAGTATCTTCCTTAACTCTAGATTTCTGCTTAATAAACCCTATCAAGGCAACAGAACCAACCCCGAAAATAAATGCCCCTAATGAGAAAGGAAGACCTAATGCATAAGCAACCACAACACCAGGCATTACCGAATGTGAGACTGCATCTCCCATCAAAGCCCATCCTTTAAGAGTCAAATAACTTGAAAGAAAGCCACAAACAGCTGCAACTAATGAACTCATAAGAAGTGCTTTTCTCATGAAATCATGAGTTAAAGGATCTTTGATGAATGAATCTAAAGTTAAAAAAGAACAGAGCTCCATACAATTTAAAATTTAGGATTCAGGTCCAAACAAGGAATCAGGTGAGATCCCTCCAAAAGTGGTTGTAATATTTTCCGGGGTAAACACTTCAGAGGTTTCGCCATAAGCTACAACAGTTTTATTTATTAAAAGAACCAAATCACAAAATTCACGGACATGAATCATATCGTGCGTTGATAATAATATGGTTTTCCCCTCATTTTTAAATTGAATAAATAATTCCGAGATAAGTTTCTCAGTTCTTATATCAACACCTGAAAAAGGCTCATCAAGAAGTAATATTGATGCTCTTTGCGCAATTGCTCTAGCCAAAAAAGTTCGTTTTCTCTGGCCTCCAGATAAGTTTCCAATGGGTGTAGATAAATGATCAGTAAGATCAACTCTCTCAATAGCATCTTTAACCGCCTGAACATCGGACTCTCTAGGAGACCTAAAAATATTCATCGAACCATATCTTCCCATCATCACTACATCCCAAACACTTATTGGAAATTGACTATCAATTCCCTCATTTTGAGGAACATAAGCAATTGTCTGATCTTTTTGAGCAGATCTTACTGACTCTCCATTTATTCTAATTTTTCCCTTTGAAATATTTACAAAGCCAGTTAAAGCATTAAAAAAAGTTGTTTTACCAGCCCCATTCATCCCTACTAACCCACAAATCTGGCCAGGTTTCAATCTTAAATTGGCATCATACAAAGCTACCTTTCCATTGTAATCTACGCAAATATTCTCTGCCTCAATCCTAAAGTTTTGATAATTGATTGTTTCCATAATTCAAAAAAGCCCTTTTTTTATCAAATCCAAATTATGCTCAAGCATTTTTATATAGGAACTGGCAGGCCCACTTTCATCAGATAATGAATCAACAAAAAGATTTCCTCCAAAATTAGCCCCAGTTTCGTTTGCAACAACCATTTGAGATTCGTTACTTACAGTACTTTCGCAAAATACAGATGGAACATTTTTTTCTTTAACTAGTGAAATTGTTCTTGCCATTCTTTTAGGAGTAATTTGACTCTCAGCGTTAACTGGCCACAAATAAACTTCCTCTAATCCATAATCATTTGTTAAATACGAAAAAGCACCTTCACAACTTACTAGATACCTCCTGTCTTTATTTAAGTTATTAATAAAAAGTGAGAATTCTTTATCTATTTTAGAAAGTTTATCTTTATAAATTTTTCCATTTTCTTCAAATAATGTCCTTTTGGATGGCCTCAATTCTGATAAAGAATCCACGATAATATCTACGTATAGGATCCCTCTTTTTGGAGAAATCCAAGCATGAGGATTGGGTTTCCCTTTATAAAAATCTTCACTGATAAAAATAGGATCTAAATCTTCCGCGACAGTAATTCTTTTAACTTTTAAATTAGAAACAAATTTTTCAGCCCATAATTCAAATCCAAATCCATTATCAATAAAAACAAAAGCACTAGAAGCATTTACCAAATCACTTGGAGTTGGTTGGTAGCCATGAACTTCAACTCCAGGTTTCGTTATTGATCTAACAATAAAATCATCTTTTGCAACATTGCTAATTATGTCCGCCAAAACAGTGAAACTTGCAAGTATTACTTCTTTAGTTTCATTATTTTTTGATATTTTCTTACATGAGCCTGAAGTAAGAGAAACAAGAAGCAACAAACTTAAAAAAAGAATATTTTTTCTCATGTTTAACATTCATCCTTAGATTATGAACTAAATGAAAGTTTCATAAGTGGTTTCCTAAGATCAGAAATAAATCCTTTCCAATTTATTTTTTCTTTTTCAAAAGCTTTTTCAACAATTTTTTCAGAATTTTTCTTGATAAAGTCTAAATCAGGTTCTTCTACACCTTTTGTTATTGCCATGAAATCAGCCAAAGAACTTGAGACTACTCTTGTTAAATAAGCAGCACTCACAGCCTGAAATGTTCCAGAGACAAGCCAATTTGGGCCATGTAATTTTGTTATGCCAATTAGAGTCTGTCCACTCCATTCAATAACTCCCTGAGCAATTGCAGTCTTTAAAATCTCTTTGGATACTTTATCTAAAATTTCAGGAGACCAATTACATCCCCATATAGACTTAATTTCTTTAATCATTAAAGAATTTAGTACTGTCATTGCCATAACATCAATTGATGGGATAGGAGATAAGAAAACAGTTGTTGCTACAAGAATTTGATTTTTTCTTTGTATACCTTTTAACTGCATTCTTCTAATCCCTTCAATTTCAGATTGCCATGCAACATGAAGTTCTTTCAAGAGCCTTTTTTTTGTATTTTTAATATTTTTAGATGAACTTATGAAAAACTTCCTTAAGGAAAAAGGTATGTTGGTTATTTCATTTTTATTAACATCAAAAGTAATAATTTTGTTTAAAAAGTCACTTGAAATTTGAGACTTTAAGTCTTCTATCTGATTCTTGGCTTCTATTTGGTTGGAAGTTAAAGCCACCAACCAGATTGGCATATTTTTAGGAAACTTTTCTAGCCACAAAAAATCATTTGCCGACAAAGGCAAGTTTATAAAATACAAGATTGCATCACTCTTCAAAGCTTCTTCTGGAATAACCTGAGAAGAATTGTATTTAGGCAGTTTTTCGTATAAATCAAAGTCAAACTTATCTGCTTTAAAATTACTTTTCAAAACAGATTGAAAACTTTGATAATCCTTTTGTCCAATGCAACTTATTTTTTCTTTTTCACATCTATTAAGAATCGATTCAAGTAGTTTTTGTCTTTTTGAATTCTGTTTTTCTAATTCATTTGTTACTTCAAGTTCTTCAAAAAAATTTAAATCTTCATTGCATAAATTTATCCAACCATCTAAATTATTTGGCTCATTAAATTTAGGCTTATCATTCTTCAAGTAAAAATATCCCCCCAAACACAACGCAAAAAATCCTATTGAACCTCCTGCAAAATGAATTAAGTCACTTACAAACCATTCCCCAAAACCTAAAAATAATAAGATAAAAAGAAGATTTTTTTTTGGGAACTTTATGAAATCCTTTAAAAGGTTGTCTTTACTAATATCAAACACAATACTTTATTTTTCTAACTTTATTTTAATGCAAGTTGTGAATGAGAAAAGCAAAATTTCATAAGTCGTTAATCAAAAGATAAAAATTTAAGCCTTTTTAAAAGACTTCTTGCATAACAAGATGCTAAGTTAATAGACTATTTAAATAACTTTAGAAACATCAAGATGTCTAATTCAAATTTCAGCAATAATCCTGGACAAGAAAATTACAGAGGTCGTTCTAACAATGAAAGACCTAATTTCAGAGATAGATCGGGCGGCAGAAGAGATGGAGGAGGATTCCGCATAAGATTGAGTGATAACGAAATGAAAGCTGTTAAATCAATACAAGAGACCTTTCAATTAAGATCTACCGTTGCAGTTTTGGGTTTCTCTGTTAGAACACTGAGCGAAATGATCAAAGACGAAGAATTGATTGCATCAATCACAGAATATGCAAAAAATAATAAAAACTCTTCTCCAAGTAGACAGTCACAAAATCCTTATGAAGAAAAGACAAAAACATCACCTGACCCTTTTGCAAGACCTGTTAAAAGTACATCAACTGAGGAGATCCTATCTAGCGAAGTAGAAGAGGATGGCAAATAAAAAAAGAATTCTTTCGGGAGTTCAACCAACTGGTGATTTACATATTGGGAATTGGCTTGGGGCCATAAATAATTGGGTTACGCTTCAAGAGCAATATGAAACATTTCTATGTGTAGTTGATTTGCACGCAATAACAGCCTCATATAATCCCAAAGAATTATCCAAGAACACTATCTCTACTGCGGCTTTATACGTTGCTTGTGGAATAGATCCCAAAATATGCTCAATTTTTGTCCAAAGTCAGATTTCAGCACATTCAGAACTTTGTTGGATATTAAATTGCATGACCCCAATAAATTGGATGGAAAGAATGATTCAATTCAAAGAAAAATCCATACAACAAGGGAATAATGTATCTATTGGATTATTTGACTATCCAATACTGATGGCTGCAGACATTCTTCTTTATGACGCTGACTTCGTACCAGTAGGTGAGGACCAAAAACAACATCTTGAACTTGCCAGAGATATTGCACAACAGAGAATTAATGCCAGATTTAGTAAGGATAAAAATATTTTAAAAATCCCTCAACCAATCATCATGAAGAATGGTTCAAAGATAATGAGTTTAATTGATGGTACAAAAAAAATGAGCAAAAGTGATCCTAATGAGGGGAGTCGCATTAACTTATTAGATCCTCCTGAAATAATCACAAAAAAAATAAAAAGAGCAAAAAGTGACAGTTACACAGGAATAGAGTTTAACAACCCTGAGAGGCCAGAATCTAAAAATCTTTTGATGATTTATTCAATATTATCTGGTAAAGAAATACCTCAATGTGAAAAAGAATTCTCAGAGACTGGATGGGGGATATTTAAAAAATTAATTACTGAACAACTTATTGAATCACTAGAACCTATTCAGAAAAAATATAATTTATTAATTAATGATCCCTATCAATTAAATAAAATCCTTGATGAAGGAAAGGGAAAAGCAGAAGATTTAGCAAATAAAACTTTAAAAAGAGTTAAATCAAAATTGGGATTCTTTGAAATGGAGAAATAAATTATGCCAATAATTACTTTACCTGATGGTTCAAAAAAAGTTTTCGAAAAATCAGTAACTATTCTTGAAATTGCTCAGAGTATAGGCGCTGGATTAGCTAAAGCAACAATTGCTGGGAAAGTAAATGATGTTCTTCTTGATGCAACTATTCCTATAAATAGAGATTCCAAAGTTGTAATCATCACATCAAAAGATAAAGAAGGAATCGAAATAATAAGACATTCCTTTGCTCACCTTATTGGCCATGCAGTTAAACAAATTTACCCTAATATCAAAATGGCGATTGGGCCTGTTATTGAAGATGGTTTTTATTACGATGTTTTTTCTGAATACAGTTTTACTCCTGAAGATTTAATAAAGATCGAAAATAGAATTAGTAAATTAATAAAAACAAATTATGACGTTAAAATCTTACAAGTTTCTAAAGAAGAGGCTATTAAAACTTTTAAAGAAAGAGATGAGACTTTTAAATTACGAATAATTGAAGAAATTCCTGAAGAAGGTCTTATCAATTTATATAAGCATGAAGAATATATCGACATGTGTAGAGGGCCTCACGTACCTAACACAAGACATTTGAGACACTTTAAGTTACTTAAATTATCAGGATCATATTGGAGAGGTAATAGTGAAAATGAATCTTTACAGAGAATATATGGAACTGCATGGGCTAAAGAAAAAGAACTTAATGACTACTTAACAAGAATTGAAGAGGCGGAAAAAAGGGATCATAGAAAACTTGGGAAAAAACATTCACTTTTTCATATACAAGAAGAATCTCCAGGCATGATTTTTTGGCATCCAAATGGATGGATAATCTATCAGGTTCTGGAAAAATACATTAGAGGAATACTTAAAAAAAATGATTATTTAGAAATTAAGACTCCACAAGCTGTTGATAAATCTCTTTGGGAAAAATCCGGTCATTGGGAAAAATTTAGAGACGATATGTTTACTACCGCATCAGAAAATAGAACTTATGCAATTAAACCAATGAATTGTCCATGTCATATTCAAGTATTTAATCAAGGTTTGAAAAGTTATAAAGATTTACCTATTCGTCTCGCTGAATTTGGTTCTTGTCATAGAAATGAGCCCTCTGGTGCACTGCACGGCTTAATGAGAGTAAGAAACTTTACTCAAGATGATGCGCACATATTCTGCACAGAGGAGCAAATTCAAGAAGAGGTATCTACTTTTATAGATCTTGTTTTCGAAGTTTATAAGACTTTTGGTTTTGATGAAATCATTATCAAATTATCTACGCGTCCTGAAAAAAGGGTAGGTAGTGAAGAGATTTGGGATAAATCAGAAGAGGCTCTTACTAAAGCTCTTGATAATAAAAGTCTAAAATGGGAACTCCAACCAGGGGAAGGAGCTTTTTATGGTCCAAAAATAGAATTCTCTTTGAAAGATTGTCTTAATAGAGTCTGGCAATGTGGAACAATTCAGGTTGATTTCTCAATGCCTATTAGATTAGATGCAACTTATGTAGATGTTAATAATGAAAAAAGAAATCCAGTTATGCTGCATAGAGCAATTTTAGGATCCTTCGAAAGATTTATTGGAATCTTAATTGAACAATATGAGGCAAAATTCCCAGTTTGGCTCGCTCCTTATCAAATAATTTTATTGAGTATTACCGATAGAAATATTGAAAAGTGTGAGAGGTTTAATGAATTAATAAATAGTAATGGTTACCGTTCAAAAGTTGATATTAGGAACGAGAAAATAGGATATAAAATTAGAGAGGCAACTCTTGGGAGAGTTCCATTAATTGCAGTTATTGGGGATAAAGAAGAGGAAATTGATTCGGTCGCATTAAGAGCTTTAGATGGAACAAATTTAGGGATTTTCGATTTACCAAATCTATACAAATTCATGGATGAATTAATAGAAAAAAAAGGTAGAACTGAATAAATATATATATATGAATTTTCTGGCTTGTGATTTAGGAGGCACCAAGGTTCTACTAGGAATATTTAAAACCGATATAAATGATGATTCACCCAGATTAATATTTAAAAAAAAATATTTATCTTCTGAATGGGATTCTTTTCAACTAATCCTAGAAGATTTTTTAGAAAAAAAATGCAAAAACATCGCTCATCCTTATTCTGCATGTTTTGCAGTAGCTGGACCTTGCTCTAACAACAATGCAAAAATTATTAACTTGTCATGGGATATATCTGGAAATGCATTACAAAACAAATTTAATTTTAAAAACTGCGAGCTAATAAATGATTTCGCAGTTCAAATTTATGGAATACCTTATTTAAAAAAAAATCAATATTCTACTATCCAAAATGGATCAAGCACAAAAGGTATCAATGAAGATTTGCATGCCATTGTTGGAGCAGGGACTGGTTTAGGTATCGCAAGAGGCATAATATCTGGAAATAAAGTAAAAATTTTAGCTAGCGAAGGTGGTCATGTTGAGTACTCGCCAAAGTCAAAATTAGAATGGGACTTGAAGATTTGGCTTAAGAATTACCTAAAAGTTGATAGGATATCTTGTGAAAGAATTATAAGCGGAACTGGTTTATCAAGAATTGTCGAATGGAGACTAAGCAAACCTGATGCCCATAACCATCCCCTACAAAAATATTTAAAAGAAATTAAAATTTTTGATGCTGCGAGAAAAGAACTACCTGAAAAAATTTGCAATCTTTCTGAAGAAGGGGATCAGCTAATGATCGAAGTTCAAAGGATTTGGTTAGGAGCTTATGCCTCTTTATTAGGAGATGTTGCTCTTCAAGAATTATGTTATGGCGGGTTATGGATTTCTGGAGGAACCGCGCCAAAACATTTCAAAAACTTTAAAACAGATTTCTTTATGAAACAATTTTTCGACAAGGGAAGATTAAAAGATATTCTTAAAACAATACCTATCAAAGTGATTTTAGATGAAGAGTTTGGGCTTTTTAGTGCAGCGTGCAGAGCAAAAATGCTTTTAAAAAACAAGTAACAAGAAATGGCTATTCCTGAAGTAGGTAAAAAAATAAGGGTAACAGTACCTTCCACAACTGCCAATTTAGGCCCTGGATTCGATTGTCTTGGCGCAGCATTAGATTTGTATAATGAGTTTATATTTACAAGAATTGAAGGGGGTGGAGATAGATTTGATTTAATAATGGAAAGTACAGATGGCAATCATTTAAGAGGAGGACCTGAAAACTTAGTTTTTAGAGCAGCTCAGAAAGTATGGGAGAGTGCAAATATGGAGCCTTTTGCACTTGAGGCAAGAGTCAAGTTGGCAGTCCCACCAGCACGAGGACTTGGAAGTAGTGCGACAGCAATAGTTGCTGGACTAATCGGTGCGAATGCAATAATGAACTCTCCATTGCCCAAAGAAAAACTCCTTGAACTTGCTATTGATATAGAAGGTCATCCTGATAATGTAGTTCCCTCTCTGCTGGGTGGACTTTGTTTGACAGCCAGATCGTCTTCACAAAGATGGAGAATCATTAGATGTGATTGGCACGATTCAATTAAAGCCGTTGTAGCAATACCTGCGATTCGTTTAAGCACAAGCGAAGCGAGGAAGGTTATGCCTAAGAATGTACCTATATCTGATGCAGTGACAAATATGGGTGCACTTACCTTGTTACTAAATGGCTTAAAAGCAGGAAATGCAGAACTAATAAAAGAGGGTATGTTTGATAAGCTACATGAACCCTACAGATGGAAACTTATTAAAGGTGGGCTAGAAGTCAAAGATGCCGCACTACACGCAGGTGCTTTAGGATGCGCAATTAGTGGGGCAGGACCAAGCATCTTAGCTTTGTGTAAAAAAGAAAATGGTAAAAACGTCAGTCAAGCCATGGTGAAAGCATGGGAGAAGTCAGGTGTAGCTAGCAGAGCACCATTCTTAAACATTCAGACAACAGGTAGCCAATTTAGCTCTATCTTTAGTAAGTAGTTTTACTTAGGCGTTTTTAATGTTATAGTCTCAAGCTAGTACAACTTCAACTAGAATAAAAAAATTATTCATTATATAAATGAATTTAGAATCTTTTCCTTGGCTATCATCCATTGTTTTATTGCCTTTAATTGGGGCATTAATAATGCCTTTCTTGAGTTCGAAAGAAGGAGAAGATAATACACTCCCTAGAAATATCTCATTAAGTTTTTTATTTATAGATTTTTTACTAATAATCGGCGTCCTTTTTCAAAAATTCAATCCCTCAGATAGCTCTTTGCAACTGGTTGAAAGAGCTTCCTGGTTACCATCAATAGGCTTAGAGTGGTCTCTAGGAGTAGATGGTTTATCTGCTCCTCTAGTAGCTTTAAGTGGTTTAATTACTTTTTTATCAGCTGCCGCAAGTTGGAAAATTAAGAAAAAATCTAACTTATACTTTGCTCTTTTATTAGTACAAGCATCAGCACAGGCACTAGTTTTCCTTTCTCAAGATTTCCTACTATTTTTCTTGGCGTGGGAACTTGAATTAGTTCCGGTATATCTTCTTATTGCGATTTGGGGAGGAAAAAAGAAATTATATGCGGCCACTAAATTTATTCTTTACACAGCTTTAGCTTCTTTATTAATACTTATAAGCGGATTAGCACTTGCCTTGAATGGTGATACCTTTACTTTAAATATCACCGATTTAACCAATAAACATGTAACAGGTAGCCTAGCTTTATTATCTTATTTAGGATTTTTAATTGGTTTTGGAGTAAAACTTCCTATTTTTCCATTACATACTTGGTTACCCGATGCTCATGGAGAGGCTAATGCTCCAGTTTCGATGCTGCTCGCTGGAATACTCTTAAAAATGGGAGGTTACGCTCTCTTAAGATTCAACGTTCAAATACTACCTGAAGTACATCTTCAAATTGCACCTGCATTAATTATTCTTGGAATCATAAATATTATTTACGGAGCACTAAACGCATTCGCACAAGACAATGTTAAAAGAAGAATTGCATGTAGCTCAGTGAGTCATATGGGTTTTGTCCTTTTAGGGATTGGAGCAGTGGATGCTCTAGGTATAAGCGGAGCAATGCTCCAAATGATCAGTCACGGACTTATCGCCGCAGCTATGTTTTTTGTAACGGGCTCATTCTATGAAAGAACAAATACTCTTTCGATACCAAATATGGGCGGTTTGGCAAAGGTCTTGCCAATAACTTTTGCTTTTTTCTTAGCAAGTTCTTTGGCCTCTCTAGCACTACCTGGGATGAGCGGTTTTATAAGTGAAATAACTGTATTTTTAGGGATCACTAGTCAAGAAGGATTCAGCTCTATCTTTAGATCAATCACTATTCTTATTGCAGCAATTGGTTTAGTTCTAACACCAATTTATCTATTATCAATGTGTAGAAGAGTATTCTTTGGCCCTAGAATCCCCGCACTAGCTACAGTTAAAGAAATGAATGGTAGAGAGTTGACGATAGGTTTCAGTTTATTGTTACCTACTTTAGTGATAGGTTTTTGGCCGAAAATAGCCATAAATTTATACGAATCTTCAACCAATGCTCTCAGTCAGCAGCTTACTTTAGCTAAGTTAGTTGGATTAATACCAACTTTATTTAGTTAAACTTTTTTAATAAATGGATACCTCAATTTTTAAATATGGAGAACTACCAGAATTTAAAAAATTTACTCCCGTAAACATAAGTAAACAATTTCCCATAGTACTACAAAGGATCTCAGAAGACTTTGAAAAGATAGAGAAAAATTTATCTAATTATTTAATTCAAAATGATTTGAATTGGGATAAGGTAATTAATCCCTTGAATGAAGTCAATGAAATACTTAGATGGAGTTGGGGAGTAATAAGCCACTTGAATGCTGTAAATAATTCTAAAAGTCTTAGAGATATTTATTCAAAATTTCTTCCAGAGATTATTAGCTTGAGTAACAAATTCGGACAAAGCAAAATAATTTACAATTCTTTAGTCAAGCTTAAAGATACAAATAATTTTGATCAAATCAAAAACAGAATTTTAGATAAAGAAATTCTGGAGATGCAACATAGAGGGATTTCGCTCCAAAAAAAAGATCAGGAAGAATTTAATACTATCTCTGAAATGCTTGGCAAGCTATCAACAGATTTCAGCAACAATGTTCTTGATGCGACTAATAAATGGTTTTTGATTCTGAATAAAAAATCTGAAGTTGATGGACTCCCCGATCGAGTACTGGAATTAATGGCAACTTCTGCTTACAGTCACTTAAAAAAAGATGAAGAAGTTGATATTCAAAATGGGCCTTGGAAATTAAGTCTAGATATTCCAACTTATACATCGTTTATGACATATGCCACAAACCGTGAACTTAGAGAAAAACTATATAAAGCTTTCGTTGGTAGGGCTTCTCAAGGAGAAAAAAATAATTCTCAAATCATAGAAGAGATATTATCTCTTAGAACTAAAAAGGCTAATCTTCTCGGATATAAAAGTTGGGCAGAACTAAGTTTGTCAACAAAAATGGCTAAAGAAATAAAAAATGTTGAAAACCTTTTAGAAGAATTAAGAGAACCAGCATTCAAGACCGCAAAAATTGAATTAGAAACGCTTAACAAGTTTTCTAAAGCTAATGGCTTTCCAGAATCAGAGAATATTGAGCCGTGGGATATTAGTTATTGGTCTGAACTTCTTAGAAAGGAAAAACTCAATTTAGATCAGGAGTCTTTGAGACCTTGGTTTCCATTAAATGATGTCTTAAAAGGCTTATTTAAATTAAGCGAAAAGCTTTTTGAAATCAAAGTAGTTGAGGCAACTGATGAAGCACCTCTATGGAATGATGATGTTTTATTTTTTAATATCTTTAATAAAGAAGATAAAAAAATAGCATCTTTTTATCTCGATCCATATTCTCGTCCGGAATCAAAGAGAGGAGGTGCTTGGATGGATGAATGCTTGAATAAAAATAATGTTGGTAAAAAAACTCTACCAGTGGCCTATCTTGTTTGTAATCAGACTCCACCATCAAAAGACAAACCTAGTTTGATGAGTTTTGAAGAAGTTCAGACTCTATTCCATGAATTTGGCCATGGTCTTCAACACATGCTTACAACTGTGAATCTTCCTCAAGCAGCTGGCATCAATAATGTTGAATGGGATGCAGTAGAACTTCCAAGCCAATTTATGGAAAACTGGTGTTTCCATAAAAATACACTCTTGAATATTGCGAAGCACTATAAAACAGGAGAAAAACTATCCGATGAGAATTTTGAAAAGCTTCTAAAAAATAGAACTTTTAATTGTGGTATGGCTACTCTCAGACAACTACATTTTGCGATTACAGACCTCAGGTTACACAGTAGAATTAATAATAATGAAGGTCAAACAGCAGATGAAATAAGACGAGAAATTGCAAAACAAACTACCGTTATTGCTCCAATTCAAGAAGATAAATTTCTTTGTTGTTTTAGCCATATATTTGCAGGTGGATATTCTGCAGGATATTACTCTTATAAATGGGCTGAGGTTCTAAGTGCTGATGCTTTTTCTATGTTCGAAGAAGCTGATCTAGAAAACGCTGAAGATTTAAAGCTAATAGGAAAGAAATTCAAAGATACAATACTTAGCTTGGGTGGAAGCTTACCACCATTAGACGTATTTAAACTATTCAGAGGAAGAGAGCCACAAACAGATCCCTTAATAAGGCACTTAGGTTTATCTGGCGCTACATAATAATTTCATCGATTATTTTCCTAACCACAGATTTATTTCTTACAAGATTTCTATGTTTATATACTTTAACTGGTATTTTTTTACCAAAATTTAAATTTGTCCACCAACTTGGGAAAACCATCATATCCCAATAAGTAAAGAAATTTATGCACTCAATATCATCAAGAAAAAAATCATTATTTGAAAGTTCTCTCAAAAACTTACTATTTATTTTCATTTCTGATATCCCTCTAAAAGGGTATTTAGGTACTAATTGAGCCATTAATGTTCCTTTGTGAGGGGAACCTATGGATATTAATCTTCTTGTTCTTTTATATCCATTAAATTTTTGAAGCCAGTGCCTACCGATTATTCCTCCCATAGAAAATCCCAAAATATCTATTTCTTTTTCTAAACCATATTTCTCTAAAATTAATTCGTTTAATTTGTTAGTCAAATCAAGAATTGAAGTCATTCCATATGAATGCTTAAGAGTTGGAGCAAAATATTCAATTCCAATATCATCAAGTTTTGAGGTAATAGAAGAAAAAATACTTGAAGTATTCCAAAGACCATGAATCAATATAATGGGATGCCTTTTTTCCAATACTTTTAGTTATTTTCAAGAATTCTTACTATTGACACTTTCCCATCGAAACCTGTTATTGGAGGATTACATTTTGTCAAAATAATTTTGATTTTAGAAAGGCTAAATTCCTGATCAATGATTTCTAAAATTGCCTTTGAATATTTTTCGATTGTGAAACAATATATTTTCTTAGATTGATCTTTTAAAATTTGAACTAATTCTGAATAATCAATTGTATTTTTTATATCATCATTAACTATACATTTTTCAAAATCAGTCCACAAAAATATATCTAAAATAAATAGTTGTCCTAATTCCCTTTCTTCATCAAGAACTCCGACCCTAGCCCAAAGTTCAATATTCTCAATTTTTAAAAAAGTCTCCATCTTTAAAATTTTTAAAGATCTTTATGTGTATAGATAGCCTTTCCGGATGAAAAATCATCAACTATATTTCCATCGCCTTTTAGGAAATATTTATAAGTCACCAAACCTTCTAGACCTACAGGTCCCCTTGGTGGAAGAGTTTGAGTAGATATACCAACTTCAGCTCCGAATCCATATCTAAAGCCATCGGCAAACCTTGTAGAGCAATTATGAAAAACACCTGCGCTATCAACTACATTCATAAATTTATTGGCAGTTTTTGAATTTTCAGTAATTATTCCATCTGTATGTTTTGAACTATATTTTTGAATATGTGTGATTGCTTCCTCAAGATCATCAACAATTTTTATCGATAAAATTAAATCCAAATATTCAGTTTTCCAATCTTCCAGACTAGCCTCATACTTTAACCCTAATTCAACTGATCGTTTATCTCCAATTAACTTAACATCATTAGAATTAAACAAAGGAATGGCCTTTTCTAAAAAAGCTGATGCGATATCTTTATGGACTAATAAAGTTTCAATAGCATTACATGCTGCTGGATATTGAATTTTACTGTCTAATGCTACTGATAAAGCCATCTCAAGATTCGCCTCATTATCTATAAATAAGTGACAAATCCCATCAGCATGACCCAGAACAGGAATTCTTGTATTCTCTTGAATAAATTTAACTAGTTCATTACTTCCTCTTGGAATTATTAAATTGATATAATTTTCGAGATTTAACATCGACATACTATCTTTTCTACTTGTAAGTAAACATATTGCATTTTTATCAAGACCTGATTCATATAACCCCTGTTGTAAAGCATTGACTATTGCAGTATTTGTTAAATTAGCTTCACTACCGCCCTTTAGCATTACTCCATTTCCTGATCTTATTGCTAAAGAACTAATCTGCATAACAGCATCAGGTCTAGATTCAAAAATAACCCCTATAACTCCAATAGGCACAGTTTTTCTTTCAAGGATCAGTCCTTTTGAAAGCTCTCTTTTTATTTGAACTTGGTCCACGGGATCAGCCAAGTCTCCAACTTTTCTTACTCCTTCAATTCCTGAATATAATTTTTCTTTTGATAACTTTAATCTAGAAAGTAAAGCCTTCGATATACCTTTTTTTTCCGCACTTTTATAGTCCTCATTATTAGCATCTAGAATTTCCTTAGTATTTTTTTTTAGATAATCAGCCATAAAATTTAAGGCCTGAATTCTTTTGATATTTTCAGTCTGACTTATTTTTATTGATGCCAAACGAACTTGATCAGCTTTTTCTAAAAGATCATTGCATGGTTGAGGAACTTCAAAAATATCCGCCATAATAAAATATATTTATACCATGATTATAAAAGAAAGCATTCTTAAAACAAATCCCCTAGAAAATTAAATCTCCTAAATATTTGAACTTGACTTTTCCAATCTCCATTAGCATCGTAAGAACCTAATAATTCTAGATTCGGCGTTGCCTGAAAAGTAAAAATTCCTGTAGGTGGGAGATCATCTCTACCTGGAATAGTTTGAAAGGCAAAATTTATTGCATCGGTAAGATCAATGCCTAGTTGAGCTACCCAAGCTTGACTAGAAAATTCCTCATTTGAAGTTGAATTCCCATCATTATCTATATCTAAATTTTCATTAGAAAAAATATTATTTAAAGAATCATTATTTTCAATTAATGCTGGATATAAAGATAACTGAAATCTTTCACTTAAAGCATCTGCATTATTAAGCTGTGAAATAAATGCTCTATTTATTAAATTTGCAGAGTTTCCTCCAATCAAACCAATTATTTGCGATCTGTTATAACTTGGAGTGCTTCTCAATTGGATTCTTTTATTTTCATCTTCAAAAGATAATTGATCTAAAAATCCTTCGTATGAAGCTTCAATTTTGATAAGCCTTGTATTGCCAATTCCAAAAGCACCAAGACCATTTGAAGTTGCATCTGAATCAAGATCTCCTGAAATATTTGGATCCTGATTATTTTCTCTTATTGGGATTATAGAATCTGGCACTTTACTTACTAAAGAAAAATTTATATATGGAATAACACCACTTCTTTCTGCAAATAAAATGTAGTTATCTTTATTTTTATTAAGCTTAAAAGGAGTTGTATATAGATTTGCTCTACCTTTTGAAAGATTAATAAGGCCTCTAGCTCTTAAATCATTTCCCACCTCGCCATTAATATTAATATCTAATTTCGTATCTAAATAAGCTTGAATTGATTCTGAGAATTGAAGTTTAAAGTCTGGTCCAAGTTTTAATATAAGATTATTAAAACTTAAATTATCCAAATAGTTAGGCAAAGTTTTTCCTAAAAGAACTGAATTCAAAATTGTTTCATTAGAGACTATTTTTAAGTCGCTATTGAAATCCCATAAAAGTTCTGGCCAATTTTTTTTATCTTCTTTTTTATTAATATTTGTATCTAATTTATTTTTTTTATTGGTGCTAATAAAATCAATAAATCCACTATTAAGTGATATTTTGCCTCCCAAAACAGGTTTTTCAAACGATCCAGTTAAATTCAGTTTTGAATCTAATAAAGAATTTAAATTATCAGTCTTTAAAGTAAATTCTTTTGTTGTCAAATTAATCTGATCTCTACCTGAATTTTTCCTACTATAGAAAGGCAAAGAACCTTCTATAGAAATATTTCCAGAATCTCCACCCTTAGCTTCCAGTTTCTCTTGCTGAGCGATCTCTAAATAATCAAAATCAAAAATAATACGTCCATTAATATCCTTGATTACATTGTTATAAAATTCAATTTCAGAATCTTTAATTGCGACAAACCCAATTAATAAAGGTTTATTTAAAGTGCCTTTTAAAATAATCCTAAGATTAAAGTCACCTTTTTTAAAGGTAAAGTATTCACCCGCAAATATATCTATTAAATCAATAAATTTTTCGTTGCCAGTCAATCTTAAATCTAATTTTTCTTTGTTGTTTACTGGTATTGAGCCTTTAATGTATGCAGGGATTTTAGAGTCATTTATAAGGAAGGGAAAATCAATATTAAAAATAGAATTATTTAATTTAATTGATCCCTTATCAATTAATAATTCGTTATTTTTTATTGATGCATTATTAGAAGAAATTTCACTAGTGAAGGATTTTTCATCGAGATTATAAATTAAATTCATATCCAACCCACCTTGAAAATCTCTTGGTCGATTTAAAAAAATATTTGCAGCACTTAATGGTAGTTTTTTAATTCTTAAGGTGCCTTTACCCCTTAAGAATCCACCATCTAAATCAATAGAAAATTCATCTTTATTATTTTTGAATTCTTTCCTAGAGACATCAAGATAACCATTTAATTTTGCGTTTAATTTATAGTTATCTGGCCTATTCCCTTGAACTGTTATTTTTCCATTATATCTACTTTTAAACTTATTTAAATATTTTTGCAAATTAAATTTATCCTCTAAAGAATTATTATTTTCATTAATTTTTTTTATTAAATCTATTTTTTCTTGAAAAGAATTATTTTCTTTATTTATTTCCAAATCATTTAAGATGTTAGAATTTCTTGTTGGAATAACTTTTTTATTATCAAAATCAAAAATATCAACGGCGGTCAGAATTGTCCAATTGGTACTTATATTATTAAAATCTACATTAACTAAATTATTGTTTTTTGAGTTATACACAATTTCAATTATTCCCCCATCAATTGGATACAATGATGAATTTACATAAAAAAATTTATTTTTTAGGTTAATATCAAATAATGAATTTGCTAATTTTATATTTCTATATTTTCCAAAACTCAAAGCAAATTTAGCATCAAGATAAGACTGGTCTAAAGCTATTAATCCCGAACCATTAACAATTCCTTTAATTCTATCGAATTGATTATTATTGCCTAAAGATAATTCAAGTTCATCAAGGGGAAAATTATTTGCGCTCCAAATATAACTATCCTCTTCTTTGACAATATCTATACTACCTACATCAGAGTTAAAAACTCTTCTAAAATTCAAACTATTTAATTTAAGTCTAGAATCGAAATTTACAGAGAGAAATGTTGGGATAGTGGAATAATATTTATTTTTCATATTTAAAAGATATTCATTTTTATCATTTTTTATTTTTCCTTTCCATGTATCTCTAATTCGGATCCCTCTATATTGGGGATAAGTTACATCAAATTTTATAGAAATATCAGGATCGCTGATCTTTCCTTTTAATTCTCCTACAGCAGTAATGAACCCATCTATCCCATTTTTTTGGAAAGTATTTAAATTGGCCAATTGAGTTCTATTTAATTCAAAGCTAGAATCGATATCTCCAAAATTAATCCCTCTTTTATCAATCCAATAAGAAAGATTTGCCGAAAATTTAAGGTCTGGATTCGATCTTTTTTTGTATCCAAGGCTTCCTTTTAGATCGATATTATTTGAACTTTTGTTTAATGGAACATTAAGATTAAAAATGGAAGTTAAAGAACCATAATCAAGGTTGTTTGATTTTCCTATTAAATTGTTATCTTTACAAAAAAAACTAATTGAATCTGAATTTATATTCTCCAATAAAGCTTCGGGTTTTATTTTTAAATTAGTAAAAGATAATTTTCCTTTGCAAGATGTTTCAGTTGATGTTTTTTTAAATTTAAAATTAGATTTAAAATTTCCTTTTATAAAACTAATTTTTCTTTTCCCAATAACATATTCAGAGTTCTTAAGATCTAAATCGCTAGAGAATAAATCGAGCTTTAAAAAGTCTTGATTTAACTTTGTATTAAGTTTTAATTTTAAAAAACCTTTTCCATTAAACTTAGAATTTAAATTTGCAATAATGTTTCTATCAATTGACTTGTAGATTACATTTCCTTTTACTTTTGTATCTAATCCTGAATCTTCAAGTTTTAGGATTGAATATTTATTTACATTAAAATTCAGTTCGTAATTCGATTTTGATTTTTTTCTAATAAGATCTTTTTTGAAAGATTCGTCTCTCTTAAAAAAATCTCTATCTATATTAATTTCAGTTAGTTCAGGCCTTATTTTTAATATCCATTTTTGTTTCAAAAAAGATCTTAAAGGCATAATACCTACATACACATTCTTTGTTTTAATTCCAGAATTAATATTTTTCTTATCAATAATTTCTGAATTACCGATAGAAAAACCCAGATATCTAATTCCAGAATAATCACCTAAAGAGACTCTTTTATTTAAAAACTTCTCAAGTCTATCTTCAAGATTTTCTCTACTAGAGTTATAGTAATCCCTTAAAGAATAATTTAATAAAAATGTTCCTAAAAATCCTACCGACAAACTAAACCCTACTAAAAGAATTTTTGTATTTAAATTTAGAGATCTAATTTTTTTCAAGTTAGAACCCAATAATAGAGTAGGCTTACAAAATATAAGAAATTAATTAAGTCAAAGCCAGTAAATGTCTTTTTTTGAACTATTAGAGAACACCCCCAAAATTTTTGGATTATTTGGATTATTTCTATTTGTTTGCACTATAGCAGCTTTTATATTTAATTTTAGTTTTAAATTCCGAATAATAGGAGCAACCATTTTCTCATTATTACTTTCTTTAAGCAGTTGGGCATTTATACAAAGTTATACTGAAAAAGTATTGATTGAAAATGCAAAATATGTCCCAATTGTTTATGACAACGGGTTTGATTTGATTATTGCCAAAGCGGAGGACGACTTTCCAGAAGAGTCTATTGGACCAACTTTAGAACAATTATCTGAAAATCTTAGGAAAGGTAGCAGGTCGGGTGCGAACGTAAAAATTAAGATAAGGAAACTTGTAAAAGTTTCAGATGATGTAAGTAAACCAATTGTAATTGGAGAAGTTCAGAAAAATGTCAAAATGAATTGATCTCAAAAAATGGAAAACAAATCATTTTTAGATTTTTTGCCGGGTAACTTTAGACATGAGAAATCCTTTTTTATTCAAAATAATCTAATTGACTTTGAAAAACTTAGTAATCTTTCAGACTTAGATATAAATGAGATTCAAAGGAAATCCCAATTATGCACTTTAAATAATTTACAAAAAATTAGAGCTATAGCTATTTTTAAAAAAGAAATCGGAATTTCTCCACCGCAAGCATATCTACTCTTACATTGTGGTATTTGTTCTACTAAATCATTATCACAATCTACTCCATACGAATTAGAACGCAAAATTGGAAGATTAGAAAGAATTCTTAGACTGAAAACTAATACAAATATAACTTTTAGTCTTTTAAAAAAATGGATTAAAAGAGCAAAGCAACTATACTAATCTATTTAAAATATTGGTTAAAAAAATTATTTAATGTAGAATTTAAAAAAAGTTATTAATAATGAAATTTTTTTTATTTTTATTATTTTTGTTTTGCAACTCTTTATACCCTGCCTTTAGCCAATCGAACTTATTAGAAAGCGTTAAAAAAAATCCAAGCGAAGCTAAAAATATGTGCAGTAAGTTTAGAGAGTTTAATTCAAAAGGCATCTCAGCTAGTTCAGATGAAACTATAGAATATGTATCCAAAAAAAATAATTTAACTCCCGTAAACGCAGAGATCTACTCTATTTACGTAATAGGCCTACACTGTCCAGATATTATCTAAAGCTTAAATGTATAGTTCAAGATGGTTTGATAAGTCTCTGGAACTAAGAGATGGGGTCAGACTTATATCAAGAATTTGGTTGCCCAATAATGATAATGGGCCATGGCCTGCTTTATTAATGAGACAGCCTTATGGCAGGGAAATAGCTTCTACGATTACATATTCTCACCCTGAATGGTTAGCTTCTAAAGGGTATATGGTAATAATTCAAGATGTTAGAGGGATGGGTGCTTCTGAAGGGGTTTTTAATGGTTTCTCACAGGAAGCTAAAGATACATCAGAAACACATGAATGGGTAAGGTCTTTGAATGAATGTAATGGGAAACTTGGCTTATATGGTTTTTCATATCAAGGATTTACTCAACTAATAGGTGAATCATATTCAAAGCCGCCAGATTGTTTATCTCCAGCAATGACTGGGATGAGTATTAAAGATCATTGGTGCTCAGATGGAGGAGCCTATTGGTGGCATAACAATATTGCATGGGGACTTCAATTAGCTGCACTAAAAATGAAAAGAGAAAATAAATTACTTGAGTGGGAAAAGATAAGATTAGCCTTAGAAAATAAAAGTTATTTAAGGGAAGGAATTGATACTTTAAAAAAATATGATCCTAATAGCTTTGTTTTGGAATGGCTTAAAAATTTAAATAATGCTCGCCCATTTGAAGAATTTAAACCAATTTCATCATGGATTAAAAAACCTATGTTAATTATTGGAGGACTTTGGGATCCACATTTAAAAGGGGCCTTTGATCTTTATAAAAAATCTAAAGAAGCTGGAGGTAGTCCTGAGATGATAATTAGTAATGCGACACATCTAAATTGGTGGGAGGGATCACAAGAATCTTTATTAAAATTTTTTGATAAACATTTAAAATCAGATGAAAATTTTAATTCTATAAATTCTAAAGACGAGAAAAAAATATGGAATATTTCATTAAATAAATGGGAAGAATTAGATAATAAATTTCACCCTGAATTTATTTTTGGGCTCAAAAGCGATGGAACAGCAAATATGGATATCGAAGATGGAAGTCTAACCATTAATTCAAAAGGATCAGGATGGTTTACAATTGTTAATGACCCATGGAGACCTACTCCCTCTGACGGTGGTCATTTAGGTCCAAATCCAGGCAAATTTAATAGAAATATTATTGATGAACGACTGGATGTAGGTGTTTTTCAAACCAATTCTTTTGAACAAGATCAATATTTCAGAGGAGTTCCCACATTAGAAATCCCTGTAAAAAGTGATCAGCCCAATTTCGATATCTGCCTTGCTTTATCTTTAGTTGAAGAAGGTGATAAGAAGGTAAATCAATTCTCAACTGGATTCTTAAGGGTTAAAAACTCCAAAATAAGTGAAGAATGCATTTATCAAATAACCATGCAGCCAACGAATATTTGTTTGCTTAAAGGTAGCAAGCTGCGATTATCAATATCTGCAGCAGCTTATCCCGCTATTGGAGTTAATCCAGGATTTGGGGAGGTAAATATTGGAGCCCCTTCAGCAAATCATAGAATTATCACTCTAAGTTTTAGCCTTAATAAAACATTTATGAAAATGACCCCTTTTTTTTAATAAATAATTATTTTTTTGTTGATCATTTGATATTATTAATCCTTAATATCTACCAGTCATGAACGAGACAATTCAAGCAGACTGGATTAAATCAGAAGCTATCAACCTAGAAAATTGTTGCAATGATAATCCATTAAAAATATTAGGTCCTCATTTTTATGAAAAACAATGGGTAATAAGGGTTTGGATGCCTGAAGCCGACGAAGTTAAAATAAATTTTAAAAATAATATCTATAAGGCGGAAAGCATAAACCATAAATGGCTTTTTGAAGCTATCCTGCCTGAAAATCCAAATTATAATTACGAAATAAATATCTCACGAGGAGGGATCACACATACACAACATGACCCTTGGTCATTTAGAGAAGAGTGGATGGGAGAAGTTGATAGACATCTTTTTGCAGAAGGTAATCATCATCATATTTGGGAAAAAATGGGAGCACATCTCATTGAAGAAAAGAACCAAAAAGGAGTCATGTTTTGTATTTGGGCTCCAAATGCAAAATCAATCTCGATAATTGGAGATATAAATTCTTGGGATGGAAGACATCATCCAATGCAAAAAAGATTAGGGGGAATTTGGGAACTATTCATGCCAACAATGCAAGAGGGCGACACATATAAATACGAAATAAGAACACAACAAGGTCATATATATGAGAAAGCTGATCCATATGGTTTCCTTCATGAAATCAGGCCTCAAAATGGTTCAATAGTTTCAAAATTGAAAAACTTTAATTGGAATGATAGTTCTTGGATTTCAAATAGAGATTCTTCTAGTCAAATTAACAAGCCAATTTCAGTTTATGAAATGCATTTAGGGAGTTGGCTCCATGAATCAACAGATAATAAATATCTGGAGGACCATGGTGAACCAAGAGACCCAGTGCCTGCGGCCGATTTAAAACCTGGAACAAGATTATTAACTTATCCAGAATTAACAGAGAAACTCATCCCTTACGTAAAAGAGAGAGGATTCACTCATATTGAACTAATGCCAATATCTGAACATCCTTTCGATGGTTCATGGGGATACCAAGTTACAGGCTGGTATGCACCAACAAGTAGATTTGGCACCCCAAATGAATTTAGAGAGTTTGTAAATAAATGTCATGAAGAGGGCATAGGCGTAATACTTGATTGGGTACCAGGTCATTTTCCTAAAGATAAGCATGGTTTAGCATTTTTTGATGGTTGTCATCTTTATGAACATGGAGATTCACGAATAGGTGAACACAAAGAATGGGGAACACTAATATTTAATTACAGCAGAAACGAAGTAAGAAATTTCTTAGTAGCCAACCTAGTTTATTGGTTTGAAGAGTTTCATATTGATGGCATAAGAGTAGATGCTGTAGCTTCAATGCTTTACAGAGATTATTTACGTCCAGATGGAGAATGGATACCCAACGAAAATGGTGGGAATGAAAATATAGAAGCCGTTAAATTTCTTCAACAGGCTAATCATGTACTCTTCCAACATTTCCCAGGTGCACTTTCTATCGCTGAAGAATCAACAACTTGGCCAATGGTAACCAAACCAACTGACATGGGAGGTTTAGGGTTTAACTTGAAATGGAATATGGGATGGATGCACGATATGCTTGATTATTTTGAAATAGATCCTTGGTTTAGGCAATTCCATCAAAATAGTGTAACTTTCTCAATTACATATAACTATACAGAGAACTTTATGCTTGCACTTAGTCATGATGAGGTTGTCCATGGGAAAAGTCATCTTTTGCATAAAATGCCTGGCGATGACTGGAAGAAATATGCAAATACTCGAGCATTGCTAACTTATATGTGGACCCACCCTGGTAAAAAAACGATATTTATGGGGATGGAATTTGGGCAAAGACAAGAATGGAATGTTTGGGATGATCTGCAATGGGAGTTACTAGAATTTGAGCCTCATAAAGGTATCAGAAACTTAATTGATGATCTAAACGTTCTTTATAAAAATGAACCTGCATTATGGAAAAATGACTTTGATCCTTATGGATTCCAATGGATTGATTGTAATGACAAATCTAATTCGGTTATAAGTTTCATGAGAAGAGAAAACGATACCAATGAGTGGCTTGTAGTTGTTGCTAACTTTACACCTAATACTCATGGGTCATACAAAGTAGGTGTTCCTGTGGAAGGATTCTATAAAGAAATATTTAATTCAGATGGTTCTAGATACGGGGGCAGTAACAAAGGAAATATGGGAGGTAAAGAAACTATAAATTTCAATATTCATGATTATCAAAATGCTCTAGAACTTGCTTTGCCCCCATTAAGCGTGAGTATATTCAAACATCAATCAAAAAAATAAGAAGTCTCATTTAACTTAGTGCTTCATATAAATGTTCATATAACGCTTTTGCTCTGCTTTACATTGTAAGATTTTTAAGTTGGATTTTAATTTTTTTTAAAAATATCGAATTGAAAAATGGGTCAAGATTTACCACTACTACTTTCTGCCGCATTAGGTAAAAAAGTAAATAGGCCTCCAGTATGGATGATGAGGCAAGCAGGAAGATACATGAAAATCTATAGAGATT
Organism: uncultured Prochlorococcus sp.; assembly: GCA_902519235.1. Lineage (GTDB taxonomy): Bacteria > Cyanobacteriota > Cyanobacteriia > PCC-6307 > Cyanobiaceae > Prochlorococcus_A. The sequence continues at coordinate 87,685 of CABYJE010000003.1, forward strand.
TAAGGGAGCGTTACCCAAGCTTTAGAGAGAGGTCTGAGAATCCAGAACTATCGTATGAGATTTCAATGCAACCTTTTCATGCTTTCAAACCGGATGGTGTGATACTTTTTTCAGATATTCTCACACCTCTTCCAGGGATGGGTATAAATTTCGAAATAATAGAAAGTAAAGGCCCAATTATTGAGGACCCAATAAGAACTCTTAAACAGGTAGAAAATTTAAAAGAATTAAATCCAAGTGAGAGTTTAAGTTTTGTTGGGCAAGTTCTTACTTCACTAAAAAAAGATGTGAATAATGAGGCAACAGTTTTAGGTTTTGTTGGAGCGCCTTGGACTCTTGCTGCATATGTAGTTGAAGGTAAAAGCAGTAAAAATTATTCTTTAATAAAATCAATGGCTTTTAATGAACCACATTTACTTCATAAACTTCTTGATCATTTTGCAAAATCTATTGGTGAATATCTTAAATATCAAATAAAAACTGGAGCACAAGTAGTACAAATTTTTGATTCATGGGCAGGCCAACTAAGCCCACAAGATTACGATATCTTTGCTGGGCCGTATCAAAAAAAAGTTGTTGAAATTGTAAAAGCTGAATACCCTGAAACACCAATAATTCTCTACATTTCAGGAAGTGCTGGTGTACTAGAAAGAATGGCAAAAACTGGAGTAGATATAATCTCATTAGACTGGACAGTAGATATTGAAGAGGCTTGTAAGAGAATCCCCAGGAGGATTGGAATTCAAGGTAATGTTGACCCTGGAATATTATTCGGAAACAAAGAATCAATAAAAGAAAGGATAGATAATACTTTCAATAAAATTAAAGACAGGAAATATATTCTTAATTTGGGTCATGGGATATTACCTGGGACTCCAGAAGAAAATGCTCAAACATTTTTTGAACATGGAAAAAAACTCACTTACTAGTTAAAGCCTTGGCATATAAAAACTTATTAATCACAGGTGCTAATGGATGCGTTGGCCAATATTTAGTTGATTGGTTTTTAAAAAATACAAAATTCAGGCTTTATCTCATGGTAAGAGACAAAAGTAAGTTGCCAATTTCTGTTCAAGAAAATAAAAAAGTCAAGTTAATGGTTTGTGATATCAGGGAATCAAATAGGTATAAAAAGGAAATTAGTCAAATTAATTACTTAATACATACTGCTACAGCATGGGGTGATCCAGAAAGAGCCTATGAAGTAAATATTAAAGCTTTTGAAGAATTACTTGAAATGCTTGATATTGAAAAGTTAGAAAAGATTATTTATTTTTCAACAGCTAGTATTCTTGATACCCAAACGGAATTAATGAGGGAATCATTGATTTATGGAACAGAATACATTCAAACAAAATATGAATGTTTCCAGAGACTTAAAGAAAGTTCATTTGCAGAAAAAACATTCGCTGTTTTCCCTACCTTGGTTTTTGGAGGAGATATTGGGAAAAAAAGTAAATATCCTGTGAGTTATTTAACTAGTGGATTGAAAGAAATTGGAAAATGGCTTTGGTTAGCAAGATTTTTAAAACTCGATTCTAAATTTCATTTTATACACGCAAATGATATTGCCCAGATTTGCGGGTTTCTAATTAAAAATTATAAAGAAGAGCATTACAAAGGCTTTAGAAAATTTGTGCTAGGTCAGAAGTTCATTTCAATTGATGATGCCATAATTACACTTTTAAAAAGAAATAATATGAGGAGATTTTTTGCTATACCGCTTACAAAAAAAATTCTAAAAATATTATTAAGAATTCTCCCAATCCAAACTACTCCTTGGGATAGCTTCAGTATTCAAAAATATGACTTTAATTATGTCCCCATCACTAATCCTGAGACTTTCAAACTTAAAAGTTATGCCAAATCACTGAATGATATTTTAAGGTTATCAAAGTTACCAAGCTGTAATAACAATTAAAATTCTCGCAGTTAGGTTACCAAAGCCCTGTAATATATAGGAATAAGTAAATTTTAATTATGTTACGTTCAATTTTTGCAGGGTTATTTGCAATAGTTTTAACTCTAGGTCTAGGTATTTCATCAGTTTCAGCTAAAACTGTTGAAGTAAAACTTGGAACGGATGCTGGAATGCTTGCATTTGAACCAAGTACAGTAACCATAACTGCTGGTGATACTGTTAAATTCGTCAACAATAAACTTGCCCCTCACAATGCTGTTTTTGATGGGCATGAGGAATTAAGTCATGCAGACCTAGCTTTTGCTCCAGGAGAATCTTGGGAAGAAACATTTGATACTGCTGGAACTTATGATTACTATTGCGAGCCACACAGAGGCGCAGGAATGGTAGGTAAAGTTATTGTTGAATAAATCTCCTAAATAGTTAAACACTTTTTTTACTTAGTATTTATTACAGTCATACCTAAATTTTGATTGATGAAATTAATTCCAAGCGAATTTTCAAATTCTGCTTGGAATTGTTTTATTTTTGCAAAAGAAATTACTTATAAAAATCATCAACAAAACGTAGATTCTGATAATTTATTATTAGCTCTTATAAAAGAGGACGACTTTACAAAAAACATCTTAAAAAAAAATAATGTAAATCTTTTAGATCTTGAGAGGGAAATAATTTCTTCATTAAATGCGAAGGCAAAAATGAAAAATAAACAAGATAATTTATATATTGGTGATACTCTTCACAAAATATTTTTGAAGGCGAATGATATTAAAAATACTTTAAATGATGTAGTGATATCAACAGAACACTTAATTTACGGTTTCACTTATGATGATAAATATGGATTTCAAATTTTAAATCAAAAAGGTATTCCAGAATTTCTCGAAATTATAAAGAAAATGAAGTCAGATCCGGCAGTAAAAAATGAATTTAATAGTTCTAATGATTCTTTGGAAAAATATGGTATTGATCTAACTCAATCTGCACGAGATGGAATTTTAGACCCAGTTATTGGTAGAGATGAAGAGATTAGAAGAACAATTCAAATATTGAGTAGAAGAACAAAAAATAATCCGGTTCTTATTGGAGAACCTGGGGTTGGCAAAACAGCCATTGTAGAAGGGTTAGCTCAAAGAATTATTAATGGCGATATACCTTCTGCGCTACAAGATAGGAAACTAATTTCATTAGATATGGGTTCACTTTTAGCTGGAGCAAAATATCGTGGAGAATTTGAAGAAAGAATAAAAAATGTTCTAAAGAAAGTGAAAGAATCAGACGGTAAGATTATTCTTTTTATTGATGAAATTCATACGGTAGTTGGTGCAGGCGCTAGTGGAGGTTCTTTAGATGCAAGCAACTTATTAAAACCAATGCTTGCAAGAGGAGAACTTAGATGTATTGGTGCTACAACTATTAATGAACATAAACAAAATATAGAAAAAGATCCCGCTTTAGAAAGAAGATTTCAAAAAATAAAAGTTGATGCTCCCTCAATAGACGATACTGTATCAATTTTAAGAGGATTGAGAGAAAGATATGAAGTTCATCATAGTGTGAGAATTTCTGATAACGCTTTAGTTGCGGCTGCAACCCTCAGCGAAAGATATATTAACGATAGATTTCTTCCTGACAAAGCAATAGATCTAATCGATGAAGCAGCCTCAAGATTAAATATGGTCATAACTTCCAAACCTGAAGAAATTGATGAAATTGATCGAAAAGTTCTTCAGTTTGAGATGGAAAAATTATCTTTAAAAAGAGAAACAGATGATTTTTCTATAGAAAGATTAAAAAAAATCAATAATGAACTTTTATCCCTTAAAGATAAACAGGCAGAATTAGGCGCTCAATGGAAAAAAGAAAAAGATGAAATTGATGAGATTAGCACCATCAAAGAAGAAATTGAATCTGTTCAATTGCAAATAGATCAAGCCAAAAGGGGTTTTGACCTCAACAAAGCTGCAGAATTAGAATTTGGAACTTTAAATTCTTTGCAAAAAAAATTGAAAGAAAAAAGTGAGTCACTTGTTAATTCTCAAAAAAATGGAGATACAACTCTTTTAAGACAAGAGGTGACTTTTGATGATATTGCTGAAGTTGTCTCAAAATGGACCTCTATTCCAGTACAGAACTTGAACCAGTCAGAAAAAGATAAACTTTTGAGCCTAGAGTCAATCCTTAAAGAAAAAATTATTGGTCAAGATAGTGCGATAAGGGCTGTTGCAGATTCCATTAAGAGATCAAGGACTGGTCTAAATGATCCAAGCAAGCCATTAGCAAGTTTTCTCTTTTTAGGTCCAACTGGTGTTGGGAAAACAGAGCTAAGTAAAGTAACAGCCAAAATTATATTCGATTCAAATTCTTCAATTACAAGACTAGATATGTCTGAATATATGGAAAAGCATTCAGTAAGCAAAATTATAGGGGCGCCTCCTGGATATTTAGGTTTCGAATCAGGCGGTCAACTAACTGAAGCTGTCCGCAAAAATCCGTATTCATTGATACTTCTTGATGAGATAGAGAAAGCTCACAAAGATATTTTAGATATTCTCTTACAGGTTCTTGATGATGGAATTATTACTGATGGTCAAGGTCGTACAGTCAATTTCAAAAATTCAATCATTGTTCTCACAAGTAATTTAGGAAGTCAATCAATAAATGATTTATCAGTTAGAAAAGAGGATGCAAATGAAATTAAAAAAATTGTAGATAATGAAATTAAAAAATTTTTCAAGCCAGAGTTTTTAAATCGACTTGATGAAATAGTTATTTTTAATAATTTAGAATTAAATGAAATAAAAGAAATTGCAAAAATCCAGCTTCAACATTTAGAAAAAAGACTTAACAAAAAAAACTTAAAATTCAAAATTACGGATGAGGCAATTAACCAACTTGTCGAAAATAGTTTTGATCATGCCTATGGTGCAAGGCCTTTAAAAAGAATCATTCAAAAACAAATTGAGATAAAGATTTCAAATAATATGTTGAATAATCATTACCTTAATAAAGACGAGATTAATATTTATCTGGTCAATGGAGAGATAATTGTTGATTAAAGATCTAAATTAAATAATCCTATATGACTTGAAATTTAAGAACTTTAATCTAAGATTTGAACCAATCAGGAATTGCCTCATAATTTGCCTTATTAGATTTATTTTCTTTTGATTCTGTTTTCCAACAACATGTTCTGCCCTTATCCTTGTCCTGTAAATATTCATTAGCCCATCTCCAAATTAATTCAGAAGTAAACTCCATTCCAACATTATCCATAATTCTAAGATCTAAAGCGTCTAAGTTATGTAATTTTTCCCAGTAATTCAACAAAGGGTCATCTTTATTTATTAAAAAAGTATGGTCAAATTGCTCCTTTAGTCTATTTTCTAGGGGTTTTAGACTTGAAAAATCGACAACAAAACCATTTAGGTCTAATTTTTTTGCAGTGAACCAAAAGGTGAATGATCTTGAATATCCATGCACAAATCTGCAGTGGCCTTCATGGCGCCATTGCCTATGAGAGCAGGGAAAATCCTCGTAACTTTTGCAGCATGAAAATTTCAGAGAATGAATATACATCAATTGACTGTTAGTATAATTTTAAATAAAACACATTGAGTAGGATTTAACATAACGAACATAATGACTTATTCAACTAATTTTTCGATAGAGGATCTACGCTTTGATAATTATGGATTAATCCCTGCAATAGCACAAGATTGGCTTGACGGATCAATTCTGATGCTTGCTTGGATGAACAAAGAATCTTTGACAATCACACTTGAGACCAAAAACGTACATTATTGGAGTAGATCAAGATCCGAAATTTGGAGAAAAGGAGCCACAAGCGGAAGTACCCAAATACTCAAAGGGATTAGATTCGACTGCGATAATGATGCACTAATCCTTTTGATTAAACAAAATGGTTCAGGAGCATGTCACACTGGGGAAAAAAGTTGTTTTTTCAACGAAATCCAAATTAATCAAAGTGATAAAAAAGAGAAAAAAACAACTCCCTTTTCAAATATTTGCTCTGAATTATTTAATACAATTAACGAAAGATCAATAAATCCATCAGAAAAAAGTTACACAAATCATTTATTAACAAAAGGTAGTAATACTATTTTAAAAAAAATAGGGGAGGAATCTGCAGAATTTATAATGGCTTGCAAAGATAATGATAAAAATTCAATCTCAAGTGAAGCTGCTGATTTAATATATCATCTGCAAGTAGCCCTTATGTATAAAGGCGTTAAGTGGAGAGATGTACTTGCTATCCTAGAATCAAGACGTAAAAATTAAAAAATTTATAATTTATAATTTATAATTTTTATTTTTTTTAACCTATAAAGTTTAAAAAAATAATGTTAATTAATTATTAATTAATTATTACATGTATGGCTTATTACTGAATTGACTATAAGTTAAATATATTAACAATGAGGTAAATCGTGAGTTCATTAAGCGATTTTCTTGGTGAAATAGGTCGTCATCAACTTTTGACTCCCGAAAGAGAACTCACGATGGGCAGGAAAGTCCAAGAAATGGTTGTGCTTGTTAATAGATGTCAAGAGGCAGGAGGGAAAGGTCCTGCTTGTGAATATTCCGAAGCTGAAAGAAAAAAGATCAAAATTGGTGAAAAGGCTAAAAATGAGATGATAACAGCCAACCTAAGACTAGTTGTTAACCTTGCCAAGAGATACCAAGGGAAAGGATTAGAATTACTGGACCTAATTCAGGAGGGGACATTAGGTCTTACAAGGGCAGTAGAAAAATATGATCCGTCTAGAGGACATAGATTTTCTACTTATGCTTATTGGTGGATTAGGCAAGGTTTAAATAGAGCATTGTCAACTCAAAGTAGAACTATAAGGATTCCTGTTAACATTAATGAAAAACTTACAAAACTAAGATCGGCGAAATCAAAGCTAATGCAGCTTAAAGGTATTCCACCAAGTAGTAATGAGCTCGCTGAAGAAATGAAAATAACCAAAGAGGAAATTGACGAACTCCTTTCTTGTGAATTGAGAAGCATCACTGTTAGTCTCCAAGGTACTGTTAAATCAAAATCAGATCCTTCCGAGTTAGTTGATATTCTTCCAAGTGATCAAACTCCCCCAATGGAATTAGCCGAATTAGCCGAAAGGACAGCCTCGGCTTGGAAGTTATTAGACAAAGCAAATTTAACTGAGAAAGAAAGAAAGATAGTAAGCTTAAGATTTGGTTTAGACGGCTCAAATGAATGGAGAACTTTAGCTGAAGTTGCAAGACATATGAGTTGTAGCAGGGAATATTGCCGACAAGTTGTTCAACGTGCTTTAAGAAAACTTAGAAAAGCAGGAATACAGAATGGATTGGTTGATAGTATTAGCTAAAAATTCTATTAAAAATACTAAATTTCATTTATAAGGATGAAAGAGAATTACAAAACCCAAGAGAAAATCTATGATGCTGAAGTTTTAGAGAGTTCAACATTTGATGAAAATATCATTATCAAGATTCTTATTAAAGCAGGAAGAACAATTGCTAAGCCTGCCTTAGAAGTTTTGGAGATGGCTTTAGATCCTTATACTCCAGCACAAGTAAGAGTTTCATTAATGGCTGCGCTAGCCTATTTAATTATGCCATTTGATCTTTTCCCTGACTTCATGCCTTTAGTTGGATTTAGTGACGATTTTGTTGCCCTCACAGCAGTACTCAGTATTTGGAGTAAATACATGACTCCTTCAATAAGATCAAAAGCAGAGAAAAAGCTTAATAAGTTATTTCCTTTTTATTGAATGAGTAAATTATCTATACAGGAAGAAAAAGAACTCGTCCACTTCATAAAAGATTGGTTAAAATCTCATGGCTTTACCCAAAAAGACTTAGCAAATGAATTAAATATTAAATCAAGCAGAACCTCCGTGATTATTCTCAAAATTAAAGAATTATATAAAAAAGGCGGCATGTTCAATATTGCCAAAAATCTTATAAAGATTGAGCAAAAATGGTTAAACAATATCAAGAAAGATTATCGAGAAACAGAACAAACACCACCATAT
>CABYJE010000004.1 GCA_902519235.1 uncultured Prochlorococcus sp.
TTTATTTTTCTCTAATTCAAAAGTATCCGTCTCAAATAGACCCACGCTCATTATTGTATGTAATGAAACTTCACTATTAGTTGATCTCAAAATCCTTGGTTCTTTTTTTATTTTATTTATAAACTCCTCTATTTTATTTAATTGTTTTTCATTTACTAAATCAGATTTATTAAGAAGAAGGATATCTCCGTATAAAATTTGAGAATAGGCGACACTTTTATTATTAATTTCAAAATCAAAATTTTCTCCATCAATGACAGTGATTATCGAATCTAATCTTACTTTTTCTCTAAGATCACCAGCCGCAAAAGTCATTGCTACTGGTAATGGATCTGCTAATCCAGTTGTTTCAACAATCAAATAGTCTAATTTTTCAGCTCTTTCTAAAACTTTGGATACGGTATTTAATAATTCGCCATTGATAGAGCAACATATACATCCATTATTTAATTCGATCATATCTTCTGAGCCTTCTATTATTAAGTCATTATCTATTCCGATTTCTCCAAATTCATTGACTAAAACAGCTGTTTTAATACCAACTTGATTTTTTAAAATATGATTTAGAAGTGTAGTTTTGCCAGAACCTAAAAATCCACTAATAATAGTAACTGGCAATAAATTTTTAGACATTTTGAATAGTTGAAAACAAGTTTATATTTTTATTGATCGAAAATTTTATTGATTTCCGAAGCTAATGTTTGATCCAGATTAGTAATACCTCCTAGATCATGTGTATTTAATTTAATTATTACTTTTGCATAAACATTCTCCCAGTTAGGATGATGATTATATTTTTCACAGATTAAAGCAATCTTAGTCATAAAAGCAAAGGCTTCAATAAAATTAGCGAAGTTAAATTCTCTTTGGATTTGTTTAGATTTAATTTCCCAGCCAGGTATTTTGGCAACTAATTCATTCAATTCTTCATCTTGCAAAATGTAGGGTTCCATTAAATTAAGAAATCTGACTTATTACATTATAAATATCTTACTTTTTCTCACCAATTATATGTACATTAATGATTCTTTCCTTTTGATCAAATCGATGCTCCCATAAATAAACTGCTTGCCATGTGCCAAGTATAATTTTCCCGTCTTGAAAACTCAAAGATAAAGAAGTGTTTGTTAGGGATGTTTTAATATGTGCTGGCATATCGTCAGCCCCTTCTTGATAATGTTTATAGGATATTTCTTCTCTATTTTTTGATAAGGTTAAGTAGGAATCATAGGGAACTATCGATTGCATATACTTTTTTAGGTCCCTCAGTACATTTGGATCTGCGTTCTCATTAATTGTTAAACTGCAACTTGTATGCAGTGAAGTTAAATTTAAAATTCCGGAATGAAAATTATTTTTTTCAACACATAAATTTAAATCATATGTGATATCAATAAAACCCTCGCCATGGGTTATGAATTTTAATTTTGAAAATATTTGTTCCATATAAGTTAAAACTTAATTAATCAATATCCTATTATGGATAAAAGATGCATGTTTTACTGCAGACATTAAAATTTTTATCTTAAGATAAATTTAATTTCAATTTAAATCTTTGGCTGAAACTCATTGGAATAAGCTGGGTGCTTACCTTAAAGAAACACAAATATTAGGTTCAATCCAAAATACACTTTATTGGGATCAGAATACTGGAATGCCAAAGAAAGGTGCTTCTTGGAGGTCTGAACAACTTACTTATATTGCAAAAGTATTGCATGAAAGAAATTCTTCTGAGGAATTTTCTAATTTAATACAATCTGCTAAAAATGAACTAGCAGATATTGAACGAAATTCCGATAATCAATTTTTCATAAAAGATAAAGAAAGAAATATTAGTCTTTTATTGAAGGAATTTAATAGAGAAAGAAATTTAGATCCTAAATTAGTTCAGTCTTTAGCAAAGGCAAAATCTAAAGGGTATGCAAGCTGGCAAGAAGCTAAAGAAAAATCAGATTTTAAAATTTTTCTTCCATTCTTTGAAGAATTAGTTAAATTGCGGATTGAAGAGGCAAAACAAATATCAGATCAATATTCACCATGGGAAACTTTAGCCCAACCCTTTGAGCCTGAATTAACTTTAAAGTGGCTTAATAAAATGTTTCAGCCTTTGAAAGACACTCTCCCAGAGTTGATTAGAGGTATTAATAAATCTAAGAAATATCACTGGGATTTGAGTCCAGAATCTCAACGTAATTTATGTTCTCAATTACTTAATGAGTTTGGGAGAGACAAAGATCTAGTTGTTGTTGGTAAATCTCCCCATCCTTTTTCGATTACATTAGGGCCTAATGATTACAGGATTACGACAAGAATTGTTGAAGGTGAACCATTATCAAGTTTTTTAGCAACTGCGCATGAGTGGGGGCATTCTATTTATGAGCAGGGTTTGCCATCTCAAAGTCATCAATGGTTTGCTTGGCCTTTAGGTCAAGCAACCTCTATGGGTATTCATGAAAGTCAATCTTTATTTTGGGAAAATAGAATAGTTAAATCCAAATCTTTTTCAAAAAGATTTTTTAGCAAATTTGTTTCGGCTGGATGTTCTCTCAATAATAATTTAGAACTATGGAAATCGATTAATCATTTGGAAGCAGGATTAAATAGGGTTGAAGCGGATGAATTGACTTATGGCTTACACATATTAATAAGAACCGAACTTGAAATAGATTTAATTGAAAGAGGGCTACCTGCTGAAGATATTCCAACAGAATGGAATAAAAGATACGATGAACTCCTAGGAATTAAACCATCTAATGATTCAGAAGGTTGTCTTCAAGATGTTCATTGGAGTGAAGGGGCGTTTGGATATTTTCCCTCATATTTGTTAGGACATGTTATAAGTGCGCAAATATCTTCTCAAATGGAAAGAGACATAGGTTTGATTGACAACTTAATTGAAAATGGTGAATATCAAAAGATCATCTTTTGGTTAAAAAATAATATACATAAATATGGCAGATCAGTTAATTGTATGGAGTTGGTAAGAGCTGTAACTAATGAAGAACTATCGCCAAACTATTTTATTAATCATTTAAGGTCTAAAATAAATGATTTTTGCTGAAACATTACTTTTAAAGAATTTGATTAGGTGTGAGGATGTAAGATAAACAAAAATAATTTCTTGATGGCAAATCTAAATCAGCCCCCAAGCAGGGTTACTCCAAATTTATTGCACATACTAAATGCTTTCACTGATAGCTCAAATACAACAATAAACACTATTGTTGAATTGAACTCTAATACCATAAATAAATATGAATTAATTACAGAAACGGGCCATCTTAAACTTGATAGGGTAGGTTATTCATCACTTGCGTATCCTTTTGCTTATGGATGTATTCCAAGGACATGGGATGAAGATGGGGATCCGCTTGATGTAGAGATTGTTGGGGTAACTGAGCCATTGATACCCGGATCTATTGTGGAAGCAAGGATTATTGGGGTGATGAAATTTGATGATGGTGGAGAGGTCGATGATAAGGTAATAGCGGTTCTCGCAGATGATAAAAGAATGGATCATATCTCAAATTATGAAGACCTTGGAGATCATTGGTTAAAAGAAACAAAGTATTATTGGGAGCACTACAAAGATCTAAAAAAACCAGGAACATGTACTGTCAATGGTTTTTTTGGGATAGAAGAAGCTGTTAAAGTGATTAAAGATTGTGAAGAGAGATACAAAAAAGAAATTGATCCTAAACTAGTAAATTAACTAATTTTATTTTTCTCTAAATTTTTCAAATATTTCGCTTAGTATTTCTTCGGCTCCTTGCTGCTTTAATTTTTTAGCTAGTTCTTTGCCTACTTCTTCGGGATCATTAATATTGCCAATATATTGATCTTTAATAAGCCTTTCTCCATCAAGAGATGCAACCATACCTGTAAGGCAAAGTTGTTCATTCTGAATTTTACTATTCACGCCTATTGGGACTTGGCATCCACCTTCAAGCTCTCTTAAAAAAGCCCTTTCTGCTAGACATCTTTGACTAGTGGGTTTATCTTCTAAGATATTTATAATTTCTATAACTTTTTTATCATCAGATTTACATTCAATGCCTAGTGCTCCTTGGCCAACGGCATGAAGGGAAACTTCACTTGGGATAATCTGGTGAATTCTTGATTCAAAGCCTAATCTCTTTAAACCAGCGGCCGCAAGAATTATACAATCAAATTCTCCTGCATCTAATTTTTCAATTCTTGTAATAACATTTCCCCTGATATCTTTGAAAACAAGATGTGGGTACTTATTTCTTAATTGTGCAAGTCTTCTTAGGGAGCTTGTTCCAACAATCGAACCTTCAGGTAAGTTTTCTAATTTATAACAGTCATTTTTTTTGTTTACTACTAAAGCATCTGCAGGATCCTCCCTTTTTGTAATGCATCCTAATTTAAGACCACTAGGTAAATTGGTTGGTAAATCTTTTAAAGAATGTACTGCTATATCTGCATGGCCTACGAGCATTTGTGCTTCAAGTTCTTTTGTAAATAAGCCTTTGTCGCCTATTTTTGCTAGGGCTACATCAAGGATTTTGTCACCTTGAGTTGCCATAGCTTCTATAGATACCTCTAAATTGGGAATATTGCTTTCTAGTTGATCTTTAACCCATAAAGTTTGGACCATTGCTAGCTTACTTCTTCTACTAGCTATTTTTAGCTTAAAATTAGTCATTAAATATTATTTAGAGTTTGAATTAAAAATTAAGTCGAATTTATTTTAAGCTATTATTTTGCCAGTTTTTAAAGCTAACTATTATACTTAACTTTTTTTATTTTATATATTCTTTTAAAACCCCATTTCGATTTGGATGTCTAAGTTTTCTTAGGGCTTTTGCCTCTATTTGTCTAATTCTTTCTCTCGTCACATCAAAAATCTGGCCAATTTCTTCAAGAGTTTTCATTCTTCCATCATCAATTCCATATCTCAATCTGAGAACATCTCTTTCTCTTGGACTAAGAGTGGCCAATACTCCTTCCAAATCTTCTCTTAGTAAAGTTTTAGAAACATCTTGCTCTGGATTTTCTATATCAGCCTCTATAAAGTCTCCTAGTCTTGAGTCTTCTTCTTTCCCTATTGGAGTTTCTAAAGAAATAGGAAGTTGCGCACTTTTAGCTATAAATCTTAATTTTTCGATTGTCATTTCCATACTCTCAGCGATTTCTTCTTCACTAGGTTTCCTGCCAAATTCTTGGCTAAGAACTTTTGTGGTTTTTTTAATTCTGGATATTGTCTCGTATAAGTGAACTGGCAATCTAATAGTTCTACTTTGATCCGCAATTGCTCTTGTAATGGCTTGGCGAATCCACCAAGTTGCATATGTAGAGAACTTATAACCTTTTTCATGGTCGAATTTTTCCGCTGCCCTAATTAGACCCAAACTTCCTTCTTGGATTAAATCTTGAAATGATAAACCTCTGTTCATATATTTTTTAGCAATGGAAACAACTAATCTTAAATTTGATTGAACCATTTTTTCTTTAGCTCTCCGCCCTAAGAGGAGTCTTCTTCTAAATTTGGGAAGAGGCATATCTATTAACTCAGCCCATTCTCTTACAGATGGGAAATGCCCTTTTTCTGACTCATATTGAGTTGCTAGCTCTTCTAATTGGAGTAAGTCAGCAATTTTTCTTGCAAGCTCAATTTCTTCATCTGGTCTTAAAAGTCTAATTCTTCCAATTTCTTGGAGATAAACTCTTATTGAATCTTCAGTGTAGATACCTTTTGGCCCAAGTTTTATATTCCCGAGCCCTTTATCTTCTTCTTCAGAATCACTAAATTCATTATTGTTATTTTCAATATTGCTTTCGTTTAAATCAGAAGATGTCTGTAAAGTTTGATTATTTTTATTACTATCTTCTTCAACTAGTGTTTCTAAATTTGTATTCATTTTTTTATTGATCTTTTTTTTTGAACTAGGCTTGGAATTCTTTGATTCTGCTGCGACTGGACACATAATTGACTCCTTTCTACGGTGAATTTAACTAGATAAAATTTTATTTAGGGCTAATTTGAACATTTAGTAGTAAAGTCCCCTTAATCTTTAAAAAACTTTTTCACAAAATGAGAATAAGAAAAGTTTTCTAAATTGTTGAAAAATTTAAATAGTGCTATAGATTACCTAAAGTAAAAAGTCTTGGGATTTCTCAGACAGGCAGATCATTTTTGAATTTTTAGTCAATGATCAGAGCTTCATGTCTCCCTTAAGAGCAGGATACTTACAATGTGCAAAAAACACTTTGTGGAATGTTCAACAATCCAATACTAAGAAAAAGTTTTGAAGCCGGCAAGTAATCAGTTATTAAATATCTCCTATAAATTGGAAATTTTGCTTGATATAGGTAGTAGCAATGAAAGCTTTTACTATTTAGATGGAAATAATCTTGGAGCAGAAGTTGGAGATATTGTAAGTGTGAGACTAAGGGGGAGATTATTGAATGGGTTGGTGATCTCCAAAAAAGACTTTTCGACAATCAATAATGATGAATCAAATATTACTGGAGGAAAAAGCATAAGATATTTGTTTATTGAAAGTATTTTGCAGAAAAAAATAATTGATGAATCTTGGAGAGAATTGATAGACTCCCTAGCCTCTTTTTATATGGTTAGTAATTTAAAAATGTTTAAAACTGCATTTCCTCCTGGCTGGATTGGTAGATATAAAAATTTCTCTAAAGGTTTAAAAGATCAAATATGGATTGAAACTAAAAAAGAATTTGATATTAAGAAAAATGGATTAACCAAAAAACAATTTTTTTTAATGGATTCTTTATCTAAAAAAGGTAATTGGCAAAGTGAATTAATAAAGTCTGGTTTTAATTACACTCTAATTAACTCAATGGTCAGTAAAAATTATCTTGCTAAATCTAAAAGAAAAAAAAATATAATTAGTAAATTAAATTCCTTTTTTAAAGATCATATCGCAACGAAAAAACCAAATCTTACAAATGAGCAAAAAATTGCTTTTCAAGAATTTCAAACAATGAGACCAGGAGATGTATTACTTCTTTGGGGCGAAACAGGTTCAGGTAAAACAGAAGTTTATATGAGAATTGCTGAAGACCAATTTCTTAAGAAAAAAAGTTGTTTGATACTAGCCCCAGAAATTGGATTAATTCCTCAACTTATTGATAGGTTTAGTAGGAGATTTAATAATGTCATTTACGAATATCATAGTAATTGTTCTCCCGATCATAGAACTTTAGTTTGGAAGAGAATTATTAATGCTAATGAACCTTTAATAGTAATAGGTACCAGGTCGGCAGTTTTTCTTCCAATCAAAAATCTGGGGGTAATAATAATGGATGAAGAACATGATGTTTCTTATAAGCAAGATAGTCCTATGCCTTGCTATGACGCAAGAGAGATTGCTATTGAAATAGTAAAAAGGAATTCTGCAAAGTTAATTTTTGGGAGTGCAACCCCATCAATGAAGACTTGGAAAAAGTGTATTTTTGAAAGGAATTTTAAATTGGTAAGAATGATTCAAAGGATATCCAGTAATGAGACTCCTGAAATAAAAATTATTGATATGCGAGATGAGTTCAAGAAGGGAAATATGAAAATTTTTTCCAATGAATTATTACAATTGCTTCCTCAACTAAGCTTAAAAAAAGAGCAAGCAATAATTTTGATCCCAAGGAGAGGGCATAGTGGATTTTTAAGTTGTAGAAATTGTGGATATTTAATAAATTGCCCAAACTGTGACGTTCCTTTATCAGTTCATCTCGGATCACAAGGAAAAAAATGGTTGAGGTGTCATTGGTGTGATCATAAATCAAGATTGATCAATCGTTGCCCAGATTGTCATTCAACTGCTTTCAAACCTTTTGGAATTGGTACGCAAAGGGTAATAGAGTTTTTAAATGAAGAATTTCCTGACTTAAGAGTACTTCGCTTTGATAGAGATACAACTTCAGGAAAGGATGGTCATAGAGATATTCTTTCAAAATTTTCTAAAGGTGATGCTGATATTCTTGTCGGTACTCAGATGTTAGCAAAAGGTATTGACATCCCCAATATTACTCTTTCAGTAGTTATTGCAGCAGATGGGTTGCTTCATCGCCCAGATATTTCAGCAGAAGAAAAATCATTACAATTATTTTTGCAAGTAGCAGGAAGGGCCGGCAGGGCACACAAAAAAGGGAAAGTAATTTTTCAAACATATAAACCTAACCACCCGGTGATTTCATATCTTCAAAAAAGAGATTATGAAAGATTCTTAATTGAAAACTCGAGATTGAGAAAGGATGCTAATTTATTTCCATTTTGCACAATTTGCCTACTTAAATTATCAGGTGAAAATTATGAATTAACTGAGTCAATTGCAATAAAATTATCAAAATATCTACTCAGTTTTTGTGAGAAAAAGAACTGGAAATTAATTGGTCCTGCCCCTAGTTTAATAGCTAAAGTCGGTAAAAAATTTAGATGGCAGATATTAATACATGGTCCTGAAGGAACAAAGATACCTTTACCTGATAGATCAATATTATGGAAACTTATTCCAAAAAATGTTTTTTTAACAATAGATGTTAATCCAGCAGAGTTGTGATTACTTTGATGGAAGTTGAGGTAAATCTGAACCTAATTTGAATCTATAGAATCTTAATAAATAAGCCAATATTATAATTATTAAAATAATAGATATCCCAATCAAGAGTTTGTTGAGGCTCCAGAAAGAAAATTCAAGACTATTTATCTGTCCTTGATTTAAATCCCAAATTATTAGATTTTTTGTGATTTCTAAATTTGAATTATTTTTATCGGTAAGGATAGCTTTATTAGGGTGAATAATTTTGAAAATGAGTTCTAAATTATCAATGCCTTTAATAGAATTTAGATCCAAATCAAACCTGTAAAAGTATTTTTTAAAAAAAATGAAGTTTTTTTGAGTAGTATTAATTTCTATATTTGTTGATTCTCCCGCTAACTCTCCAGCTGTATTTTGGGTGATTTTAAGAACTTGCTTTGTATCCTCTAAATTGAGATTTTTATGTTTCAAAGAAAAGGTTGATTCGTCTTGTTCAATTTCTGCGTAAGGAAAAATATCTTTCATCTTCTCTTCAAATTTTAATTGCCAAGGAAATTTCTTTATATATTTACTCTCTATCACTAAATTATTAGTTATTGAATCAAGTTCACTAAGATCAAGGGTATCCTCAATTTTTACGCAGCCACTTAAAAGTGGAATTAATAATAATAGTATGAAAAAAATGATGAGTGAAAAGCCTTTCTGAAAGGGTTTTGTTTCACCAGTTGGTGTCTCAGTTACATTAATAAATTTTTTTTTCTTCAATACTTCTCTTTTTTTGCGCAGTGAGTTAAGAGATTTTTTATTTAGTGATGGGTCGCTTTCAAACTGTACGTTCCAATTTTCTGGCTTTTTAATGTCAGGAGAGTCTATAACTTCCATCAAATATTTTGCATTTTCTCTCGTCTTATTATCGTAAGATTTTTGAAGTTCTTTACAAAACCTTTTAGCCTCCTCCCTTTTATTGATACCACATAGAGCAGTAATTAGGATTGTTCTTAAATTTACTCCCTCTTTGCTTGATAAAGGAAATGATTCGATTATGGGCAAAAGAAATTCAATGCAATAATGATACTCACCTTTAGCTAAAGCAAGTTCTACTTTTTCTAAAACTTGCTCATAAGTTTTCATGGGTTAGGCGACTATCATTGTACCTATTCCGGAATTTGTAAAAATCTCAAGAAGTAATGAATGTTCTATTCGTCCATCAATTATGTGAGCTGCTTTGACTCCTTGGGCTAAAGCTCTTATACAGCATTCTGTCTTTGGAATCATACCTTCAGTCACAATTTTTTTCTCAATAAAATCTCTTGCCTCTTTGAGGTTAGTTTTTTCAACAAGACTATTTTTGTTATCTTTTTCTTTTAAAATCCCTTGAGTATCAGTAAGAAGAATAAGTTTTTCTGCATTTATTGCAGCAGCAATTTCTCCAGCAACAAAATCTGCGTTAATGTTATGGGAAATACCCTCCAAGGTTGATCCAATGCTAGAAATAATTGGGATATATCCTTTAGAAATAAGAGGATCTAATATTTTAGGATTTATTTTTGTAACCTCTCCCACTAACCCATGGCTACCATCTCCTAGTTCTCTAGATTGAATTAAGTTGCCATCAAGACCTGATATTCCCACAGCTAAGGATCCAGTTTTATTAATCCCTTTTACAATTTGTTTGTTAACTCTACCCATTAGAACCATCTCGACAATTTCCATTGTTTTTTGATCAGTAATTCTTAATCCATTTTCGAATTTAGGAGATATTTCTAATTTCTTTAACCAATTATTAATCTCGGGTCCACCTCCATGAATTACTATCGGACAAACCCCAACGGTTGATAAAAGTGCAATGTCTCTAAAAAAAGCATTTTTTAAATTATCATTCTCCATAACAGAACCACCATACTTGATAACAATTTTTCTACCTGAGAAACTTTGTATGTATGGAAGTGCTTCGCTTAATATTGATACTCTTTGAGAATCATTCATTATTAAAATTCATTAAAACTTGATTGAATTGAGAAATTAGGTTTTTACAAATATATCCCTATATTCAATAAAAGAGAATAAAATCAAATTCTTTTTTATTATCGTCGATAATAAATTCTGATTCAAGACCTTTGACGAAAAACCTATTTAATCTTTCTTGTTTATCAATCCATTTTTCTAGAGGGACAGCGTTTAATTCGAAACGCATTCTGAGACCATTTTTTTCTTCCTTTGTAATTTCTTCTATTTCTTTTAGTTGAGGGGGATTATCCTCGTCCCACAAATTTAAAGATTCTAATGAAGATTCAAGATGAGCTTTTATCCCATACCTCCATCTTGTAACGTCTTTAACCAGTGCTGTTAATTCTTTTGGTCTATTAAATTTATTTGTCGCAAAATTTGCCTTGTCAAACAACTCTACAGGAGGTATTTCAGAAGTTTTTAAACCTAATCCTATGAGAAAAATAGGTACTCCATAAAAAAATGTAGGTACACTTAAATTCACTGAATCTGTAAAATAAGCAGTCATTCCAACAAAAGCTAATATACCCCCAGCGGTTACGATTAAGTTCCCAGGCGAAAAGTATTTCTTCATTTTGATTTAGTAGAATGAGTTTTGAATAGGTTAACAAGTATTATGCAAGATCTTAATACTGCAAATCAAGAAGATTTAATTTTTAGACTTGATCAAGAAAGAGCTTGGCTATTAGAAAATCTTGATAAGGGTAAATGGCCAGAAATCAGAAGCGAACTTGCCGCTCTTGAAAGAAAAATAAGCAAACTTATTATAAGTGTTCAAGAAAATAATGTTGATAATTGATTTAAAAAGGTATTTCGTCTACTTCAGGTACTAAGGGTGAACTATCCCAGCTGGAATTTTTGGTGCTTTCTTTATTTTTTAATGAATCACTATTTTCTTTTTGATCAGAATTAATAACGTCAACTGGCGATATTTGATGAATCTTTGAAGCTGTTAGTTCTGGTTGCTTTTCTTTTGTCCCGTCTTTTCTAGTGACAGAATTCATCTTTAGACGTCCTTCAATAACAATATTTTGCCCCTCCTTTAGTTCGTCTACCATTTCTTGGGCAATATTTCCCCATCCTATGATCTTGAGATCTCT
This sequence comes from uncultured Prochlorococcus sp., assembly GCA_902519235.1. GTDB lineage: Bacteria > Cyanobacteriota > Cyanobacteriia > PCC-6307 > Cyanobiaceae > Prochlorococcus_A. The sequence goes on from CABYJE010000004.1 coordinate 11,636, forward strand.
GGTTGGATCTTCACTACGTAATCCTTTAAAATTAACAATCATTTCTGCAATTGCAGTTTGGTTTTCTTTGGTATACCTCATTTGGGGAGCGCTATTAATGACCGCCTGAATTAAACAATGATTCATTAATTACTATATTAATTAAAGACATACTGATGCAGAATCAAGAAAATTGCTATAAAAATGTTTGGATCCTATCAGGGACTTCGGATGGACCTGTAATAGCTAATAGACTTCTTGAACTTAATTATTCAGTTTTTGCAAGTGTTTTAACTTATAAAGCAGGCCAAGCTTACATTAAAAATCCAAAGTTACATATCATTACGGGTAAATTAAAAAATAAAGATCAAATAATTAATTTCATAAATAAAAACAAAATCAAATGCGTTGTCGATGCTACTCATCCGTTTGCCGAGGTAATTTCTAAAAATCTTTATAGTACATGTAAAGAGATTAATATACCTCTTCTATTATTTGAGAGGAAATCTCTAATAAATAAAACTAATAATTTTTTTTATATTGGTGATCTAAAGGATATAAATAATGTTGATCTAGAAAATAAGAATATTCTTCTAGCAATAGGATCGAGGTTCCTAAACGATACAGCTAGGTATTATATAAATTGTAAAGCAAATGTATTTACAAGGGTGCTACCAACTTATGAAAGTATAACTAAAGCTTTTGGATCATGTATAAAAAAATCAAATATCGCGATACTTGAACCGAGTAAAAATAATAAAAGCATTATAGAAAAAAAACTTTGTGATTTTTGGGAGATAGATTATGTTCTATGCAGAGAATCTGGAAGTTATTCTCAGAGAAACTGGGAGAGAATTGTTTCTGGAAGTAAAATGAAGTTATTTTTGGTTAAAAGGCCGAAAGTTAAAAATGATTATTCTTACTCTTTTAATCAATACAACCATTTGATAAATCACATAATAAAAAAATATTGATGTTTAATTAAATATGGAAGTATTAGTTATGGTCACAACTGAATCAAGTAAATCGAATGCTTTGCAAATGGCTAAATTATTAATACAAAAAAAACTTGCAGCTTGTGTTTCGATAAGGCAAATTTTTTCAATATATAAGTGGGATGATGATATTGAAGAAACTAAAGAGTTTGAAATCACAATAAAAAGTAAACTTGAATTTAAAGATTATTTAATTGAATTCTTAAATAAAAATTCCACATATGATGTCCCTCAAATTATTTTCAGAAAATACCATGCTGAGATGAAATATTATGATTGGTTGAATAATTCTATTTGATTAAATTTATTTTATTAAGTTTTTAAGATCAATATTTGATCTAGATCCTAATTGCGTAATTATTTGTCCGGCACAAATTGAAGCTATCTCTCCGCATTTTTTGAGGGGAAAATTGTTTATTAATCCATGGATAAATCCTCCGGCATAGATATCTCCCGCTCCTGTAGTATCAATAATCTTTCCTTTCGTTATTGACTCAATTATTTCAACATTATTTTTGTTAACTATTAGAGAACCATTGCTTCCAAGAGTAACTATGACTAATTCACATAAGGAAGATAGGTTTTCTTGGCAACTTGCAAATTTATCATTTTTAAATAGACTTAACACCTCGGATTCATTACAAAAAATAATATCTACATATTCATCAATTAATTCCAAGAAACTCTCACGATGTCTATCTACACAAAATGAATCAGACAATGAAAGGATTATTTTGGTATCAGATTGTTTTGCAATTTGGGCGGCTTTAATAAAAGCATTTTTAGCTAATTCGCTGTCCCATAAATACCCTTCTAAATATAAGTATTTACTTTCTTTAATTACATTAAAGTCAATGTCTTCAGGTTCGAACTCTATAGATGCTCCTAGGTAAGTGCACATAGTTCTTTGTGCATCAGGTGTAATCAAAATGATTGAATGAGCAGTTGAAGCACCTTCAATAGTTGGTGGAGTATTAAATATAGTTTTACTTTGTTTAATATCTTCAGAAAAGAAATTACCAAATTGATCATTTTTCACCCTTCCAATAAACTGCACATGATTACCTAATTCTGCTAAACAAACAACGGTATTTGCTGAGGATCCCCCTGATATTTGTTTAATCACTTTGCAGTTCTCTAACAACCTCTTAGATTCATCAGAATTAATTAGATTCATTGATCCTTTATCCAGATTATTTATCTCAAGAAACTCATCTTCAATATTTACAATAATATCTACTATTGCGTTGCCCAGACCAATGAGATCAATAGTTTTATTATGTTCAAAATATCTTAAGGAATCCTTCATTAATTTGGAACTAAATTACCTTAGAAGTGCTCTTTTAGGACCATGAATTGGGTCTTCAATTACTATAGTTTGATCTCTATTCGCCCCCAACGAGACAATGGCAATTGGAACCTCCATTAATTCAGCTAAAAATCTGAGATAATTCATAGCATTTTCTGGGAGATCAGATAGTTTTCTGCAATCCGCAGTTGAACATTGCCAACCTTTTAATTTTTTGAAAATTGGCTTACATTTTTTTAAGTCATCTGAATTTGTAGGAAAGTAGTCTATTTCCTCTCCATCAAGATCATATGCAATACAAACTTGGATCTCATCTAATTCATCTAAAACATCTAGTTTTGTAACGGCTAAACAATCAAGACCATTTACAGATACAGCATATTTACCAATAACTCCATCAAACCACCCACATCTTCTTCTTCTCCCAGTAGTAGTTCCAAATTCACTGCCTCTATCACAGAGTTGATCATTAATACTCCCTTGCAATTCAGTTGGGAATGGCCCCTCTCCTACTCTTGTTGTGTAAGCCTTTGCGACACCTATGACTCTATCAATTAAAGTTGGACCCACTCCAGCACCAATACATGCACCTCCCGAAATAGGGTTTGATGAGGTAACAAAAGGATAAGTCCCATGATCTAAGTCAAGTAGAGTACCTTGAGCACCTTCGAAAAGAATATTCTTCTTGTTTTTTGAGGCTGCATGGATAGTCCTCGTACAGTCAACAACATGCTTTGATAATCTTTCCCCATAGTCAAGATATTCTTCAAGAATATCTTCTAATTTAAGTGGTTTAATGCCATAGATTTTTTCTAAGAGACCGTTTTTTTCTCTTAATGGAATTTCAATCACATCCTTTAGCCGTTCTTTATTGAGCAAGTCTCTTATTCTAATACCATTTCTTTGTGACTTGTCTGCATAAGTTGGCCCAATACCACGACCTGTTGTACCTATTTTGTTTGACCCTCTATCAGCCTCCATCGCTTCATCTAAAATTCGGTGGTAGGGCATTGTTACATGTGATGTTGATGAAATTTTTAATCCGGAGATATCAATTCCATTATCAATTAACATATCAATCTCTTTAAGCAAGATTTTTGGATCTACAACAGTTCCCGAACCAATTAGACAAGAAGTATTTTTATAAAGAATCCCTGAGGGAATTAAATGTAATTTTAAGACTTTATCATCTACAACTATAGTATGACCTGCATTTACCCCACCTTGGTATCGAACGACAACATCTGCCGAACGACTAAGTAAATCAGTTATTTTCCCTTTTCCTTCGTCACCCCATTGGGCTCCGATTACAACAACATTAGCCAATTTTAGAAGAGCATTATTTTTGTGCGAATATTTAATATATTCAAAAATCTTGGTTTACTTTTAAAAAGTAAATGAATTGTATCAACTTTCTCTTAAAACCATTTTTTCAGCAAGAGAAAATTCTTTAGTTAAACGCTCCTTCAGTTTATCTGGTAAAGGTCTACTTGCAAAGTTTTTATAATGACCTGCCATAGCATTTAACGCTGTTTGCATAGTGGTAAATGATTGTGTTTTATTCACCATTCCTCTATTTCTGTATCTGGAAATATAGTCAGTTATAAGTGTAAGAGCCTCAGTTCTTACTTCATCTTTATTTGGAGAATCTTTTGGCGTATCAACAGCTGTTTGTAATGTTTTAACAACTGAAATTGTATCTTTTGTGTAGTCACCTGTCATAGAGGTTTTTGCAGCTATAGAAGGGGAACTAAATAGTGTAAAAACAATAATTAAGGATATTGAAAAAGATATAGCTTTGAAGAGATTTTTTAAAAATAATTTTGATGTCCATTTTAGTAACATAACCTAGCTCCCAAAAAAATAAGCCTTAAGACTTTTTATTGTACATTATTTCTGATTCGGAAATAAATGTTTCCAACAATTTATCAGTACTAATTTTAAACTTAGTATTATTTATTCTAGATAAAAGTTCTACTTCTTTATTAACTGAATCTCTGCCAATAATTATCTGAAAAGGAATACCAATTAATTCCGCATCTTTAAATTTCACTCCAGCCCTATCTTTTCTGTCATCAAGAAGGACATCAATTTTATTAATTAAAAAGTTGTTATAAATTTGCTCAGTAAGTTCACTTTGAATAGGATCTTTTAGATTTGTTGGAATAATAATAACTTCAAAAGGAGAAATCTGGATAGGCCAACAAATCCCCTTTTGATCATGATTCTGTTCGATAGCAGCTTGAGCAATTCTTGTAACTCCTATTCCATAACAACCCATCCATAAATTTTTTAACTGACCATCCTTATCAGAGAACTTTGCATTTAATTTTTCACTATATTTTTGACCTAGTTGGAAAATATGTCCAATCTCGATACCTTTTTTTTCTTTAAGTTCCTCATCATTAGCAATACTTACTTTATCTCCTTTTTTGGCATTCCTGATATCTCCAATTAGATAGTCTTTCGAAGCAAAAGAAAATTCTTGAAAAACTTTATGGAAATTAACTTTATTCCCACCACTTATGAACTTTGAAAGCTCACTTGCAGAAGGATCAATTATTCTTGTCCATTTTTTTTCCCAACTAGAACTAGCTTTAATAGTCTTATTATCTAAATCTGGACCGATAAAACCTAAGGGAAAATCAACTAGATTTTTTTCAATAGTATTTTTGTCTTCAATATTTTTGAGATTAATTAGATTGAAATTATGATGTTTATTAATTAGGTTAAAAAGCTTTACTTCATTAATGTGTTGATCGCCTCTTATGCATGCAAGAATTGGGACCTCAAATTCACCTTCGAACTGTGCAAGGAATATTACTACTTTAATAATCTGACTAGGATCTAAATTATTGTTATCGCAAACTTCTAGGATTGTTTTTTGATGAGGTGTTTCCAACCACTCTGCAATATTATTTTTTAGTGGAATAGGTTTAGAAGGTAAAGAAACAGCTTTTTCAATATTTGCAGCATAAGAACCACTTTGAGTAAACAAAATGGAATCTTCCCCAGTATCAGCAGTGACCATAAATTCTTTCGATGAAGCACCGCCAATTGCTCCACTATCAGCTTCAACCCCTACTGTCTCCAGTCCACAAGATTTAAAAATGTTTTCATAGGCATTTCCCACCTTTTCATAGAAAGAAGCCAGATCTTTTTCTGAAGAATGAAAAGAATAACCATCTTTCATTATAAATTCTCTACTTCTCATCAATCCAAACCTTGGCCTTATTTCATCCCTAAATTTTGTCTGAATTTGATAAAAACATTGAGGTAATTGCTTATAGGAGTTGATGGTCTCTGATGCAATACTTGTGATCACCTCTTCGTGAGTTGGAGCTAAACCAAATTCTTTACCTTGTCTATCTTTTAGATTGAACATTATTCCTTCCCCAGCAGTATATCCTTCCCACCTTTCACTTTTTCTCCATAAATCTGCAGGATGAAGTTGGGGTAATAGTAATTTTGTACAGCCAATACTATTAAGTTCTCTCTCTATTATTGCGGATATTTTTTCAATAACTCTAAGCATTATTGGCATGTATGCATAAATACCGCTGTTAACTCTGCGAATATACCCAGCTTTTAAAAGTAATTGATGTGAAATGATCTCAGCTTCAGAAGGTGTGTCACGAAGTGTCCCCAGAGGAAATGAGGTTGTCACGCGCATACAAAAAAATCCTTAATAATATTTAATTTTATCAATTAAGGTGAAAAAATAATTTAAAGTGTCTTGAGTCCCTCAACGCGGCTAGTCTAAAAATATTGTTTCTGCTAACTTCTTCAGTAATGAAGTTCAAACTCTTTTAAAAGTTCATTATTACTAAAACATTTTCTTAAGTTTATGGAAAATATAGATTCCAATATTTCTAGCGAAGAGGAATTAGTAGGTATTGATGAAGTTCAAAAATTCCTAAACAGGTCAAGAGCATCTGTCTATAGGTATACAAATACAGATTTAAGAAATCTAAATCCTAGCTTTAATCCAAGAAAATTAAATCCCGAATATAGAACTGATCAAAAAGATCCTTTAAAATTTCATCCTAATGAAGTAGCAAGATTTGCAAAAGACATTTTAAGAATTAAGGAAGTTACTGTAGAGGTCTTTAATACTCCTTCCTCCGCTGCTCAAAATATTATGATACAAATCTTAGAGGAACTAAAATCTATTAGATCTTTACTAGAAAAAGAGTAATTAAAAAGTCACCAATCAATGTTTTGATTTATTGACATTTTGAATGTAGGATAATGAAGTTAAATTATCTCATTGATCTTTACCAATTAAGAGTTCTTGAGTTACACGAAACCAAAGCAGTCTATTAAAACTAAATCAAGCGAAGAATCTTCTCTTGGTTCTGCTCGAAGTGACTTCGAAAGAGATGATGATGACCCTTTAAGTATAAGGAGTTTATCGATAACATCTTTGGGTATTATTTTTGCCACGTTGACAATTTTATTACCTTCAATAAGCGTTTTAATTGGAAGACCTTTATCTCAAGGAAACGAGATAATTCATAATCACGATTTTAAAAAAGATGGACCTTAGTTCAATACCTCCATCTCCAATGAAGGGAATAGTAAATATTGTTGTTGAAATACCTGCAGGGAGTAGGAATAAATACGAATATTGCTCTGATGCAGGAATAATGGCCTTAGACAGAGTATTGCATTCTTCAGTTAGGTACCCTTTTGATTATGGTTTTATTCCAAATACCCTCGCGGATGATGGGGCTCCTCTTGATGCAATGGTGATAATGGATGAGCCTACTTTTGCTGGTTGCTTAATAAAAGCTAGACCTATTGGAGTTTTGGATATGCATGATTGTGGTGCATATGATGGCAAACTTTTATGTGTGCCTATGGCTAATCCTAGGCAGGCTAATATTATGAGTATTAATCAAATTGCTCCTAATCAGCTTGAGGATGTTGCTGAATTTTTTAGAACAAGTAAAGGACTTGATGGAAGAACAGTTCAAATTGATGGCTGGAGGGATTTTGATGTGGTTGAAAATTTATTAAAAAGTTGTATACCCCTAAAAAAGAAAAACTTTAAAGTACTTAAGAAATCAAACATTAGTAAATAAAATTGAAAAAAATAATTTTTTATAGTTATTTAAGATGCTCTACTTGCCGAAAAGCTACAAAGTGGCTTGAAATGAAAGATTTCGAATTTCAATTAATTGATATTGTAAAAGAACCACCACTTGTTGATTATTTAAATCTAGCTTTAGACCAATACTCTGATGATAAAAAAAGAATTTTTAATACAAGAGGTAAAGCCTTTAAGACTCTTAATCTTGATATTTATGGTTTATCAAGAGAAGAAATTATTCACCTTCTTTTAAGTGATGGCAAATTAATAAAAAGACCATTTTTGATTTACGAAGGGAAAAAGGTAATATTAGGTTTTAACGAAATTGAATATGCCAAACAATTAATATAAGTTTAAAAAATCAAGACTTTTAAATTTTATGCCTGCTTCTATTAAAAGTTTTTTAAAAGAATGGGGTCTTCTTATTACATTAACTTTTTTTGTTTCTTCTTGTAGATCATTTTTCGCAGAACCACGTTATATCCCTTCTGGTTCAATGCTCCCAGAATTGCAAATAAATGATAGGTTAATTATTGAAAAATTTTCGCTAAGAAACTCCTTACCAAAAAGAGGAGATATTGTTGTTTTTAACTCACCTTACTCTTTTGACGAAAAATTAATTTCATTAAGATCTAAGCCTTTACCAAAAAAAACATATTGTTTTTTTATGAGTTTTCCTCCCATTTCGTTTATTCCTGGTTTAAGAGATCAAGCTTGCGATGCTTATATTAAACGAGTGGTGGCACTTCCAGGAGAAATTGTGAGTGTGAATTCTAAGGGTGAATTAATAATAAATAATAAATTAATTGATGAACCTTATGTCTTTTATAAGTGCTCATTATCAATCTTTAATAAATGCGGTAAATTTGAAAACATAAAAGTTCCAGAAGATCATTTTTTAGTTTTAGGCGATAATAGGTCAAATAGCTGGGATGGAAGATATTGGCCTGGCAGCAAATTTCTTCATAAAAAAGATATAATTGGCAAAGCATATTTCAAATTCTGGCCACTTAGTCAAATTGGCTTTTTCAATAAATAAAGCCTTTTTCTGCCTATGACTTCATCAAAATAAATTTTTTAAAAAGGTTTTGATTTAAAGTGCTCCGGAAGCAGTTGAATCAATTATTCCTCCTAGGTGTGTAGTAATGTTTAGAGCGCTAATCACAGGGAGCTTATTTGGATCATTAAAAAGATCAATTATTGTTATGCCGCCATTACCTTGTTTTATCATCCAAATATTTGAATAATTAATCCCAAGGATATTGCAAATAAGAGTTTTATTGACCGCATCATGAGCAACCAGCAGACTTATATCATTATCCTTTTGAGATAAACAAATTTTGTCAAAAGCTTCTACGGACCTTTCTGATACATCTTTTATAGATTCACCCTCTGGCATTATTACTTCTTCAGGTTTATCATGCCAATTTTTTAGTAAAACAGGCCACTGTTCTCTAATTTCTGCTTCCAGTTTTCCCTCCCATAATCCGTGACTAATTTCTACAAGTGAATCTATTTTTTCTATTTTTAAATCTTTGTTTTTTTGAAGGATTATTTGTGCAGTCTCATAAGGCCTATGCATTGAACTTGAAAATGCCTTATTGAAAGAAATACTTTTTAAATATTCAAAAGTCTTTCTAGCTTGATCTTTTCCGTTTTCATTTAAAGGGATATCAATTTGGCCTTGAAATCTACCTTCTTTGTTCCAGTTAGTTTCACCATGCCTTATTAGAAATATTCTGGAATCTCCAATTTGATTTGGAATATTTTTATTGAGATGGGAAGTTTGATTTAAGCATTCAATTTGGGTCTTAAAAGAGTTATCTTTTCTTGAAATATTGAGTATCGAGAAAGAAGCATTTTCTAATCTTATTTTCCTAAAACCTTGCTTAGGCTTTCCTAATAACGAGAGGATTAAACATCTTAGAATCGCATTATGTCCCACAACTAAAATATTTACATCATCTTTGTCTAGATAAATTTTAAAAATTTCTTCTACAAAATTTGTTGCTTGAAAAAATAACTCTTGAATTGGTTTATAAGCTTGATTGTCATTTCTTGTTAAGATTAGATTTTCTGGATCATTTTTCCATATAGGGTAAATTTCTGGAAATTTATTTTTTATTTCATCAATTTTGAGACCAGACCATTCGCTAAGATCTACTTCTAGTAAATTATCATCGAATACAATATTTTGTTCTTTTTTGAAGGTCTTTTTAATTGTTTTTGCAGTCTCTGCAGCTCTCACAAGTGGGGAGGAATAGATTTTATCGAAGTTTATTTTTGATAATGCTTTTCCTGCTTTTCTGGCTTGTTCATATCCTTCATCAGTTAATAATGAATCATCTGTTCTTCCTTGAATTAATCCTTTTGCATTGAAACTGCTTAGTCCGTGCCTAACCAAAACTAATCGTATAGTCATTATATAATTTTGAAAATTAAGATAATTTAATCATCTCATGGCGTGATTAAATTAGATATAAAATATTAGAATCTTCAATAATAACTAAGTATAGTTTTCAACTATATTATGTGTTATGAACTTTAAAAATATTTCTAAGTCAAAACTCTCTTTAGCTTTAATTTCTATCGTCATAACTTTTTTTGTATGGCAGCAAGGTTTAAGAGATAGTTTAAATAGACCATCTGTTTCATTTGATATAAGTCAAAAGGAGCTAGAAATTACTGAATTATCGGTCCAATCGATACCTGTTAATCTTAAAAAATTTTTTATCATAAATAATCCTGTTGAACAAATAAATAAATCACTCTCTGAGGTTCCATTTGATGAATTAACAGAAAGAAATAAATTAATTCGAATAATTTCTTCAGAAACAAATGATCCCATAATCTATAAGAATATATCCAAAGATTTTGAAAATAAAAATTTTAAATTACTCATTTATGAGATAGAAAAAAAATCTAATAATAATTCATATAAACCAAATTCTGATAAATTTGATTTATTTAAAGGAGATAGATTTTTATATCACCTTTTAAGCCAGAAATTTGATTTTGACGATAGTTCATTAATAACAAAATCATTTTCAAGCAAAATGTTTTTAAAAATATTGGCAATCAGAATAATACCAATAGTTACAATTCTTGTTGGTTCAATTCTGGCTTTAAAAATATTATGGACCACTATTTCTTTAAAAAAGTTTGGTTGGCAAGAAATTAAATCCTTAGATTTAGAACTGATAGATATGGTTTTATTAATTGCAGGAGGATTTGTTGTTTTAGGAGAAGTAGTATCACCTTTGTTTTCTATTAGTTTAGTTGAGCTTTTTTCTAAAAATATCCCTTATGAATTGTCTCAATCTTTAAAAATTTTCTTTGGATATCTTTTTATGGCTATTCCGCCACTAGGGATAGTTTATTATCAGATTAAATCTTTGAATGGGGAATTTAGTTTTAAAAAGGATTATTTACAGTTCAATTTCTTGCCAATAAAATATGCAATTATTCAGGGGATTAAAGGTTGGTTAACAATAGTCCCTTTTGTTTTATTGATTTCTCTAATTATGAATAGTTTGATCGAAAATCAGAATGGGAGTAACCCTTTGCTGGAAATTGTACTTAATAATAATAATTACTTATCATTTTTTCTATTATTTGTAACAACAACTCTCTTAGCTCCTTTATTTGAGGAGATTATATTTCGCGGTATTTTACTACCAACTCTCTCTAGAGATTTTGGAGTAATTTCGGGGATCATAGTTTCAGGTTTTATCTTTGCATTGGCTCATTTAAGTTTGGGAGAAATGCCACCATTATTTGTACTAGGAATTGGATTGGGAATTACAAGAATTGCTTCAGGAAGTTTGTTTTCTTCAGTGATTATGCATTCTTTATGGAATGGATTGACTTTCTTAAATTTGTTCTTATTGAGGACATAAAGAATTTAATTTTTACTTGCGAATCAAACAAAAAGATGTTTATTTAATTAATAATACTTCTTTCATTTTAAAAAAATCATAGATGAAACCTTATGGGAATCAACTTAATTTTCAAAAAAAAGTGGCATATGACAGTAAAAAAAAATCTGATAAAATATCCAAACTTAATATCAAATTAATACATCGAATTTTCGATACCACTAATGTCTCTCTTTTGGTATTGATTTTCACTTTATTTTTCTTATCTTTTGATAGTCAAAGGAAATGGTCAAATACATATAAAAGCTTATCTAAAACAAGAGCAATCAATAATAATCTCATTGATTATATTTCTAAAATTGAGGAATTTTATATTAGTGAACTTGAATCTCTCAGTATTTATAGAAAAACTAGACCTGAAGATCTAATCTATCTAAATAAACTTGGAGAAGAAAAAGAAAGTTTATTAAAGAAAAATCTTAGTAGTTTAATTGAAGGTTTGAGTGATAGTAATTATCAAAGAGGATATTGATGAAAAAATATAAAAAAATTGTTCATCTAATACCCCTTGATCAAAGAAGATTTAGATTTCTCTATATTTTTAGCCTACTATTAATATTCTGTTTGTTTGGTAGATTAGTTAACTTGCAAGTCTTCAAAGCCTCTGATTTGCAAAAGAAAGCTAGATTAATCCAGTCTTCTAAAACTAACTCCTTAAAAAAAAGGAGATCAATTGTCGATAGAAATAATAGACTAATTGCTTACGATAAACCTCTATATAAATTATGGGCCCATCCAAAATATTTTAATTTCCCCGGTGATTCAATTAATAGAGTTCGCAGTATTGAAGAAGTTATAGAAAAATTGTCACCTATCTTAGATATTAACGATGAAATACTCTTGGGGAAATTTAATAATAAAATTAGTGGTATCAAGCTTTTGGATAAAATTTCTGAAGAAAAGGCAGAAAAGATTAAGAACCTTCAAATAAGCGGACTTGATTTGTTTAAATACTCGCAGAGATATTATCCACAAGGGGAGCTTTACTCTAATCTTGTCGGTTTTGTTAATGATGAGAATAAAGGATCAGCAGGACTAGAGCTTCATTTAGATAATCAAATTAAAGTTTTTAATAAAAGTAATTTAATAAAAAGAGGAGGAGATGGAACTCCACTGCCGGATAATTCAGCCCCAGGTGATTTTATTCCTGATTACAAAAGTTTAGGCTTAACTATAGATTCAAAATTACAGAAAGCGTCATTTGAGGCATTGTCAAAGCAAGTAAGTAAATGGAGAGCAAAGAAGGGATTTGCCATAGTTATGGATGTAAATAATGGTCAGATTCTCTCCTTGGTTTCAGTCCCGTCATATGATCCAAATAAATTTTGGCATTATGATTCTGAACTCTTTAGGGGTTGGTATTCTCAAGATTTATTTGAGCCTGGTTCAACTTTTAAGCCTATTAATCTTGCCTTGGCATTAGAAGAAAAAGTAATACAGAAAGATGGATTTGTTGAAGATATTGGAAAGATTAATGTTGGAGGATGGACACTTTCTAATTGGGATAAAAAAGGTAATGGATACATTGACTATCCAAAAGTATTGCAGGTTTCAAGTAATGTTGGGATGGTAAAAATAATGCAAAATTTAGATCCCAGAATTTATTGGGATTGGCTAAAAAATTTAGGTATAAATAAAAATTTAGAGACTGACTTATTTGAATCAACTGCTGGCCAACTAAAGAGAAAAGATCTATTTGTAAATCAATCAATTGAGCCTGCTGTAACTTCTTTTGGTAAAGGGTTCTCAATTTCGCCGCTTAAATTGGTTCAACTTCATGCGGCAATAGCAAATGGGGGGTTTGAAGTAACTCCTCATGTTACCTCAACTTTCAAAGAAAGAGTTAATAAAAGTCCAAAAAAACAATTTTTTTCACAAGCGGTCTCTAAAACTGTTCTTGAATGGATGGAGAGCGTAGTTGAAAAAGGTAGTGGATCTGGAGTGAAAATCGAAGGTTATAGGATCGCTGGGAAAACGGGCACTTCTCAAAAAGCCTTAAATGGATCATATTCAAGTAAAAAAGTTTGTAGTTTTGTCGCTGCCTTACCAGTTAATGATCCGAAATATGTTGTCCTCGTAGTCGTCGATGAGCCATCTAAATCATATGCATATGGTTCAACTGTTGCTGTACCAGTTGCAAAAGCAATTATCGAGAGTTTGATAGTAATTGAAAAAATACCTCCCAAAATTAAAGATCACGGAATGATTGTTAAAAAACCCTAAAATTTCCCTATTTTTTAAATATTTAGTTCATGATCTGATGATTTCATTAGGAATAAAAGCTAATTTATATATATATATATGATTATCTAGATATGAAATCAATTTTAGAACAATTGTCCTCAATGACCGTTGTTGTTGCTGATACTGGAGATTTAGATTCGATAAAAAAATTTCAACCAAGGGATGCCACCACCAATCCATCGCTAATACTTGCTGCTGCTAAGAATCCTGATTATGTGAAATTAATTGATAAAGCCTTAGAAAATTCAGAAAATGCGTTGCCCAAAGGATTCTCTGAAGTAGAGTTAATTAAAGAAACTGTAGACCAAGTTTCAGTATTTTTTGGAAAAGAAATATTGAAAATTATTTCAGGGCGCGTATCTACAGAAGTTGATGCAAGACTGAGCTTTGACACTAAAGCTACGGTAGAAAAAGCGAGAAAATTGATCAACCTTTACAAAAATTTTGGTATTGATAAGGAAAGAATTTTGATTAAGATAGCCGCAACTTGGGAAGGAATCAAAGCGGCTGAACTTTTGGAAAAAGAGGGTATTAAGTGCAACTTAACTTTACTTTTTAACTTCTGCCAAGCGGTAACTTGTGCCAATGCAAAGATAACTCTAATTTCTCCTTTCGTTGGCCGCATATTGGATTGGCATAAAGCAAAAACTGGTAAAACTAGCTTTGTTGGCGCTGAAGACCCTGGCGTTATTTCGGTTACACAAATTTATAATTACTTTAAACAAAAGGGATTCAAGACAGAAGTAATGGGAGCGAGTTTTAGAAATCTTGATGAAATAAAAGAATTAGCAGGTTGCGATCTTTTAACAATCGCACCAAAATTTCTTGAGGAACTTAAAAAAGAAAAAGGAGAGTTAGTAAGAAAATTAGATGTAAGTACCCAATTAAATAATTCTATTGACTACGAATTTGAAGAAAAAGATTTCAGATTAAGTATGTTAGAAGATCAAATGGCAAGTGAAAAGCTTAGTGAAGGGATCACTGGATTCAGTAAGGCTATAGAAGAATTGGAAGAGCTGCTACTAAAGAGATATTCAGAGATTAAAAATAATAAATTGATTTCTGCTAACTAAATTAAATTTAAGTTCGAATTGAAAACAATTAAGATCCACTTTTTGTTATGAGTCTTCTGATAACTCTTTTTGCAATATCTTCATAACTCATTTCTCCTGATAATATTTGAGCAATACGTTTAGGTGCTGTTTTTCTTTTAACACCTAATTGATACCCAGTTCTGGGAAATCTATAAAATACTTGGGCTATTCTCCTCCCCCAAGCCATTGATTTACCCCAAATGTTGTTAATTTTTTTCGTATAAAGATTTAAATCATCTACTTTTCCTGATAGGCACTGATCTATGTATTCTGCAGCATAATAACTGCTAATTAAAGATGGTCTAATTCCCTCAGCTAAAAATGGATCACACAGAGAAGCTGCATCTCCAACCGCTAAAACTTTGTCACCATTAATTGAGTGGAAGCCATTCCATATTCTAAGTTTCTTGCTTATTGTTTTATGAGGGAAATCATCAAAACCGAAGCTTTTGATCACTTGTTTATTTATAGCCTGATTTTCTAAGAGACCATTATTTATAAAAGTACCTAAACCAATATTTAAGCTCTCTCTTAGGGGGAATGCCCATGCAAAACCATATTTTATAAATCCAAACTCAAATCTAACTGCATCTCTAGGTATTTCACCTAATCCTTTCAATCTTAAAGAGATTGTATTAGCAAATTTCGGTTTTCTTGGCCCTAAATTGAAATAACTCGCCCATGTCGATTGGGACCCATCTGCAATTACAAGAAATTCAGTAATATACCTTATCTTGTTACTACAAGTAATTTCCCATTTATCATTTTTTTTTATGATTTTTTCTATCAATAATGGTCTCATTATCTGAGCTCCATTACTCAAGGATTCATTAAGTAATAATTGATCTAGTTTTTCTCTTTTAACAATCCAAAATGGGGATTCACCAGTCAGATCAGCATTCACATTATCTGCAGCCTTCCATCTGAATTCAACATTTTTAATTTTTGATTCTATGCAATCTTCTATATTTAAATTAAGAAATCTTTGCATTGAAGATGCCATCCCACCTGCACATGGTTTGTAATCTTGGAGTTTTTCTTTTTCAATAATTAGAACGGAATATCCTTTCTTTGATAGGTTAAGAGCAGCAGAAGATCCTGATAAACCTCCACCAATTATTACAACGTCAAATTCTATCAAACTTTTAGAATTTCCTTCTCTTTCTCCGACAATTTAGTTTCTATTAAACCAATATATTTATCAGTAATTTTCTGAATTTCAGATTGATTATCTCTTGATTCGTCAATAGAAATAAGGCCATCTTTTTCGTCTTTTTTTTCTTTATCAACAGCATCTCTTCTGATATTTCTCAAGGCTACTTTTCCTTCCTCTGCATATTTAGAGGCTAATTTACAAAATTCTTTTCTTCTCTCTTCCGTTAAAGGAGGAACATTTATTCTAATTACTTTCCCATCATTATTAGGAGTAATACCTAAATCACTCATAGAAATAGATTTCTCTATCGCTTGTAAACATGAAATATCGAAAGGTTGTATTGAAATTGTTTGCGAATCAACAGTGCTTATAGTGGCAAGCGATTTGATTGGTGTTTCTGCTCCGTAGTACTCAACACTTACTCTGTCCAACAAGGAAGCATTAGCTCTGCCTGTCCTAATTGTATTAAAGTTTCTTTGTGTGGCTTCAATACTTTTATTCATATTTTCTTGAATTTCTTTTTCTTTCATAATTAAAAAAATTAAATGATCTTTAACTAATTAAAGAGCCTATTGGCTCACCAGCAACAGCTTTAGAAATGTTCCCTTTTTTGAATATATCAAAAACCATAATTGGGATATTATTATCTTTGCAAAGTGCAATCGCAGTGCTGTCCATTACAGCAATTTCATCACTAAGAACTTGTTGATAATTGAGAGAGGAATATTTTTTTGCATCTTTAAATTGATTTGGATCGCGATCGTATACTCCATCAACTTTAGTAGCCTTCATAACAACTTCAGCATTTATCTCTGCTGCCCTCAGGGCTGCCGTAGTATCAGTTGTAAAAAATGGATTTCCGCAGCCACCTCCGAAAACTACAACTCTACCTTTTTCTAAGTGCCTCATGGCTCTTCTTCTAATGTAGGGTTCGGCAATTTCCTGCATTTCGATTGCTGTTTGCACTCTGGTTGCAACTCCTACTCTCTCAAGACCATCTTGAAGTGAAATTGCGTTCATTACTGTTGCTAGCATCCCTACATAATCAGCCGTCGCGCGATCCATTCCGTCTGCAGATCCTTTAAGCCCCCTAAAAATGTTTCCACCACCAACAACTATTGCAAGTTGTACATTATTTTTGACTACTTTTGAAACATCCTCTGCAATTGATTGAACTATAGCAGGATCAATACCATAAGGTTTTTCACCCATTAGTGCTTCACCACTAAGTTTTAAGAGAACTCTTTTGTAAGTCATTCAATAATTGTACTTTTAAGACCTTAGCAAGTAAATGCGCCAAATTTATTTTTTGTTCAGATATTGCTTGCGTCTTTAAACATTTCTAAACCTGACTAAAGAAAATTTAAATAATAATTTACTTCTACTAAAATTCAACGCACTTTTGTGCTTTTATTCCTTGTTCTTTAAATGGATGTCTTATTAGTTTCATTTCTGTTACTAGATCAGCATAATTGATAATTGAATCAGATGCTCCCCTTCCAGTTAAAACAATATGATTTTTTCTATTATTTAAGCTTTTTAAAAAATTGATTATTTCTTCGGGGGCAAGATAACCAAGTTTTGTCGCAATATTAATTTCATCAAGAATGATAAGTTTATAAGATTCATTTTGAATGTATTTTTTGGCTAGTTGCCAAGCCTCTTTAACTAATTTTTCATCTCTTAATCTGTCTTGTGTTTCCCAAGTAAATCCCTCTCCTAATGAATGCCAAGATAAGTTTGAAGACAAGTTTTTAAGTGCTTTTTCTTCTCCAGTGGTCCAGCCTCCTTTGATAAATTGTATTATTGCTACTTTATAGCCATGCCCTATCGTCCTTAAAGCCATACCTAAAGATGCAGTAGTCTTGCCCTTGCCATTGCCTGTAAAAACAATCAATAATCCTTTTTTTGTTTTTCTAATTTGTAGTCTTTTGGCTTGAATATCTTTTCTTTGCTGCATTCTTTTTTTATATGAGCTCTCATCGATATCCGGTGATAATTTACCTCCCATTCCAAGTTTATTTGCTTGATTATCGAGGTTAAATATTTTCTCGGAAGATGAAGGTTTTTCTTGCATATGACCCTTATTTTTATTTAATTATTATAAATCTTTAAATATTTTTAACTCTTTTAACTTTTAAAAGTGCATTATTTACTGCCTGTTGTTGATCTCTTTTAGTAATCCAGTGGTGATAAGTTTGAGTATGTAAACTAACCGAATGTCCCATCATTCTGGCAGCCACAGTATCAGGTAAATCATAAAAAATTGTTCTTACTGCCCAAGCATGTCTTAGATCATAAGGTTTTATTTGCAAAGAGTAACGCTTAAACTGATCTGTAATTTTTTTCCCAATATTTTGTAAGGTTGTAATTTTAAGGTCTCTATTAATATTTGGTAGAAGTTCTGGATTTTCACCAAGTTTTAATAATTCGAACTTTTCCACCCATTCAGGGTGAAATGGCCAAACTTGATGTTCCCCAGTTTTAGTAGTAGGTAAAACTCTAATAATTTTGTCCCCAAAATTGGTAAGAGAACTTAAGTCACAAAAAAATACTTCATGATTCCTTAATCCATATGTAGCCATGAGACCAAAAACAAATTTCCAAGACTTGTTTGGTATCTCCTCCCACAGTTTCTCTATTAATTCGTCTTTAGGTAGATCCCTAAATCCTGCTTTGTTCAGACCATATCCTCTAGAATTTAATTTCCAATCTTCTGGTAGTTTAATTTCTAAAAACTTAGCCAAAACACTTAGAGAAGTAGCACATTGTTTCCTACTTCTGGTACCTTCACTATAACTTTCAAGTGTTTTTTGAAATATTTTTTCTAAAGCTTCATTCTCATAGTCATTGTAAATATTTAGGATTCTTTTCATATATGGTTTGTAAGAACTTCTCCAAGTAGTTTTTCTAGTGCTGGTTCGAAAATCACTTTTATTTTCTTTAAAAAAAAATTCCTCAAATTGATTTAATCTTTTTGGAAATTCAAACCCATCTTTTATTTCCTTTTTATAAGGCTTGCCTATCCAATTAATCCAATCAAATTGATTCAATTCCAATTGCAAATTGATTAATTGTAATTTTTTTTTGGCCTCCTCTAATCCAGAAATATCAGCCTTTAAACCAAGAGATATTCTTTGAATTTTAAAGTTATTGTTATCTTCTTTGGAGGGTAGTGAACCACGAATATTTAATTTCTCTCCTCTTTTCTCGATTTTAAGCTTGCTGCCTTGAGTAGCAAATTTATCATTGATATTATTAATTTCCTGAATTACGTTCATTTACTTATATAATTGACCATATAATGACGTTTTTAATGTTGATTTTCAATCTTCATAAATTTTAAATGGATAAAATAGGCGTCTTACTAATGAATTTAGGAGGGCCTGAACGCATTAATGATGTAGGCCCATTCTTATACAATCTATTTTCTGATCCAGAAATTATCAGGACACCTTTCCCCGTTTTTCAAAAGCCCCTCGCTTGGTTAATTAGCACGCTTAGGAGTACTACTTCCCAACAGGCTTACCTTTCTATAGGTGGAGGTTCACCTATAAGAAGGATAACTGAACAACAAGCAAGAGAATTACAATCTAAATTAAGGAACAAGGGATTTAATGCTACTACCTACATCGCTATGAGGTATTGGCATCCTTTTACCGAATCAGCAATTGCTGATATGAAAGCAGATGGCATAAATCAAGTAGTTGTAATACCCTTGTATCCACATTTTTCGATAAGTACTAGTGGTTCGAGCTTTAGGGAATTAAAAAAATTGCGAGATTCTGATGATGAATTTAAGAAGGTTCCAATGAGATGTGTAAGGAGTTGGTTCAGTCAATCAGGTTACTTAAAGTCTATGGTTGAATTAATTTCTGAACAAATTTCACTTTGTGAATCACCTTCAAAAGCCCATATATTTTTTACTGCGCATGGAGTTCCTAAGAGTTACGTAGAGGAAGCTGGAGACCCTTACAAACGACAAATTGAAGATTGTTCTTTATTAATTATTGATGAGTTGGAAAAATTTTTAGGGCATAGTAACACACACACACTTTCTTATCAAAGTAGAGTTGGTCCTGTTGAATGGTTGAAGCCTTATACAGAAGAAGTATTAGCTGATCTTGGAAGGTCAAATGTTAATGATCTGATTGTGGTCCCTATAAGTTTCGTTGGAGAGCATATCGAAACATTGCAAGAAATTGATATTGAATATAAAGAAATTGCTGAAAAGGCTGGTATTAAAAACTTTAGGAGAGTTAAGGCTTTAAATACTCATCCTACTTTTATTGAAGGCCTTAGTGATCTAGTGATTTCCTGTTTGGAAGGTCCTATAGTGAATATAGAGGAGGCTTCTCAGTTGCCTGAAAAAGTTAAACTTTATCCCCAAGAGAAGTGGCAATGGGGTTGGAATAATAGTTCAGAAGTGTGGAACGGAAGGGTTGCAATGATTATTTTTCTTGTGCTTTTTATTGAACTTATTTCAGGCTCTGGACCTTTACATAAATTAGGCATTTTGTAGAGAAATATTGAAATTTATTTGATAATTTTTAATTTTTTAAAAGAATATTTTGAATACATTTCTGACATTACATTTCTAAATGAGGCAAAAGTATTTAATTAAGTTTAATATTTATAGTAAATGTTGAATTTATTTAGTGACCCTTACTTCAAGATCCTTTCCAAAGGGTAGTCCAAAACATGAAAATCCAGTTTGGATGACTGGTGCAGATGCACTAATGGATTCTTTAAAAATTCATGGGGTAAAAGTTATATTTGGATATCCTGGAGGAGCAATACTACCAATATATGACGCTGTTCATAAGGCAGAACAAGATGGTTGGTTAAAGCATTATATGGTAAGGCATGAACAAGGTGGTTCACATGCGGCTGATGGATATGCAAGGTCTACTGGTGAAGTGGGAGTATGTTTTGGGACTTCAGGTCCAGGGGCAACAAATTTAGTAACTGGAATCGCAACTGCTCAAATGGATTCAGTCCCTTTAGTTGTAGTTACAGGTCAAGTCCCAAGACCTGCTATAGGGACAGATGCTTTTCAAGAAACTGATATTTTTGGTATAACTCTTCCAATAGTGAAACATTCTTGGGTAATAAGAGATCCTTCAGATATCGCGAAAGTAGTTTCTGAAGCTTTTTTTATAGCCTCTTCTGGAAGGCCAGGTCCTGTTTTAATTGATATACCAAAAGATGTAGGTCAAGAGTTCTTTAATTACAAAAGAGTTTTGCCTGGTGAAATTATTCCTAAAGGATTTAAAAGGAATGGAGACATTAATGATTGCGATATCAATAAAGCAATTAAATTAATACAAAATTCTGAAAGACCTCTTCTGTACGTAGGAGGTGGGGCAATATCTTCAGGAGCTCATGATGAAATAAAAATTTTGGCAAAGAATTATCAAATACCAGTTACCACAACTTTAATGGGGAAGGGTGCTTTTGATGAAAAAGATAATTTATCAGTAGGGATGTTAGGAATGCATGGAACTGCTTATGCAAATTTTGCCGTTACAGAATGCGATCTTTTAATTGCTATTGGAGCTAGATTTGATGATAGGGTGACAGGAAAATTAGATACTTTTGCACCTAATGCAAAGGTAATTCATATAGATATAGACCCAGCAGAAGTTAATAAAAATAGGCGTGTAGATGTCGCAATTGTTGCTGATGTTTCAAAAGCTGTTCTGAAAATTAATGAACAATCTCTAAAAAACAAATTTACTTGTCAGACAAAAAACTGGTTAGAAAAAATTGATTTTTGGAAGCATAAACACCCTTTATATGACCCACCTAAAGAAGGAGAAATTTATCCTCAGGAAGTTCTTTTAAAAGTGAGGGAACTTTCACCAGAAGCTTATATAACTACAGATGTAGGACAACATCAGATGTGGGCTGCTCAATATCTTAGGAATTCTCCAAGAAAATGGATTAGTAGTGCAGGCTTAGGAACTATGGGTTTTGGATTACCAGCGGCAATTGGAGTAAAAGCAGCCTTACCTAATTCAGATGTAATTTGTATTGCAGGAGATGCAAGTGTCTTAATGAATATTCAAGAATTAGGAACTTTATCTCAATATGGTCTAAAGGTGAAATTGATTATTATCAATAATCGCTGGCAAGGGATGGTAAGACAATGGCAGGAAAGTTTCTATGATGAAAGATATTCCTCATCTGATATGAGTTGTGGTGAACCCGATTTTGTAAAACTTGCAGAGTCTTTTGGAGTTAAAGGATACTTAATTTCTGATAGAAAACAATTACAGAATGAATTAAAAAATGCGCTTGATCATGACGGCCCTGCCTTGATTAATGTCCTTGTCAGAAGAGGTGAAAATTGTTATCCAATGGTTCCTCCTGGTAAAAGTAATGCTCAAATGGTTGGATATGTTAATTGTGAAGACTAATTTTTTTAAAATTCGTCATTTTAAAAAATTAACTTTAAGATAATTCAAAAAACTTAGTTATTTCTTGAATTGAAAAAATTATTAAAAATTTTAATTATAACCTGCTTGATTTTTCTTAATCCTGTAATAGTAAACTCGGCCGAAATCCTTCAAATTAAAAGTTCAAATACTATTTTGGTGGGGGATCAAAATAGAAATTTAACTATTGGATTATTTTGTCTAGATGTAAATAAAAATGATGAGATTGAAGCAACTAATCTTCTTAAGATTGAATTCCCAAGGGGGAGCAAAGTGAAAATAAAGCCTTTTGGTTTTAAAGAGAATGTTTTGTTAGCCAAAGTTTTTAATATTAAAGGTACTAAGGAGATGACGGAATTATTGGTTGCTAAAAACTTAAGTAGTAAAATTTGTCCAAGTTAATTATCCTTATGAGCAAATAAGATTCCATTGTCTTGAGATTGTTTTGCTCCTTCTCCAGGAATAAAATTCATTATTGAATTTGTATGTGCATAAATTTGAGATGTCTATATTTGTATGAGGGATGTTCTCATTTAAAAGTTGTCTATAGGCAGATCTTTTTAGATCAAGTTGATTTAAGTTTTGCTCTCTAAAGTGATTTAAATCACTATGACAGAGATCTTTTTTAGTTTTAGTCAATTTGACAGTCAAGTTTTTGTTTTCGGCCTTTCTATAAAATTCTTTGAGTGTCATTGTATCAACTAGATAATGTTCCTTAGAAATCGCTGGTCCTATTGCGACAAGTAAGTCATCTCTAGATGACCCAAAATTATCGAAAATTTTTACCAGATTTTTTATTATTTTTTTTTCTAAACCTTTTCTTCCACAATGCAAGGTTGCTACATTTCTTGTTCTTTTATCTGCAAAAAATATTGGCATACAATCAGCTGTGTAAACCCATAAGTTTTGACTGCATTTATTGCCAATAAGACCATCTGCATCAGTCTTAGCTCCTTTTTGCAAATGAGATCCAAACACAATCACATTACTGTGAATTTGATTGGAAACACAATTTATGGAATTTTCATTAAAGTAATTCCCTAATAATTGAAGAAATTTCTTAGAGCTTGACTTTGTAAAAAAAGCATGTTTGAAATTATTTTGAGTAAGGATAGGTGATGAATAATACTCAAATTTTTTGTTTTGAATAAAAATTTCAGCTTTTGAGAAAGCTATTTCTTTGTAAGGAATAGTTCCTCCTCCTAAACTTAATTTATGAAATTAATTCAATATCTCTCAAGATCCAGAATCCTGCAAATTTTTCGATGTATGGCGTTGACTGTATGGCAATAAATTGATACCCAAAAGAATTTTTTTTATTCTCTAAAAACTTTGTATTCAAAATGTTTGCATCTTTTTCTGGTAAATCAGTTACCAGCCACTTATCATCTTCTGAAGCTTCAAGTATGAGTTGGTTCTTATTTACGACTAATTTAATAGGTTCTAAACAACTAAACCATGCAGAAAGTGCCAAAGATCTATCTTTGCTAAAAAGTCTTAATCCTGGAACTAAGTAATTATCATCTAAATCTTGCTGAATTGGGAAAATATCTCCAAATTCCATAGGCCAATTTTCTGCTGATTTTAATTCGCTAATTGATATTTCAGAGATAGTTAAAGCATCACCTCTTACTGCTTCAGGTAGAGGTGTAGGAGAGTTTTCCATTTTAGAAGTAAAAGTAGGAGCTAATACACCTCTTACATAACCTTTTTCCTTTGGATAAATTTCTTTTTCAAGAAATTCGATTCTATCTAATAAATTGTAAGTTCTCCTACTTACAATAGCCTCAATACTTATCGCCTCCAGGGATTTCTTAATGATCGATTTCATTGACGACCTCCAGAATCGAACTATAGAAGGTTTCTCCCACCCTTGTTTTTTTGCTTCACTTATTGCTTCATTTAGCGCTTTTGTAAGCCATACTGAATTAACTTCATTAGCAGGGCACTTTTTATTCCAAAGAAAAACATCTTCTGTCCTATAACTTCCTGTAGAGCAAATAATTAACTCCCACCTTTTTTTCCCATTTGATTCAATAATTGGTCTTGAGTAAAAGTCTAATTCCCAATCTGAAATTTTTAATTTAAGACTTGACTCCATTTTTTTATTAATGTTCATTTATCTTGTTCTTTTTTATCGAAGAGTGCTTTAGTTTTTAATGCTCTCTCAGTGGCTTCTTGCATAACTTTTTGCTTATCAATAATTAATTCTCCCGCAGAGTTTTCTAGGAGTGCTGTATTTAGACCAATGCGCCCTTTTTCGAGGTCAATTTCAGATATTAATGCTTTAACTATTTCCCCTTCTCTAAAAACTTCTCTTAAAGAACGAATCGATCCTTTTGTTAGTGAGGATTGATGAAGAAGTCCACTAGCTCCACCTAAATCTATGAAGAAGCCATATGGTTTTACAGCTAAAACTTCTCCTTCAATTAATTGACCTAATTCTAGACTTGTAAGTTTAGAGACTAATAATGCTTTCTTTTCAGAGAGAACTAATTTTCTGGATTCTGGATTTACCTCAAGAAATGCTACTTTTAGAGTTTTGCCAACAATAGATTGATAATCTTGACCATCTTCAAGTTGGGATCTTGGGATGAATCCTCTCAATCCATCTACATCGCAAGTAAGCCCACCTCTGTTAAATCCATTAATTAAAACGTTAATTAATTCTCCATTTTTTGCGGAACTCGATACTTTCTCCCAACTTTGTCTGAGAATTAATGCCCGAGCGCTTACTGTTACCATCCCATCAGCATTTTGTTCTTTAATAACCAAAACTTCCATTTCAAGGCCTATAGAAAACTTTTCTTTAAAGTTAGTTATGACACCCAGACCACATTCTTTTTTGGGCATATAACCAGGTGCTTTCCCTCCAATGTCAACATATAGTCCATCACTTTCGATTGCTATAACCTTACCTGTAATTGTTTCTCCTGTAGCCCCAATTGGCTCATTTGCATTTAAAGCCTCCAAAAAAGCACTTTCATCAAAATCAAATTCATCAACTGTTCTTTCTAATTGAAAGTCTGTGTTTTGCTCAGAAAAATTAAGGGGTTTATTTAAGTCTTGTTGAGAAATATAAAATGCTTTAATGTTTTCATCATTATTCTCAATTTCTTTTACTGATTCATTTTTAGTTATTTGAGGTTTGATTGCAATATTTTCATTTTTAATGTCTTCTTGCGAGTTGGGCTGCTCATTTTGTATCTCTTGAGATTTTTTTTGAATATCTTTCTTGCTTATGTGAAGTACCTGAAGAGGTTTTTTAAAATCCTTTTTATTGCCCTTTGGTTGGATATTATTTTGGGCATTTTTATTACTGACTCCCATCGTAGGTAAAATAAGAATAACTAATTATTAACATACTCTAAATGTTAGTACTCAAAATTAAAATTAATGAACTTTAAACCAATTCCTAATAAATTTGAATATTTAAATTGGCAAGAAATTGAGAGTATTGCAAAAGATAAAAGATCAACAGTGATTTGGCCCTTCGGCGCTGTTGAGCAACATGGGCCGCATTTGCCCCTTGCTACTGATAGTATTTTTGTTGATGAAATCATTAGCGAAGTTTTTAAATTATTCTCTCCTGAAATTCCATTAAAAAAACTTCCAACTCAATACATTGGGTTTTCTCCAGAACATAAGGGTTTTGCCGGGACAATTTCACTTTCCTCAAATTTAATAACCTCAATGATAAAGGAAGTCGGAGGTCAATTATCTGAAATGGGTTTTAAAAGATTGATATTGATTAATGGACATGGAGGTCAAATCTCACTATTAAATACAGCGGCAAGAGAACTAAGAAGTTTCGCTCCTAGAATGGCAGTCTTTCCTTGCTTTTTATGGAGTGGTGTTAATGGATTAAGTGAATTGTTAACAAAAACTGAGATCGAGGATGGGCTTCATGCTTCATTAGCTGAAACAAGTTTGATGCTCGCCTTAAAACCAGAATTAGTAGGTGATGAACGCCCAAATGAGGTTAATAAAGCAGAGATCCCTGAAGGCTGGAGCCTAGAGGGCAATGCGCCTACTGCTTGGCTTACTAAAGACTTCAGTAAATCAGGTGTTATTGGAGATAGTAGAGGCGCAAATGAGTCTTTAGGGAATAATCTAAAGGAATTATTGATTAATCATTGGTTCAAATTGATTATGAATCTGATGCAATCAGATTGGCCAAACAATTCTTAAATAAATTTAAGTAAAAAATGTGACTTAACAATTGAAACTATTTTCATGATATTTAAATAAACTCTCTATAATCGTGTAATATTCATGCATAATGAGCTAAAGATTACTGACATGCAAACTCTAGAATCAAATAAAAAAACTATTGAAGAATCGACTAATCCGATTTCTTTAGATTTGCCCGACTTCACTACAGATTCTTACAAGGATGCATACAGCAGAATAAATGCAATTGTTATAGAGGGAGAGCAAGAGGCTCATGATAATTACATTTCAATAGCAACTTTAATTCCAAATGAGTTAGAGGAGTTAACTAAATTGGCGAGAATGGAAATGAAGCATAAAAAAGGCTTTACTGCATGTGGAAGAAATTTAGGTGTAGTAGCTGATATGGAATTTGCGAAAAAATTCTTTTCTAAATTACATGGTAATTTTCAAGTTGCTCTTGAAAAAGGAAATTTAACAACATGTCTTTTAATACAAGCTATTTTAATTGAAGCATTTGCAATTTCTGCTTATAACGTCTACATAAGAGTTGCGGATCCTTTTGCAAAAAAAATAACAGAAGGAGTGGTTAAAGATGAATATCTTCATTTAAATTATGGTCAAGAATGGCTTAAAGAAAATTTATCTACTTGTAAAGAGGAATTAATGGAAGCTAATAAGGTTAATCTTCCGTTAATTAAAAAGATGTTAGATGAAGTAGCAGATGACGCATCAGTTTTAGCTATGGACAGAGAAGAATTAATGGAAGAATTTATGATTGCTTATCAAGATACATTGATGGAGATAGGTCTAGATAATAGAGAAATTGCAAGAATGGCTATGACAGCTATTGTCTAATAAAATTTCTAATTA
This sequence comes from uncultured Prochlorococcus sp., assembly GCA_902519235.1. GTDB lineage: Bacteria > Cyanobacteriota > Cyanobacteriia > PCC-6307 > Cyanobiaceae > Prochlorococcus_A. Next base: position 38,932 of record CABYJE010000004.1, read on the forward strand.
ATTAAGAATTTTAATAATTTATCAATCCTATTTAAGTAGTTATCTCTGTGCTATTGTTCATAACATTGTATAGAAACCATTTATAAATTTTAAATGTTTGGGTTAATAGGCCACTCAACCAGTTTTGAAGATGCAAAAAGAAAAGCTTCTATGCTAGGCTTTGATCATATTGCTGATGGAGACTTGGATGTTTGGTGTACTGCTCCTCCTCAGCTTGTTGAAAATGTAGAAGTTAAGAGTGCTACTGGAATATCTATTGAAGGTTCTTATATAGATTCCTGCTTTGTTCCTGAAATGCTTTCTAGGTTTAAAACGGCTAGAAGAAAAGTACTAAATGCTATGGAACTAGCTCAGAAAAAAGGGATTAACATTACTGCTTTAGGAGGATTTACTTCTATTATTTTTGAGAATTTTAATCTTCTACAGCATAAACAAATTAGAAATACTTCATTAGAGTGGGAAAGGTTTACTACTGGCAATACTCATACCGCCTGGGTTATTTGTAAGCAACTAGAAATAAATGCACCTCGCATTGGGATAGACCTTAAAAAAGCAACTGTTGCTGTAATTGGTGCTACAGGTGATATTGGTAGTGCTGTTTGTAGATGGCTTATCAATAAAACTGGGATTTCAGAACTTCTTATGGTAGCAAGACAACAAGAGCCACTAGCGCTTTTACAAAAAGAATTAGATGGTGGCACCATAACAAGTTTAGATGAGGCATTGCCTCAGGCGGATATTGTTGTATGGGTAGCAAGTATGCCTAAAACTATTGAAATTGATACTGATAACTTAAAAAAACCATGTTTAATGATTGATGGTGGATACCCCAAAAATCTTGATGAGAAATTTCAGGGTGAAAATATTCATGTTTTAAAAGGAGGAATAGTAGAGTTTTTCAATGATATTGGTTGGAATATGATGGAACTTGCAGAAATGCAAAATCCTCAGCGAGAGATGTTTGCTTGTTTTGCAGAAGCTATGATTTTAGAATTTGAAAAGTGTCATACAAACTTTAGTTGGGGAAGAAATAACATTTCCCTTGAAAAGATGGAATTTATTGGAGCAGCTTCTCTAAAGCATGGGTTTTCCGCCATTGGACTTGATAAGCAGCCTAAAGTATTAACTGTCTAAATTATGGCTAAACGTTACCTCCTTGATTTTGAAAAGCCTCTTGTTGAACTTGAGAAGCAGATAGAGCAAATTAAAGAATTAGCTCGAGATTCAGAGGTAGATGTTAGTCAACAGCTTCTACAGCTTGAAACCTTAGCTGCTAGGAGAAGAGAAGAAATATTTAAATCCCTTACCCCTGCACAAAAGATTCAGGTAGCTAGACATCCTCAAAGACCAAGTACTTTGGACTTTGTTCAAATGTTTTGTGATGACTGGATCGAATTACATGGAGACAGAAATGGTGGCGATGATATGGCACTAATTGGGGGGATAGGTTCGATAAATAATAGACCAGTGATGATGTTAGGGCATCAGAAAGGGAGGGATACAAAAGAAAATGTAGTACGAAACTTTGGGATGGCAAAACCAGGAGGATATAGAAAAGCTCTTAGATTAATGCAGCATGCAAATAGATTCTCCTTGCCTATTCTTACATTTATTGATACTCCTGGAGCTTATGCTGGTTTAAAAGCTGAAGAACAGGGTCAAGGTGAAGCGATTGCAAGAAATCTGCGAGAGATGTTTGGATTTAAAGTTCCAATTGTGGCTACTGTCATTGGAGAAGGAGGTTCAGGCGGTGCACTTGGAATAGGCGTTGCCGATAGGTTGCTAATGTTTGAACACAGTGTTTATACAGTTGCTAGTCCAGAAGCATGTGCATCAATTTTGTGGAGAGATGCTGCGAAAGCACCAGAAGCTGCATCAGCACTTAAAATTACAGGTAAAGATTTACTTAAATTGGGAATAATAGATGAAGTATTAACAGAACCTTCTGGTGGGAATAATTGGGCTCCTTTAGATGCTGGTAATACACTTAAAGAGGCTATTGAGAAACACCTTAATGCTTTACTGCAAATGTCTGAAGACGAACTAATTGAGGAAAGATACAAAAAGTTTAGGGTTTTAGGTAAATTTATCGAAGCAAATAATATTGAAGAGATTTATAGTGAAATCCCCCAAAAAACTGAATAACTTGAAACTAGCTTTTATAACTGGTGCTACGAAAGGTATTGGTAGATCTACCGCAATTACTTTTGCCAATGCTGGCTGGGATTTAATTTTGCTCTCCAGGAATATGGATTTAATGGAGAAACTAAAGAGCGACCTTTTGAACACTAAATCAAAAATTAACCTAGTAAAGTGTGATTTATCTAATCCTTTAGACATAGAGCATTGTGTTAAAAAGGCAATTGAGAAGTATGGGTGCCCTTCAGTACTGATAAATAATGCCGGTTGCGCATTTAATGGCCCTTTAGTTGAAATGGAATTAAGTCAATGGGAACAAACTATTCAAATAAACCTCACAAGTGTTTTTCAAATTTGTAGTTCAATAATTCCTGAAATGAGAAAAAATGGTGGTTTAGTTATTAATGTTAGTAGTCATGCCTCTTATAATGCATTCCCCCAATGGGGAGCTTATTGTGTCTCAAAATCTGCACTAGCTATGTTTACAAAATGCTTGAGGGAGGAGGAGAGATCTAATTCAATAAGAGCGTGCACAATAACTCTTGGTTCAGTAAATACTCCTCTTTGGGACTCCGAATCAATCAATTCTGATTTTGATAGAACTTCTATGCTCTCCTCAAAAGAGGTATCAGAAACTATTCTCTATATGGCTCAAAAACCTGAATCTCAATTGATCGAAGACTTGACTTTGATGCCTTCTGGAGGTGCCTTTTAAACATTCTGTTTATCTGATTAATCTCAAAACAGTGATTTTTTTTAGTGCTATTTGAACCCGATTGAACAAGAGAATGTGATATAATATATTAGCAATTAAGCTTTTGGAAGATACAGTTAATTAAGTTGCATACAATTTTCTGTTTAAAATTTTATGACCTCTACATTACCCAACGATAATATTAGAAACTTTGACGACCAGATTACTAATAAACTAATTTCTGAAATTATAAGAGATAGAATTAAGAATTCTGGGACAAGATATAGTGCTAACGATAATATTGCTGATTTTATAAATCCTGGTGAATTAGAAATTTTAGAAAAAGAAGTAGCCTCAAGAGTTAAAGACTTACTAAAGTCCCTCGTAATAGACGTTGAAAATGATCATAATACTCAAGAAACTGCTGAAAGAGTTTCAAAAATGTATTTAAATGAAGTTTTTAAAGGCAGATATCATGAACAACCTAAAGTTACAAGTTTCCCTAATGACAAGAATCTTGATGAAATTTATACAGTTGGCCCAATTTCTGTCAGATCAGCATGTTCGCATCACTTAGTGCCAATTTTAGGAGAGTGCTGGATAGGTATTAAACCTGGTAATAAAGTCATAGGACTTTCAAAATTTGCGAGAGTTGCTGATTGGGTTTTTTCAAGACCTCATATACAGGAAGAAGCTGTAATGATCCTTGCAGATGAAATTGAAAAATTATGTGAACCTAAAGGTTTAGGCATTATTGTAAAGGCCCAACATTATTGTATGAAGTGGAGGGGAGTCAAAGAACCCAATACAAGTATGATAAATTCTGTTGTGAGAGGCGATTTTAGACACGATTTAAGTTTAAAACAAGAATTTTTTGAGCTTGTAAAACAGCAGTCCGCTACTAATAATTACTAATTTCTTTTTAAAAACTTAAAGAGATCCTCTGTTTTTTTGATATCTTTTAAACCTGGCGAAATTTCAATACTACTTGAAATATCTAATCCATCTGGGTTGAATTCAGTGAGGATTTCATCAATCCATTCAATTGATATTCCACCTGCCAACCACCATGGTTTGCTAAATTGCAAATTCTTTAAATAAATAGAATTTATTTTTTCCCCGGAACCTCCATAAGTATCTTTATTCCAAGAATCAAGTAGTATCGCATCTACAAAATCCTCAAAAGGTTTTATTTTATCTATGTCCTTTTCCGTTTTTATCCTGAAAGCCTTCCATAGACCAATATTGGGAATTTTTTCTCTTATTTCTTTGCAATAATCAATATCTTCATCTCCATGTAATTGAATGATAGTTTCACTTGGTTTTCCTAAGAAATTTTGAATAATTAAGTCTATTGGACAATTTTGTACAACAGATACCCTCTCGATTTTTGGATACAATCTTTCTAATGTTGTAAAAATATTTTTCTTAATTTCAGCTGATATATATCTTGGTGATTGTTCCACGGAAATAATGCCGATAGCATGCGCTCCTAACTTTGCGACTCGAAGAGCTTGTTCTTCTGAAGTTAGGCCACAAATTTTAATTAAAGTATTACTCTTGGGCATATAATTAGCCTTTATGTAAAATTAATATTATTGCTAAATATAGCGGAGATTATTTTTGAGAAGTTGGCAAATTTTTAAAATATGGGGAATTCCCTTTAAAGTTCACCCTTATTGGTTTGTTATTCTCTTTTTGTTCTCATGGAGTATAAGTAATCAGGTTAATTTGACTTCAGGTGATATTTATAATATTAAAGAATCTTGGATTATAGGATTTTTAACTTCTTTTTTCCTATTATCTTCAATTATTTTTCATGAGGTTTTTCATACTTTTGTTTCACTTAATCAGGGTGTAAAAATAAAAAAAATCACTTTTTATTTTCTAGGAGCAATTTTACAAATAGATAAGTATTGCCAAAATGCCTTAGGTAATATAAAAATTGCAATTGTTAGACCTCTTTTATGCTTCGCTACAGCATCTATCCTACTTTTAATTAGTAAGAACAGTGCATCTCAAGAACAAATAGCAGTTAATGTAATTTCTAGAGTGGGTATATTTAATTTATTCTTAGGTTTCTTAAATTTGATTCCAATTGGTTCTTTAGATGGGGGAAATTTATTAAAAAGTATTATTTGGTATTTCTCAGGGAGTAAAAATAAAGGAAGAAATTTCCTCAATAAAGTAAATTTATTATTATCTTTTTTTGTTTTATTTTTTGGGATAGTTTGTTTATTTAGATTTAACTTTTACTTTGGTTTTATTCTTTCTTTTTTGGGCTTGTTTGGAGTTAATTCTTCAAAATCTGAAAGTCAATTTTTTAAAATTGAAAACATACTTAAATTTAGTCAAATTTCTGAGATCAAATTAAAGCCTTTGAGGAAAATTGAATTCGATTCAAATTTGTCAGAGTTTAATACATTAATAAAAAATAAAAAGGATGCATCGGATAAATATTTTTTTGTTACGAATAATGGTAGATGGACCGGTTTTGTTGATGAGAATATTTTAAAAACTGTTTCCTTAAAAAAATGGGAACGGAACTTTGTTGGAGATTTTAAGAAACCAATCGATAGTTTTGAAAGTGTATCTTATAACGATAAATTATGGAGAACTATAGAAAGACTTGAAGAAACAAATGAAGGTTTTTTATTGGTTCTCAATGGTGCAGATATCCCTTTAGGGATAATTGATAGGTCAAAAATTGGAAATTTTGTATTGAATAAATTAGGATTTAATTTGTCTTCAGAGATTGTTAACAAATTAAACTTTAAAAATCATTATCCCTTAGGAATTGAATTGCCAAGAATAATTAATTCAATGAAGCAGAAAGGAGATCTTTAATAATTCTTGTCATTAAAATTTTCTATTTTTTATTTCCTATGGCAATATTTTTGAAATTTATATTTGATTTATTTTTTAGGAATGAATTACTCAAATGTTGAACTATTTCATCATTTGTTAGTTTTAAATTTACTTTTGGTGGAGCTTCTTCTTTGAATAATTTGAACCACAAATCTCTTGGAGGATTTGTTTGTATCTCTCCATGTTGAAGGAATGCACCTTTTTTACGAAATTGGGCACTACCTATTCTCTTAAACCCATCCTGATCAACTAAATCAGAAATTAATGAAGTCCCAAAACAATTTGTTTTAATGCTTGATTTTTGTAAATTACCGTATTGTAAGTTTAGACCTAATTCACTAAAACTTTTAATTAACCAACTATTAACCATTTCATAACTTAAGACTTTATAGTAAGTTTTTTTAAATGTTAATGCATATGTTATGCCTCCTGAATGCAGAACAGCCCCCCCTCCAGAGGGACGTCTAACAATATTAATTTCCCCATTTGATAATAAATTTTCCCAATGAAGAGGAATCTCCTTTTGGTGATAGCCAATTGAAAGCCAATCCCCAGTCCAATAGTAGAACCTCAATGTGAGAATTATTTCAGGATTCGAAATTGTCTGATCTAAAGAATTTAAATCTAAAGCCATTTGATCAAATCCAGGTAAACTATTTGTCGAAAAAATTAAAGCCTGATTTTCTATTCCCAAAATTAACTTAGTAGTTTTATTTATGATAATTTTCAATAAATTTTTTCTTTCAATTTGTTAATTACGTAACATCATTTTGTAATAGTGTTTCAAATCTTCTCTTTTCGGTGGAGAATATAGAAAATAATTTTTTTAACATGGAGCCAACTCAAACAATAAATCTTATTGCATTAAGCCTCATAGTTGTTATGCATGCAGGAGTTTTAGCACTAAGACTAGGAATTAGTTTAGGTAGGAACTAAAGTCTTAAATTCTATTAGAAAATTTAAACTTATAAGGTAATAATAAAGTAAGACTGAATTGATTCATTCAGTAAAATATCAAGTACTTAATTTGTCAAAATCTTTTTATAAAAATAGTATCTTGAACAAAAAATATTTAGGTTCTGTTTTTATAAAAAGACAACAGAAACAGGATAATTTTGTATCATTGATTTTTTTAATTATAAAAATTAGCTTTTCTCTTTTAGCAATAATAAGCCTGATTAAACTTGGCTATAGTTCTAAAGTAAGGTTGACCAGATTAAGGGAAATTGAAGACTCATTTTTATACGAAAAATATAGATTTAATGTTTTAACAGATAAGTTTGATGATTTATTCTCTTCCGAAGGTGAGCAAAGATTTATGAAGGATCAGGATCAAATAATTTCTAGGGACATTATCAGAGTAATATGGCGTTGATAAGTATGATCTAAAATCATTTTACTTATCATTTAACTATTTAATTTTTTGCTAGTGAGTAAAGACATTAAGGGATTAGCCCTAATAACAGGCACAACTTCAGGAGTTGGACTGAATACTCTAAAACCTCTTATAAGATTTGGATGGGAAGTTATAGCGGTTAATCGATCAAATAAAAGAGCTATATCAATAACCGAAAAATTCTTAACAAAAGAGGAATTTAAAAATATACATTTTATAGAAATAGATCTCTCTGACTTGGATGATGTAAGAAAAGGTTGTAATGAAATATTGGATAGATTTAAAAAACCAATCAATTCTCTTATTTGTAATGCAGCAGTTTATAAGCCAAGACTTAAGAGACCTGAAAGATCTCCTCAGGGTTTTGAAAACTCCATGGCGGTAAATCATTTTGGGCATTTCCTTATGATAAACATGCTTTTAGAGAATATTTTATCTTCAGAAAGAGAAATTTCTTTAAATGGAAAAGCTACTTTATTCAAGCCAAGAATTACGGTATTAGGGACTGTTACTGCTAATTATTCAGAACTTGGAGGGAGGATCCCCATCCCTGCTCCAGCTGATCTGGGAGACTTATCTGGATTTAAAAATGGTTTTTTATCTCCAATAAGTATGGCGAATGGAAAGAAATTCAAACCTGGCAAGGCTTATAAAGATAGTAAACTTTGCAATATGGTGACCGTTCAGGAATTATCAAAAAGATATCCTGCAGAGAAAATTATTGTAAATTCTCTATATCCTGGATGTGTTGCTGATACAAAACTTTTTAGAGATACACCTTGGTTATTTAGATTCCTTTTCCCGATATTTCAAAAATTTATAACAAAAGGATATGTTTCACAAAGACTGGCAGGAGAAAGGGTCGCTCAAGTGGCAACTTATAAAGAATTTGCTAAACCATCAGTCCATTGGAGCTGGGGAAATCGTCAGAAAACTGGTAGAAAAGCTTTTTCTCAAAAGTTGTCGAAAAGAATAATTGATACGAAGACCTCTCAACAAACCTATGATTTAACGAGCCAATTGGTTGGATTAGGTTAATTTAGACTAATCAAATCCTAATAAATCAAAAATTTCTCTATCTTTAAGTGGATTACCTTCTAAAGGTTCTACGTTTTCAAGCATATTTTTGGCAAGAGATAAATATTCATTTTGAACTTCAATAACATCTTCAGTTGGTTCCATTTCAAAAATGGTGCATTTTTTTAGTCTTGATCTTCTAATGGCGTCGACATCTTTAAAGTGGGCCATAGTTTTCAAACCTGTTCTTTCATTGAATTTATCAATTTGATCTGTGTCTTTTGATCTATTCGCGACTACCCCACCTAATCTGACTTTATAGTTTTTTGCTTTTGCCTTAATTGCAGAGACAATTCTATTCATAGCGAATATTGAATCGAAGTCATTAGCAGTAACAATTAGACAATAATTTGCATGTTGTAATGGAGCTGCAAATCCTCCACAAACGACGTCTCCTAGGACATCAAAAATAACAACGTCAGTATCTTCTAATAAATGATGTTCTTTTAATAGTTTAACTGTCTGACCGGTTACATATCCCCCGCACCCTGTCCCAGCAGGAGGACCTCCACTTTCAACGCACATTACGCCATTAAAACCTTCAAACATGAAATCTGTTGGCCTCAATTCTTCGCTATGAAAATCTACCTCTTCGAGAATATCTATAACTGTAGGAACCATTTTGTGCGTCAAAGTGAAAGTACTATCGTGTTTAGGATCACATCCAATTTGGAGAACCTTTTTACCTAATTTTGAGAATGCTGCAGAAAGGTTTGATGATGTAGTTGATTTTCCGATGCCACCTTTCCCATATACGGCAATAACTAAGGCCCCTTCCTCAATATTTATTTTTGGATCTTGTTTTACTTGAACACTTCCTTCTCCATCAAGAGGTCTATTTATAGTACTTGTCATTTAAAGCTTAAAACACATTATTATTTATATTCTTGCAGCGCAAATACACATGAAATATGTTTCTAAACAAATATGTATTTAATTGTATTAATAGCCGGTAATATGTTCTTATAACTGAATTTTTAGAATTAAATCTATTAGATTATGAGTGGAAATACTCATGACTTAATTATAATTTATTAGTAGAAATTAACTGAAATATGCTTTGGCATCGTAAAGAGTTTCATCGCTTATCTCTGGAATTCCTCTCAAGATTGCGTATTTTTCAGTATTTGTTTTAACTTTACCTCTTACAAAAAATGGAACTTTTGTTAATTCAGCTCTACCAGATTCAGTCCAGATAATTCCTTCTTTACTATTTTTTTCTTTTTTTTCGTCAGAATTTAAAATGTCCTTTGTGCTTGTCGCTGTATGTCCTAAATGGCTTTGATGACCATCAACAAACTCAAAGTCATGTTTGAACATATCAATAAGATGCTCTTCTAAGCCCATCATTAGAGGATGTACCCAGTCATCAAAAATCACATTTGCACCTTCCCATCCCATTTGAGGGCTATATCTTGCAGGAACATCTTGAACATGCATTGGAGTACTAATTACTGAGCAAGGAATGCCTAGTCTTTTTGCACTATGCCTTTCCATTTGGGTCCCTAAAACTAGTTCAGGGGCGGCTTTTTTCATGGCATCTTCTACTTCTAGATAATTGTTAGTTATAAGAGCTTCTAGATTTAGATCTTTTGCAGTTGCTCTTACTTGCCTGGCCATCTCCCTGCTGTATGTTCCAAGACCCACTACTTCAAAACCCAATTCTTCCTTAGCAATTTTGGCAGCTGCAATTGCATGTGTTCCATCTCCAAAAATAAAAACTCTTTTGCCAGTTAGATAATTTGAGTCAACTGATTTTGAGTACCAAGGAAGTTTTGATTTATTTTCTAATTCTTTTTTATTTGTCAAAGGGAGATCTAATTTCTTATGAACTTCATTTATAAATTCAATTGTATTTTTTATTCCAATTGGAATAGTGTTTGTATATTCCATTCCAAAGTTCCGTTTAAGCCATTCGCATGATGCTTCCGCAATTTCTGGATAAAGACAAATATTTATCTCAGCATCAATTAGTCTTTCAATGTCATCTGGACTAGCACCTAATGGAGCAACTACGTTTGTATCTATTCCTTGCTCTGAAAGTATGCGTTGGATTTCGATTACATCATCTCTGCATCTAAATCCTAGTAGTGAAGGGCCAAGTATATTGACTTTTGGTCTACGCCCAAATTCCTTCCACCTTAAAGGACTTATTTTCTCTGAATAGCTTACTTTTTCTTTTAAAAGGGTTCTTGTTAATTGATAAAAAGTTTCTGAGGCCCCCCAATTTTCTTTCTTGCTATAAGCAGGTAATTCAAGATTCACAATCGGCATATCAAACCCCATCCCTTTCGCAAGAGCTCCAGGTTGGTCTTGAATTAGTTCTGCTGTACAACTTTCTCCTACTAAAAGAGTTTTGGGTTTGAATCGTTCAACCGCTTCCTTAATATTTTTCTTCACTAATTCAGCTGTATCGCCTCCAAGGTCTCTAGCCTGGAAAGTTGTATAAGTTACTGGAGGCCTTTGCCCCCTCCTCTCGATCATTGTAAAGAGAAGATCTGCATATGTATCTCCTTGAGGGGCATGAAGCACATAATGAATATCTTTCATTGACGAGGCAATTCTCATAGCCCCAACATGCGGTGGTCCTTCATACGTCCAAAGAGTTAATTCCATAGTTTTTAATGAGTTACTAAAGTTTTTGAAGTTAGTATTTGATTTCTTTTTAAAGGCTTGGAGAAGAGACCAGCCAAATCTGCGGCTTGATCAATTCCATGAATTGGACTGAATACCATTTCTATTGACCACTTAGTGCTAATCCCCTCCGCCTCAAGAGGGTTAGCTAAACCCATTCCACAAACTACTAAGTCTGGATTAGATTCTCTCACTCGATCTAATTGTTTTTCTACATGTTGCCCTTCGACAATTTTTGTATTATCAGGTAATAAATTAATCTCTTCTTTCATTAAATCTTTATTTAGGTAGGGAGTGCCTACCTCTATAAGATCCATTTCGCATTCATTATGCAAAAATCTTGCCAAAGATATCTCCAGTTGCGATTCAGGAAGAAGAAATAATCTTTTCCCCTTAAGTATTTCTTTGTGAGATTCAAGAGCAAGTTTTGCTCTATTAATTAAAGGCGAAATGATTTCATGAACTTTAAGTTCACTAATTTTGAAAGCTTTCGCTGCAGCTAAAAACCATTCAGTACTTCCTTCGATACCAAGAGGAAATGGAGCTGAAATTATTTCACAACCACGATGTTTTAGGTCTCGAACAGTATCACTTAAATAAGGCTGAGTTAATAAAACTTTTGTATTTTTGCCAACCTTTGGCAATTCTGTTGATTGACGGGGTGGGAAGCTCTCAATATTTGAAATTCCTAAATTCTTAAAAATCTTTTTAAACCTATCCTCTACATTATTTGCAAGAGTCCCAACTAATAATAATTTCTTCTCATCTGATGACTCCATTAGTGGAATTAAAGCTTTTAAGGCGCCATCCTCTCCTTGGGTAAAAGTTGTTTCTATCCCACTGCCAGAGTAATTAACGAATCTCACTTGACCTAAAAATCTTTTATTTAATTTCTCTGCGACAGTGGCAAGATCTAATTTGATTACCTCACTTGGACAAGATCCAACTAGAAAAAGAGTTTTTATTTCTGGCCTTCTCGCAATAAGATCATTCACCACTCGATCTAATTCTTCATGAGCATCAGCAAGACCAGCAAGATCTTTTTCTTCAAGAATAGCCGTCCCAAATCTTGGTTCAGCAAAAATCATAACTCCAGCAGCGCTTTGAATTAAATGAGCACATGTTCTCGAGCCTACAACTAGAAAAAATGCATCCGGCATTCTTCTGTGGAGCCAAACTATTGAAGTTAACCCACAAAAAACTTCCCTGGGCCCAGTTTCCTTATTAAATTCAACTTTACTCATTAAGAATTTTCAAGAGCTTATATTTCAAGCTTGCATAAACTTTTTAATTAAAGAAAGTAATTAATAAGTTCTCTTACAAAATGAACACATTTAAAAAACTTATATGAATGTTTAAATACTTAAATGGGAATTATGAAAAAAAACTTTGGAGGCGTATTTTAATTTCTGTAGAAGGAATTTCCTTGACTTATTTTCGAAATTTTCCACACATTTCTAGCTATTTTCGTCGCTAATAATCCTGCTCTTTCTAACTTCGATTTTCCGGGCTTTGCCCCAATTAAAGCTGTGACTTCTGAGGTGGTTAAAGGTGCTCCAGTATTTATAGCTAATTGCGTTAATTCCAATCTATCTCTAAGGTTTTTAAGATTTACTTTTTCAATTTTATCTTCTTCTAACCAACTAAAAGATGGGTCTTTTTGAGATAGTTTTTGCATCAAGCTTAGGCTAACTAATCCAAGAGTTTGATCAGGAGTTAATTCTTTTTCAGTACCAGAAACATTTGGTTCTTTTTTTTGAGAAGTTCCCATAAAAATGCATATCTTTTACTTGAAGTTATCGTTTTGTGCGAAGCATGCAAGTAAATTGAATAGAAAAAATGAACCATTATCCGTTATAGTCGCGTGAATGGAACCAACTTCTAGTTTAAACAGAGGGGAACGAAAAAAAGGCCGTTCTCTTGTTACCGGATCTGAGGTGCAATCTCAGGCCAGTGGTGCAAGCTGTTTTATTACAACTGATTCAGAAAAGTCTTTGGTGTCCAGACAAGCAAGTCAAGTTGAGCAAATTGAGTTGAGAACATATGTTTTTTTGGATTCTCTTCAACCTCAATTAGCTGCATATATGGGGACGGTTAGTAGAGGTTTTTTACCTATACCCGGAGATTCATGCCTTTGGATGGAAGTTTCACCTGGGATGGCCGTGCATAGAGTCACTGATATTGCCTTAAAAGCAAGTAATGTAAGACTTGGTCAGATGATTGTTGAAAGAGCATTTGGCTCTCTTGCTCTTTATCACAAAGATCAAAGTACTGTTTTACATTCTGGGGATGTTGTTCTGGATGCTATTGGAAGTGAAGTTAGAAAAAGAACCAAACCTTCAACAAGTTGGACAGAAGTTATTCGAGCTATTACTCCAGATCATGCTGTTTTAATAAATAGACAAAACAGAAGTGGATCAATGATTCAATCTGGAATGAGCATGTTTATATTAGAAACTGAACCAGCTGGTTATGTTTTAAAAGCAGCTAATGAAGCTGAAAAGGCATCTAATATAACTGTTGTTGATGTTAAGGCAGTTGGAGCTTTTGGTAGATTAACTCTCGCTGGGAAAGAAGGGGATGTAGAAGAGGCAGCAGCTGCTGCTATAAGAGCAATAGAAGAAATTTCTAATTATTGAGAATTTTTTAATTTAAACTTTTTTTTAACTTAAACCCATCTCTTTTTTTAAAAAAGGTGACATAATTTTTGCAGCTTTACCTCTACTACCTAATTTATTTAATTGTGATTGTGATAGCTCACCGTAAACACAGTTAGACTCTTTTACCCAAAAAATAGATTCGAATTCCCCATTTGGATATTTGGGGTTCTTAAGAATTTCTCCCCAGCATATTCCCGTTGTATCTTTAACTAAGTTTCCTGAGGGATCGCACAAAACCATACAACTTATAAATCTTGCACTCCTATAAGGACTATCAGAAAGTTCATTAATTAATTTTTTAATTTTCTCATCATTAGTTTTGGCATATCGAGCAGAATAAATTCCTGGCCGACCATCTAAAACATCTACTTCAAGCCCCGAGTCATCAGCTAATGCCCAAGTTTTAGTCTCTAAAGCTGCTGCTTTTGCTTTAAGAAGTGCATTCTCAAAATATGTGTTTCCAGTCTCTTCGACATTTAAGTATTCTGGTTGCTTCTGAACCTTTAAAGACAAAACATCCAGCATCTCTGAAATTTCAGATACTTTTCTTTGATTGCCACTAGCAATGGTTAGAACTGGAAGGTTCAAAATAACAAATAAATTTATTGTGAATATTATCTTACTTCAAAGCTTGATACGGAGACAGGAAAGGTTGAACATTCCACACCTGTGTAGACAGGGCCTGTCTCGTACGGAAATAACATAATGTAAATTTTTTCTTAACACAACAGTATGTTTTGATGCACTAACTAATTTGCATAAGTATTGACATATCAATAGTACCAAGGGTGATAAGTTTAACTTATGAATGATAGAAAAAACATTAATGGAGATTTTGTCGAAAACGCTTGACTTATAAGTACTTAATGAAGCATTCTTCGAATTGAACATTCCACATTTAGTATTTAGTAGACAATGGCTACAGAAACAATGGGTATCGCTCTCGGCATGATCGAGACACGCGGACTTGTACCTGCAATTGAAGCAGCAGACGCAATGACAAAGGCAGCAGAAGTTCGCCTTATTGGTCGTGAATTCGTTGGTGGCGGTTATGTCACAGTATTAGTTAGAGGCGAAACAGGTGCAGTTAACGCAGCTGTAAGAGCTGGTGCTGATGCTTGTGAAAGAGTTGGTGACGGTTTAGTTGCAGCTCACATTATTGCTCGTCCTCATAGAGAAGTTGAACCTGCTCTAGGTAACGGTGAATTTCTTGGTCAAAAGGACTAATTAAGTAAAGCAAGATTTATAAATTTTGCACAATAATTATTTTCCCTACACAGACCTAAATTTATCCTTATGAGTAAGAAGTATGACGCAGGGGTAAAGGAGTACAGAGATACCTACTGGACTCCAGAATATGTCCCCCTAGACACCGATTTACTAGCCTGTTTCAAATGTACAGGTCAGGAAGGTGTCCCAAGAGAAGAAGTTGCAGCTGCTGTTGCCGCTGAATCTTCAACAGGTACTTGGTCAACAGTTTGGTCCGAGTTACTTACTGACTTAGAATTTTATAAAGGACGTTGTTATCGAATCGAAGACGTCCCTGGAGATCCTGAAGCTTTCTATGCTTTTATTGCATATCCTTTAGATCTTTTTGAAGAAGGCTCAATTACAAACGTATTAACATCTCTTGTAGGAAACGTTTTTGGATTTAAAGCTCTAAGACATCTACGTCTAGAAGATATTAGATTCCCAATTGCTTTCATTAAAACTTGCGGTGGTCCACCAAATGGAATCGTAGTTGAAAGAGATCGACTTAACAAATACGGAAGACCTCTACTTGGTTGTACCATCAAACCTAAATTAGGATTATCTGGTAAAAACTATGGTCGAGTTGTATATGAATGTCTTAGAGGAGGTCTTGATTTAACTAAGGATGATGAGAATATTAATTCTCAACCATTCCAACGTTGGAGAGAAAGATTTGAGTTTGTTGCAGAAGCAGTTAAGCTTGCTCAACGAGAAACTGGAGAAGTTAAAGGTCACTATCTAAACTGTACTGCTAACACTCCTGAAGAACTCTATGAAAGAGCTGAATTTGCAAAAGAGCTAGATATGCCAATCATCATGCATGATTATATAACTGGTGGTTTTACTGCAAATACTGGATTAGCTAATTGGTGTCGTAAAAATGGCATGCTTCTGCATATTCACAGAGCTATGCATGCTGTTATTGATAGACATCCAAAGCATGGTATTCACTTCAGAGTTCTTGCAAAATGTTTGAGACTATCTGGAGGAGACCAATTACATACTGGAACCGTTGTTGGAAAACTGGAAGGTGATCGTCAAACAACACTTGGTTATATTGACAACTTAAGAGAGTCATTTGTTCCTGAAGATAGATCAAGAGGTAACTTTTTTGATCAGGATTGGGGTTCAATGCCTGGAGTATTTGCAGTCGCATCAGGTGGTATCCATGTTTGGCATATGCCTGCACTTCTAGCGATCTTTGGAGATGATTCCTGCCTTCAGTTCGGTGGAGGAACACATGGTCATCCATGGGGTTCAGCTGCTGGAGCTGCAGCTAACAGAGTTGCTTTAGAAGCTTGTGTAAAAGCCCGTAATGCTGGTCGCGAAATCGAAAAAGAGAGTAGAGACATTCTTATGGAAGCTGCTAAGCATAGTCCTGAATTAGCTATTGCTCTAGAAACTTGGAAGGAAATTAAGTTTGAGTTTGACACTGTCGACAAGCTTGATGTTCAGGGTTAACTCAAGTTTCGAAATTGAGGAGATTTATCTCTTCAAACTTATTAAAATCTCGTTTTTACGAGTAATTTCATTCACATTTTGATTAATTATGCCTTTCCAGAGCACAGTAAGCGACTATCAAACAGTTGCAACCCTGGAAACATTCGGTTTTTTACCACCGATGACCCAGGAAGAAATATATGACCAAATTGCGTACATAATTGCTCAAGGTTGGAGTCCAGTTATTGAGCATGTTCATCCTAGTGGATGTATGCAAACTTATTGGTCTTATTGGAAACTCCCATTCTTTGGGGAAAAAGATCTTAACTTGATCGTGAGCGAATTAGAGGCATGCCATAGAGCATACCCTGATCATCATGTAAGAATCATCGGATACGATGCTTACACTCAAAGTCAAGGAACAGCTTTTGTAGTTTTCCAAGGACGTTAAAACTACTTATCGTAGTTAATATCTTTCTCCAAAAAAAATTTTTGGAGAAAGTTTTTCAAAAGAGTTTCACATTTGAAGATTATGTCAAAAAAAACCAGTAGAGAGATTGCACTTGAAAGAAGAAAGGCTATGAGTGATAGCGGTAAAAAAGCTACTGCTTATTCTTCAACTACCAAAGATAGAGTTCGATCTTCTCAAGATATACAGATTTCTGGCACTCAGTCTTCTCCTAATAATCATAATTTTTCTAAACCAGCTACAAAACATATTCCAAAAACTCAGGTAAACAGAAATTCTTCAACAACTTTATCTAGTAAAGAGTTAGTAATAGAAAGAAGAAAAGCAATGTCTACCCATGGTAAATCAGCTATTACTTCATCCGATAGAACCCGTACTGATGTTAAAAAAGAAAGTCCTGTTAACACAGTTAAATTAACTATAAGTAAAAATCAAGAAAGTCAGGATTCAACTAGTACAGAATCTAAGTCCCTAAAACCCAACATTAAGAGAAGAATTAATCAGAAGAGAAAGCCTATTACCAATACAAGTAGAGATATTGTTTTAGCGAGAAGAGAAGCTCAATCTAAACATGGTAAATCAGCAACTAAACAAAACACTAGTGCCGCTTCCTTAGCCAGAAGGGCAGACCCAGATTTAAGTAGTAGAGAAATTTCTCAGAGAGTGAGAGAGCTAAGAAGTAAAACTGGTGCCACAGGTAAAAAAGGTAATGGTAAATGTAGACCATGTGGTCCAAATAAAAATGGTGCCAAACAAAATATTGCAGATGCTAGCTGGAAAGTTGGTAAAAGTGAAACTGATTCAGGTCAAATAGTTACTGGAACTCAAGCTAATAGATCTGTAAAAACTACAGGTAATGAAGCAAGTACATGCAGAACTGTAACTGGTACCCAATATATGGGAGCAGAAGTTGTTGATCAATTTTGTCAAGATAGACCAAGTTATAAACAACCACTTAGATCTACTGTTACCTCTACAACATCAGGTAATAAAATAACTGGAAATGAAGTTGGTAGATCTGATAGGGTCACAGGCGATGAGCCAGGAACTTGTAAAAACCTTACAGGTACTGAATATGTATCTTCTAATCAATCGCAGAAGTATTGTGGTGATGTCCCAAGAAATCCTTCAAAGGTTAAACACAGCACTACAACCGATGGATTAAAAGTATCTGGATCACTTCCTGGTAGATCAACCCTAGTTACTGGAGATGAATCAGGTTCTGGACATCAATTAACTGGAGATCAATATCTTGGCTCTGAGCCAAATCCAAAAGGTAAAGTATTTGAAAAAGTAGGAAGTTACAACACTCTTAATGGGAATAATGTAACTGGTACAGGAGTTGGAAGATCAGACCATATGACAGGCAATGAACATGGGAGTTGTAAGAATGTAACTGGGGATGAGTATATAGGTTCTCAACAATATGAGAAGTTTTGCGGTTCAAAACCAAAACCAGAAGCTAGAAAAGTAGGATTAAGCCTTTCTTCAAAGTCAAATTTAATAAGCGGCACTATGACAGGAAGATCAGAAATAGTAACTGGAGATGAACCAGGATCATGCAAAGTGTTAACAGGAACACCATACGCAGGCTTAGATCAGATTAATGAAAATTGTAGTACTGAGATTTCAGAAGATATGAAATCCCGAGCAACAGTTAATTCTGGAAATAATTCAAATGCCAGACTTACAGGACAGCAACCAGGAATTGGCGGAGTAATGACAGGTGCTAAGAAAGGTGCTTGTAAAAATTTAACAGGTACTCCTTATGTTGGTGGAGATCAACTCTCACAAGCTTGTGATAATCCTCCACATGATGCGGCTTATGCTAATCCGGAAAAGTCGGCAGGTAACTCTTGGAAGGAATTTTCTGTTAAATCACCATCAAGAGATAAATATTCTGAAAAAAATACTCAAGGTGTTACAGGTAATGAATATGAAAATGGTTCAAAGGTAACAGGACCTTTTGATATGGCAGTTGATAAGGTCACTGGAACTGAAAAATTCAGATTTGAACCGAATAAAAATATTACTTATAAACAAAAAATGGAAATTGAAGAGGCGGACCGTGCTGCAAAGACACCAGAAAAAAGAGTCGCATCAAGGATTACTGGAGAAGGGCAATCAGTGGGAAATGTAACTGGTGATGATTGGGATCGCGGTGATAAGGTAACAGGCACAGAGGGAGCTTCTTCTAGAAAGCGAAATCCATCAAGAGCAGGATTCATGAGCGCAATGCCCCCTATGGAAGTTAAAAGGAATGAGGAAACAGAAAAACCAGATTTCTTGATAACTGGATCTAGTGGAAATACTCGTGAAGGACAACTCGTTACCTTTTCTGGTGGTGCAAGAGGTTAAGTAAATAATGCCTTTAAGAGGACTGGCTAAAGCCAAGAACTTCACATTGGGGCCAACCGCTCCAATGAAAACCTTTACTGAAAATATACATATACAAACTAAAGAATCAAATAATTTCCGAAATTCTGGAAAGTCTCATAAATTAACCAATAATATTCAAAATGAAAATCTATTTAGGTATGAAAGCAAAATAAAAAGTGATTTTAACGAAATTGTTCCAACTCTCAAGGAAATTGCTCGAATCCAACATCACGAAGATTTTATAAATAAGGCTCAGAAAATATCAAGAAAAAATTTGGGAATAGATTTACCTCTCCATGTATTAGATAAATCTTGGGTAAAACCTCTTGATATGAGAGCTTTATATGCATGGTGTGCTTTCAAACAGCATGAGAAACTTAGCGATAATTTTTTTAATAATGATCCACTTAAAGGCGCTGCTGGAAGTAGGGATGCGGAAGATTTTGAAAAATTTCTCTTAGATTGTGGGATACATTTACTTGATATAACTCCTTGTTCAGATGGAAGGTTAGCTCATTCAATTGCTTATGTAATGAGAATACCTTTTAGTTCAGTAAGAAGAAGATCCCATGCTGGAGCACTGTTTGATATTGAAAATACTGTTAATCGATGGGTAAAGACTGAACATAAAAGATATAGAGAGAATGTTCCTAATGAAGCTCATAAAGATACCAGGTACTTAAAAGTTGTAACCTATCATTTTAGTTCAGTAGATCCTTTACATCAGGGATGCGCAGCTCATGGCAGCAATGACGAGTTAGCTGCAGCAGAAGGTAGAAATAAATTATATGATTTCAAAGAAGCTGTAGAGAATAGCTTTTGCTGTGGAGCTTCTGTGGATTTAATGTTAATTGGACTTGATACAGACACTGATTCATTAAAAATACATTTATCAACTAGCGATGGCTGTATAGATTTAGAAAAAACTATTTCTACATTAGAAATTTATAATTCAACAATAAACTTTTCAAAAGAGGATGCTGAAAGAGAAATTTGCCAGACAATTTCTAAGCAATCATCAAAAGATAAACTCAGTGGACTGGAAAAATTTACATATAAATTAATTGTTAATAATATTTCTCAAATTGATTATGTTAAGAGTTTTCATAATGGTTCTTATGAAGATATTGGACATGCAGAGAGGTTTATTGGAGTAGGTATAGGTTTCAAAGAAGTACATCTCAGAAATTTAACTTATTTTGCTCATTTAGATACAGTCGAAGAAGGGGCTCCAGATTTAGATGTTGGAGTAAAGATTTTTACTGGATTAAATGTTTCTCAAGATCTACCTATTCCGGTAGTAATAAGATTTGATTACTCTGGAAAAGTGCCCGGCGCAAAAGAGAGGGCAATAAATGATTGTGAAAGAGTAAATAATGCGATATCAATTAGATATAAAAATTTAGTTGATCAAGGTTTGTTACATACTTGCTCTACTATTAGAGATAGGGACAACATTCATTCCGCCCAAATTATTGGAATGTCTTTAGATAAAAAAACAGAGGAGGCTCACTAATTATGTTAATTTGCAAGGTTGTAAAACCACTTGTTTCTACCAATAGGATTCCTGGTTTTGAACATAAACATCTGCAGGTTGTATTAGATGGTTCTTCTAATAAAGTTGCAGTTGATGCTGTTGGCTGTAAGCCAGGAGATTGGGTTATTTGTGTTGGAAGTTCTGCTGCTAGAGAAGCTGCGGGTAGTAAATCTTATCCAAGTGATTTAACGATTGTTGGAATTATTGATCATTGGGATCCTGACAAGTCATAAAAAGGAGGATATAAATTGTGGAAATTATGAAGGTATTAGGAAGGATGGTATGTACTCAAAGAGTTGCTGGCTTAGGTCATATGAATTTAAGAATTTTAGAAAATAATAAAGGAAAGAAATTAGTTGCTGTTGATCCTGTTGGAGCTAGAGAAGGTAATTGGGTTTTTACTGCTAGTGGCTCTGCCGCTAGATTTGCATGCCCTAATCCAGAAGTTCAAACCGATTTAACAATTGGCGGGATTATTGATTATTGGGAGAGTGACTAAAAATTTTATCTTCAAAAATTTATAGAGAAACTTTGTTGAAGGTATAGTGTAATTAGTCTTGAATAAAGAATGTAATGTGGAATGAAAGAGAATCACCTTTGAGAATTGAAAAAAGATTTGAATTTGATCAATACTCAAAAATTAGTAAATTCATAGAGGAAATTGAGAAATTATGTAAAGAAAGAGATATCTATCCAAATATTAGCTTTGGCAAGAACTTTGTAAGTCTTTCAATATTTTTAGATAATAAAGAAATATCAGACAAAGAAAAAGACTTTTCAATTGAAATTGATAAATTTTATTTAGAAGATTAGTACTTTTTAATAATTATTTGGCTTAGCAATATCTCTTTTGATTAAAGCCATTAAATATGTTGGAGCTTTATATCTTCCAGGTAGACATCTATTTAGAGTTTCAAGATGACTCCAACACACTGTCTTTTCAATATCTTTAACTGAGTTTCCCTTTAAAATTAATAGTCTAAGAGCTTTGCAAAATAAAGGATAACCTGCTTCTAGTTCATCTATATTAAGCTTTGCTGCTGACATAGATCAAAGATGAATCATCAAATAATAATCTATACAACTATGGTGCACAATTGGTTCATATTTCAAATTTCTCAATAATTAGAAATTAATCTAGAAATGCGACGCAATCTATTTCAACTAAAACTCCTTTTGGTAAAGATGAAACTTCTACACAGGCCCTTGCTGGAGGATTCTCTATATTAAAAAAATCACTATATATTTTATTGACAATTTGAAAATTACTCAAGTCTGTTAAATAAATAGTTGTTTTTATTACATCCTCTATTTTGGCTCCACCAGCTTTAAGAACTTCTGCGAGATTTTTTAAAACTTGAATAGTTTCCTGCTCTATATCTCCTAAACATGTTATTTCATTTAAAGCAGGGTCTATGGCAATTTGACCAGAACAATATATAAAATCCCCAGCTTTTATAGCTTGATTATAAGGTCCTACTGGATCTGGAGCATTTGATGTTTTAATTACTTGTTTGGAAGACATTTGTTTGAAAAGATACCTATCTATTTAAACCCATAAATCTTTATTTGTTCTTAAAAAAATAAATTCTTCTAAATTTTTTGCTCTTAAGAAAAGGTTTATTTTCATCTCTTCATCAAGTAAAAATGGAATTGTCAATTCATTAAGAGAAAGTTTTTTTTCAACTTCCGAAAGTTTATTTTTGATATCTTGATCTTCTGGCTTGAGATTCAATGCCCACAATATATTTGCCTTTGTATATTCATGTGCACAATATATCAGAGTATTTTTTGGTAAAGATTTGATTCTTTCTAGTGAAGAATACATTTGTTGATAAGTTCCCTCAAAAATTCTTCCACACCCTCCAGAAAATAATGTGTCACCAATAAAAAGAACAGGATTTTCACTATTCAAAAAGAAGGCAATATGTGAGCTTGTATGTCCTAATACTTCAATTATTTTTACTTCTTCACCTAAAATATTCAAATTTTCTCCATCTTCTACAGATACATTTTGAAAAGGTATTCGTTTTTTTTCTTTGGAGGAAGCAATTACTTTTACATTAGGCCATTTTTCAATAAGAGACTTCGTCCCTCCAATATGGTCTGAATGATGATGAGTTTGCAAAATAGCTTCTAAGTGAAAATTGTTTTCATTTATATATCTAATAACTGGTTCGTGAATAGATGGATCTATAACTACAACGGATTTATCTTTTACCAACAACCAAATGACGTTATCACTTAAAACTCTAAGTCCGATTATATTTCGAGCTTTATTTAAATCCATTGTTAACTTAGAATGAAGAATCCTTGGAAGAAATTGATCTATGTTTACTATAGCTTTACCAAAAGGAGCTCTGTTAAAAGATTCAATTTCAACTTTTAAAAGAGCTGGGTTAGATTTCTCTGATGCTTTGGACGAAAATAATAGATCATTAACATTTGAATCAAATTGCAAACGGGCAAAAGCTTTATTAGTAAGAAATGGAGATGTGCCTGTTTATGTAAGTTATGGTCAGGCTGATTTGGGTATTGTTGGGTATGACGTTTTACGAGAATCTGAATTAAAAGTCGCAAAGTTATTAGATTTAGGATTTGGTGGTTGTCATATGTCGTTGGCTGTTAAGAAAAATAGCAATTATTCAAAACCAACTGATCTTCCAGCGAATTGCAAAGTAGCCAGTAAATTTATAAAAACAGCAAGGTCTTATTTTGAAGAATTAAATATTCCTGTAGAAATAGTTCATTTGACAGGATCAGTTGAGCTTGGTCCTATTACAGGTATGGCAGAGGCAATAGTTGATTTGGTGGCAACTGGAAAGACTCTTAAAGAGAATGGTTTAATTAAAATAGACGATCTTTATTACTCTACTGCAAGACTAATTGGAAATCCTTTATCTATGAGGTTAGATGATAATCATCTCAGAGATACTATTTTATCAATAGAATCAACTAATGCTTTATAGAAGATTAGCTAAATGTTTTTTAAAGATTTTAGAAGGATTAAAAAGTTAGGTAAATATTTAACTAAAGATAAAAAAACAATCTATCTAATCTTGATAGTTTTGTTACCTGTTTCTTTCTCTGGTGCTATTCAACCATTATTAGTTGGTCAAGCAATTACTATTCTAAAAAACGAAACTACAGATGTTTGGCTAAGTAAAACTTTCTTTGGGCAGTCAATAAATGCCATAATCCTAACTTTACTTATAACTGTATTATTTAGATTAGTTCTGCAGGGATACCAAACTTACAATATCCAAGCGGTGGGACAACGTTTGACAGCAAGAATAAGAAGAGAACTTTTTGATCATTCAATATCTTTATCTCTTAAGTATCACGATAAAATGCCAGTGGGTAAATTATTAACGAGATTAACAAATGATGTTGATGCTTTAGCCGAGGTTTTTGGGAGTGGGGCAGTTGGAGTTATTGCTGACTTCGTCAGTTTGATAGTAATTTCTTTGACAATGCTGTCAATTGATAGAGGGCTTGCCATTTTATTACTTTTGACTCAAATCCCAGTTTCATATTTTATTATCTGGCTTCAAAAACGTTATAGAAGAGCCAATTATCAAGTAAGGGAAGAATTGTCTCAACTCAACTCTGATTTTCAAGAGAATCTTCAAGGTTTAGAAGTTGTTCAGATGTTCAGAAGAGAGGCTTTTAATAGCAAGAAATTTTCCAAAACTGGAGTTGCCTATAAGAAAGCAGTTAATGGAACAATATTTTATGACAGTAGCATTTCGGCTTTTATTGAATGGATTTCTCTGGCTGCAGTTTCCTTGGTTTTGGCAGTTGGAGGATATCTTGTTACTTCCGGCAATATTGGTTTAGGGACATTAACAACTTTTATTTTATATTCCCAAAGACTTTTTGAACCTTTAAGACAGCTTGCAGAAAGATTTACTCAGATACAAGGAGGTTTAACAGCTGTAGAGAGAATAAATGAATTATTGGATGAAGAAATACAGATTAAGGACTCTATCTCCGCAAAGAAATTTTTAGAAAATACTAAAAAGGTAAATAAGAAATTTAAGGGCAAAATTGAGTTCAAGAATGTTAATTTTTTCTATAACGAAGGAGAACATATCATAAAGAATTTATCCTTCATGATTAATCCAGGAGAGCATGTGGCTTTTGTAGGTCCAACTGGTTCAGGTAAGACTACGATAATAAGACTTTTATGTAGATTGTATGAACCTCAATCAGGCCAAATTTTAATCGATGATGTAGATATAAAGGATATTCCTATTGCAACGCTAAGAAATATGTTGGGAGTAGTTTTGCAGGATACCTTTATCTTTAGTGGAAATGTCGCAGATAATTTGAAATTAAATTCGAATTTAGACAATCTTGAATTAGAGAATCTTTGTCACGAATTAGGGTTAGATAATTTGTTAAAAAAATTACCAGAAGGTTTGAATACCTTATTAAGAGAAAGAGGTGGGAATCTCTCTTCTGGAGAGAGGCAACTTCTTTCAGTAGCTCGAGTAGCAATAAGAAATCCTATTGTTTTAATAATGGACGAAGCAACAGCATTTATGGATCCATCTACAGAGGCTACTTTGCAGAAAGATCTTGAGAGAATTTTGTCAAAAAGAACAGCTTTAGTAATAGCTCACAGATTAGCAACTATTGAAAGTTCTGATAAGATTTTAGTCTTAAAAGGGGGATCATTAGTTGAAGAAGGAACACATAATGAATTGAGACTGAAAAAGGGTTTATATTTTCAGCTTTCTGAGCTTCAACAAAAAGGATTCGCAAATTTTTAATGATTTTTAGAAACCAAGGGTCCTTAATAAAAAAATCAAACAGCATATCTAGAGATGAGCTGATAGATCTTTATGGTTTAAATTCTTATGAGTTCACTCAAACAAATAATGATGAAATATTTGTATGTAGTAAAAATAAAGATTTAGATTTAATTGAACTAGATCAACTTTTGCAAACTGTTGGTTGGAGCAGAAGGCCTATAAGGAGAGTGAAAAGAGCCTTGGATTTCAGTATTTTGGTGGTTGGGTTATGGCGTCATGATGATAAATTCCCTAGACTTGTAGGATTTGCAAGATGCACTGGCGATGGGATTCTAGAAGCAACAATTTGGGATGTAGCTATTAACCCTGTCTACCAAGGAAATGGATTAGGGAAAGAGTTAATGAAATATATCCTAAGAGAATTAAAAAATATTGGAATTTCTAAAGTAACTCTTTTTGCTGATGCTGAAGTGGTTTCATTTTATAAAAGACAAGGTTGGGTATTAGAACCAAGAGGATCTAAATGTGCTTTTTGGTATGCAAATTAATCATTTTTATAGTAGTCAGAATATATAGATTTTAACGATTCCCCTTTTAACCATCTTCTTCTAAAGTGCCAGTTCCTGATTGCTTGGAGAAAAATATTAGTTCTTTCCCATTTTCTTGAACTTATAAAAATAGGTAAATTTAATTGTCTTAAATATCTTTTATTATTTAATCTCCTTAAAAATTCTACATCTTCCATTAAAGGTATCTTTTTAAAACCATTATTCTTAAAATAAGTATTTCTATGGATTATTAAACCTTGATCACCATATGGTTGTTTAAAAAATTTACTTCTAAAATTTACAAAAACTTCGAGGATTCTATAAATAATATTTTTGTTATTAATTTTAAATTTAAAATAGTAAATATAATTATTGTCCCCATTTAAAACTGAATTTATTTTCCTAAACCAATTTTCAGTTAATCTTGTGTCTGCATGCAAAAACATTAGCCAGTCTCCTTTTGAATTCTTAGCACCAATATTTAGTTGTAAACCGCGATTTTTTTCTTTAGATTTATATACTTTTGCTCCATAAATATTAGCTACATCAATAGTCTTATCTTCACTTCCACAATCAACAACTATAATTTCCCCCTGTTTCTGAATACTTGATAAGTCTGAAAGTAATAATGGCAAATTATTAGCTTCATTGATAGTTGGAATGATAATTGAGATTTTAGACAATTCGATTATTTTATATTTTCAATATCAAATATTGTATCTATATCTATTTTTTTATCTAATAACTTATATTTCAATTTTGTAGAAGCAAAATTATCAATTGTATTTTGAAGAACATTTTCGGAACCCCACTTAATATTGATAAAAGGTAAATATATTTGCGATGACAATATTTTTTCTGATAAACCAATAAGCCAATATCCTCCATCATTAGATGGTCCTAAAATAAGATCATTTTGTTGAAGCTCTTTTAGAGTATTCAATAAATCTTGATGGCACAAATCTGGTAGGTCTGTGCCAATAAAAATAATATTTTTGATCTTATTTCTAGCACAAAATTTTTTGTTGATAATTATTTGCCTCTTCATTTTTTCTCCCAAGCAACCCTTCCCCTGTAAATTAAATTTTTTGATGCCTAATTCTCTAGACCATCTTTGACAATTTCCTATCCCCAAACCAGATATAGCCATCGAAATATCAATCAGTTTATTTTCTTGGAGGAATTTTGCGACTGAAATGGTGTGTTTGGTCATCACACTTTGTACTTTCGCCGAATTACTTTTACCAATATCTTTTGATAATCTCGTTTTACATCTTCCAAAACCATGCCATTTTGCCATGATAATAAGTAATGCTTTATCCAATACTTTAGGAATGTTTAAAATAATTATATGCCTATTAAAAAAATTTAAATTTTTTATGATAAATTTAGTCGATGCTTTGTTAAATAGTTTTAAATTTGTTGTGATCTTGTGATTTGACAATGGCCAATTATTAAATTCCAACTAGATTAATAATCTAGAGAATAAAACTTTGCAAGCAACTAATCCTATTTGGGCGGAAGTTCAACAATTACTCCAAAAAACTTTAAGTAAGCCTTCATTTGAGACATGGATAAGGCCTGCTAAATTTAATTGTTTTGAAAATGGCTTATTAACTTTAATCGCTCCAAATACATTTTCTAGTGATTGGTTAAGAAAGAATTATTGTAAAACTATTGAAAAAGCTGCAAAGGAAATCTGCGGTCATGATGTAAAAGTTGTTTTTAAATCTGAAACGAATACCAGTAGTGATTTAACAAATGATGATAAACCTAACGAACAGAACGTTCATCATAAAACAAGATCTTTTTCTAATAATAACCAAAATAATTCTTCAAAAAATCATTTCAAAAATCCTAATGGTTTAAATTTACGCTACGTATTTAAAAGATTTGTTGTAGGTCCAAATAGTAGGTTGGCTCATGCCGCAGCTTTAGCCGTTGCCGAATCTCCTGGGAGAGAATTCAACCCATTATTTATTTGTGGAGGAGTAGGTCTTGGTAAGACTCATCTAATGCAAGCAATAGGTCATTATCGAGTAGAAATAGATCCAGAGGTAAAAGTTAAATATGTATCAACAGAGACTTTTACAAATGATGTTATTAGTGGTATTCGAAGAGATGGAATGACAGCTATTCGAGATAAATATAGAAATGTAGATTTGATTTTAATAGATGATATACAGTTCTTAGAAGGCAAAGAGTATACACAGGAAGAATTCTTTCATACTTTTAACGCTCTTCACGAATCAGGAAGTCAAATAGTTATTGCAAGTGACAGACCACCAAATCAATTGTCAGGTATTCAAGAAAGATTAATTTCTAGGTTCTCAATGGGTATGACCGCAGATATTCAACCCCCTGACCTTGAGACGAGGACAGCTATCCTTCAAAAAAAGGCAGAACAAGAGAGTATGAATCTTCCAAGAGATTTAATTCAATTTATAGCAGGAAGATTCACTTCCAATATTCGAGAGTTGGAAGGAGCATTTACTAGAGCTGTTGCATTTGCATCAATAACAGGCTTGCCAATGACAGTCCAATCAATTGCTCCAATGCTTGATCCAAATAGTGTTGGAGTTGTTGTTACTCCAAAACAAGTTATTAATAAAGTGTCAGATTTCTTTAAAGTTTCTACTGATGAATTGATCAGTTCAAGTAGGAGAAAACCAGTAAGTCAAGCTAGGCAAATAGGTATGTATCTTATGAGACATGGGACGGATCTAAGCCTACCAAGAATTGGAGACGAGTTTGGAGGAAAGGACCATACAACAGTTATGTATGCTATTGAACAAGTTGAAAAAAAATTATCTATTGATCCAAATATTGCAAGTCAAGTTCAAAAAATAAGAGATTTACTCCAAATAGATTCAAGAAAAAATTTATAGTTTTACTATTAAATAGAAATGAAATTTATAGGATCTTGATCATATCTATGCCTGAAAGGTATCTTATCTATTTTGTTGTTACTACATAGCGATTCAATTTTATTTAATGATTGCCTTAATAACCTTGCTGAAATAATTGGCATATCTCTTGGAACTGAGATTCTATTTTTTAAGTATCTTAGAGAGATTCCTGAAAGTTTTTTTGGGATTAATACTTCACCTATGATCATATAACTCAAAGCTGATCTCAATGATTCGTCAAAGGATTCTTTATTGTATGGATTTACCTTTAGTAAATTGTCTTTATGCTTTATCACTCTTTTAAGAGCAATTTTTGCGAAATATTTTGACTCATAATTTTGATTTAATTCATAATTACCTAGACCCTCCCCATTATCTATAAGCTTAGAGAAAGTAATCTGTTGTTCATTGCTTTCTGTATAGCATCCTCCCATTTGTGGGGGTAAATCATGAGAATGAGTATGAAAATCTCCTTGAGTTCCTCTATAAGCACTTGTCCCTTCAAAAAGGGTAAGCCAGTTATCTACATGACGGTAATTAGATCTTAAATTAAACCCTTTATAATAAATCAGAGATGCATTCATTCTCTCCATATATGGAATAAAAATTATATCTCCAACACCAGGCTCTATATCACCTGCGTTAGAAACTGATGGATCAATGAAACCTGATTTTGACCTACTTAAGATTTCATCGAGTTTAGAAATGGATTCTTTAAATCTTTTTTTTCTAAAAGAGTTATCTATAAAATTAAAGCTTTCTCGGCAGAGCCAATTACACCAAGATCTGAAAATTTCTCTTTCTAACTCTCGAATTTTGATAAGGTGACTAGATGTTATAAAAGAACCAAGTGCTCCAAATTCATTTTCTAAAAAAGCTATGATATCGTCGCTTTCAGTTATAACTTGTCCTTTAAATTCAATTGCAGGTAATTTCCCCGATCTGACTTTTTCAAGAAACCAACTTTCTTTTTGGCCGTAGCAAAACATATTTATTTTCTTGACTCTGTATGGAATTCTCTTAAATTCAAGCCATAACCATATCTTTTGACAGTAAGGACACCAAGAATGCCTATCTCTATAGAGGGTAACTAATACATCATTTTCACAATGTCCAAATAATCTTAAATTTGCGTAGGAATTATTAATACCATGGACTCTATCAAGATCTTCAACTTCAAATTTATTTAAATCATCCCATGTCAAAATTCCATTCATTATTTGAATTAAAGCTATAAACTAACGTTATAATAATTGATTAAAAAAAGTCTTGGAATTTGAATTTGATTTAATTGTTGTTGGCGCTGGATCTGGAGGCCTAGCGGCGGCTAAACGTGCGGCTAGTTACGGAGCAAAAGTCGCAATCATAGAAGCAAATCAAATAGGAGGTACTTGTGTGATAAGGGGATGTGTGCCTAAGAAATTGATGGTTTATGCAGCTAATAGTAAAAAAAATATGGATTCTTCTGAAGGATATGGATTAAAAAATGAAGGTATTAATTTTGAGTCGAACACTTTATTGAAGAATGTTAGGGAGGAGGTTTCTAGATTAAGTAATTTACATAGAAATTCTTTAAAAAAGTTGAATATAACTGTTTTTGAAGGCTTAGGAAGATTTATTGCTCAAAATGAATTAGAAATTATCTGTCCAAAAACAAAGAAAATAAAAAACAAAATAAGTTCAAAAAAAATTCTTATTTCAGTTGGTGGTAAACCAAAGAAATTAAATATTCCTGGGATAGATTTGGCATGGACTAGTGATGATATTTTTGAATTAGAAAATTTTCCCAGTTCAATATTAATAGTTGGAGGAGGATATATTGCTTGTGAATTTGCTTCTATTTTTAGGAATCTAGGTACTGAAGTAACTCAATTAATTAGAGGTCGACATTTACTTAATGGTTTTGACGATGATCTATC
Organism: uncultured Prochlorococcus sp.; assembly: GCA_902519235.1. Taxonomy (GTDB): domain Bacteria; phylum Cyanobacteriota; class Cyanobacteriia; order PCC-6307; family Cyanobiaceae; genus Prochlorococcus_A. Next base: position 69,612 of record CABYJE010000004.1, read on the forward strand.
TTCATGCTTAGAGGAATCACCTACTTTTTTAGGAATAAATATAATCTCCAATTCTCAATTAAAGTCTATCAAGAGAGTAAATGGAAATCTGGAAGCTACCTTGGATTCAGGTGATAAAATCTTAGTTAAGAAAATCCTCATTGCTACGGGCAGAGAACCGAATCTTTTACCTTTGAATTTAGATTTTTTAAATCTAAAAATGGATGGCCAATATTTAGATGTTGATGAACTTAATCAAACAAGCAATCCTAATATTTTTGCAGTTGGCGATATCATAAACAAACCAAACTTAACTCCAGTAGCAATTGAACAAGGAAGAGTCTTCTCGGATAATTTTTTCAATGATCAAAAAAGAAAAGTAAATTATGAAAATATCCCTAAAGCGGTCTTCACTATTCCTGAAATTTCAACAGTTGGTTTAAGTGAGAAAAAAGCCAAAGAGGTTTACTCTGAGAAAAATATAAAAATTTTCAAATGTAAATTTACCCCTATGTCTAATACTTTTAAAGAGAAAAAAACCAAATGCATGTTAAAAATTGTAGTAAACAAAATAACTGACAAAGTACTCGGGTGTCATATGTTTGGAGAAACATCATCTGAGATAATTCAAATGGTATCAATTGCACTAAATGCAGGCATAACCAAAAAAGACTTTGATATTACTATGGCTTTGCACCCAACTATTTCAGAGGAATTTGTGACAATGTACGGCTAAAATTATGTATTTGAAAATTTTAATTTTTCTTGAACGAACAGAAAAACTATAAGTAACGAAAAGTAAATAAATAAACCTATCCTTAATTCAGAAAGTAAATTAAATCCATTTAAGAAAAGTATCTTATCGAGAATGTAGAAAATATAAAGATTAAGCAAAATAAATCCTTCGATTCTGGTGATTTTCCCTTTGCTCCAAAAAATTGGCAAGCATGCGAAGGTAGTTAAAACCATAAAAGGTAGGTCAACTTTTATCAGGCTTTTTTCAATAACTAACCCTTTAAATCCTGAAAAAATACTACAACTTCCAAGAATTAAAAGTTGGTTGAGCAAATTGCTTCCAATTACATTTCCAATCGCAAGATCTGTTTTACCTTTAAATGCAGCAATTATAGAAGTTACTAATTCTGGTAAAGATGTTCCTGTAGCTACAATAGTTAATCCAATAACAATTTCATTTACTCCCAAAAGAGTGGCTAAGGTTTGAGAACCATTTACTAAAATGTTGGAACCAAAGCTCAAAAGAAATATTCCTAATATTAATTTTAGTAAAATATTAAGCTTCCCTTTATAGTTATCTTTAAATTCTTCTATCTCTGGTTCAGCATCTTTTGTATCCTTTTCTTTCTCATTGATGGTGTTTATTTCCCATATTGTATTTAAGACTAAACAAAAAATTAAAAATATCCCTGCTTGCAATGTTAATAAGCCTGTTGATGACATGGCCCAAACTGCACAAGAAATAGCCATTAATAAAGGAACATCTCTTCTGACTATTCTGCTTTTTACTTTAAGTGGTGTTATCAATGAGCTTATACCTAAAACCACAAGAACATTAAAAATATTGCTTCCTATTACATTGCTTGCCGCAAGCGAATCACTGCCTTTTAAAATTGAACTCAAACTTACCAATAACTCAGGGGAGCTTGTTCCGAGTGAGACAACTGTTAATCCAATAACTATTTGAGGTATTCCTAAAATTAAAGATAAATTTATAGCTCCTTGAATAAAAAACTCACCTCCTACAAACAGTAGAACCACTCCAGATATTATTTCTATAATTGGAAATAAAAAATCACTCATATTTAACCTTTTGTTTAGAAAATTTAAACCTTAATAATTGATTAATAACTATCCTCGAATATCTATAATTTATTGTCAATTTTAAATTGCTGTTAAAATTGATTAAATAGTAAAAACTTTGAAGACATTAACCATATTAAAACCTGATGATTGGCATTTACATCTAAGAGAGGGTCTTGTATTAAAAAATATTATTCACTTTACCTCAGAATATTTCGGAAGAGCAATTGTCATGCCAAATACTAAAACTCCAATTACAACTCTAGAAAGCGCTATTTCCTACAAAAAATCTATTGTTGAAGCGTTACCAAATAGTTCTAAGTTTGAACCACTAATGACAATGTACCTTACAGATGAAACTGACAAAGAAGAACTAATAAATGGTTTTAAAAATAATGTCTTTTTTGCAGCAAAATTGTATCCTGCTAATGCTACAACAAATTCCAGTCATGGAGTTAGGAAAATAGAAAATCTATATAAGATCTTTGAATCAATGCAAGATTCTGGAATGCCTCTTTTAATTCACGGGGAGGTGACTGATTCTGATGTAGATGTATTCGATAGAGAAGAAGTTTTTATAGATAAAGAACTCTCTCAAATAATTAAAAGATTTCCAAAATTAAAAATCGTTTTAGAACATATAACTACCTCTTATGCTGTGAATTTTGTTCAGGAAAATAATATTGGGGCTACTATCACTCCGCATCATTTGCACATCAATAGAAATGCAATGTTTTTTGGGGGCATAAATAGTGATTTTTACTGTTTACCAGTTGCTAAGAGGGAAAATAATAGGCTCGCTTTAAGAAAAGCTGCAACAAGTGGGAAAAATTGTTTTTTCTTGGGAACTGATTCTGCCCCACATCTTAGGAAGTGGAAGGCTTTTTGTGGATGTGCAGGCATTTTTAATTCGCCAGTAGCAATCGCAAGCTATTTAACGGTGTTCGAAGAGGAGGATGCCTTAGATAATTTTGAAAAGTTTGCAAGTTTGAATGGCCCTAATTTTTATAATGTGCCCCCAAATAAAGAAAAATTAAAATTAGTTTCTAGACCTAATAAAGTTAAAGAATTTATTGATGTTGTTGAAGAAAAAAATATTGTAGGACAAATAAAACCATTTCATGCAGGGGAAACTTTACGATGGCAAGTAGAAGGGATAATAAATTAAAGAATTAGATTTAAGCTGACAATTAAAAGTGTAAATATTCCAATTTTTCTTGGTTAAATGTGACCATTTCGGCTACCAAATTCCTTCGGGAGTGTGGCGGAATTGGTAGACGCGCCGGACTTAAAATCCGTATGAAATTGATTTAGATTGTGGAAGGGATTAACTGAAAAGCTAATCACTTTCTTGTTTATTTAGTGTACGAAAGTGTACAAAAATATCTGCAGAGATTAATTGTAAGGAGTAATTATATTTTCAACACAATTTACTAAATATTCACTTAGCTTTTTCGATTGGGAAAGCTACTGCTAGTCCAAGATATATCAAAATTAGTATTCCAAAAGTGAAACAAGCGCCTACAAAAAAAACTAAACGCCAGAATAAGGCATTACCTCTATTTGATTTTTCGAGACCTTTACAGACTCCTAAAAACCAAGCGCCTTTTTTTGTTCTTATTATCGAGGTCATTTAAATATTTATATCTATAAGAAAACTACCAGTAAGTAATTAATTTATCAGTAAATGACTGCAGACTTTTAAATACCGTAATCCAATGAGTCTACAGATTTCAAAATCATCACTTTTTACATCAAATTTTGGCTAAGTTTACATCCGTTGTTACAATAAATTAGCTAAAAAGCCTTGGGAGTGTGGCGGAATTGGTAGACGCGCCGGACTTAAAATCCGTCGAGCGATTTAGCTCGTGGGGGTTCAAGTCCCCCCACTCCCATTATTTAATTATTTATTTTTAGTTCTGACGATAACTCCCAATAGTTGTTATGTTTTAACTAAGCAACCATAAATCAAAATGGAAAGTTTTTTTAATAATTCATTAGCTACTTTAATTGCTTATTTTGGAATTATTTCTACCTATTTGTTGGTTATTCCATTATTACTATTTTATTGGATGAATAATAGATGGAATATTATGGGCAAATTTGAAAGATTAGGAATTTATGGTCTTGTATTTCTTTTCTTTCCAGGCTTAATTTTATTTTCTCCATTTTTAAATCTAAGACTAAAGGGAAGTGGAAAAGGTTAAATAATTGACTAAAGGTAAAGTTTTACAAATAGGTTTTTTTATTTCATTAATAGGATTAATTAGTTATAAATTCGCACCGCAATTTGGTATCGATAATTTTACAGCCACTACTCTCTCAAGTTGTATCTTGATTTTGATTGTTATTTCTTGGGTAACATCTTATGTTTATAGAGTTGTAAATGGAAAAATGACTTTTATGGAACAAAGGAAGCGTTATAGAAAAGACTATGAAAAAGTTGTAAATGATAAACTAGAAACCAAATTCAATGCATTGTCAATGGAAGAGCAGCAAAAACTAATGGAAGATTTAGAGAAAAATCCATAAATTTTTCATAGAAAATATCTAAAACTCATGAAAGATAACAAAGTTCAAATTACTAAAAATAAATCTTTATCTAAGGTAGATGAGAAGTTTTGTGAGTTAAAAAAAAATAAAAAATTAGCTTTGATGCCTTTTATAATGGCTGGGGATCCCAATATTGAAAAAACATTTGAGATATTATTAAAGTTACAAGAAAATGGGGCTGACCTTATTGAATTAGGTATCCCTTACAGTGACCCACTTGCAGATGGACCTGTTATTCAAGTGGCCGCCTCACGCGCCTTAAAGTCAGGCACTAGCCTAAAAAAAGTAATTAAACTTTTAGAGTCTTTAAAAGGTAAATTAAATATTCCCATCATTCTTTTTTCTTACTTAAATCCATTACTATGTTTTGGCTTTGAAAAGTTTTGTGAGATGGCATCTAATGCTGGAGTTTCTGGACTAATAGTTCCTGATCTCCCTTTAGAGGAAGCTTATAAATTTTCAAAAATAGTTAGTAACCATTCTATGGATTTGATTTTATTGGTAGCTCCCACTACACCTATTGAAAGAATGAAACAAATATCAAATCATACAAAAGGCTTTACTTATTTAGTAAGTGTTACAGGTGTCACTGGTGAGAGAAACAAAATGGAGAATAGAGTAGAGAATCTTATCACTAAATTAAAAGATGTTAATAGCAATCCAATTGCTGTTGGTTTTGGAATATCCACTCCAGAACATGTTAAAAAAGTTCGTGAGTGGGGAGCAGATGGCGTAATTATTGGGAGTGCATTTGTTAAACGAATTTCTAGTTCAAGTGAAAAAGATGTCGTCGATCACGTTGGTGAATTTTGTAAAGAAATGCGTTTAGCTGCTGATCAAAAAAAATAAATAAGAAAGTAATTGATTAAATAAAATGATATGTCCAATTTATTTTTGTTGTTTTTCAGATTCTTCTGTAGGTAATAATCTGATTTGTTTTCTTCCGAGCTTAATTTCGAATTCATCACCTGCTTTTAAATCAAGAAGTGCTGTATATGCTTTCCCAATCAGAAGATTTCCATTGCCTTGAACTGTAGCTATATAACTAAGTTTTCTTCCACCTTTCCCAATACCTGCAACTCCAGAATCACCAAGATTAACCCCTTTTGCTTCTAAAAGTGCTTCATAAAATGCAGTAAAGTTTAAGCGTTCACCTCCATTTTTCTTAGTGGAAACATATCCACAGGCGCGAACTAGGTCAGATTTGCTAACATCGCCAAGTTCTTTAACTTTTGCAAGGAGATCGCTACCAGTTAGCATAATTAATTAAAAGAAAGTTGTATTAAACAACATAGCAATTTGCGTGTAATATATGCAATTATTTAGTATATATTTATTCTATTATTTATACTTAAAAATGGAAAAGTTTGTAGTTTTTGGAAGGTACTGTGAAGATGCAAATATAAAAAGGGAACCATTTCGTGAACAACATCTTAATAGACTTAAAAACTTAAAAGATAGCGGTATTCTTGTTACATTAGGGCCAACAAAATGTACTAAATATTTGTTTGGA
>CABYJE010000005.1 GCA_902519235.1 uncultured Prochlorococcus sp.
ACCAGGTTTAGAGGGTGTCCCAGTTACTAATTCATCTATCTGTGATATTGACGGCAACAAAGGTAAATTATTATACAGAGGCTACTCCATTGAGGAACTATCCAAAAAAAGCAGTTTTTTAGAAACTGCTTACCTATTAATTTGGGGTGAATTGCCCACAGCTATTCAACTAAGAGATTTTGAACAAGAAGTTCAAATGCATCGAAGATTAAGTTTTAGAGTCAGAGATATGATGAAATGTTTCCCTGCGTCAGGTCATCCTATGGACGCTCTTCAATCTAGTGCGGCTTCTTTGGGACTCTTTTATTCACGTAGAGCAATTGATGATCCTAATTATATCTACAACGCAGTAATAAGACTAATAGCAAAAATACCAACTATGATTGCTGCGTTTCAACTTATTAGAAAAGGACAAGACCCAATTCAGCCAAGAGATGATTTAACTTACTCATCAAATTTTCTTTACATGCTGACTGAAAAAGAACAAGATCCTATAGCTGCAAAAGTTTTTGATAGGTGTTTAATTTTACATGCCGAACATAGTTTAAACGCAAGTACATTTAGCGCTAGAGTAACTGCAAGCACTCTTACAGACCCATATGCAGTTATAGCCTCTGCAGTAGGAACATTGGCTGGCCCACTCCATGGAGGAGCAAATGAGGATGTGATTGCAATGTTAGAAGAGATAAGAACTCCAGAAAATGCTGCTTCTTTTTTGGATAACGCGATAAAAAATAAAAGTAAGATAATGGGTTTTGGTCATAGAGAATATAAAGTCAAAGATCCAAGAGCAATAATTCTTCAAAAACTTGCAGAGGAGCTTTTTATTAGATTTGGAGCAGATGAAATGTATGAAGTAGCTAAATCACTAGAGGCAGAGGCAATACCGAGACTTGGCCCTAAGGGTATATTCCCTAACGTTGACTTTTATTCTGGTCTTGTTTACAGAAAACTTGGTATTCCTCGCGATTTATTTACACCAATTTTTGCCATATCAAGAGTTGCTGGATGGTTAGCTCATTGGAGAGAACAACTTGGAGCAAATAGAATTTTTAGACCCTCGCAAATCTATACTGGTTCGGAACCAAGAGATTGGATAAGCCTAGAAAATAGAGAATAATATTTGCAGCTTTTCATAAAAAACACACATATTGTTTGTGAAGAGTTAATGTATTAAGTAAATACCATAAAAATTTTGGATTACGGATTAGATCTTGAATATAGTTTTAATGAATTTTTAAAAGGTTTTGGCCTTTCCAGTGAAATCGCTCATATAATTTGGCTCCCTCTACCGATGCTTTTAGTTCTAGTTGCGGCAGTTGTTGGCGTTTTAGTAACAGTTTGGCTTGAAAGGAAAATATCTGCTGCTGCTCAACAAAGAATAGGACCCGAATATGCAGGAGCTCTTGGCGTTCTCCAACCAATTGCAGATGGTCTAAAGTTACTCGTCAAAGAAGATATTATTCCTGCCAAAGCAGATGGAATACTCTTCACTGCAGGACCTATATTAGTTCTTGTTCCTGTAATTCTCTCCTGGCTAATTGTTCCTTTTGGACAAAACCTTTTAATAAGTAATGTTGGTATTGGAATTTTCCTATGGATCGCTTTAAGTAGTATCCAACCAATTGGACTTCTTATGAGCGGATATGCATCAAATAATAAATATTCATTATTAGGTGGATTAAGAGCAGCAGCTCAATCAATAAGTTACGAAATCCCTTTAGCTTTATCAGTATTAGCTATCGTACTAATGACAAATTCTCTTAGTACTATTGACATTGTTAACCAACAAAGTGGTGCTGGAATCCTAAGTTGGAATATTTGGAGACAACCAGTTGGTTTTATTGTCTTTTGGATTTGTGCTCTTGCAGAATGTGAAAGACTTCCATTTGACTTACCTGAAGCTGAAGAAGAATTAGTTGCAGGATATCAAACTGAATATGCAGGGATGAAATTTGCATTGTTTTACCTTGGTAGTTACATAAATTTAATTCTTTCAGCATTATTGGTATCAATACTTTATTTGGGGGGATGGGGTTTTCCTATTCCAGTTGAATTAATAGCTAAGTTTCTTAATTTACCAATTAATGCACCCTTCATTCAGGTTTTCACTGCATCAATAGGTATTGTAATGACTGTTTTAAAAGCATATCTTTTAGTTTTCATTGCAATATTATTACGTTGGACAACTCCTAGAGTAAGAATAGATCAACTTTTAGATCTAGGATGGAAGTTTCTCCTTCCAATTTCTCTTGCTAATCTTTTGATAACTGCAGGATTAAAACTTGCTTTTCCCAAGTTCTTTGGTGGTTAAATTTAAGTAAAAATACTTAAATTTAAAATTATTCCACTAAAATAAAGATAACTAAGTAAATTTTTCAAAATGAACAATTTTCTTCAACAAATAAACAGTTATATAAAAGAAGCATTTAATGCTGGGAAATATTTATACAATGGTATATCTGTAACTTTTGATCATCTTCGAAGAAGACCTGTTACTGTGCAATATCCATATGAAAAATTAATACCCTCTGAAAGATATAGAGGACGAATCCATTATGAATTCGATAAATGTATTGCATGTGAAGTTTGTGTAAGAGTATGTCCCATAAATCTACCAGTAGTTGATTGGGTAATGAATAAAGAAACCAAAAAAAAGGAACTTAGAAATTATTCAATAGATTTTGGAGTTTGTATATTTTGCGGAAATTGTGTTGAATATTGTCCAACTAATTGTCTATCTATGACCGAAGAATATGAATTAGCTACTTTCGACAGACACAATCTAAACTTCGATAATGTCGCACTTGGTAGACTACCTACAAACGTCACAACAGATCCATCAGTTAAACCTCTAAGAGAACTTGCCTATCTTCCTAAAGGTGTTATGGACCCTCATGAAATACCAGCTTCAGATTCTAGAGTTGGTAAATTACCTGAAGAAGTTTATGATTGGATGAGGCCTGAGTCCAATGAAAATAATGATAAAGTTTCTAATCCAACCAATTAATTCCCATTAATTTATGTCCATTGCAATAACAACTCAATTTATTTGTTTTACAGTTCTATCTTTAGTTGTCATTATTGGAGCCCTTGGTGTTGTATTGCTAGAAAGTATTGTTTATTCAGCCTTTCTCCTTGGAGGAGTTTTCATGAGCGTGGCAGGGTTATATCTCCTTTTAAATGCAAGTTTTGTCGCTGCAGCACAAGTTTTAGTTTACGTGGGTGCAGTTAATGTATTAATAATTTTTGCAATAATGCTAGTTAACAAAAAAGAAGATTTAAAACCTATCAATGACATTAAATCGAGAAGAATTATATCAACGTCGATATGTTTAACCCTATTAAGCCTTCTAATAAGAGTTGACTTGACCAATGTATGGAGCCTATCAAGTCCTCAAAACTCTATTGGTGAAGAATCAACTATAAGGATTGGTGAGCATCTATTTAGTGATTATTTACTCCCATTTGAAGTTGCTTCAGTTTTACTTTTAATGGCAATGATTGGGGCTATTGTATTAGCTAGAAGAGATGTAATGAGCCAAGATATTTCGACAGGACTACCTGTTGATCAAGAGTTAATTGAAAAATCATCTGAACCATTACTTACAAATAAAAATTAACCTTTACACTTTCTTATTATGAATTTAGAATCTATTCCTCTTCAAGCTTTTTTGATAGTATCTTCAGTACTATTTTGTATTGGTATTTGGGGGTTATTAAATAGCAGAAATGCAGTCAGAGTTCTAATGAGTATTGAATTAATGCTGAATGCGGTAAATATAAACTTGATGGCGTTTTCTTCCTATATTGATAATAATTTAATTCAAGGACAAGTTTTTGCGATTTTTGTAATTACTGTTGCTGCAGCAGAAGCAGCCGTTGGGCTAGCTATATTGTTATCTCTTTACAGGAATAGGGTGACTGTAGATATGGAAAGTTTTAATTTATTAAAATGGTAAAAGCATTAAATGAAACTTTCATTAGTGCTCATTGTATATCGTTCAGATAGTTCTATAGCTCTTAAGGCTTCAAAATTTTGTGAAGAAGTCCTAAAGGCCAAAAATATAAAATCTATAAGGATTGAAAGCGATTTTCAAAAAGATCAAATTGAAAAATATCTTTGTAATTCAGACTTGCAACCAAATATTGGAATAATTCTTGGTGGTGATGGAACATTCCTAAAATGTGCAAATGCTTTAGCAGATTATGATATTCCTTTATTGAGCATTAATATTGGCGGCAATTTGGGTTTTCTTACTCAAGAAAAAGATTTTTTATTTGAAAAATCTTTTATTGAAATTCTTGAAAATGAAGAATATATCATTGATTATCGGAATAGATTAAATTGTGATGTTTATATTAGTGGAACAAGTCCTGAAAAAGAAATTATAAAAAGCTATGACGCATTAAATGATTTTTATTTTAAATCTGTCGAAGAAGATATTTCTCCTACCAACCAAATACAAATTGAAATAGATAATGAGAAAGTAAACGAATATAAAGGCGATGGATTGATTATATGCACTTCTACTGGTTCAACAGCATACTCAATGGCTGCAGGGGGGCCAATTGTACATCCTGATATAGATGCAATGATAATTAACCCTATATGCCCAATGAGTTTAGCTAGTAGACCAATTGTTATTCCAAATACAAGTAAGGTAATAATTAAACCAGTAAAAAAAAGTAAAGGAGCAATTAAATTATGGCGAGACGGTTCAAAATGTATGACTATTAAGGAAACTTATTATTGCGAAATCAAAAAAAGTAAATCACCTTGCAAAATAATAAAGTTTAAAAAAAGCTCTAACTATTACAACACCTTAATAAAAAAACTAGATTGGAAAGGAGATCTATCTTTAAAAAACTCAAACACTTAATGGCCTTAGAAATAGAAAGACGATTTCTTATAAAAAATGATGATTGGAAAGAATTCATCACTAAAAAGATTGTTATTGAACAAGGATATTTAACTAAAAATTTAGATGATTGGATTATTAGGATAAGGTTTACCGAGAAAGACTTTAAAATCGCACTCAAAAAACATATCAAAAGCTTTACCAACTTTGAATTTGAATACTCCATCCCTCAAAAAGATGGTGAAACAATAATGTCAAATCTTTCAAATACAATAAAAAAAGAAAGATTTTTTCTAGAAATTAAAAATAAATCTTGGATTATAGATTGCTTTAAAGAAAATAATTATCCACTTGAAATTGCAGAAATTGAACTCTCTAAGGAAGAGGAAGATCTCAGTCTTCCATCCTTCATCTCAAAAGAAATTACTGGTCTGACCTATTACTCTAATTTCAGCCTTGCTAAAAATCCTTACTCAAAATGGAAATAAAACTATTTGACAACTTTCAAAAGTAGCTAGTCAAAGGAGTCACTCTTCCTTTATATTTTCTTTATATTTAGACTTAATAATTATTTTTTTTTCAGATGTATGGTCTTTATGACAAAGAAGGAATATTGAGGTTTGTTGATTCAGACAAAGATGCATGTATTGCATATGCTGAACTCTTCGAATTAAGTTCTACGAATTATTGTTTAATGGATTTGCCTAATGATACAAAAAAAGTAAAAGGCAAAACTAATCTTGATCAGAATCTGGGAGTGAACAACAATTAAATCCATCTCTACAAATCTTTCCGTTGTCCATTGCCCAATTCAAAAGTGCTACTCTGTTTTTAGAACCAGTTTTTGTAAACATATTACTTACATGATTATCGACGGTTCTTTTACTAATAGTTAGTTTTACAGCAATTTCTTGATTTGTAAGCCCATCAGCTACGAGATCAATGATTTCCATCTCTCTTGTTGAGAGACCCATCATATCAATGTTGTTTACTTCTTCTTCAACCATTTGCATTTAAACAGTTCCTTTTTTATATTAATTAAGTTTAGCAATCTCAGTACACTTGTTAACCAAGTAGGAAACAAAAGGAATTGAAATCCAAACTTCAGCAGACTTTAGAAAAAAAATCTAAGGTAATAACGGCAGAATTAATGCCGCCAAGAGGCGGGAGCCCCATAAGATCTCTTAAGATAGCACAACTTTTGAAAGATAAGGTACATGCTGTTAACATTACGGACGGAAGCAGAGCTGTAATGAGAATGTGCAGCTTGGCAATGTCCAAACTATTACTGGAGAATGGAATAGAACCAGTAATGCAAATATCTTGTAGAGATCGTAATAAAATTGCTTTACAATCAGACATTCTGGGAGCAAATGCTTTAGGAATTAGAAACATTTTATGCATTACTGGTGATTCAGTAAAAGCAGGAGATCAACAAGATGCTAAGGCAGTTCATGAGTTTGAGTCAGTTAGATTACTTCAACAAATTCAGGCATTCAATAAAGGAAGTGATCCTACTCTAGGGGAACTTTCCGATAAAAAAACCTCTATTTTTGCAGGTGCCGCAGCTGATCCAAATTGCAGGAATCAAAGAAGTTTAGAAAATAGAATGAGAAAGAAAAAAGAGGCTGGAGCTGGCTTTATACAAACTCAAATGGTTATGGAAAAAGAAAACTTGATAGAATTTTGCGAAAAAATTAGCAATCCTCTTGAAATTCCTGTAATTGCAGGTGTATTTCTATTAAAGTCTTACAAAAACGCTCTCTTCATAAACAAATACGTTCCGGGAGCAAACATCCCTGAAAATATCTTAAATCGTCTTAGAGATGCTAAAGATCCTTTACATGAAGGTATTGAAATTGCAGCTGAACAAGCTCATGATTTTATAAATATCGCAAATGGTATTCATCTGATGGCCGTAAAGGCAGAGCATTTAATTCCTGAGATTCTTGAAAAAGCTAATCTTAGTCTGGAATATTAATCAAATCAGTACCTAACAATTCCGCCATTGCCTTTTGCTGTGGAGATGGCTCAGTCAAATCAGATCTTCTTGAATCAGTTATCAACCAATCCAGAGATGCATCTTGCAAATCAAAGTGATCTCCATTTTTATCGACACAATATTTACCAAAAACTAACTTATCCATAAGTCTTACACCTTTACCAATTTTAGAATAATCAAAAATAATTGAATTATCTATAGTTGCTCCCTCGCAAATGCAACAACTTGGTCCAATCATAGAAGGGCCAATAATAGTTGCTCCATCTTCGATCCTAGTCATACCTCCTATATAAACCGGCCCAGTAATATTAACCTTTTCCCAGTTAGCCGCTACATTTAAACCGGTAAAAACTCCTGGTTTTATTTCCTTACCTGGTATTTGCACTTGTCTTACCTTGCCTTGCAATACATTTCTAATAGCACTCCAATAATCAGGAACTTTTCCAATATCTACCCATTCAAAATCCATTGGTAATGCAAAAAATGGTAAGTTCATTTCAACAAGTTTAGGAAAAAGATCAGCTCCAATATCAAACTTCTCTGCTGAAGGTATATAATCAAAGATTTCAGGTTCGAAAAGATAAATTCCTGTATTTATACATTCACTTAAAGCTTGATCAACTGCTGGCTTTTCCTGAAAAGCATTTATCCGGCCGTTTTCATCAGAAACTACAACACCGTAACTTGATACTTGATCTTTAGTTACCTTCTTTGTTATTAAGCTAGCAATAGCTCCTTTCTGCTTATGTTTTTTAACAGCTTGAGTTAAATCTAAATCAACTAAAGCATCACCACATAAAACGACAAAAGTTTCATCAAAGAAATTTTGAAAATCCTGAATTTTTTTTAATCCTCCTGCAGATCCCAAAGCATCACCTATTAATTCTCCATCTTCAATTCTTCCCTCAAAACTATAAGCAATTTCTACTCCAAATCTTTGCCCATCCCTAAAATAATTTTCAATTTCTTCAGCCAGATGAGAAACATTTACCATTATTTCCTTAAAGTTATGTTCTCTTAAAAGTTCCAAGAGAAACTCCATAACAGGTTTTTGCAAAATCGGAATCATCGGTTTCGGAATCACATGCGTAATAGGCTGAACACGTGTACCCTTACCTGCAGCAAGTATCATTGCCTTCATGAATTCAAAACCTCTTTTTAAAGATTATACTTTATTACTAATAAGCTCCTAAACAGCAGAAGGAACTGTCTTGGTTACATCAAGATTCTCTATAGGCAATTGAGCTAAACCTCCTTCAGGAATTATTCTTTTAATTTGAATTGGGCCATATAAGGAGTTAATTTGTTTAATTTCAATTTTGTTTTCAGATGATAAAAATAACAAGGCCCAAAAAACCCCTAAACGATCTTTATCTAAATCATTTTTTACAACATTTTGCCATTTCTCAACTAGATATTCAAAATCTGTCCACTGTAATGCTTTTTCCCACCCATCAATAAATTTACCTAGTGCTTTAGTGGTTTCCGGTAGTTTCTCACGATGCGCTAATGATTTTACTTGAGAAATTAAAGCTTTATCTGAATATTTTTTATTTCTTTTTCTCTTCATTAGTAGAAGGTCTTGGGTTTCTATAACTTCAGCAATAGACTCTAAGTGACTTACCAGTTCTCCCAGAGTTGTTGTACGTTTGAGAATTGGTTGTGCTATTGACCTCCTCCTTAGATATTTTTCAGGATATTTTGGTATATCAAATTCTTGGTCAATCCAATCTTGATCATCCAAGTCAAAATCATCTTCAAAATCGGAAGAATTGTCTTTGAAAACATCAGATTCCAAAACTTGAGCCTTTAAATTAACAAGTACGGAAGCAGCAAAAAAAGCTTCGCTTGTCTCAGATAAATCCTTGTGATAGGAACTTTTGCTATATGATTTGCTGCCGAAAGATTGTGAATATTGCTCTAAAAAACTATCAATTACACTTATTACATCAATATCCCATGGATCAAGATCACCTTTACCAGCGGCGTCTTGAAGAAACTTAATCAACAATCTAGGCCCTAATTGCTGTCTATGAATAGGGTTGTAATTAGATATTTTTAAATTGGGAATAACTATACATAAGATATACCCTTAATTATTTAATGCCAAACAATATCTCATTAATTTTAAGAATTATATAGTTGGAGCTTTTAGGATCTCATTTGTTTTAGTTCCTGAAAAAATATTTGTTTTCACAGCACTTTTAACTGCAGTTAAATCTCGATCGACCAAATTATTGATAGATGCAATATAACTTTCAGTAACTAATCTAGGATACAAACCTATTCCAATAATCGGTAAAAGTAAACAAGCAATAATATAAACTTCCCTTGGCTCTGCATCTATAAGTTTTCGTTCTTCGATCAATTTAGGATTTTCTTTACCAAAGAAAATTTCTCGTAACATTGAAAGTAGATAAATAGGAGTAAGTATTACACCGATAGCAGCTAAAGAAGCCATCACTACCCTAAACGGTAGTGTATATACTTCATCAGTAACAAATCCTGTAAATACCATCAATTCGGAAACAAATCCACTCATACCAGGCAAAGCTAGGGAAGCAAGGGAGCAAGCAGTCCATAGGGCAAACATGATTCTCATTTTTTGTCCTACGCCACTCATTTCATCAAGTTTAAGAGTCTTTGTTCTGTCATAGGTGGCACCAACGAGAAAAAATAAACTTGCCCCGATTAATCCATGACTAACCATTTGCAGCATCGCTCCACTTGTTCCAAGGCTGCTAAAACTTCCTATACCGATAAGAACGAAACCCATATGACTTATCGAACTATATGCAATTTTTCTTTTAAGATTTCGTTGAGCAAAAGAAGTTAATGCAGCATAAATTATATTGACTACCCCTAGAACTATTAATAATGGGGCAAATTGAGCATGAGCAACGGGTAATAATTGTGCATTAAATCTTAAAAGAGCATATCCTCCCATCTTTAATAAAATTCCTGCTAGAAGCATATGAACAGGAGCTGTAGCCTCTCCATGAGCATCTGGAAGCCAAGTATGAAGAGGTACTATTGGTAGTTTCACTCCAAATGCAATTAAAAGCCCGATATAACATAATATTTGGAATTTTTGACTAAAATCTTGAGCTGCCAAATGAGAAAACTCAAAGTTAGGAATTTCTGTACCATAGAAACCCATTGCTAACGCTGCCAAAAGAATGAAGATAGAACTACCAGCTGTATAAATAATGAATTTTGTTGCTGCATATTGTCGATTTTTGCCACCCCATATAGCCAATAATAAATAAACAGGAATTAGCTCAAGTTCCCAAGTTAGAAAGAATAAAAGCATATCTTGTACTGCAAACACAGCGATTTGCCCACCATCCATAATCAATATCAAAAAGAAAAATAACTTTGGTTTGAACTTGACTGGCCATGCAGCAAGAACTGCTAAAGCAGTTATAAAACTAGTCAATAATATTAACGGCATAGACATGCCATCAGCTCCAACAGACCAAGTAAGACCTAAATCAGGGAGCCAGCTAATATTTTCTTTCAGTTGAACATTTTCATTACTAATATCAAAGCCATTTATATATGAACCTACAGTTATTAAAAAAGTTATTAATGCAATAGACAATGCAAACCATCTCACCTCTTTGCCATCCCCTCTATCTGGGAAAAAAGGTATGACAAATGCACTACCAATTGGGAATAAAATTGAAGCAGATAACCAAGGAAAATTTGACAATCCAGCTCCCAAAGTTCCCAACATTTGTGTCGCAAAATGTGTATAAAAATAAGTACTCAATTTAATAAGAAATTTATCTTAAATAAAGTCTAGAAATTTTCTGTATTTTTTCACCCCAATGGACAGTGAAGACACACAATTGTAATTAAGATACTTGTGGAGATTGAATACCAAATATAGCAACTAGTAGAATTACTCCTCCAAAAACAATAAGAGCGTAGAATTGAGCCCTACCAGTCTCAAAATATTTCAAACCTTCTCCACTACCTAAAGTTACGAGTCCAGTAAGATTTACGACGCCATCAACAACCTTAGAATCAACCTCTAAGACTTCTTTAGCAAGTTTTCTACTACCCTTAACAAAAAGTTTTTCATTAATATCATCTAGATACCATTTATTGGATAAAAACCTGTTGATACTAGGAAACTTTTCAGCAAATAAAACTGACAAATTAATTTTTCTTGCAAAATATGCCTGATAAGCAATAGTGATTCCAAAGGATGCAATAAGAACTGACGCTATAGCTAAAGGCAAGAATTCTTTTAATTCGAATGCTTTTGCAGCAATCTCTGCCTCTTCTGGATCAAGTAAATTTGCAATTTTACTATCCCATGGGAGTCCCATAAAACCGATAATTAAAGAGGGGACAGATAGAAATACCAAAGGAAATGTCATTGACCAGGGAGACTCATGAATAGAGCCATGTTCTTCATGCTTCTCTTCATTTTCTTCATCTAGATTTAATTTAGAAGCGATTAAAAGCTCTTTTTGCAATTCTTTATTCTCACCTTTAAAATCACCTTCAAATGTCAAGAAATAAAGCCTAAACATATAAAAAGCAGTCATACCAGCAGTTATCAGTCCAACAAACCAAAAAGCAGGAAAAGAGATGAATGCGTTTCCTAGTATCTCGTCTTTGCTCCAAAAACCTGCCAGCGGTGGAATACCACTAATTGCTACACAACCTATTAAGAAAGTAGCAGATGTATATGGCATTTTTTTTCTTAAACCGCCCATTAATCTCATATCTTGAGCCAGTACAGGTTGATGGCCAACTACTTCCTCCATTGCATGTATTACAGAACCAGATCCCAAAAATAGCATTGCTTTAAAGCAAGCATGAGTAACCAAATGAAAAATTCCTGCTACTGGGGCTCCACATCCCATCGCAAGCATCATATAACCGAGCTGAGAAACAGTACTGTAAGCTAAGCCCTTTTTTAAATCCATTTGGGTCAAAGCTATAGAAGCACCTAAAAAACAAGTAATGGTTCCAACTAAAGCAATAATGAACTGAATAGAAGGGAATATTGAATACAAAGGTTGTAATCTCGCCACTAGAAATATTCCTGCTGCCACCATAGTAGCTGCATGGATAAGTGCAGAAATCGGCGTCGGTCCCTCCATCGCATCAGGTAACCACACGTGAAGAGGAAACTGGGCAGATTTTGCCATTGGTCCTAAAAAAACTAAAAAACAGAGGAGTAAGGCAGCCCATATGGGTATTGAATTATCTAATACTGATTGAGAAATTCCGTTAGCTATTTCATTAAAATCAAAACTATTCGTTGCCCAAAATAGACCAAGAATGCCTAATAGCAGTCCAAAGTCACCTACTCTATTAACAACAAATGCTTTTTGTGCAGCGTGGGCAGCACCATCTCTGTCGTACCAAAACCCAACCAATAAGTAAGAACACATTCCAACTAATTCCCAAAAAACATAAATTTCTAATAAATTTGGACTAACTATTAGTCCCATCATTGAACTACTAAATAAAGCTAAATATGTAAAAAATCTGACATAACCCTTATCATGTGCCATGTAACCATGAGAGTAGATCATTACAAGCAGGGTTATTGTAGTAACTAAAGCAAGCATTACACTCCCCAAAGGATCGAGGACGAAGCCCATTGGAATTGTAAAATCACCTGCATTAGCCCATACAAATAATTTCTCTACTGATTGATAACCATTAACTTGTTCGAAAAGAGCTTTGTAACTAATTACCGCAGATATGCCAACGAAAGAAATCAGTCCTACAGAAACAATTTTTCTAGAATTATTAATTTTCTCATTAATACTTATAAGTCCTAAACCAGAAAGCACTGCTCCAATAAGTGGGAAAAGAGGAATTAACCAGGCAATTTCTGAGGCTTGAGGCATTTTGTAAATAACTTATATTTTTGATTTTAAACTGTCAATTGAAAAATTCAGACAAAAATGATGAATTAAATGTTTTAACAGCAATATTTATATACTGATGGGACCACCAAAGCACACCTATTGCAATCAATATACCAAGTTGAGATAACTTAAAAAATTCTGCAATTTTAAATTCTTGCCTTCCTTCAATTATTGCCTTAAAGGGAATGATAGAAGTAATTTTTCTAAACTTTTCAAATTCATCTCCAAATCTATTAGATAATCTCTTATCCCCATGCCAAATTGCGAAAAGGTGATGCAGAATTAAGCCAATGGAGGTTATTAATGTGAATGATGTACCAATCCATAATGTATGCGCAAAACACCAAATTATCTGACCAAATGCTTGTGGATGTCTTGTAATTCTCATTATCCCAGTTCCATAAATTCGCACTTTAGGTTTTAAAACCGAGGGAATCTCAAGCAGATTGTAAGTTGCAGGATATAAAAATAAAAAGCTTATAGCAGTTAAAGACCAAACTATTACAAAAACGAAGCTATTACCCTGTAAATTCCATAATCTTATTCCGTCATATCTATGTGCCAAAAAATAAGTAATCAAAATAATTGCCGATGGCAAACTTAAACAGACAAAACATAACCGCCATAATCTTGGTCCCATGATAGATTCTGCTTTCATTCTCAAAGCAGCTCCACCACTATGAATGACTGCAAAAATCAAAATTAATATTAAAATTACTAGTGAAGTTCTATGAGTCTCCATAATTTTAGATAATTCAAGAAATTTATTTCTTAACAAGAATACTGATAAGTATTAGAATTATAAATAACAGTAGGCACAATAGATGCCCGAATTACCATTTACTCTCGACCAATTAAGAATATTAAAAGCTATAGCAGCTCAAGGAAGTTTTAAAAAAGCTGCAGATCTACTGTATGTAACTCAACCTGCCGTGAGTTTACAAATACAAAATCTTGAAAAACAACTTGAAATTACAATTTTTGATAGAGGTGGTAGAAAAGCTCTATTGACCGAGGCAGGAAGACTACTACTTGATTATTGTGAAAGAATTTTGAATCAATGTGATGAAGCTTGTAAAGCTATTGAGGACTTAAATAGTTTAAAAGGTGGAACTCTTGTAATTGGAGCCAGTCAAACAACTGGAACTTATTTAATGCCAAGAATGATTGGACTATTCAGACAAAAATATCCTGATGTATCAGTACAACTTCAAGTTCATAGCACAAGAAGAACTGGCTGGAGTGTTGCCAATGGACAAATTGACCTAGCAATTATTGGAGGACAATTACCGAGTGATTTAGAAAATTTGCTACAAGTGATTCCATACGCTACAGATGAATTAGCACTGGTCTTACCAGCTAAACATCAACTCTCAAACAAAAAAGAGCTTTTAAAAGAAGACTTATACAAATTAAATTTCGTAACATTAGATTCTCAATCCACTACAAGAAAAGTTGTTGACAAACTTCTCCAAGATTCTGGACTTGAAATTCAAAGATTAAAAATTGAGATGGAACTTAACTCTCTTGAAGCAATCAAGAATGCAGTTCAATCAGGGTTAGGAGCATCGTTTTTACCTGTTGTTTCAATTGAGAGAGAATTAGCGGCAGGAACAATCCACAAAGCATTTGTTGCTGACTTAGAGGTTAAAAGAGAACTTAAATTAATTACTAATCCATCAAGATACACTTCAAGAGCGTCAGAAGTATTTAAGAAAATTATCCTGCCTCAATTCGCTAGTTTAGAAAGCCCACTGAGGCAGATATAAATTAAATCAGAACTGAATTGCTTCTTTGTTTATACCTACTCCTCCATCTTCGGCTTGTCCATCCCCTTTTATTATAAATTTATTTTCATTTACATCAGTCTGATAAACGCACTTAACTATTGGCTTATCTCTTATAGATCCAATATAAGCAAAAGTATTCATTCTTTGCTTACATTCTCTTACATCTTCATTACTAATGGCTCCCTGTTTTTGCAAAACCGTCCAATTCTCTCTCCTAATAACACAACCTGGCTGAAGAGCTGGTTGCGTTACAAAACTCGTAGATGGATTAAGGGTTGTATACATTTCAACATCAATTACAAAAGCGCTGGCTCCCCATTGTCTACAAAATTCCGGATCTGGAACAGCCATATCTAATTGTTGTTGACTAGCTATATTTCCTTGGCCTCCATCTGTTGTACTGGTAATAGCACTCCCAATGCCAACTCCTAAAATTAATACTCCCGCGAGGACAGCAATTGTTCCCGTACTGAAGTTGATCTTTTGTTCAGAAGAAGCAGGTAATCTATTATTTCTTTGTCCATAAGAATCTAACTCTCTTGGGTTTGAAGAGTAATAACTTCTATTTGAGCCTCTTCTAGGCCTTCTATTTGAGGGTGGTCTATTCACAGTACTTCATTTGTTTTTGGTAAGCCCATTGAATAGTTCATTACTCTACAATCAGGGTTATAACTCAATTGGCCATTTTGAAGCAAAAATTTAATTAAACCTTCAATCTCTGATCCTATTTTCCGAAGTTCGTAATCATCTAAATCCTTTCCCACTCTCTCTTTGATTAATTCATTAAACTTTTGATTTATTTTGGACAAAGAACTTTCATTCCAAATAAACTCGTTATCAGGATCTAAATCAAGTGTCAATTTGTTTGGATGAAAGTGTAGTTCTTCATCAACTACTTCAGCAGTGAAAATTCTGACATGTCTAGTAGTTGATTTTAAGAGCATTTTTTCCATAATTTTGCGAAATAATCAACGAAAAAAACTATTATGTTCTAACTTTAATGTAGCTTATTAGTAAGTGTTAATTTATTTCTTGATTTTATAATGCGTGTTGTAATTGCTGGTGCAGGTTTAGCAGGTTTATCTTGTGCAAAATATCTAGTAGATAATGGACACATTCCAATTGTCCTAGAAGCTAGAGATGTTTTAGGAGGTAAAGTTGCTGCATGGAAAGACGAAGATGGTGACTGGTATGAAACTGGGTTACATATATTTTTTGGAGCTTACCCCAATATGTTGCAACTTTTTAAGGAGTTAGATATTGAAGATAGACTCCAATGGAAAAGTCATTCAATGATTTTTAATCAACCATCTGAGCCTGGAACTTACAGTAGATTTGACTTTCCCGATATTCCTGCTCCAGTTAATGGAGTTTCAGCGATTTTAAGCAATAACGACATGCTTTCTTGGAATGAAAAGATTCTTTTTGGATTAGGTTTGGTTCCTGCGATGTTAAGAGGCCAAAAATATCTTGACAAATGTGATACTAAATCATGGACAGATTGGCTTAAAGAACACAATATTCCAGAAAGAGTTAATGATGAAGTTTTTATAGCCATGAGTAAAGCTTTAAATTTTATTGGACCCGATGAAATATCCTCTACAGTTTTATTAACAGCACTTAATAGATTTCTACAAGAAAAAAATGGCTCAAAAATGGCATTTCTCGACGGCTCACCTCCAGAAAGACTTTGCCAACCAATTGTTGATTATATTACTGCTCGCGGTGGGGAAGTCCATATGAATTGTCCATTAAGGCAAATCAACCTAAATGATGATAGTACTGTTAAAAGTTTCACTATTGCTTCTTTAAATGAAAAAGACAAGAAAGAGCTAACTGCTGATGCTTATGTTAGTGCGATGCCTGTAGATCTTTTTAAATTAATGATTCCTAAACAATGGAAAGGATTGGATGCTTTTTCTAAATTAGATGGTTTAAATGGCGTCCCTGTAATTAATATTCACTTATGGTTTGATAAAAAATTAACAGATATTGACCATTTATTATTCAGCAGATCACCACTTCTAAGTGTTTATGCAGATATGAGTATTACCTGCAAGGAATATGAAGATCCAAATAGATCAATGCTTGAATTAGTTTTTGCACCAGCAAAAGAGTGGATAAATAGGAGTGATCAGGACATTGTAGATGCAACTATGGAAGAACTTAAAAAATTATTCCCAACACATTTTATGGGAGACGAAAAAACAAACTTAAGAAAATATAGAGTAGTTAAAACTCCAAGATCTGTTTATAAGGCAGTTCCTGGATGTCAAGAATTCAGACCAAGTCAGAAATCTCCTATTAAAAACTTCTTTTTAGCAGGTGATTATACTATGCAAAAATATTTAGCATCTATGGAAGGAGCCGTTTTGAGTGGTAAATTATGCGCGGAATCAATTAATAATGAGTATTCCAAAACTCCTCAAAATGTTTCTACATAACATTTACACTAAGTAATTTAAAAATCCAGCTAAAACTTTTTGAAAAATTCAATTTCTCAACTAGATCAAGCATATGAGATATGCCGAAAAGAAACCCAAAAATGGGCTAAAACCTTTTATTTGGGAACTCTTCTTCTACCAATAGAAAAGAGAAAAGCTATTTGGGCTATTTATGTATGGTGTAGAAGAACAGATGAAATAATGGATAGTAAAGAAGCTTTAACTAAATCGCAAAACGAACTTTCAGACAATCTAGATGCATGGGAAGAAAATACAAAGAGTGTATTTAATGGGAATATTAAAACTGAATTAGATTCAGTTTTATTAGATACCATCGAAAAATACCCACAAAATATCCAACCCTATCTAGATATGATAGATGGACAAAGGATGGATCTGAATAAATTTAGATACAAAGATTTTGAGGAATTAAAACTCTATTGTTATAGAGTCGCAGGGACTGTTGGTTTAATGACTCAAAATGTCATGGGGATTGATAGCGCTTATACATCAGCGCCATGGAGTGACAAGCCTGACCCGTCTGAAGCGGCTATAGCTCTAGGAATTGCAAATCAATTAACAAATATTTTGAGGGATGTAGGAGAAGATAGACAAAGAGGAAGAATTTATCTCCCACAAGCTGATATTGAAAAATTTAATTATTCTGAAGAAGAACTTTTAAAAGGCGAAATTAACAATCAATGGAAAGCACTAATGAACTTTCAATTAACAAGGGCTCGCGATTGGTTCCAAAAGTCTGAAGAGGGAATTAAGTGGTTATCGTCTGATGCGAGATGGCCTGTTTGGACATCTTTACGTCTCTATAGAGGGATTTTAGATTCTATTGAAAGATTAGACTATGATGTTTTTAATAACAGAGCTTTTGTTAAGAATTCTGTAAAAGCTTTTGAAATACCAATATCTTTTTTAATTTCTCGCATCAAATAGCTAAGCAGGCGTTTTCTGGTTAGCCAACAAATCTTTTAATTTGGAAAGTTCTCCAGCCCATCTTGGATCAGGTGCCTCAAGATTAGGAGCATCACTATGAACAATTTTCTTGAAATCTTTCCTCTTTTTGTTCTTGTTTAATTTTCCGCTAATATTTTTATTTTTCCCAGAATCTTTCTTTTCTGATAACTCTACTCTTAGTTTTGAACCATTAAATTCGAAACCATTTAATTTCTGAATTAATAAATTAGCATTCTCTTCATTGTTGGTTGTCGCGAAACCAAACCCTCTGCATTCTTTAGTTTCCTTATCTAAAACTGCTTTAAATCTAAACGAATCAGAAACTGATTTTAAAAGTGAATCAAATTCCTTTGGATTAAACCCTTGTGGTAAGTTGCCAATGTAAATACGAATACTCATAAATTTTTAAAAATAATTTTGAAGTCTGAACTTCTAAACAAAACTAGGCTATGTGTATTTAATCACATTTTGGCGCATTTTGTTGAATCCATTGCTTAGCTTTATAAATAGCTTCATCAAAATCATTCAATCTTTGAAATGCAAGCTCCTTTGAGAGATACTGTAAGAGGTCGCCTAAGATAGGCCCATCCTCTATTTTTAAATTTTTTTTAATTACATTACCATTAATTAAATTTGTGGGATGAAATAATTTATCTTCCTTGTCTCGCCATCTTTTCAGCCATTCAAAGTGCAAATTTGGAGGTAAATAAAAAATAAAAGATGGAAGAAACATCTCTAATTCTTGATGTAATTTAAATCTATCTAATTCATTCAGCTGAGCAATATTTTTGTTCTTCAAAAAAAAGTGCCATTTTCGTAGTAATTTAGTTTTTGCAATTTCCACTTTACTAAATTTAAATTTTTCAAGAGATGCTTCATCTAAAATCTGAGCTATAAAAAATAATGGTAAAAATTTCTCTTTTTCTTCCTGATAAAGTTCTGCATAATTAATTTTTTCTAAATCCAAAAAGAAAGATTCTTCATAAAAATTATCATTACCAAATATATTAATTTTTTTTATCAAAATAATCGCGTCAAGAGCATATAACCCATTTACTATTTTCTGTATTTCATAATTAATACGCTCTTTAGCAACAAGAAATAATTGCACTTTATTTTTTTTAATAAAAGTAATTAAATTAGAATCAATTTTAAAATTGAATTCAGAAACAAATCGAAAACATCTTAATATTCGTAAAGGATCATTCAGTAAATTCATTTCAGAATGGGTTCTAAGTAAAGAAAGCTTTAGATCTTTAAGGCCATTTAATGGATCAAACAAACATTTTTTATCAAATAAAAAAGCAATTGAATTAATCGAAAAGTCTCTAGAACTCAAATCTCCTTCAATCGTAGATGAAACCTGATTAGAAATATCAATGTAAATATGCTTAAGAATAATCCTTATTACTTCCCTTTTTTTATCTAAAATTATAAATTTTGATCCAATATTAGCTGCTATCTTTTTCCCAATTTCAATTGCATTTAAAGGAACCACAATATCAACATCTACCTGTTCAGTTTCTCTTCTCAAAATAATATCCCTTATGTAACCACCAACCAAATAAGATCCGTTAGGTAAAAAAGCTAAGATAGAATTCCAATTATGAAGTTTTATACTTTTTTCTAATTCATCAATTATTAGTGTATGATCAGTGAGAATACTTCCTTTCATTTTATTTATTAATTATGTGCATTTGCATCAACTGTAAATGGGTTGATAGATGTATCACATACCATGATGTTGAGAATAACCATAATGTTGATCATATTTGTGATGTACCTGATTTTAAAGCAAAAAAACCTTTCATTCATGTCAATATAGTTAAAGATAAAAATGGCGATTATAAAACTGACTGGGATGTTCAATCTTGTGAAAGTTTTACAAACGAATTTGGTAAATGGTCTAAGTGTAATCCAGGTATGGAATTACCTGTTTGAAGGTTAATAGATGACAAATAAATTCAAACAAAGAGTAGATAATTCTATATTAGTAATTCATAGCACAGACAATTCTTTTGGCTTTGGATACAGAAAAAACAATAATCTTGAATCTGATAAATTATTTATCAAAAAATTTGATAATGACCTTTGCAACAACTTAATAGATGACTTTAATAATTTCATTTCCAAAAAAAATTTACAAAAGGTAAATAAGATATCTGTCAGCATAGGGCCAGCAAATTTTAATGCTTCTCGACTTATTGTAGTTTTAGCAAGAACTATTTCACAACAAATAAATTGTCGTTTAGACAGTTTTAGTTCCTTTGAAATAATGGCAAAAAGAATTGCATCAAAAAATAATATCTTTAAAAACAAACAATCATTCTGGATTTACAAAAAATTAAAACGAAAAGGTTTCATTGCTGGTAAGTATGAAATTTATCAAAACGAAAAAACCGCTCCGGATCTAGTTATTAAAGAGATTATTTTACCAAAACTTGTTAAAGAATTTGACAGTGAAGAACTTTTTTTAGAGGCTAACTATGATGACAAAGAAGATATAAAAGAACTATTAGATTTATCAAATAAAAATTTATTAAATACGAATATAAATTCATGGCAAAAAGTTTTACCTCTTTACCCAATTTCTCCAATTAACTAAGTTTTTATCCAATCAAATTATTAATATTATCTCGAAGATGCATTGTTACAGAATTCAGATCATCTCTTGAGGAGCTTTGAGGAGGTTGAACAGGTTTTCCTACTCTGATAACAATTTTTGAAAATAACGGTATAAAAAATTTGAATCTTATTAATTTATGGGAATTAACTATTGCGACAGGCAATAATAATTTTTGATTTTTAAAGGCTAATAATGCTGCGCCTTGCTTTGGCTTATTAACTCGCCCATTTTTTTGACGAGTTCCATCGATAAAAATTCCAATACAGTTATCTTTTGATAATTTTTTACATGCTGTTTGAATTGTATTTTTATCAGCAATTCCCCTTTTTACAGGATACGCTCCACAAGCCCTGATAACGGAGCCAAGTAAGGGAATTTTAAAAAGTTCTGCCTTAGCCATAAAAGAAATATTTCGTCCAAGAGCATGACCTAGCAAAGGTGGATCAAGTAAAGAACCATGATTAGAAACCATTATAAAAGCATCTTTTTGTGGGATATTTTCTCTACCTATTAAATGACCTTTAAATACAAATTTATAAATAGGTAAGACAAATAATTTGCTAACTAATTGATAGATTAATTTCTGAAAAACATCATTTCTCATGCTAGTTAATAGGTTATTTGATCTGAAGATGAAACTTGAGAAATTTTTACATTCTTCAGATGTCTTTTTGCTAAACCGCTAAGTACATTTGAGGGGCCAATTTCAACAATATGAAGATCACTATCTTTTGCCATTAAATCCATAGTTTCTCGCCACCTAACCCCATTACACATTTGATTTTCTAATCTAATTTTAAGCTCATCTGAATCTGTACAAAGTGAAGGTTCGTAATTACTTATGACTGGGAAAGAAGGATTTTTAAATTTTATCTTTTTTAAATACTCAGTAAATTTTGCTGAAGGGTTATCCATAAATGGCGAATGAAATGCACCCGAAACATTTAATTTCAAAAATCTTTTACAAGAAATTTCTCTCGATAAATTTTCTAAGGCTTCATTAGATCCAGATAAGACAACTTGAGATGAGCTATTATCATTAGCAATAACAATGTCATCAATTTTTTTTACTAATAAATCAAGTTGATTTCTATCAAAACCAATTACTGCTGCCATAGATCCTTGTCCAGCATTTACCATTAATTGAGATCTTACTTTTATTAGTGATACACAATCTTCGAATGAAAATACATCCGCACAATACAATGCTGTTATTTCTCCAAGACTATGGCCAGCAACAAGGTTTGGTTTTAAACCATTATCCTTTAGAGCATCTAATAAAATCGATTCAACTAAAAATAGGCAGATTTGTGTATTTCTCGTGTCATTCAGATCACTCAATGTATTAGTTGATTGCGAATTTAACTCACAAATTTCAAATAAATTCCTTTCAAATATTTCCGAAGCATAGCTAAACCTATCTTTTGTATTTCGCAAATTCTCAATTTGTTTTGCCATTCCAATTTTTTGTGAACCCTGTCCAGGGAATACCCATGCTACTGTCATAAATTTACCTATTTTGTTTTTAGCCCCATTTAATAAGGGCTGCCCCCCAACTTAACCCAGCACCGAAACCACTAGAAGCAATAATATCATTTTGTTTAATTCTATTGTTTCTAATAGCCTCATCCATCACTAGTGGAATCGTTGCTGCTGAGGTATTACCATATTTTTCTAAATTGCTGAGAATTTTTTCTTTAGGAATTTTCAATCTATCTCCTACAGAATCCAATATTCTTTGATTAGCTTGATGCAATACAAGCCAATCAACTTGATCAGAACTGTAATTCAATTTTCTAAACAACTTTTTAAGAATTATCGGAACTTCTCTCACTGCAAATTTATAAACTTCTTGACCATTCATCTGGATTGGAGAAAAACCGCCCCTTATGAAATCGATATTATCAATTATTAAATCTTTACTATTTTTTGATGGAAGATTAAGAAAACAACCCCTTTCCCCATCAGTTCTCATATCAAAACCTATAAAATTATCAAATTGATTTGTGGCTTCAATTGCTAATGCGCCCGCACCATCTCCAAAAAGAATACAGCTCCTTCTATCATTCCAATCAACAAAGCTTGATAATTGATCTGCTCCGATAACCAAAGCCCGTTTGAAAATGCCTCCTTTTAAAAATTGTGAGGCTGTGATTAAGGCAAATAAAAAACCACTGCATGCTGCGGTTAAATCGAATGCTACGGCATTAGCGGCGCCTAATTTAGCTTGAATAGAAGGCGCAGAACCAAATAAATCATTAGGTGTAGAAGTAGATAAGACAATTAAATCTATTGTTGTAATATCCCAATTAGCCATTTCAATAGCATTGAGTGCAGCCTTGTAACCCATTTCAGTAACGTTATCTCCAAAGCCAGATATTCTTCTCTCAGAAATGCCAGTTCTAGATTTTATCCACTCATCACTCGTATCTACCTTTTGACTTATTTTTTGATTAGTTAGTATTTGATCGGGCACGAAACTTCCACTTCCCTTAAATGAGACACCAATCTGATTAAAATTTATTTCTTCCAAAACAGTTTTTTAATTTACTTATATAAGTCAAACATAAATTTGACGCAATATGTTTTAGGAATTTAAAACTTGAAGCTTTTGAAGTTGATTTAAATTTTCCATCACATTATGATTTACTGCCGAGTGAGCTAAGCGAAGAGCGCTGACTACTGATAAAGACTTACTGCTACCATGACCGATCACGCAAATACCATTCACCCCAAGTAATAATGCACCACCATGTTCAGCATGATCTAACCTTTTCTTAATTCTAAGTAAATTACTTTTTAAAAAAGCTGAACCTACTTTTCCCCGCCTTCCTCGTGGAAGCTCGGATCTTAAAATATCTAGTAAAACGCCTCCTACAGATTCAAGAAATTTTAATAATATATTACCGGTAAAACCATCGCAGACAACTACATCAAAACTGCCTGACAATACATCTCGGCCTTCACAATTACCTCCAAAATCAAACCTTTTTTCATTAGATAGTAGTTCAAATGTTTTGAGAGATAAATCATTACCTTTACATTCTTCTTCCCCAATATTTAAAAGGCCAATTCTCGGTTTTTTCACCTGCAAGACATCTTTAGCATAAATATTACCCAGAAGAGCAAACTGATGGAGATAAGAGGGCTTACAATCAGTATTTGCACCAACATCTAAAACTAATACAGGACGAGTTTGATCCCTTGTGGGAAATAATGCACCAATAGCAGGTCTATCAATTCCTTTCAACCTACCAATTCTAAATATGGCAGAAGCCATCATTGCTCCGGAATTACCCGCTGAGTAAACAGCTTGAGCTTTATTATTTCTAACCAAATCCATTGCAACATTGATACTTGAGTTTTTCTTTTTTCTTACAGCAGTAGCTTCCTCATTCATTCCTATAGGATCTCCACTATCAATTAATTCGAGACGATTATTTTCAATTTCTTTTTGAAGTAATTCTTCTAAACCGATTTTTTCTGCTGCAATTTTAACTTTTTCAATTTTGCCAACAAACTTTATATTTATTGGAAATCTGCTTATCGCATCAAGGCAACCTTCTAGTATTGGCCCAGGAGCATAATCTCCGCCCATACCATCGACTGCAATCCAAATTCTATTAGAGTGGGCGTCCTCTTCCTTATCTAAAAAATTATCGTTGTTTTGTAATCTTTTTAATGGGTCAAAAACTAAAGGCTGTAGGGTATTTTTAGCTAGTGAACTAGCATTTGATACTACACTACTTGCAGTATTTACAACAGATTCCGCACTTGAAACTACATTACCTGCAACATTGCCTGCAACATTACTAGCAACATTACTAGCTGTGCTAACTACAGACCCAGCACCGGAAACTACATTACCTGCAACATTACCTGCAACATTACTAGCAGTTACTGCAGAACTAGCAGCAGTATCTACTATTGAAGTTACAGCCGAGTTCCTTTTATACCAAATAACTAATCTTCTAATAGCTCTGGGCTTATTAATTTTATGTGCAGTTTCTTTCCCCATTTATTTACCTTCAAAGGGTGCAATATCAACAATCCTTTGAAAAAGATATCCTGTACCCCTTGCTGTTAATATCAACTCTGGATTTGCAGGATCAGCCTCAAGCTTTGATCTTAATCTTGATATGTGAACATCTACTACTCTTGTATCTACATGTCTCTCAGGAGTATATCCCCAAACCTCTTTTAAAATTTCTCCTCTGCTAAATGGCTCGCCAGACCTACTTACCAAAAGCTCTAAAAGACTAAATTCCATACCAGTTAATCTAATTCTCTCATCACTTTTAAAGACTTGTCTTCGATTTGTATCAATTTTTATATCAGTAACCAAAATTAATCCTGAATTAGGCATTCCAGGAAGTTGATCTTTGTCAATCCTTCGTAAAACGCACCTAATTCTAGCTTCTAATTCTTTGGGACTAAATGGTTTGACAACATAATCATCGGCTCCTAATTCCAAACCTGTTATCCTATCAGCAACATCTCCTAATGCAGTTAACATGACAATTGGAACATCAGAATCTTTTCTTAATTCTTGACAAACTCCATAGCCATCTAACTTTGGCATCATAACGTCAAGTACGACTAAATCAGGCTCATAATCTTTAAATAACTTTAGAGCTTCTTTACCATCACTTGCAGTTACAACTTTGTAGCCAATCATGGAGAGGCGTGTCTCCAGAATTCTTCTAATACTTGCCTCATCATCTGCGACAAGGATTGTTTCTTTAGTTTGACTAGATAGAGCCATTTGTTTCTATTAGCTAATCAGTAAGAGAATTAATTATTATCCTAATCTAACTTGTAGAGGGGCAATATCCCAAACATTCTAGTTCTATTATTTAATTCAAAACTAAATGTCTAGCAAATTGTCGACTTTTATTTGTCAAAATTGCGGAACTGAAACTTCTCAATACTTTGGGAAATGTCTTAATTGCAACTCATGGAATTCTATTGTTGAAGAAATTAAAAGCAAGAGATCTAAATTTCAAGATACAAAAAATAGTAAGAAATCTGTACCATTTAATGAAATTTCATCTAAAAAAATATCAAGATTTACTACTGGATTTAAGGAATTTGATCGAGTTCTTGGAGGTGGAATAGTCCCTGGATCTGTTGTTTTGCTTGGGGGAGAGCCAGGAATTGGTAAAAGCACGATAGTTCTTCAGTCGGCTGGGAAAATATCTGTTCATGAGAAAGTTTTATATGTAACTGCAGAAGAATCTTTAGAACAAGTAAAAATTAGATGGGAAAGATTAAATCAAAAAAGTATTGATTTAAGAATTTTTGCAGAAACCAATCTATCCCTAATTATTGAAGAGATTAAACGTTTAAATCCAAGTTTCGCAATTATTGATAGTATTCAAGCCATTCATAATAATGAGATGCAAAGTTCGCCAGGATCGGTTTCTCAAGTTAGAGCATGTTCAGCTGAATTGCAAAATCTTGCCAAAGACAATAATATTGCTCTTCTAATAATTGGTCATGTGACCAAAGATGGTGCTTTAGCTGGTCCTAAAACTCTAGAGCACTTGGTTGATACAGTAATAAACTTTGAAGGAGATAATATTTCCTCACATAGATTACTAAGAAGTATAAAAAATCGATTTGGATCGACCTTTGAAATTGGAATTTTTGAAATGCTTGAAGATGGCTTACGAGAGATAAAAAATCCAAGTTCAATTTTTACAAATAAAGAAAATATTTCAGGTGTAACAACTACGATTACAAATGAAGGCAGTCGACAATTAGCAGTTGATATACAAGCACTAGTAAATAAAACTTTCTACAGTAACCCAAGAAGAACTACAACTGGAATTAGCATAAATAGACTGCATCAAATTCTAGCTGTTATTGAAAAACACGTAGGGATAAAATTATCTGAATTCGATTGTTATATAGCTACTGGTGGGGGTTTTGAGATTAATGATCCATCATCTGACTTAGGTGTAGCAATATCAATTTTATCAAGTTTGAAAAATATTCCTCCTTTGGCAAATAGCTCATTTATTGGGGAATTAGGTTTGAGCGGTCAGGTTAGAAAATCGAACAACCTTCGCAAAAAGATAGAAGAAGCTGTAAGACTAGGTATCAGAAATATTGTAGTGCCAAAATTAGAGGAGGAACTGAATAATAATTTTAAAAATTTAATAAATATCAAAGAGATTTCCAATATTAAAGAAGCAGTTAACTATTCTTTATCAGAGTAAAAAATATTAAAGATACATATCGATTGAACTTCTTCCTGAGTTTTTCAACCAATTCTCAATATCTAGATAACCACCTGGATATAATCTCACTGCTTTAGACCACACTTCAGCAGCTTTATCAAACCAAATATCTCTTTGATCTAGATCACCATTTTGCTCAGCGTATCTTCCCCTTTTTTCATAAATTAAGCCTATATTTTTAAGGCATGATGGCTGTTTGGGATTTTCTACTAATGCTTTTTCATAAGTTTCAATAGACAAATCTTCTTCACCATTACTCATGTATATTATTGCCATATTCTTTAAAGTCTCACCCCTATCAATTTTATTTTCTTCGAGAAGTAAACTTTCTTTGTAATACTCTAATGCTTCCGAATAATCGCCATTATTTTGTGCAGCTAGGCCATCTCTATAATAGATATATGCCTTTTTTTCTTTCTCTGCAATAGGCATTATTTTTACTATAGATTCAGCAATTACAGTAAAAGCTTTATCTATAAAATTGTCTCTGTTTTGATTACTAGGCACTTCTCTAAATCAAATAAAATTAATATAGTAATTTAAAAAAATAACTATTTAAAAAGTCTATTACATTTATTATTATAGTTAAAAATGAGGTCGAACATTAATTTGCTTCTATCGTGAAAAATATGGAGAGCATTCAATTAAGCATTACGGGTATGAAGTGCGGAGGATGTGTTAGTACTGTTGAAAAAATATTGAATAATTCTGATGGCATTGAAAATGTTTCTGTTAACTTACTCACTGAAAGTGCATATTTTGAAATTACCCAGCAACACACAGAAATAGAAACAGTTCTTGAAAATCTAAAAGAGAATGGTTTTCCATCAAAGATCTACATAAATGATTTTTCAAAAAAAATAAATAAAGCAGAATTAGAAAAAAAAAAGAAATGGAATAATCAATGGGAAAAACTAACTTTTGCCCTATTACTTTTATTATTCTCAGTTTTAGGTCATCTTGCTGAAGGTAGATATATAAATTTTCCAATATTAGGTAATATTTTTTTTCACGCCTCGTTAGCAACATTAGCTTTATTATTTCCTGGCAGAGGAATAATTATTAATGGATTGAAATCATTTATTAAAAACCGTCCGGATATGGATTCTTTAGTAGCTCTTGGAGTAACTAGCGCATATACAACAAGTCTTCTATCAGTAATATTCCCTGCCACTGGTTTTCCTTGTTTTTTTAATGAACCAGTTATGCTTTTAGGTTTTATTCTGATTGGGCGTTTCTTAGAAGAAAGAGCAAGATATCAAACCGGTTCATCTATTGGAGAATTATTAGAACTTCAACCTGAAATGGCAAGTATCTACACAAAAGATAATCAAATAAAGTCTATAAGAGTAAACACTTTAAGACCTGGTCAAGAGATTCAAGTTTTAGCAGGAGATAGAGTGCCTGCTGACTGCATTGTTAGTCAAGGTAATTCATATGTTGATGTTTCACATATTACAGGAGAATCAAAACCTATCGAAGTAAAAGAAGGAGAAAATCTATCTAGTGGATCTTTAAATCTTAATTCAACTCTTAGACTTAAAGTACAAAAAGTCGGAGGGGATTCTTCTCTTGCAAAACTAGTAAGTCTTATTGAGTCTGTAAACGCAAAAAAACCTCGCATTCAAAGAATTGCTGATGAAATTGCAGGCAAATTTACTTACTTTGTGCTTATTTTTGCTACTCTAACTTTCTTCTTTTGGTGGAAAGGAGCAAGAAACATTTGGCCTGATTTATTAAATAATAATCATCAATTCTTAACTCACTCAAGCCACACACTTCATAGTTCGCTTGGTAGTAATGCTGAGAATTTCCTGAGTTTAGCGATTCAATTGTCAATTGCTGTTTTAGTAATAGCTTGTCCTTGTGCATTAGGTTTGGCCACCCCAACCGTAATAACTGTCGCATCAGGTAAAGCAGCAAAAAAAGGGGTTTTATTTAAAGGCGGGGACAAAATAGAAATGGCTTCAAAAATTAATCACATTATTTTTGATAAAACAGGTACCTTAACAAAGGGTAAACCTTTCATAGTTGATTATAAAAATAATACTAATCATTCATTTTTATTAAGAATAGCTGCCAGTTTAGAAAAGGAAAGCAGACATCCAATCGCGGATGCCTTAATTAATGAGGCAGAAAAAGAAAATTTAAGTTTATTTCCGATAAAAAAAATTTTCACCCATTCAGGTAGAGGTATTTCTGGAGAACTTGATTCAATTGATGGACTTATTAATATTGGAAATATTGAATGGCTAAGAAGCAAAGGAATTGTTATTGATAGTGATGCAAAAAAAAGTCATTGAAAATGAAGAGACAAAATCTAACACTATTATTGGAGTAAGTATTAAAGAAAAGTTATTAGGCTTTATCTTGTTAGGAGATTTACTTAGAGATGATTCAATTAAAACAGTTCAAAATTTGAGAGAAAATAAATTTAAAATTAATATTTTAAGTGGGGATCGAAAACAAACAGTTTTAGCTTTGGCAAAAAAAATTGGTTGTAAAGATACAGAAGTAAAATGGGATCTTCTTCCTGAAATGAAACTAAAGACTATAGAAAATTTAAAAATCAATAATAAAGTAGCAATGATTGGTGATGGTATTAATGATGTCCCAGCCTTAGCATCCTCAGACTTAGGAATTGCGGTGGGATCAGGGACTCAAATAGCCAAGGCAAATGCAGATATTGTATTAATGGGAGATCAACTAAATGGATTACCCTACGCGTTAAATCTTGCAAAAAAAACTATAAGAAAAATAAAGCAAAATCTAACATGGGCTTTTGGTTATAACTTACTAGCTATACCCTTAGCCGCAGGTATTTTATTTCCTAAATATGGTATTCTTCTTACTCCTTCTATAGCAGCATTATTAATGGCTATGAGCTCTATTACAGTTGTAATTAATGCTTTATTTTTGGATTGAATGGAAGGAAAATTTATCGTTATTGAGGGTATTGATGGATGTGGTAAGACTACCCAAATAAATGAACTATCTAAATGGCTACCTAAAAGTGGTCTAATCAAGAATGGGTCAAAATTAATCACAACAAGAGAACCAGGAGGTAGTTTATTAGGAAAAAAACTTAGAAGATTGATTCTTGATAATAATGAAGCAAATAAGCCTTCATCGCTTGCCGAATTATTGCTTTATTCCGCAGATAGAGCTGAACACGTTTCTAAAATTATTTCACCTGCTCTAAATAACAATAATTGGGTAATAAGTGATAGATTTTCTGATTCCACTCTGGCTTATCAAGGTTATGGAAGAAATATAAATTTAGAAATAATTAAAAATATTGAATCTATTGTTTGTCAAGGAGAATCTCCTGATCTAACTTTCTTCTTAGAAATTTCTCCAGAAGAGAGCATTTTGCGAAGAAAAAATGAAATTCCAGATAGAATAGAATCTGAAGGTATTAAATTTTTAGAAAAAGTAAATGAAGGCTTTAAACTAATTGCCAAAGAAAAAAACTGGAAAGTAATATCTGGCTCACAAAATTTTAAAAATATTTCTAATCAAATCAAAGAGACTATATTAAACAAATTTTCTAATAACAAATGATTGAGGTTAAAAAAAATAATTTTTTATTTAATGCAGAAGTCAATACCTGTCTTAACAACATAATTAAAAATAAATCATTTGCTAATGGTTACATCTTTTATGGTGCTGAAGGAGTAGGGAAAAAGCAAACTGCTCTTCAATTTATTAAAGAAATTTTCAAACAATCTTCGCCAAAAGAGAATGTTGAAGAGAAAATTAAAAACAATAACCATCCTGATTTTCTAATCATCGAACCTGATAATCTATTGACAAATAAAAGTTCAAGAAGTTCTGATCTTGAAAAAACAATAAAAAGTGGATTTGAGATTATTAAGATTGCTCAAATACGAAATATTAAAACTTTTCTTAGTCAAAAATCAATAAACTCAGAAAAAAAAATTGTTTTAATTATTGATGCACACCTCTTAAATGAAGCAGCATCAAATTGCCTTTTAAAAACCTTAGAAGAACCTAGTAACGGCATTTTTATTTTATTGACATCTAAATTAAACCTTCTCTTAAATACGATCATCTCAAGATGTCAAATCATCAGATTTCGATCCTTTTCTAGTAAACAAATCCAGTCTATTTTAAAAGATTATTTAGATACCTCTAAATTAAATATTAATACAAATTTAAAATTTGAAGATTTAATAAACTCTGCAAATGGATCTCCAAACCAATTAATTAAAAATATTGAAATTTGGAATGATTTTTCAGATGAAATTATAAGTAAATTAGATTTTCCTATAAAAAATAGTCTGGAAATATTAGAAATATCTAAATTAATATCTGAAAAATTAGAAATTTATCAACAAACTTATTTAGTCAATTTAATTCAAACTATTTGGTGGAGAAAGACAAAGAATATTAATTTAATTAAGAAACTAGAAAATTTAAAATTTCTCTTAAGAAAAAACATTCAACCAAGGTTGGCATGGGAAATTACTTTTTTAAAAATTTCAATAGAAGATATATAGGATTAATCTACTGCAGAATTTATCAAATCAGGATTTCTTGCTTGATTAAAATCTTTCTTGGCAGTTTCAACTTGAGAGCCAACAGGTAACTCAAGACAATATCCAGCTCCATATACAGTTTTGATGTATATAGGCTTACGTGGATCAGGTTCTAACTTAGTACGTAAGTGTCTTATATGAACCCTTATTGTCTCAATATCATCGTCAGGTTCATATCCCCATACTTCTTTCAGAATCAATGCTGGCGAAACAGTTTGGCCATGCCTCTGTAACAGGCAATGAAGTAACTCAAATTCAAGATGCGTTAATCTAACAGGTGATTCAAACCAGATTGCTTCAAATCTTTCTGGAACAAGAGTTAAAGGGCCATAGTTTAAAATTTCTTGCTGATTACTAGAATTCAATTGTGCCCTGTTGGTTCTCCTCAACAATGCTTTTATGCGTACATGCAATTCTTCTAAATCGAATGGTTTAGTAATATAATCATCTGCCCCAGAGTTAAAACCAGTAACTTTATCTTTAAGTCCACCCAATGCAGTTATCATCATGATTGGGATATTGGAAGTTCTCTCATCTCTTCTAAGTCGCTGACATAAAGTTAATCCATCAACACTTGGCAACATTAAATCCAGAAGTATTAAATCTGGTGAATATTGAAGAGCCAATGCTTGGCCTTTAATACCATCTTCAGCCTTTTGGACATCAAAACCAGAATGTTCTAAGTGCCTAGCTACCAATTCACGCATATCACGATCATCTTCTATTAAAAGGATTGAAATTTTCATATTTATAGACTATTAATTTAAAATTAAAATTCTTGTAGTTGATTCTCTCAAGAATTTGGAAAGATTGCTTAATTAATGTAAACAATTTTATCAAATGCATTTACCAATTTAATCAATAAGGATAAGGGATTAGAGAGAAATTATAAATTTAAAAAAAATTTAAATTTTATAATTTCTTTCGATTTTATTAACTATTTCTTAATAATTAAAAGAATATTTAGCAAAATTAAAGGTCTCAATATGAAAGATTATCAAATTAAAAATGTCAAATTGTTGCATATAAAAAAGGATTTAAATCGTAATTATCAATTTATAAAGAACCTTGATCAGCATATATAGTTTTATATTTTTTTGAATGTTCATGCTGAGAATTTTGTATATATTAATAAAAATCTAAGAATTCATGAACAAGAAATCATTTATCTATTCTGATTTATCAAAAAAACAGCTAGAAAATCTTAAAGAATTATTTGTTCAAAAAAAAGTTGAATCTATGAGCCATCAAGAGCTTAAACAATATGTACGAGAAATTATTTCTCATCAAGTAAATGATACTGTAGACAAAGATGAAGAAATGGAAGCATGGAGAGAAATGTCAGATTTTTTTGGAGATCAATTTGAAATAGTCATCTTGGAAATACAAACAAAATATAATGACTGCAAAAACGTTCCTGACTCAGAAATAAATCTACAAAAGCAAAGAATAGAATTACTTGAAAAGAATAACTTAAATCAAGAAAAAGAGGATATGTGGGATGACTAAAATTTCCTAAAGGATTAATTTAAATAAAAAATATTGATTTACTATTGGGAAATAAAAAAATCAAATAATTTAATTTTTTGCATCTGCAGTGGATTTATAAAAAGTGTTCTAAATACTGTACTAAAAACCTAACTTTTTTATAAGATATTTACGTATTATGAAAGTTTTATAATTAATTTATAAAATTCCAACAACTGTACTAAATACTACATTATATTTTCTTTATTCTTACATATATGTTTAAAATTTGTTCTGGATTTTAAATTCAAATTTGCATCAAATTTCATGCAATTACCTAAACTGAAAAATAGGACATTCTTTGACCTCCAGAAGTTTTTTAACTTTCAATACCAAAAGATCTATAAGTACATAAATCCCTAAATTTCTTCTACTTTTAATAAATCAATAAAAATAGTCCTGACTAACACAAAAACTAATAATCGAGTAGAAATACCCTGTAAATTTTTAGTTAAAAGAAGGATAATAAAGAGTAGAGATATAGGAGATTTTATGAGACTCACCACTCTATTTACTTCCCTTAGAAAGGCAACTTCAGATATTTGGAGAATGCATGACTTTGACTATGAATTACCAAAAGATATAAGGAAAGATTATTGGGAAAAAGAATGTTTAAATCACCCAACTAGCTCGCATTGCAAAGTCTACTAATAAAAATGGGAGGTCTTATGAAACTCATTACTCCATAAAACTATTCTCATAACTATTCTCAATCGAAACTTCAATGAAATGGATTTAATCCGAGATTCAATGAAGGCAAGAAAATTCGGGACTCAAAGATTACATTATTACTGTAGAAAATGTTCAAAAATAAAAAACATCAAATTATAGTAGATAGATGTTTTTAATCTTTGAAAGTTAAATATGAATTAAAACTGTAGATATTTAATCTTTTTTTAAAGAAAGCTACAAACATCAATGACTCCTTGCGGGCTAATTTCTGATATAAAAACAACCTTTTCTCTAAATTAGGGTGTGTTTTATTGCAGTAAATCCTTTAATAAATAACTTTCACATGTGACAGTTTAACAACATTCCATTTACTCATACCACGATAAAGTAATGCATAGAATATTATAAATACGTGTGAAGGAGTGGTTATGCTGAAACGGTGGGAACAAGGAAACACTTGATTCGGCAAACCAGTAAAAGACCCCTAAAAGGGGTCTTTTTTTATCTTAATAGTGATAAATTCATTAGATATATTTATAAACAAACTAAATAAGAGAAACATAAAAAGAGACTTTTATAAGTCTCTACAAGTTTATAAAAATAAGTAAAAACTCCCATGGCGGTTGAGCTTTTAACAAAATATGTCTTGATATGAAACGATTTTTCAAGACATATATGGAAGAAATAAGAAAATGGACGAATATTTTGACGAATAAATTAGGTTTTCATTTTTTTAATTTTTTCTAAATTCCACTTATCAAATATTAATTTCATTTCTCTTTCATAGCATCTTACTTTCTTTGAGAAAGGTAGTGTTTGAATAATCATCCCAAAGGGAAATTTAAAAAAAGAAGAAACATAAACAATATAAAACTCGATGAAGGAGGGTTTTTCAGGAAGAGGTAAATTTTTTAAATATGCCCAATCAATGCATGGTTTTAGTTGCTTATCACTAGCAGCAATATTTTTTCTACATCTCCAATAAGAGAATAGATAAATGCCAATAAAAATAGGTAAAGGAAGAAATCGCAACATTAAATATCAAGAATAATTTTTCTTCTCATTGATTCATTTTCCTAGATAATAAATGGATAATTTAGTTTTTATGGAAACTCTACTTAAATAATTTTTAGAATTTTCAATTATTTTATGCGATATGTCTATGCAAATCTCGTAGATTTTTAAATTAAAATCATTCAAAAAGGACGAACAATTGGACGAATAAAAAATTTAGTAGAGAGTATGCATTCGTCTAGACATTTTCTATCAGAAGGCAATCACTAAAAAAAGTCACCTTATTTTTAGGTGACTACGCATGACTTTTCGAGACTTTAAAACTCCCCGGGCGGGATTCGAACCTGCGACCAATCGATTAACAGTCGATCGCTCTACCGCTGAGCTACCGAGGAATATAAGATGAATTTAGCTCTTTAAAGTACCTTATGACAAGTACAACTATTAATTATATTGAAATTTTGATGGTTCTTGCCAGCTAGATAAAAAACCATTTTTCAACTCTGCTACTGCATCAGCATAAGTTAATTCTTCATAACGATGAGTGATCCACAAAGCGGATAAAGGTTTTTTATGGTCACTTGTAAGATTTTTAATAGTTTTTAAAACTTTTAATTGACTGGTTTGATCAAGTAAAGCTGTAGGCTCATCCAAAAGAATAAAATTTTTATTACTAATAAGAGCGCATGCAATAGTTAAGCGTTGTTTTTGTCCACCGCTTAAAGTATGAATTGGCCTTTTTTCAAAACCAGTCATACCTACCTGATCAAGCACATATTCAATTTTTTTATTAATTTCATTTTGATTTATATTTTCATTAATATTTATTAGAAGTTCACTCCTGCAATTAGGCATCAATATTTGATGATCAGGGTTTTGAAAAACCATTCCAATATTTGCTTTAGAAAAAATTATTCCATTTTTGGGTTTGATTATTCCATTAATTAACTTTAAAAGAGTACTTTTTCCGCTACCGTTTTTACCTACAATCATCCAAAATCCAGGTTTTTTTATTGAGAAGTTGCATTTAAAAATTAAATTTTCTTTTTTTCCAGAATATGCAAAAGAAACATCTTTGAATTTAATATGGGGTATTTCATTTTCAAGAGGATCTCGCATTGATTCTATCAATCTATGTTGAGAGAAAATCCTGGTCTTTTAGCTCCTCCAGCTACTGAAGATTTTTCATATATCTGAACAGAAATGATTTCTTTAGCTCTGACAGCAATTAATTTATCTTGCACTTTGTCACATCTTAATTCGATCAAGTTAGGGGATTCTAGAGTGTCATTCATAGAACTTTTTATTTCATCATAAATTCTTTTAACATCATCAAATTCTTTTTTCTGAATCGAAAGTGGAAAAGGTGAATATCTTAGACTTAGTTCCAGCGAATACATAATAAATATAAAATCTATCTCTTATAATAGTAAATTTTTGTATTCAGAAAGTTATTTTAAATTAAATTCTTTTGAGAAAATTATATAAAAGATCTTTAAATACAATTATTATAAGCTTAGAATAATTAATTTTGAAATTTTAAGAATAATTTCATGGAAATAGCAAATGATATAACTTCTCTCGTTGGAAATACACCATTAGTCAAATTAAATCGCATCAGAAAGCACTTTAATTGTTATCCAGAAATAATAGCCAAACTAGAAAGTTTCAATCCATCAGCGTCGGTTAAGGATCGGATCGCTTTTTCAATGTTATGTAAAGCTGAAGAAGAAGGATTGATAGCACAAGATAAAACAACGTTAATTGAAGCAACAAGTGGAAATACGGGCATAGCATTAGCAATGGTTGCTGCAGCAAAGGGCTATAAATTGATATTAACTATGCCAGATACGATGAGTATTGAGAGAAGGGCGATGTTGAGAGCATATGGAGCTGAATTACAGTTAACGCCAGGGAAAGAAGGAATGAAAGGAGCTTTAGATTTAGCTAATGAGTTGTCTTCAACCATTGCAAATAGCTATCAATTTAATCAATTTGAAAACTTCGCGAATCCGGATATTCATGAAAGAACAACGGCTCAAGAAATATGGTCTCAATCCAATAACAATTTAGATGGACTAGTTACAGGAGTAGGCACAGGAGGAACAATTACTGGTTGCGCACGTTTCTTGAAAAAAGTTAATCCAAATTGCAAAATTTATGCTGTAGAACCTAAGAAAAGTGCCGTGATTTCGGGAGAAAAAGCAGGATCTCATTCGATTCAAGGAATAGGAGCAGGTTTCGTACCGAAAGTACTGAATACTAAATTAATTGATGAAATTATAAAAATAGATGACGAGGAAGCATTTTATTATGGCCGTTTATTAGCCCGATTGGAAGGCCTTTTATCTGGGATCAGTAGCGGTGCCGCTTTAGCAGCAACCATAAAAATCGGTGAAAGGAAAGAACTTATGAACAAAAGATTGATAGTAATTCTTCCAAGTTTTGGTGAAAGATATTTATCAACAGCAATGTTTGAATCTCATACCTCAATTCAAGCCAGA
The DNA here is from genome assembly GCA_902519235.1 of uncultured Prochlorococcus sp. Taxonomy (GTDB): domain Bacteria; phylum Cyanobacteriota; class Cyanobacteriia; order PCC-6307; family Cyanobiaceae; genus Prochlorococcus_A. The sequence continues at coordinate 37,121 of CABYJE010000005.1, forward strand.
AAAGATGGTTATCTTTGATCCTTAATTTATTAAAATGAAAAAAAATTTATATGAAGAATTAGGCCTCAAAAAAAATGCAACCAAAAGTGAAATTAAATCTTCATATCGCTCTTTAGTTAAGCAACATCATCCTGATGCAGGAGGGGAAAAAGAACGATTTCTTGCAATACAAAATGCCTGGGAGACTCTGAATGACCCAATCAAAAAAGAACAATATGATAGAAGTTTTTTCTCTTCCAGTTCATCATTTGATTCATTAAATGAAAATTGGGAAAATAACATTAATTCAAAAAAATATAATTCTTCAATTAAAGACCAAGAAGTTGAAACATGGATTAAAGAAATTTACACTCCGATCAATAGATTAATTAGTCAAATAATTAAACCTTTGAACAACGAAATAAAAGAACTATCTGCTGATCCATATGATGACCAACTAATGGAAAATTTTTGCAATTATATAAATCTTTCACAAAAGAAAATAGAAAAAGTTGAAAAAATATATAACAAAAAAATAGTTCCAAAGTCTATTTCAGCGTTAGGCCTCAATCTTTATCATTGTTTTTCACAAGTTAAAGATGCACTATCAGAATTTGATAGATATACACAAGGATACGTGGATAATTACTTATTTGATGGTAAGGAAATGATCAAAGAAGCAAAAAGAATCCAATCAAAGATGTCTATAGAGAAAAATAAAAACTTTTAGATATAAACTTTAATGAATATATTCTTTAAGTTGATCTAATTTCAACCAAACATCCGGGACTGGTCTGAGCCATCTAACCTGAGCATATTCGTCTTTTACTGAAAGAATCTCTCCAGGGCCTTCAAAGACATAATTAGGTAGATCATTATCACTTGCAAGAGCCTCGATACTTTTAAAATAATTTTCTCTATCGACAAAAACTAAGCTTCCTTTCTTGAGAGGTTTCTTTGGAATAGAATCTGTCATAATAAAGTCTACAAAGTTAGTTTAGATTTTATTATACAAAAACTTGTTTGATAAATATTAAAAAAATTGATAACGGAATAATAATTACAAACATCTAAAAAATTTAATAGCCTTAAATGATAAACATCTTTAAAAAATGCGTCTTTTACTACTTGGCTGCACTGGATTCGTTGGTAAAGAATTAGTACCAACACTACTCAATGAAAATCACGAAATATACATTGTAAGTAGAAAACCCATTAGTAAATTAAAGCTTGATTTAGATTTCAATAAGTTTAAATTTTTTCAAATAGATTTATCAAAAGAGAAAAACTGGAATAACGAAAATCTTCTAAATATTTTAAGAGAGACAGATGGAATCATTAACTTAATGGGAGAACCCATAGCAGAAAAAAAATGGACTTCTGAACAAAAACAGGAGATTGAAAATAGTCGTATTAACACCACGAAATTTATGATGAAGACCCTTAAAAATTTAAAAATAAACCCAAAAGTCATTATAAATGGATCAGCTATAGGTTATTACGGTACAAGTTTGTCTAGTGAATTCACTGAAAATAGTCCTGGAGGGAAAGACTTTTTATCTAATCTTTGCAAAAAATGGGAAGCGGTCGCCGCTGAAAAACCATTTTTCTCAAGGTTAGTTATTTTTAGAATTGGAATTGTTCTAGAGAAAGACGGAGGAGCATTAGGCAAAATGCTCCCTGTATTTAAAGTTGGATTAGGTGGACCAATTGGAGATGGTAAGCAATGGATGAGTTGGATTCATAGAACTGATTTATGTGCATTAATTAGTCAATCATTAGTTGATAAAAAGTATTCGGGAGTATTTAATGCTGTTGCACCAAATCCAGTATTAATGAGAGAATTTTCTCAGACTTTAGGCAAATGTCTGAATAGACCTAATTTACTTCCAGTGCCTGGAGCAGTTTTAAAAATATTGTTAGGAGATGGAGCGAAAGTTGTTTTAGAAGGACAAAAAGTAATTAGCAGTAAAATCAAAAATTATAGTTTTAAATATCCTCTTCTTGAGAAAGCAATTTACGCTTCCACCAAGAATTAATACCGTTTACTAAAGCACCAATAATAAGAATTGTTATCAATGGAACTACAAGAGGATTCCAAACTATCTGAATAAAATTAATAAAAATAAATATCCCATTAAATTGCATGATGATTGCAAAAATAAAAAATATTGCAAAAAAAATGACTGTAAATAAATTTATTAATAACAAATTATCGATAATTTGTTTTAACTTATTTTGATTATTCTCCTTAGTCATTTTTCATAACAATATTCATATCATCAACCATTTTAAGACAAGCCTTGTTTTCACCAAATCTTTTTTTAGCATTTTCATTACATGAGATCATAAACTTCTTATTTAGCTGTATGAGGTATATTATTTTTATGATCAATTTAATTGTCTGATTGATTTGATCATTTTTGTCTTTAAAATTACTGGCACAAAAAACATATTTTCCAAGCAAACGTCTTTGCGCTTCTGCAAAAGTTTTTGTAAATTGTGGACCTTTACCTTCAATCTGAATAACCGGTTTTCCTAATCCAATCGCTTGTTCTGCTGCTGTTCCTGCCATGCTAATACAGCATCTACTTTTCAATAATATTTTGTCAAAATTATTCCAATATATACTTACTTCTAAAAATTTATATTGGAATTTCAATAGATTATTATCTTTTATATTTTCTATTTTTAGCCATCCTCTTTTTTTAAATATCTCCTTTATTTTTGATGAAGATAAAGCATTAACTATTGCAAAATTAAACTGAATTTTTTGAAAATATCTTAAATCTGACAATGCCTCTAATACCTCTAAAATCAAAACAAAATTATCTAAAATCTCAGGGAATCTGCTTCCTGGAAATAATCCAATACTAAATTCATCTTTATTTAATTCTTTTTTTCTAGGAAAAAACTTATCCATAAATGGGTTGCCTAAAAAAGACACTTTCTTTTTTAATTGCAATGTTAAATCATTAGCTGTAAGGGAATCTCTTGTATATATTTTTTTTGCTTTTCGAGAGAGCAAGAAAAATTTAGAAGGCCATGGTAATTTCAACTTCCCTTCATAATGGCTGGAATAAGCAACTAGATATGTAAAAAAAACTTTCTTACAAACCCATGCAAAAAAAACTGGCACAATATCTCCAACTACAAAAAAATAATCATATTTTTTTCTTATCTTAAAAGTTAAAAATAATCTTTTTAGAATATAGAATATTTCTCCTCCTAATATCTCAGTAAGTCTTCCCTTAAAAGTATTATAACCAATTCCTCCAGTTCTAAATTCCTTAGTTTTACCGATAATCTTAATTTTTTCTTTTTCGTAATGGTTTCCCATACCAACAATTGGCAAAGCATGAACAGAATAACCACTTTTTACGAATTGTTTAGCTATTAGACTGCCAGATAGATCTTCTCCATGCCCATTACTTAAAATTAAAATCTTAAACAATTTAAAATTCCAACCATTTTTTTACTTTGGTTAACTCAGGCCAATCTGGATATCTACTTAATCCGTCTTCAACAGATTCTTTCAACTCACTTTTCACATCTGGCATCATCATAGACATTTTTTTTATTAACTCAATATGATCCCTAACACCTTTATTATTGGTAGCCAAAAGAGCTAAAGACAAATTCATTCTTGCTTGTGGATCTTGCTGATTTAATCGAACAGCTTGTCTGGCAGCTGACAAAGCTTCTTCATTATTTTTCAAAAGTAATTGAAGCCATGATAAACAAGTCCATGCAGCAAAATGATTTGGAATTTGCTGTATAATTTTTTGAAAATCTTGAACGATTGGAATTAAATCTTGCCCTGCTTTATATCTTGATAAAGCTGCATTAAAATCCTCTTCGATGGGATTAATTTCGTTATTCATTATTGATTAAACTGCAAAAGAGCTTCCACAACCGCAAGTTTGAGAGGCATTGGGATTTACAAAATTAAAGCCACCTCCAATTAATTCCTTACTAAAATCTAACTGCATTCCATAAATATATAGAAGACTTTTAGGATCACAAACAACTTGAAAGCTTTGATCAGCTTTTAATGAATAATCATAAACTTTATCATCAGGATTTATTTCATCAGTTCCTATAAAATCCATCGTATAACTCATTCCACTACAACCGCCAGATCTTACTCCTACCCTTAGTGCTTTTTTATCACTTTGGCCCTTCAATAGATTTGAAATTTGTTCTGTAGCATCATTCGTAATTAAGATACCTTTGCCATCATCAGAATTTTTAATTTCCTGTTTAACTTCTACATTTTCCATAAACAAGGGATTTCTACTATTTATAATATAAAAACTTAATCGATAGGATGCATAGAACAAACGTTATCCAAACTTGATTTGTTATAATTTTAAGAAAAAGTGAAAATTGCAATAGTTGGTTCTGGATTAGCTGGTCTTACAGCAGCAGTCAATTTAGTTGATGAAGGCCACGAAGTAGAAATTTACGAGAGCAGGTCATTTTGGGGAGGTAAAGTAGGAAGTTGGGAAGATAAGGATGGCAACCATATAGAAATGGGTTTACATGTATTTTTTTACAATTACGCAAATCTTTTTAAATTAATGAAAAAAGTGGGGGCTTTAGACAATTTACTCCCAAAAGATCACACTCATCTATTTATCAATAATGGCGGTAATTTAAAATCGTTAGACTTCAGATTCCCTTTAGGTGCCCCATTTAACGGGCTCAAAGCTTTTTTCACCACCGAACAACTTACTTGGGTAGATAAGCTCAGAAATGCCTTAGCTTTAGGAACAAGTCCAATCGTTAGAGGATTGATAGATTATGAAGGAGCAATGAAAATAATTAGAGATCTAGATAGAATTAGTTTTAAAGAATGGTTTTTAAACCATGGTGGAAGTGAAAAAAGTTTAGAAAGAATGTGGGATCCTATCGCATATGCTTTGGGCTTTATTAACTGTAAAGATATTTCAGCAAGATGCATGCTAACTATATTCATGATGTTTGCTTCAAAAACTGAAGCCTCAAAACTTAATCTTTTAAAAGGTTCCCCACATAAGTGGTTAACGCAACCTATCGTCGACTACATCACAAACAAAGGAGCAAAAATACATCTGAACCATAAGGTAGAAGAAATCATTTATGAAAAAGAATCTTCCTCTTATACAGTAAATCAATTAAAAATTTCTTCTCCTGAAGGATTTAAGGCAGTGTTTGCAGATAAATTTCTAGCTGCCTGTGATGTTCCTGGAATAAAAAAAATAATTCCAAAAGAATGGTATCAATTTAAAGAATTTGAAGGTTTAAAAAAACTTAGAGCTGTAGCTGTTGCCACAATCCAATTAAGATATGACGGTTGGGTTACTGAATTACAAAAAGATAATATTGGAAATGAACCAATTGGACTAGATAACCTTCTTTATTCTGCTGATGCCTCTTTCAGTTGTTTTGCTGATTTAGCACTAGCAAGTCCAGCAGACTATAGAAAAAAAGATATAGGATCGCTTCTCCAATGTGTTTTAACTCCTGGCGATAGATGGATGGGAAGATCCACAGAAAGAATTACAAAAGAAATTGATAAAGAGGTTCGCCGTCTATTCCCATCCTCAAAAAACCTTAAATTGCTTTGGAGTAACGTGGTACAAATTCCACAATCACTCTACAGAGAAGCTCCCGGTATGGAACCTTTCAGACCCGATCAAAAAACATCTATAACTAATTTCTTCATGGCTGGTAGTTATACAAAACAAGATTATATAGACTCTATGGAGGGAGCTACAATGAGTGGTCATTTAGCTGCCGCCGCAATTTTAGAGAAGAAAGCCGAATTAGCAAAAAATCTTGCAGTAAGTTAATTAATGGGTACTTGGCTAAAACATGACGTAATAACAGTTGTTAATGCGCCTCTTGAAAATGTGTGGGACACATGGAGCGATTTAGACTCAATGTCACTTTGGATGAGCTGGATTGAATCTGTAAAAACAGTTGACGAAGAAACTAATACATTACCAGATTTAACAGAATGGACTTTAGCTGCAAATGGCTTTAGGTTCAAATGGAAAGCTCAAATTACAGAAAGGGTTGAAAAAAGCAAACTGACATGGAAATCAATAGGAGGTTTACCAACTGAGGGATCAGTAGTTTTCGAAAGTAAAACTGATCAAATCACAACGGTAAATTTAGCAATAACTTATGAACTACCAAAAATGATTGCTCGGTTTATGGAAGAAAATATTTTAGGCAAAATGGTTACAAACGAATTACAGGCCAATATTGATAGGTTCAAAGATTTAGTTGAAAAGAACTATACAAAAAATTTTTCTAATTAAAAATATCAATTGCCACATCTAGTAGTCCTTCAAAAGTATATTTTTGTGCCTGACTATCAACTCTTCCAAAAATCTTGTTACATATTTTTGTTGTCTGAGGTCCAATTGACAATAACTTAATTTGATCAAAATATTCTAACCATTGTTTACCAAGTTTTTTTTCTAGTAAAAAAGCAGAATTTACTACGGTTTTACCGCTTGAGAAAATAATTGCATCGACTTTTCGATTAGAAATAATATCAATTGTTTCTTCCGGAATTGATTCAGGACATCTAGTTTCATATGCAGCAACCTCAAATACACGAGAACCAGCCTTTCTAAATTGATCTGCAATTAAATCCCTACCACCTGTTTGAACTCTTGGTACAAAAACTCGAAGTCCATAACCAGATACTGGGAAATTATCAATTAAACTTTCAGCAACAAATTCTGGAGGTATGAAATCAGCCTTAATCCCAAAATCCTCAAGAGTTTTTGAGGTTTTTTCTCCGACTACGGCGATTTTTGTTTTTTTAGAACATTCTTTTAATGAACTATTCAAGTATCTCAGTCTTTTATCCACAAATTTGATCCCATTACTACTGGAAAAAATAATCCAATGAAAATCATTTATTTCATTTAATGCTTCATCAAGAGGATTCAAATCATCAGGATCAGCAATACTTATTGCAGGTAAATCAAATATATTAGCGCCCTTGCTTATGAATATTTTTTTTATATCCAATATCCCTTCTTTTGATCGAGTAATAATTATATTTCTTTGATAAAGGGGTAGATCAACTTTTGGCATCCTTATCCTCAACATTATGATTTTGATTTTTATTTTTTAATTCATCGAGAAGTTTCAAGACTGATAATCCTTGATCAAGAACAACATCGTCTTTAAAAATTATCTCTGGAACTCTTCTCATCTCAATTCTTTTTCCTAGACTATGCCTTATAGAGCTTTTAGCAGTATTCAAGTTTGATACAATTTCTTTCCTCACTTTCTCTTGAGCAGTTGAAGTTATATAAATTTTACAGTGTTGCAAATCACCTGATAAATCAATCTTAGAAATATTGACTAAATGATCTCTAATAAGATCATTTTCTAAATCATTCTGCAAAATAAGGGTTATTTCTTTCTTCAAAAGAGAAGAAACTTTTGCAAGACGGTAATTATTTGGCATTATGGTTGTAAATTTATTGGGTTTGTCATCGCTTGCAAGACAAAATAAACAGTTATGAAAGCACTTAAGACAGAAGATATCAAACCTACTATTGTGAGTGGATTTGATCTATTCTTGAATAAAGGTTCAAGCAAAGCAACAAGTCCCCCAACAATGATAGATATCAAATACTTTGGATATCTCGCAACATTAGAGAAAAATTCGCCCATCAGCTCCACAAATAGATTACTTTTTTAGCTAAGTTTTAACAAACATTAAACAGCATGATTACATTATATCAATTTAGGCATAGTGCTTTTTGTTTAAAAACAAGAATGGCTCTTCATGCAAAAAAACTACAATATCGAGTTGAAGAAGTAACACCTGGAATAGGCCAATTTGAAATCTTTAAATTATCAGGTCAAAAACAAGTACCTGTAATAGTCGATAGTAATGATCAAGTTATTAATGACTCTTCAACTATTTGCGAATATATAGATAAAAAAAATGAAAACAATCCACTTTTTCCGGAAGATCCAATATTATTTGCACAATGTAAACTAATTGAAGACTGGGCAGATACTACAATGGCTACAACTTGTAGAAAAACTTTAATAAAATCTGCAATAGAAAATCCACAGCTAAGAACTGCATTACTTCCAGATGAAATACCTTCTTCAGTTAAAAGTCTTGTTGATAAATTACCTTTTGAAAATCTTAGTAAAATTTCTAATGTAGTTTTGTCTTCTAAAGATAATTTAGAACTCCAAAAATTACTGGAAGCTTTATCAAAATCCTTGATCAACAAGAAATATTTAGTTGGAGATAGTTTATCAATTGCAGATATTTCAATTGCTGCTCAATTATCCCTTATTAAATTTCCAAAGTCTGCAGGACCAATTCTTTCAGGAGAGGGGAGCCAAGAATACATAAACAATCCTTATTTAGAAAATCTTTTCATTTGGAGGAACAACTTAGAAGAATATCTTTTTAGTGCTAACTCTCAATAAATTCAAACTTCAATTTATATTTATTTGTTTTGATAGCATGAATAGAAGGATCACCAACTTTTGAACCATAAGAAGCAACATATTGCACTCCACAAATTGATGGTTTGATTGAATTATCAACTTCCAATATTTCTTCGGAACATTTTTGAAATTTACTAATGATCTCTACCTGATTGATCCTTGAAGCACCTGGCTTATGTGCTGTTTGTATAACTAGCTCATCTGCAAAAAAAATATCATTATCTTGGATCTGATTTCTCCCTGTAATTCTTGAGTCAATATAAAAATCATCTTTTAAATAAGTAATTTGATTATTAATAGATTGAGGATCATTTACAACCTTGATTAAAGTTTCACCAAATATTGCTTTTCCAATAGATTCAGAATTTTTTGCACGATTACCAATAATTAAATCTGAATCATTCTTAAAGAAATTTACTTTATAAATAACTGGCTCTTCTGAGTCATTAACTATATCTTGAGAAGTAACAAGCCAATTCCCCTCGAACCATTTAGGATAAATTAAATCCTTGGAAGTATCCGATAATTTAAAATCTGGCAAATACAATTCTGGCCATTGATTTACACGATTTTCCAAAAACTCTCGTACGTTAGAATCTACTAGAGCAAAAGAACTTTCAAAAAAAATTCCTTGAAAAATCAAGCAAAGAATTAATCCAAGAAGAATTTTCATTATGTCAAATCCACTAATAAGAGCATCAGATCATTATGTATTATTAGAGCCAGATTCAAAGGAAAAAATTGTATCAAAGCAAGAGGCAATTTTATGGTTGAAGAATTGGCTTAGTAAGAAAGAAACACAAACAATATATCAAAATATAGAAGATCCTGATCAGGATTTTTTTGAAGAATTATTGGAAAGCACTTATGAATTAGAAATAAAATTAGGATATGTTATCAAATGGTTTGCAGTAAGAATTGAACCAGATTAACTGATTATTTCTTTATGAATTGCATTAATTATTTTCATAGCAACTTCTTCAATATTTTCTTTTTTTACTTGAATTCTTAAATCTGCTTGAGAATACAAATTTTCTCTAGATTGAAAAATGCTCATATATAGATCATTTAGATTCTTTCCCTGAAGAAGTGGCCTATTTTCAATTTCATTTTTCAATCTTTCAATTGCTATATCTTTGTCGAGATCTATCCAAGCAATTATTCCCTGTCTTAAGATTCCCCAGTTTTCCGATTTAGTAACTATTCCTCCCCCAGTTGAGATTACTAATGAAGGAATTTTGATAGTTTCTTTAAGGCAGTTTGCTTCTAATTCTCGGAAATTATCTTCTCCTTCATCCTTAAAAATTTGATTGATAGATTTTTTTGCCAACTTCTCTATTAATGAATCTAAATCAATGTATTTATACTTCAATAATTCAGCCAGTTTCAAACCAGTTTGTGACTTACCAGAACCCATCATTCCTATTAAAAATATGCTTCTGCCCTTAATAGCATGAACTGTTTTTTCAATAATGGATTGTTCCATAAAGACAAAAGCGTATTTAAAACCTTAAGATAGTATTATCGCAGACAGGTATGACTTCTACACAATCCAAACCATCTCATGGAAAAGGACGTGAATGCGTCATAACTCGACGTGCCTGCTTTAGTTCTAGTCACCGTTATTGGCTTCCTGAAAAAAGCCCAGAAGAAAATTTATCTCTTTTCGGAAAGTGCAGTATTGCACCAGGTCATGGTCATAATTATGAACTTATTGTTTCAATGGGTGGAGAACTAGACTCTGATGGAATGGTACTTAATCTCTCTGATGTTAAACACTCTATTAAAGATAAGGTTACTGGACAATTAGATTTTCGTTTTTTAAATGATGTCTGGCCTGAATTTAATGTTAATAATCAAGAAGGTATACTTCCCACAACTGAAGCATTAGTAAAGGTCATTTGGAGTCGTCTAAAGGATGATTTACCTCTGACAAGTCTAAGACTTTATGAAAACCCAAATTTATGGGCAGATTATTTTGGAAAAAACATGGAAGCATTTTTAACAGTACAAACTCATTTTGCAGCCGCTCATAGACTTGCAAAAGAAGAGATATCCTTTGATGAAAATAAAAAAATCTATGGGAAATGTGCCAGAGTTAATGGACATGGTCATAACTATCTTGTCGATATAACTGTAAAAGGAGACATTGATAAAAGAACAGGAATGGTTTGTGACTTATCTGCTCTCCAAGAGATAATTAACGATTTAGTTGTTGAACAACTAGATCATACTTTTCTTAATAAAGACATCGAATTTTTCCATAATTGTGTACCAACTGCTGAAAATATAGCTTTATATATTTCTGATATTCTTAAAAAACCAATACATAATCTTGGTGCAACATTACACAAAATAAGACTTCAAGAGAGTCCAAATAATGCTGCAGAAATATATGTTGATCAAAAGTTAACCAATACGTTGAAGTTGAAATTGGAAAATAGTTTAGTCACGCAAACTTGAATATTCCAAGAGTAATAATTGTTATAGCATCAAGTCTTGATGGGAGAATTGCATTTCCAGGAGGTGGGGAATCGCATCTTGGAAGCGATGAAGATAAAAAAATATTAAATCAAACCTTATCAATGGTTGACGCAACCATTTTTGGTTTAGGTACTTTAATAGCTCATCAATCAACTTACCTAGTTAAAAATCTCACTGATAATGACGAAGTAAATATATCAAAAAGCCAACCAATTTCTATAGTTGCTTCAAATAGCAAAAAATTTAACAGTAATTGGAAATACTTTCATCAACCAATTAGAAGATGGCTAATAAGCTCAAGTAATGTTGATAATTCGTCGAATAATGAATTCGAGAAAGAACTCTTTTTCGAAGATTCATGGAAAAAAACTTTAATTTCACTTAACAAACAAGGGATAAATGATTTAGCTCTTTTAGGAGGTGCAAAACTTATAAATTCATTTATAAAAGAGGATCTAATAACAGATATAAAAATTACAATAATTCCACGAATTATTGGAGGTAGATATACATGGATCCCTCCAGAACAAACAAATGCGATTTTTAATCTCAAAAGGCTATGGGAAATAAAATCAATTAAAAATTTAATGAATAATGAAATCCATGTTCATTACAAAAAGATTTGAAATATTTTCAATAATAAATGAACCAAAAAATACATAAAGTTGAAGTCAAATTGTCAATTAAGGAAATCTCCAAGGAGATATGGAATGAATTAGCAAATGAAATTAATAATCCATTTTATGAATGGACTTGGATTAAAAACCTTGAGATTTCTAAAAGTGTTTCAAGAGAAACTGGTTGGCAGCCTCTATATTTTGTTGCGTATAAAAATGAAGAAATACTAGGAATTGCTCCACTTTTTTTAAAAAATCATAGCTATGGAGAATTCATTTTTGACCAATCATTTGCAAGATTGGCTCAAGAGCTGAATTTAAATTATTATCCTAAATTAATTGGAATGAGTCCTTATAGTCCTGTAAATGGATATCAATTTCTTTATAAAAAAAATAAAGATAAGAAAGAAATTACAAATTTACTAATAAACCATATCGAAAGCTTTGCGATTACAAACAAAATCCTAAGTTGTAATTTTTTATATATTGATGAAAGCTGGGGCAATCATCTTAAATCTTTGGGATACTATGAATGGATAAACTCCAGCAGTGAATGGAGGAGTAATGGAGAAAAAACATTTGACGATTTTCTATCTAGATTTAACTCTAATCAGAGAAAAAATATAAAAAAAGAGAGGAAATCAATTACTAAACAAGACATTAAAGTAGAAATTTTTAATGAAGATGATATCAACCAAGAAATCCTCAAAAAAATGCATAATTTTTATGAAAAGCATTGTTCTAGGTGGGGAGTTTGGGGAAGTAAATATCTAACATCTACATTTTTCGAAACACTGGTTGATAATAAAAAAAATCTTTTACTTTTTAGTGCATCAAAACATGATTCAAATGAAATTTTTGCTATGTCGATGTGCGTTAAAAATCAAAACAACTTATGGGGTAGATATTGGGGTAGTCAAGAAGAAATATCTAATTTACATTTTGAATTATGCTATTACCAACCAATTGAATGGGCAATAAAAAATAGTATCCATTTGTTTGATCCTGGAGCGGGTGGTAAACATAAAAGACGGAGAGGGTTTTTTGCAAAAAGCACTGTTAGCATGCATAAGTGGTTTGACAAAAATATGGAAAATATAATTTATCCTTGGCTAAATGAAGTGAATAAGCAAACCGAGATGGAAATTGATTTTGAAAATAAATCTATACCATTTAAATAAGAAATTATTCGGCTTTACCACAGATTATATTAGTAATATAGTTTTTTATTAACTTCTAAGAATGGATTCTAAGAACAGTTTCGATGAAAAAACAATGATTGATAATAACCTATCTAACCGATATATAGATTTAGATCCAAACGGTTATTTTATTATCAAAGTAGATTTAGAAGAAAATAAAATAATTTTAGAGCACTTTCTAAATAATATTAATGATGAGGGATATGCGCTTGACCCAGAAACAAATGAACCGATTAAATGCGACTCTCAAAATAAAAGAGTTAGTAATGAAGTTTTTAAAGGTATTAGTGCGAAACAACTTGGGATAATGATCACTGAAGACAGAAATGACTTAATAACCAGATTGGACCATGCCCTATATTTAGGCCGGGAACTACAAAAAGCAGAAGAATGTTTATACAAAAGATTACCATATATACAAGATTAAGAAATTAAACGAAAAAATCTAATCTTTTCATCTGATGTTAAATTAAATAAAAGTAAAAAAATTAATGAACATCATTTTCTATTTTGCATTTATTGGTTTTGGTTTTGGAGCTGCTTTCGCATTAGATAAGCTTTTAAGAGCAGTTAAATTAATTTAAAAAACTATAAAATTTTAATAGTCTCTCCATACAAATCATATTCATCCGCAAAAGAAATATTTGCTTCAACAAATTTACCAATATAATTTTTCAAATCAGTTTTATCCTTAACAGATACAATTACTGTTCCGTCAATTTCAGGGGCGAAATTATAGGACCGACCTATTAATTCGTTATTGTCTGATATTTTTTCCACCAAAATCTTCATTTTTGAACCAACATATGACTGATTTTTATCTTTGGAGATATTTTGTTGAACTGAAATAACATTATCTTTTCTTGCCTCTGCAACCTCTAGAGAAACTTTATTTGGCAAATGAAAAGCTGCAGTTCCTTCCTCAGGAGAAAAAATAAACACTCCCACATGATCAAATTTGTGCCTATCCAAAAATTCAAGAAGATGTTCAAAATGTTCTTTTTTTTCTCCCGGGAATCCAACAATGAGACTAGTTCTTAATACAGCAGATGGAATTTCTTCTCTAATTTTCTCCAAAATTGATTCATTCAAAGAAGCCTGCCAAGGTCTATTCATACTCTTCAATACATCTGGATGACTATGCTGAAGTGGTAAATCAAAGTAAGGCACTATATTCTTTGAATCTTTGAAAGCTCTAATAACTTCATCAGTTAAACCCGTTGGATAAGCATAATGTATCCTTATCCAAGGAATTGGAACTTTAGAAAGCTCATTCAAAAGTTTGGCTAATGATGGTTTTCCATAAATATCTTGACCATAATTAGTTGTTATTTGACTAATTAAAATGATTTCTTGAATACCCTTTTTTGCAAGACTTTTGGCTTCTGAAACTATAGATTCTATTGTTCTACTTCTTTGAGGACCTCTCAACTTAGGAATAATACAAAAAGCGCAATTATAGTTGCAGCCTTCAGCAATGCGAAGATAAGCAACAAATTTATTTTTATCTACAAAACGAGGTACTTCCTCATCTGCAATAAATTCAGGTATTTTTGAAATTTCATTAACGATTTCCCCTTTTTCTACTCTGTCTAAAACCTTGGCTATCTTTTGATAATCTCCTGTTCCAATCAAACCTTTTATTTCAGGGATTTCTTTTATAAGCTCATCTTTAAAATGCTGAGCCATACAGCCTGCAACTATTACTTCCTTTCCTTGATTTGTATATTCTAGAATTTTTCTAATAGATTCTTCTCTAGCTGTTTCAATAAAACTGCAAGTATTTACAACAACTACATTTGCATCATTTATATTGCTGTCAACTTCATAACCCTCTTTATCTAATAAGCCTTGCATATGTTCGGTATCAACAAGATTTTTCTCACAACCAACATGACTGAATGCAACCTTAGATAGTTTTTTTTCTTTTACATTGAGACTATTTTGTTCCACAACTTGAAAATAAGAATTAAAAGATTTATACAGAATTTCGTATATAACTCTCATGCCAAGATAATATTAGGATAGATAATGTAAATAACAAACTTTCTTTTTGTATGGCCCTTAAGACTTTAAACAGAAGAAATAAAAAAGATTTGAAATGGCCAAAAATCATAATTGCAATTCTTAGCACTATAGGCATAGTTGATACAGGTTCGATTACTTTAAAAAACTGGGGATTATTTACTTCGCTTTCATGCCCAGGGATACAAAATGGTTGTGAAACAGTTTTAAATAGTCCTTGGGGTACTTTATTTGAAAATAATCAAGTTAATATACCTCTCTCATTAGCTGGATTTATAACATATTTATCAATATTAGTTATTACAATTGTACTCTCACTTAATTTAATTTCCCCAAAAGAAAACCTAAATAAGTTTTTATGGTGGTTAGTATTTCTAATTTCTTGTGCATCATCAACATTTAGCTTTTTATTGATAAATATAATGTTTTTTAAGATTCAAGCATATTGCTTTTTTTGTATACTTTCAGCAATTTTATCGTTTTCTATCTTTATAATTTCTATGATTGGAGCAAAGTTCGAAAGTAGAGAACCTATGATTTTTAGAGGTTTCATTGTAGCCATTAGTGTCCTGATGGGAGGTCTAATTTGGTCAACAAACGTTGACCCCTCTAATGCTATTGATGTTGCAAACCCCACTGAAAATGTATCTCCAATAATTACCACTTCAAGCTCTCCCCAGAAGATAAAGTTTGCAAAATTTTTAAATAAAAATAATATTGTTATGTATAGTGCATACTGGTGCCCTCATTGCCACGATCAGAAACAATTATTTGGTAAGGAAGCAGTTAAAGAATTAAAAGTAGTTGAATGTGCTAAAGATGGTAAAGATAATGAGTATGAGCTATGCCAAACGAAAGGAATCAGTGGATTTCCTTCTTGGGAAATAAATGGAGAAATTATTAGTGGTACTCGTGACTTAAATGAATTAGCAACAAAAACCGACTATCAGGGAGATCTTAATTTTTAATAAATCTTTTTTGAATTTTTTGATCTAACTGTTGTCTAGTATGGCATTCCCAATTTTTATCTTTATCAGGAAAATCATCTCTATAATGCCCTCCTCTACTTTCTTCTCTAAATAGACAAGCTTTTAATAAAGTTATA
The DNA here is from genome assembly GCA_902519235.1 of uncultured Prochlorococcus sp. Taxonomy (GTDB): domain Bacteria; phylum Cyanobacteriota; class Cyanobacteriia; order PCC-6307; family Cyanobiaceae; genus Prochlorococcus_A. The sequence continues at coordinate 53,023 of CABYJE010000005.1, forward strand.
GTGGTTATTTGTCTATTCTTTAAATCAAGTAAAAGATTTAATGCTCTCCTATTGCGTTCACTAAGTTTTATTTTTTGATCAAATTTTATTTTTGCAAGACTATTTAGTAAATCATTTTTATTTAATTTATCTATATCATTTTGAATATAATTTAAAAATTTAATCATATTTAACTTATTTCGAGATACACCTAAATTTAACCAACATAGTTTTCTTAGTTCATCAATTTTTTTAGCAATTATAGAAATTTGATCTTCTTGAGGATCTTCAATATCAAACTCTTGAAATGATCTATCAAATTTTTCAAATTTAGAAAGGTCATTCAAAACAATTGAAGACATTTTTCTCGCAAAAACAAGACACTCCATCAGTGAATTACTTGCCAGTCTATTAGCACCATGCACACCTGTAGAAGCAACTTCTCCGACGGCATATAATCCTTTTCTTGTTGAAGATGCATTAAGATCAGTCTTAACACCTCCCATCCAATAATGAGCTGCAGGAGCTACGGGAATAACCTCATTTAAAGGGTTAACGCCATAGTCCTGACATCGGCTTAAGATCGTGGGGAAGCGCTCTACAATTTTTTCTGGGTCAATATACCGAAGATCTAAGCCAACATGGTCTACATTATTATCATGCATATTTTTCATAATTGCTCTACTTACCTGATCTCTTGTAGCTAGATCACGATTTTCAAGATTTTTAACCGGACTTTCACCATTATTATCAACTAAAATCGCTCCCTCCCCTCTAAGTGCCTCAGATATTAAGAAGCAAGGTGCACCATAAAATTTTAAAGCGGTTGGATGAAATTGAACGAACTCTAAATCTTCGATAGCAGCTCCTGCTTTCCATGCAAGAGCAATCCCTTCACCAGAAGATTGAGCAGGATTTGTTGTATTTGTAAATAAGTGCCCACCCCCACCTGTAGCCAAAACAACTGCTCTAGATTTAATCCAATATAAATTTGCTCCATCAAGAACCTGAACTCCTCTACATTCTTTATTTTCAATGAGAAGTTCAGTTACTCTTACACCCCTGCAGTGAAGAATATTTTTTTGATTCTCAATATGATCTTCTAGAACTTCAACTAATGCTCTTCCAGTACGATCTTTAACATGTAAGACTCTTCTGCGTGAATGGGCTGCTTCCAAGGTAGTAGCTAATTGATCAGAACTTTGGTCAAAAATCATCCCTAAATTCTGCAACCTCTCTACACAACCTGGAGCTTCTTTAACTAGCATTTCTACAGCTCGAAAATCACATAGTCCATCACCTGCTTTTAAAGTATCCTCAGCATGAAGATCAAATGAATCATCATGTCTAACAACAGATGCAATTCCTCCTTGAGCCCATCTACTGGAAGATACCTTACTAGTATTTCTATTTAAAAGAAGCACTTTTAAATTTGAGGGTAATTCAAGACAAGTCATAAGGCCAGCAGCTCCAGCGCCTATAACGATTACATCCCAATTATTTATTGGTATCGGTTCTTGCGAAAATGGAGGCCTTAACATTAAACCAATCCACTAAAAGTTGGTTGCAGAATTGCTAAAACAATAAAAATACCATCAACAATTAATGTCGTTTGAATGACGTAACCAGAAACTAAGAGTGCTTTGCCATTAGTAGTATTAATTGTGGCAGAATCTAAAATTTCTTTTGAAATAAACCAAAGTATAAGAGCAACAAAAACGATAATAGATAATGATTTTATTTGAATAAGACTCTCAGAGGTTTTTTGAAGAATCATAGGTGCATTTTCAGAATCTGCTGTAATTACTTGCCTCCATTGATCCATGATTCCGATTAAAAATATTGTAATGTCAGTAACTGCGGTTCCAAATAAAGAAGATATATAAAAACTTGAACCTATTTTCCAATTAGTACCAAATCCAATTAAAGCTAATGGGAGAACTACAGCTTCAACAGGTATGTGTAGGATAGGAAATGGGCTTAACCATCCCCAAAACAAACATCCACCAAGCCAACTACCTGATACACCAAGTAATAATGAGCTGACAATAAACCATTTATTTGATACTTTCTGATTCAAAACAATTGCCACCAAGACAATAACAAAAGTAAAACAAAGAGCACTTATTGGTTCTAATCTAACCCAAGGGGCTTGAACAAAAATAGGTAAAATTACAAAAAAAGAAGACCACAATCTTAAAGATATAGCATTAGATAAAAAACTTTTTTCGTATGAATCAACTGTCTTATGAGATTCATAGTTGAATTTATCTTTTACTTCTAGATTTTTTGTAATTAATTCTTTCAATGAAAATGGTTATTTTAATTAATCTAAATCGTGTTTTAGAAAACTGCGAATGTCATATTTTAATAAATAAAAGGCCCATAATTTCACACCTATATTTAGTTTTTTAAAAGTATTTAATACACTTTGAGTCATATATAAGTTTAGAATAAGTATAAATAAGAATATTTAGCCTTAAATTGTGTGGCAAGAAATTAATTACACGGAAGATCTCAATGGTCTTTTGGTTCCAAATATTACTTATAAAATAAACCCCGCAGTAATTGAAAGTGTTGAAGCTAATTCCATTGCTGAAGAAATAGGATTTGAATCGGGTGATTCAATTATTAGTATTAATGGGAAAAAACCAAGAGATTTAATTGATTATAAGATTCTCATTAGTGAAGAATTTTTAGACATATCAGTTTTAGATAAAAATCATGAAATCCACAATATAAATATTGAAAAGGATCAAGACGTTAATTTGGGTATAAATTTTAAAGATGCATTGTTTGATTCAATCAAGCAATGCAATAATAAATGTCCATTTTGTTTTATTGATCAACAGCCAAGTGGTAAGAGAAAAAGCCTTTATATAAAAGATGATGATTATAGATTAAGTTTCCTATATGGGTCTTATTTAACTCTTACGAATTTAAAAAAAGAAGACTGGGAAAGAATTGCTATGCAAAAACTATCCCCTCTTTTTATTTCAGTTCATGCTACTGATCCCGCTACAAGAGAAAAATTATTAAAAAATAAAAAAGCAGGAGTGATTCTTGATCAAATTTCGTGGTTCGAAAAAAACTCTATTCAAATACATGCTCAAATTGTTGTTTGTCCAGATATAAATGATGGGGATATTCTTGAAAAATCAATTTTGGAACTTGCTGAATTCTACAAAAAAAACTCTCAGACAGTACTTTCAGTTGCAATAGTTCCTGTAGGACTTACAAAATTTAGACCTGAAAATGATGGATTGAAATCTATAAGCCCAGAATACGCAAAAAAAACTATTAAACAAGTAGAGAGAATTCAAGCCTCTTTACAAAATACTCTTGGGACTCGTTTTTGTTGGCTAGCAGACGAATGGTATTTAATTGCTGGTACAAATTTACCTAGTTACAAAACATACGAAAATATGCCGCAGGAATCTAATGGAGTTGGCACTATAAGAAATTTTCTAGAAACACTAAGAGAGAAGTCTAAAAACCTACCTAAAAAAGTAAAAAAGCCAAAAAAGGTTAGTTGGATTGTTGGTAAATTAGTCTATGAAGCCCTAATTCCTATAGTTCAAGAATTAAACCTAATTGACGGATTAATAATTAATTTATATGGTCTACCAAGTGTTTATTGGGGACAAGAGCAAGTTGTAACTGGACTTCTAACTGGAGAAGACCTAATTCATGGGTTACAAAATAAAGATTTAGGAGAAACTGTTTACATACCATCTATTATGTTAAAAATTAATACTGATTTATTTTTAGATGATAAAAATATTCAAGAAGTTGAAAATCAATTAAACACCAGAATTCACGTTCTTGATGATTCAAATGATATTATTAATACTTTGATTGGTTAATCGAATATTTCGAAATTATAAAAAATGCTTAGAAGAGTTATAAACCCTATCTTATTTTTACCACTTACTCTAAGTATCAACTCTGTTAATGTTCTATCGAGCGAAACAAAAAATTATATTGATAATGTTCTAGAAGAAAAATCAGATATTACTTTTATTGATCATCAAGAAATAGAAAAACTTGTATTAAATAATCAAGAATTAAAATCATTACAAAATTTAGTAGCCTCTGCAAGCTTA